>JAVYME010000012.1:16845-27598 GCA_038736825.1 Candidatus Iainarchaeum sp.
TGCCAATAACCGCGATTTCCATTCCAACACCAAGGCATTCTTTCAGACATTAAAACAACAACATATTAATAAAACAAATGCAAGTGCAATTTTTTTTTTGGTACAATTGCTGTCAATTGATTCTTTTTTTGCTTTAATTTAATGCCTTTTTTTTTGCTTCCATTTGGACAATTGCAAATTAAAACCTTTTGCCGGTATAATAGAACATGAGGGCTGTCAGAAAGGCTTTTGTTCTTGCCGGCGGCATTGGCTCGCGCTTGAGGCCTTTCACTTTGGAAATTCCCAAGCCATTGCTTCCAGTAAAGGGAAAACCGGTTTTAGAGTACAATCTTGAAAACTTGAAAGTGCATGGCGTTAAAGAGGTTGTGCTGGGAGTCGGCTATAAAGCGGAAAAGGTACGAGAATATTTTGGAAATGGCGAAAGGCTTGGCTTGAAAATAAAATACAGTTTGGAGAAAGAGCCTTTGGGAACTGCTGGTGCATTAAAGCTTGCTGAAAAGCATTTTGATTCCACTTTTTACATGTGCAATGGTGACGAGGTAAAAGACATAAATTATTCTCTAATGCTGGAATTGCACAGGGAAAAAAAGGCAATTGGAACGCTGGCTCTCGTGGAAGTGGAGGATGCTTCAGAGTTTGGGAGAGTTGAAACAAGAGATAACCTGATTGTTTCTTTTAGGGAAAAGGATGGCTTGAAAGAGCGCGGCATTGTGAGTGCAGGCGCTTACGTTCTTGAAAAAAAGGTATTGAGAATGATTCCAAAAAGGGAAAAGTACAGCATTGAAAAACAGGTTTTTCCATTGCTTGCTGAAAAGAAAAAACTTTTTGGTTGCAAAATGGCAACCCAGTTTTTTCCAGCAGACAACCCGCAAAGATATGAAAAAGCAATAATGGAATGGAATGGAATAACCGGAGGCGGAAAAAAGTGAAAATAGTCAATAATTTCAGCAAAACAGTTTTAGTGCCACCAGAAGGCATAAAGCTTGAAGGCGAAGAGCCCTGTGTGAGGGACAAATACAAAAAAGACATAGAGCGCGTGCTAATCTCTAAAGGCTGTTTGAGGGAAAGGGTAAAACGCCTTGCATCAGAAGTAGCCAGTGCCTTTGAAAAAGCAAAAGAAGTAAACTGCGTGGTGGTTTTAAAGGGCGGAATGTTTTTTGCCTCTGACTTGATGCGCTTAATAGACGATGAAACAGACCTCAAAACCAAACTGGATTTTATTCAAGCCTCAAGCTATTATGACACTTCGCACAGTTGTGGCAAGGTAACCTTAAAAGAAACATCGCCGCTTGAAGGCGACCACATACTCTTAATAGAGGACGTGGTTGACACTGGCACAACACTTTCCAAACTCCAAGAATACTTGCGAGAAAGAAAAAAATTCTTTAAAACCTGTGTTCTCTTGGACAAAGGACTGCCAAAAGCGCCAGGCCTCCAAATAGACTTTATAGGCTTTAAGATTCCCAACGAGTTTGTTGCAGGCTATGGCTTGGATTATGCTGGCAGATACCGTGGAATGCCTGATGTTGTTGTTGTAAACAAAAAACTATTAAAATAAGTTTTTAGCGTGAAACCCAGTTCAATGCCTGCTCTCTGGCTTTTTCCAAAATTTCGCTTTCGCCCTCTATTTTTCCCTTGAACTTCAATATTTCTCCATTGCAGAAAACAGTGTCAATGCATGAATCGCTTGCAGAAAAAACCAAGTCTGATGTGAGATTGTGTCCTGGAACAAGGGAAAAATTTTTCAAGTCAACAAGCAAAAAGTCTGCAAGCATTCCTTCCCTTATCAACCCAGCGTTTAATCCAAGCGCTTTCGCTCCTCCTTCGGTTGCCATAAAAAAAACCTCTTTGGCTGGCAGTATTGTTGGATTTCCAGTGGAATGTTTTTGCAAAAGGCTTGCAAGCTTCATTTCTGAAAGCATTGAAAGCGAATTGTTTGAAGCACAACCATCAGTGCCCAAGCACACTGGCACTCCAGCTTTTTTCATTTCATTATAGGGCATTGCCCTGCCTACAGCGAGCTTCATGTTTGATGCTGGACAATGAACTGCTTTTGCCTTTGTTTTTGCCAGAATATTGATTTCTTTGCTGTCAAGCCATACCGAGTGCGCGTTCAAAACCCTTTCACTAAAAAAACCAATTTCTTGCAAGAATTCAGCAGGTCTTTTTTTGTGCTCCTTCAAGCAATCCAAAACCTCTTTTTTTGTTTCCGACAAGTGAAAGTGCACTAGCCATTTTTCTTTTTCAGAAATTTCTGCAATTTTTTTCAGGTTTTCAGTTGGCACTGTGTAAAGAGCGTGTGGTGCAAGCATTGGCTTTACAAGACTGCCAAAACCATTCAATTCCCTTGCTTGGTGTTTTATTCTGCCAAAACTGATTTTTTGCTTTCCCAAAAAAACAATTCCAAGGAAAGCCCTCATTCCGGTTTCTTTCACGGCTTTGGCTGTTTCCCCTGGAAAAAAATACATGTCTGCAAAACAGGTTGTGCCGCTTTTAATCATTTCAAGGCACGCAAGCTTTGAACCCCAATAAACATCCTTTTTTGTGATTTTTGCTTCAATTGGCCAAATGTGCTTTTCCAGCCATTCCTGTAATTCAAAATCGTCAGCGTATCCCCTGAGCAAAGACATTGCAGCATGAGTGTGGCAGTTCACAAAAGAGGGCACAATTGCAAGGCCTTTTCCGTTAATCACTTCGCCAGAACGGTCTTTTTGCCTTCCAATTGATGCAATTTTGTTTCCTTCAACCAAAACATTTGTTTTTTTCTTGCCTAAAAAAACATTTTCAATCAATGCCTTCAAGGAAGCCACCTATTCTCTTGCAATTTCTTCAATGATTTTCCAAATATTGTCAGCATTCCTTGAAGCCATTTCCACTATTTCTGCATGCGCTGGCACAGCATTTGAAATTCCATGGGCAAAATTGTCCACAGAGCAGATTGAAGCAAATTCCATTCCGCTTTCCTGGCAAAGGGTTGCCTCGCTGGCCATTGTCATTCCCACGACATCAGCAAACTGTGAGAACATTTTTGTTTCAGCTATTGTTTCCAGCCTTGGACCGGTTGTTTGAAGGTAGATTCCGCTGTCAATTGCTTCAATTCCCAGTTTTTTTGCAGAATCCAGCAGTTTTTGCCTTAGGCTGCTGCTTAGGGTTGGCGTGATGTGTTCTATTTGAAAGTCAAAAATTGTTTCAGGCGGTGCAAGGCAAATAAAATCGCTTGGCAGTATTATTTTTCCGGGAGTGATTTCTTTTTTGAGGCTCCCGCAAGAGTGTATTCCGACAACCTTGCTGATTCCAAGTTGTTTTAAGCCCAAAATGTTGGCTTTATGGTTTATTTTGTGGGGTGGAATTGCGCTCAGCAGTCCGTGTCTTGGCACAAAGGCGATTTTGTCGCTTATTTTTATGTTGACTGTTCCAAATTTTGTGCTTGCTAAAAAGTCTCCGAATTTTTCAAAAAAGTTTTTTTTGAATAAGACTGTTCCGCCTATAACTCCAAGCATAAGATTGCCCCTTAAAGCCATAAAAGCAAAAAAATAATTGGGCGCAGTGTTTTAATCCTTTTATATTAGTGAAAAAACCCCGGAGGACAGGGCTGAAACTATGATGCCTGCAATTATTACGCCGATTGTGTTTGCTATTGCAAATTTTTTAAAACTCATTCCGAAAACAAAGGCGGCTAGCGCGCCAGTCCAAGCGCCAGTGCCAGGCAAAGGCATTGCAATGAACAATGCAAGCCCTAACCCGCCAAATTTTTCAACATATTTTTTGGATTTTCTTTGAACCCTTTTCACCAAAAAATCATAGGTTTTTTTCACCAATTTGAATCTTGTAAAGTGGTGTATTGCTTTGTTCAAGAGCAAAAACACAATCAAGCCTGCAAAAATGTTTGCAGTGATTGCAACCAAAAAAACCGGAATTAATGGCAAGCCAAATCCCTGGAATTCCATTCCAAAGGGCAATGCCACTCTTCCTGAAAAAATGCCGACTGGAATGCCAAACCTTAGTTCTACAAATGGAAGCATGCTGATAAGTGCAACCCACAAAAGCCCAATCCATTGCATGTTTTTCGCCAAAAAATATTGCTTTCAGAAGAAAACCATTGTAAAAGGATTAAAAACCGTTTGCAGGGAAAAATATAGTGAAAAAAAGGCAAAATTAACTGAAAAAAATTAATTATGTGTTAGCCTTGTTTTCAGGAGTGGTTTTTTTGAATAAAAGTTTTTCTCTGTTTGCTTTCCTGCTTTTAATTTCAAACCTTTCCTTTGCTTTGCCAGCAATAATTGATTTTTCCTTAAACAGTGGCGCTCAATACTCCAATTCTGTTACATTGAGTGCCGCAATAACCCCTGACTGGGCTGACTGCAACAGCATTGCTCAAAAATGGATGTCTTTCAATTGCGTTGACCAAAACCTTGAATGGATTTCCTTTTCTGCAACACACTCTTTAAACCTTTCAACAATTATTGCATGCAATGCAAGCTCTGACGAACAAAAAACAGTGTATGCATGGATTGCTTGCGGTGAAACCGACAGCCTCAACCAGTCACCAAGCAAGACTGCAACAATCACTCTTGACAAGACACCGCCATTCATAAAAATAAACAATAATGGCTTGAGCCAAACAAGCCAAGAAATCTCTTTTGACTTAAACGACAACTTGAGCGGAATAAACCTTGCACTAGTGAATGTAAAAATAAACAATCAGGCATCCACTTCCTTTAACCCAACAATTCATTGCATTGATTCAGCCAGCAACAAAAACTATTCCTGCCAATACATTGAAAGCTTTCTGCAATACGATGACAATTACCTTGTTGAAATAACATCAACAGACAATGCAGGAAACCAAGCAGTGCAAAGCGCTTCATTTGAATACTTGGACAATACGCCTCCAAACCCTCCAACCACGGTTTCCTGTTCGAGTGGCACTGGACTCATTCAACTTTCCTGGCAAAAAAACAGCGAGCCAGACACACAAAAATACAATATTTACAGGAGCACAACCCTGCCAACCCCAAAAAATGACGCTAACAGAGTGCTCTCGCTTTCCCATTCCTTGTGCACTGGCTCAAGCTGTAGTGCAAGCGATTCAAACAACCTTATTGCAGGCACAAGCTATTATTGTGCTGTATCAGTTGTTGACAAAAGCGGTGATGAAAGCACATTAATGCCAGCAAGCACTGGCTGCTCTTCACAAGCAGCAATTCCAAGCGCGCCATCACTATCCTGGGCAGGGCATTCAAGCGATTCCTGGACAAGCGACAACAGTCTAACAATAAGCTGGCCAGAGGTTGAAAATGCAACAGGCTATTCTTGCACTTGGGAAACCTCTTCCTCAATAGAACCAGATAACACAATAGACGGCGATTATTGCCAAAACCGGAGCCTGCAAAGAAGCGGTCTTTCCAATGGAACCTATTACTTGAAAGTAAGGGCTTGCAATTCAAGTGGTTGCAGTGGCATTTCCACTTTCATTGCAAGAATTGACAGTACTGTGCCAAGCATTCCAAGAAACCTTTCAGCAAGCGTTCAATCAAACGGAGACATTGAATTGGATTGGGATGAGCCAAGCACAATAGGTTCAAGCGGAATAAGCGAATACAGGGTTTACAGGCACACAAACTCTTTTTCTGTTGACAGCGACAAGAGAATAGCCAGGATTTCAAACACATATTACACTGATTCAAGCAGCACAGTCAGAAACAACAAGGGAACCCGCTATTATTATTTGGTGACCGCAGTAAGCAATGCAGGGCTTGAAAGCAATGCAGCCTCAATAAGCGCAAGGTTTGGCTCAGAAGAACCATCCATTTCCATATTGTTGCCAGAATACGCAAAAGAGGAAACACTCCAAATAGAAATTTCCTCCTCAAATGCAAAAATGGAAGGCTGCATTTTACAAGTAAAACCAGCAAACAGCACTTCCTTTAAAACAATTGGAAGCATTATAGACAACACTTACAAGGCTGTAAGATCGTATACTTTCACTTCAGCTGAAGCCGGCAAAGCAGAATTCTCTTTAACCTGTGACAACCTTGAAAGCACAATCACAAGGTTTGTTAAAGTGGACACTGTTGCTCCATCACTGGACTGGATTTCACCACTTGCAGGCACAACAGTTAATGGCACAATCGACTTAATAATAGAATCTTCCGATAGCGGTTATGGAGTTAAAGAGGTTTCCTTTTACCAAAACAATTCCCTTATAGGAACATCTGAAAAGCCATTTGAAGGCAAAAAATACAAGATTGCCTGGAATGCAAAGGATTCAAATGAAGACATTTTGCTGAAAGCAGTTGCCAAAGACAATGCAGGCAACACAACAGAAAAAGAAATAAAAGTGAAAACAAGCGCTACAGAAAAAAAAGCCCAAGATGCAATAAGTGCAGCTGAAAACGCAAAAACAGAAGCTCAAAAAACACTCGCACAATTCACAAGCAAAGGAATTGCGGTTCCAGAATCGCTTGCCTTGCTTAAAAGAGAAGCTGACTCATTGCTAGTATCAGCAAAATCCTTGTTAGGGCAAAAAGACTATGAAAATGCAGAAAAAAACGCTTTAAGCGCAAAAGAAAAATACAATAAAATCGTTTCAAATTATTCAATTACAGAACTCCACTCAGAAGAAACAAGCTGTTCAACTGCACAACAATTCCTGGAAATAATTGCCAGTGACAGCCTTTCAAGGGAAGCAACAGCAAACCTGGCTGGAGCCAATCCTTCAAGAAAAACCACGGTTTTCAAGACAACCGAAAACGGCATTGAAAAATTCGTGATTGCAATAAAAATCACTCTTACAAACAAAACAAGCGACACCACAATCCAAATAGTTGAAGCCATTCCAAAAACCCTAGCCAAATCCGACAACGAAATCTCCTCGCTTTTGCCATTTGAAGTGCTCTCCGCAGACCCCATAATCAAATTCAAAGTAAACGCACAACCTGAAAGCACAACCACAATAACCTATTTCCTGAAAACACCAATAACCCTAGCAGAACTGCAAGACTTAAACGCTTCAGGAGCACTCAAGCCATGGCAAAACCCGCCAATGCCGTTCAAGGAATCAACAGTGGTTGAAAGCACTGCCTTTAAACCCCAAACCACAACAGGAACAACAACTGAAAGCACTGGCTTTTTCGCGCTTGGAAGCGACTTACTCCCAGTTATTGGAATAATCCTAATAATTGCAATAATCCTGTTCTTTGCCTATCTTTTTGCTGGCAGCAAAAAACAATACTTTGAATTCGAAGAAGAAATTCCAGAAAAACCCAGGCCCAAAAAATGGAGTTACAAGTGAAAAAAATCCAATTTTTTTATTTTTTTTAAGTTAAAAATCGCTTTTACCCCAATTCTCGGCTTAATACAGTTCCCTTTTTATTAAATTCCCCTATTCTTTCAATTTGGGTTTTTGGGGAACAAAATGGATGCAGTTGTAATATCAGGCGCAGGCCCAACAGGGCTAATGACCGCCATAAGGCTTGCCGAGCTAGGCTTTGAACCAATAGTTTTGGAAGAAGACAAACAGGCAGGCATTCCAGAAAACTGCACTGGACTGATTTCAAGCACTGGAGCAACAGAACTCAACCTAGACTTGAAAAAAAGCCTTGTGAACACAATAAAAGGCGCAGACATAATTGCACCAGACGGCACAACCCTGGCAATAAGAAAAAAATCAGATGTTGCGCTTGTTTTGGACAGAAAAGAGTTTGACAAAACGCTTTGCGAAAAAGCCATTTCACTGGGCGCAAAAATTGAATTCAATTCAAAAATAATAGATTTAAGGCAAAACACTCTTTTCTTTCAAAAAAAAGAACGCGGGGAAATAAAAAAAATAAAGGTTTTGGTTGGAGCAGACGGTCCGCTTTCACTTGTAAGAAAGCTTGCCGGCATAAGCGCTCCACCAGACTCCTTTGTTTACACCTACCAAGAACGCGTTGAAGGCGATTTTGATTCAAAAAAAGTGAAAATGTTTTTTGGCTCTTTTGCGCCAGGCTTTTTTGCATGGATTGTGCCAGAAAGCGAAAAAATTGCAAGAATCGGCCTTGGAGTGTCACACGGGCACAATCCTGCTGAAAAATTTTCAGAATTCAAGCAAAAAACCGGCTTGGAGTTTGAAACCCTTGAAAAAAAAGGCTATTTGATTCCAATAGGCCCGCCGCTTAAAAGCGTTGCAGAAAAAAACATTTTGCTTGTCGGCGATGCTGCCTTTCAAACCAAGGCAAGCACTGGAGGCGGCATAATCACTGGAATGCTTTCTGCCCTCAAATGCGCTGAAGCCATTGCAGACCACTTAAAATACGGAAAACCCTTGAACAACTATAACAGCTTGTTGTCAGAAATCAACAAGGACTTGAAATCGCACTGGAAAATGCGTTCCTTCCTGAACAAGCAAAGCGATGAAAAACTCAACAAATTGTTCGCTAAAGCCAAAACCTCTGGCTTGGAGGAATTCTTGGAAGAATACGGTGACATGGATCGCCCAAGCCGCTTTTTGGGAAAAATGCTGTCAAAGCCAAGGTTGTGGGGCTTGGCAGGACTGGCAATAAGGTTTAGGTGAAGTTTTGGCTTTTTATGGATGCCAGTATTAGGCTCACTAATAAAGCCAATAATATTATTGGCATTAATCTGGCTTTCATTGATTGCTTTCTCAATGGTGTTTTTTCACTGTTAAGTTTTGCTTTTACCGGCAATTTTTTTTACAATTTTTTAAAAGTAGCCCCGGAGAGATTCGAACTCCCGTCGCAAGGTCGCTCCATTTTTTTTAAAATCCAGAGCCTCGCATGCTTGGCCGCTACACCACGGGGCTGAATTGTCTTACTAAAAAAATAGTCAAGGGCAATGGTTTTAAAACAATCCTTGAATTACTTTCCAAAATTTTTTTTTCGCTTGCTGTAATCTTTTAATGCTCTTGCAAGGTCTCTTTTTTCAAACTCTGGCCAGTATTTTTTGCAAAAATATAGTTCTGAATAAGTGCTCTGGTATGGCAGAAACCCTGACAGTCTTTGCTCGCCGGAAGTTCTGATAATGAGCTCTGGTTCTTTTGAAAGGTAAAGGTATTGTTTGAAGGATTGCTCGTCCAATTCCTTTAAGTTGATTTTGCCTTCACAGTAATCCAGTGCCAGTTGCCTTGCAGCATCCACTATTTCGGCTTGCCCGTCATAGCCGAGCGCTAAATAAATTGTTTTTTTTGAAAAACTTGCTGTTGCATTTTCGGCTTCTGTGATTTTTTGCCTTATTTTTTCAGGCAGTTCGTTGAGCCTTCCAATGAATTTGAGCCTGATGCTGTTTTTTTCAAAAAAACTTGACTCTGTGACTTTTTTGAGCTCGTTTTCAAAAATTTCAAACAAAAGGGAAACTTCTTGCTTTTTTCTTGAAAGGTTTTTCAGTGAAAGAGTGTAAAAAACCCCGCTTTTTATTGAAGGGTATTCTTTTAGCCATTCTATTGTCTTCCAGGCTTTTTCTGTTCCAATGGAATAGGCTTCAATTATGGAAACACCGCGCTCTTTTGCAAAACGCCTGTTTCCGTCTGGAATAAAGCCAATAGAGGAAAGCATTTTTTTTGCCTCGCAAAAACAAAGAAACAATTAATTTATGCTGAAAAGACTTTAAATACTAACCAATTTTTTTGTTTTTTTCAATGCCTTGGTACAAAAATAAAAAAACTGTTTTTGTATTCAAAAAAACAGCCAAAAGCGAGAGCGAAAGGGTTATTAATTTTAGAATAGTAAATAAAAGTGTCAAAACTTTAAGGGGATGGGATTTGTGGGCTGGTTTGAAAAAGTTTCCATTTTGTTTTTTGTTACAGTGGCTTTTTCCTTTTTGGCGTTTGCACAGGAAACAAGCAATTCCAACACTGAACAAATAAACGCAGTGATTGTGGATATCGGGGTTGGAGGCACCAATGTGGAAGCCACTGGCGTGGACTGCTTTGATTATTACAATTTTGGCAGTGTTGAATTCGTTTTCTTTCACGCAGACAAGCACCGCTATGCCCCAGAAGAAACAGTAGAGTTCTTGACAACAATAAAAAACAACAATCCCTATCCCTTGGTTGAAGGCAGTGTTTTTGCACAAGTTTACTGGCTGAACACAGAAAGCGGTGGAACTCAAGGCGACAACTTGATAGATGAATTCTGGCTTTTGGAGGATTTAACGCTTGATGCAAACCAAGAATACCCGCTCGCTTTCTCTTGGAAAATCCCAAAAAAAGCCCCCAATGGATACTATTATGTTGCACTCTTCTATCAGGTTAAAAAATCCTTTAACATGAGCGGTTTGCCGTTCATAAGCAATGTTTACGGTGGCTCCACTGGTTTTACTGTCGAAAAAGGCCTTGAAAAAGCCTTGTTTTATTTTGACAGAAACACTGTGAGATTGCAAGATGCACAGCAAATGCTCAGGAATTTCTCTCAATCATTTCCTGAAGGCAAAACCATTGAATACAAGGTTGCACTTAAAAACCCAAACAACGAGGGAACAGGCGCCCTAGTTGAATACGAATTGTACGAATGGGATTCCTCTATAAAGGAGAACCTGCTTTCAGCTTACAGCAAAAAAGAAGTTTTAATGCTGGAAGCAAATTCATCCAAGGATGCTTCAATTTCTTTTTCTGGCTTAAAGCCAGCCGCATACCTTTTGAAAATCAAAGCGCAAGCCAACACTTGGACTTCAATAATAAACTTGAGGTTTTCAATAGAGGGAAGCAAGGGAAGATTCATTTTTTCAGGAATAGACAGGTTTCCAGTCAAAAAAGGCG
>JAVYME010000013.1:0-27573 GCA_038736825.1 Candidatus Iainarchaeum sp.
GCCGCTTTTCTCTCTTTTTTGGGTTAACCTTGCCCTTGGTTCCTTCAATCTCTTTCTTCCAGCGCTTCCACTGGACGGCGGAAGGGTTTTCAGGTCACTGCTTTCTTTTGCTTTTGGCTATTCAAAGGCAACAATTGTTGCCTCAAAAATTGGTTCTTTTATGGGGCTTTTGCTTTTCATTGCCGGACTTATTTCAGGCAATCTGGTGTTAATGGTTATTGCGGCTTTCATTTTTTTTGGCTCTCGAGAAGAGGGCAGGCTGATAAAAATGAAAGAGCGATTAATGGGGGCAAAGCTTTCAAGTTTTCTCTCTGAAAACCCTCTTTTGGTTGAAAGCAGTGCCACAGTAAAAGAGGCATTTGAAAAAATGCTTTCAGAGAAAAGAACTGAAGCGGTTTCTGAAATAGGAAACGGCAGATTTGCAGTTATTTTATTGGAAGAACTTCAATCCCTTTCTGACAAAAAAAACCAGCCAATTGCCAGTGCACTGGCTGAATCTCCAACAATCCAAATAAATGAAGAGCCAGCCAAGGCTTTTGAAAAAATTGCTTCTTCAGGAAAGCGCGTTCTCCCAGTCCTGGATGGCGCCAAACTGGTTGGCACAATTGACATTGAAAAAATTGAAAAACACGCTGTTATCTTGAGGGCTGATGAATTGCTTGGCATAAAGCCAAGCAATGTCAGTGCGCTCCAGGAAACCAAAACAGTCCAGCAAAATTTAAAAACAGAAAATGAAATCTCTTCAAAGGTAAAGCCAAAAAAGCCGGTTTCAAGAAAAAAGAAAAAACCCAAAGTGAGTTCAAAAGCAAAGAACAAGTCTTTAAAAAAACAAAACCGCAAATAATGATAGTTGTGCCGAGGTGGGAGAGTGGTTTAATCCGCCAGCCTCGAGAAGACTTTCTTTTAAAAAAAGAAACTGCTTGAAAAGAAAAATTTCTTTTCAAAAAAATAGTTTATGGTAAGAAAAATTTCCTGCGGGCAAGCTGGTGTGCCTATGGCACGCGGGGGTTCGAATCCCTCCCTCGGCGCTTTCAAGCAATTTTTTCCTTGAATCTATTCACGGTAAACTGTGTTAGAATTTAGTTAAAACTAATGGTTAAATTTTGGGCAGAGCGACTTTTTTTTACTTATGTTGCTTTCACATTGATCTCAGTCTTTTCACTCGCTCGGCAATGGGCGGATGGGTTGAAAAGAGATTGTTCAGGGTGCCCTTGTGGTCTTTTAAAGGGTTTACAATATAAAGGTGGGCTGTAGCCTTGTTGGCTGCCTCTAAAGGCTCTGTGTCTTTTTCAAGTTTTTCCAAGGCAGAGGCAAGCCCTTCAGGATACCTTGTCAGCATTGCAGCGCTTGCATCTGCAAGGAATTCGCGCTTTCTTGAAATAGCTAGCTGTATGAGTTTGGCGCATATGGGGGCAAATATTGCCAAAACCAATCCAATGACAATGAATAGAGCGCCGGCTTTGTTGTCGCTTCCATTGCCACGCCAAGAAAATCTCATTAAATCGCTTAATAATACGATTAAGCCGAGCATTACGGAAACATACATCATGAACCTGATGTCGTAATTGCCTATGTGTGACATTTCGTGCGCTATAACGCCTTCTAGTTCAACTCGGTTCAGTTTTTTCATTAAGCCAGTGGTTACGCAAATGACAGCGTGTTCTGGGTCTCTGCCGGTTGCAAAGGCGTTGGGGGCAGTGTCTTCAATGACGTAAATTTTTGGTTTTGGGATTCCTGCGGCTATTGCCAGGCCTTCAACTGTGTTGTCCAAAAAAGTGTGTTCTTCGTGTGTTGCTGGTCTTGCCTGGCTTATTTTTAGCACTATTGAGTCGGAATAATAATAGGGAGCTATTGTTATGATGGCTACAATTATGCCTATTAAAAGGAAGCCAATTATGCCGAGCCCGAAAAGTATTGAAAAAACATATGCAAAGAGCACCATTATTAAAAAGAAAAAAATGAACAAGAGGATTGAATCCCTCTTGTTTGAGCTAACGTGTTCCCAGATCATGTTTTCTTTCCTTTTTTTTAAAAGGCCACTTTGGGAACTGCTTTTTCTGTTTCCTCTATTTCAAAGTATTGTTTTTCTGCTTTAAATCCGAAAATTCCGGCAACAATGTTTGAGGGAAAGCTTTCAAGAGAGTTGTCATAACTCATTACGGCATCGTTGTAGAACTGTCTTGCATAAGCTATTTTTGCCTCTATTCCTGAAAGCTCTTCCTGCAACATTTCAAAGTTTTTGTTTGCTTTCAGTTCAGGGTATGCTTCTGCAACCGCAAACAGTGATTTTAGGGCGCCAGTGAGCATGTTTGTTGCTTTTGCCTTTTCATCTATAGTGCCAGCGTTAAGGTATGCTGTTCTTGCCTTTGTAACCATTTCAAAAGTTGTTTTTTCGTGTTTTGCATAGCCTTTTACTGTTTCAACCAGGTTTGGTACAAGGTCGGCTCTTTTTTTCAATTGCACGTCTATTTGTGACCAAGCATTTTTCACCCTGTTCTTTTTTGCAACCAGTGAATTGTATACAACAATCAAAAAAATTGCTGCAATTATTGCCAAAACCGCTATTACAATCAGGACAATACTCCACATACAAAAACCACCTCTTTAAATGGCGTGCCTTGGATAATAGAATACAATACTGCCTTTTAATTTTTGCTGTTAGGTTTTCACTCTATTTTTTGGAAGAGAATGCCTTGTTTTGATGTTTGCGTGCCTGCTATTGAAAGATCGAAAGCGCATTCCTCTATTCCTTTTATTTGACTTCCAAGCTGTTTAAGGATTTTTTCGCTTGAAGCAGGCATGAACGGCCATAACAGTGTTGCTATGATTCTCAGAGAGTCAGCCATTGAATAGAGAATGCTGTTCAATTCTGCGCCCTGTTTTTTCCATGGCTCTTTTTCGTTCAAAAAAACATTGCAAGCCTTTACAAAGCCCATGGTTTCAGAAAGGGCTAAGTGTAATTCAAATGCTTTCATGTGTGATTTTATTTTGTTCAAGTCAAGTTTTTCCTTTAATTCTATTGCGGTTTTTCCTTCAGGGATTTTGCCTTCACAATATTTTTCAAGCATTGCCAGTGTGCGGTTGACAAGGTTTCCCAGCTCGTTTGCGAGCTCGTCATTGTTTCTTTTCTTTAATCCTGCCTCTGAGAAGAAACCGTCTTCCCCAAAGGGAATTTCCCTTATAAGGTAATACCTTACCGCATCAATATTGAATTTTTTTGCGAGTTCAAGTGGATTTATCACTGTGCCACGGCTTTTGCTCATTTTTTCGCCTTGCTCTGTGTTGATAAAACCGTGCACAAGAACTGTTTTTGGAAGCTGAATGCCTGCACTTTCAAGTATGCTCCACCAAATAACCGTGTGATGCCATAATATGTCTTTTCCTATTAAGTGCACGTCTGCAGGCCAAAACTTTTCAAAGGTTTCATTTGGATAGTCAATGCCGCTTATATAGTTTATGAGGGCATCCATCCACACGTATTGCACGTGTTTTTTGTTTATGGGCACTGGCACTCCCCAGTCAAAGCTGGACCTTGAAACGCTCAAGTCCTTTAATTCTCCGGAAAGCCGGTTCTTTATTTCTTCCCTTTTTCCTTTAGGCCAAATGCAGAAAGGGTTTTCTTCAATGTATTCCAAGAGCCTTTGCTTGTATTTTCCCATCTGGAAAAAATAGGATTCTTCGCTTAAAACCTCGCATTCTTTTAAGTGAACCGGGCATTTTCCTTGGATTAAATCCTTTTCAGGATAAAAGGTTTCACAGTCAGTGCAATAATAGCCAGAGTATTTTCCAAGGTATATTTCGCCGTTTTCAAAGATTTTTTGGAAAATATTTTGTGCTACTTTCATGTGTTCTGGTTCTGTGGTGCGAATGAAGCGGTTGTTTGAGATATTCCAGGCTTTGCACAATTCTTTGAATTTTTCTGCCTTTTCATTCACAAACTCTTGCGGGGTTTTTTTGGCCGCCTTTGCGGCTTTCATTATTTTTTGGCCGTGCTCGTCTGTGCCTGTAAGGAAAAAAACCTCGTCTCCCAAGAGCCTATGCCAGCGGGCAAGCACGTCTGCGCACAGCTTTTCATAGGCGTGGCCGAAGATGGGGCACACTAGACGGATAATCTATTGCCGTAGTGATATAAAACGTTTTTTTCAAGCCCCTTCACCCCCTTCAATTTAGGCGGCTTAGAACATTTTCTCGTGCTTTTTCCAAGTCGCTTTTTCTTTTCTCGTGCTTTAAGTAGGGTTCTAAACGACTAAATAAATTTAGGAGTGAAGTTTTATAATTTATGCTTATCCTCCAGAAATCGCCAAGGTTGCTTCTGGAATCTCAATCCTGCGCATGCTAATATTGCTCTTTTCCCGCTTTAATTGCCTTTTAGAGAGCTCACTTCCCCTAAGATTTTTAAGGTGGTTTTCTACTATGCTTACAATGCATCTTGAAAGACAGTTGCCTTATGTAGTGTCAAGTTAGTTTTCCAAACTTTGCAAGCAATTTCACTCCGAAGAACAGAATGTTAATCCATTTATCGGTTTTTGTGTAATTACTACTTTAATTTCTGTAATTAATTTAATTATTGTAATTTTTTTTCCAGCCGGAAGACTCTCAGCCTAAAAACTCTCAACACTGCTTGTAAGATTCAGGGGAAGCGAACTCAGGGCGTTTTTTTAATGCCCGAAAACCCAAGTATAATTTAAGGTGTGCTTTGGGGCGGTATTATGGTTGGAAGGGTTAGGGTTGAATCTCCTGAAAAAGAAAGCCCTTTTGTTGAAAAATTCCAGCAATTCTTTGAATCAGTTTACAAAAAAGAAATACAGCGGCTAGTGGAAAAATACCCGGAAGAGCGCTCTTTGAACGTTAATTTCAACGACCTTGAAGAATTTGACTTCAAGCTTGCCGAAGACCTCTTGGAACAACCGGATTTTTTGATTGAAGCGGCTTCACTGGCTGTTAAAAAAATGGAAGTGCCATCGCTTGACATAGAAGAGTTTGCACCGCATGTGCGCTTTCACTCTCTTCCCGAGGACAAATCGGTTCTTCTCAGAGATATTGGTTCAAGGCATATTGGGAAAATGATTTATGTTGAGGGCGTAATAAAACAGGTAACAGATGTGCTGCCAAAACTCAAACTAGCTTCCTGGAAATGCAATCGTTGCGGAAATGTTTACAGGGTTCTCCAAAAAGAATCCGGGCTTGTGCAACCAGCCTTTTGCGAGTGCAGGCACAGGGATTTTTCTCTAATAGCCGAGGACTCGGATTTTGTAGACTATCAAAAACTCCAAATTCAAGAACCACTGGAACTTCTCAAGGGAAACGAGCAACCCACCAGCGTGGACGTTTATTTAGCAGACGACCTTGTAAACTTGGTTGCACCAGGCGACAAGATAAAGATTGCCGGCATACTAAGGCTTTACCCTGCCAAAGAAAACAAAGTTGTCTTTGGAAGATTCATTGAAACAATCCACTTAGAAAAAACAATGCAAGAGTTTGAAGACATAGAGATAAGCAAGGAAGAAGAGCAAGAAATAAGGGAACTGGCAAAAAAACCAGACATTTATGAAAAACTTATTGCAAGCATTGCGCCAAGCATTTATGGGCATGAAACAGTAAAGGAAGCAATCGCATTACAATTGTTTGGTGGCGCAAAAAAAGTTTTACCAAACGATCAAACCATAAGAGGCAATATTCACTTGCTCTTGGTTGGAGATCCAGGCGTTGCAAAATCACAAATGTTAATGGCAACAAACAGTATTGCCCCAAAAAGCATTTATGTTGGCGGAAAAACCACGTCGGCTGTAGGGCTCACGGCTACTGCAGTCAAGGACGAATTCGGTGAAGGTGGCTGGACTCTAAAAGCAGGCGCGCTTGTGCTAGCAAACGGTGGAATTGCAATGTGTGATGAACTGGATAAAATGGATCCAGAGGAAAGAGTGGCATTGCACGAAGCAATGGAGCAAGGCACAATAAGTGTTGCAAAAGCAGGAATTGTCACAAGATTTAAGACAGATACAAGCATTCTTGCAGCAGCCAACCCAAAATTTTCCCGCTTCAATCCATACCAGCCATTCATAGAACAACTAAATTTGCCGCCCACACTGATTTCCCGCTTTGACTTGTTTTTCATGATTCGCGACATATTGGACAGAACAAGTGACACAAAAATAGCATCACACATCCTTAAAACCCACCAAGCAGGAGCAAAATTGTTCCAAGCAAAAAAAAGAGGAAAAGAACTAAAAAAAGCCGAAATGAAGGAAATAGAGGAAATTGTAATGCCCGCCATTCCAAAAGAACTCTTAAAAAAATACATTTCTTTTGCAAGACAAAATGTTTTCCCAACACTCTCAAAAGAAGCCATTCAAACAATAAGCGATTTCTATGTTGACTTGAGAGAGCGAGGCCGACAAGAAGGCAGTTTTTCTGCAACCCACAGGCAACTTGAAGGCCTTGTAAGAATGGCTGAAGCCTCTGCCAGAGTCAGGTTAAGCGATGTTGTTGAAAAACAGGACGCTGAAAGAGCAATAAGGCTTTTGAAAAGCTCTTTGCGCGATGTAGTAACAGACCCAGAAACAGGCAAGATAGACATAGACATTATTGCCACAGGCCAAACCCATTCGCAAGCCGAACTTTTAAGAAAAATCCTTGGCATTATATCCGAAAAAGCAGCTGAAACAGATTCAGTGCCATTAAAGGAAGTTTTGGATGCAGCAGTTGCATCAGGAATTGAAGCTGAAAAAGCCGAAGACGCCATAAAAAAACTGGAAAGAAAAGGCGAAATTTACAGGCCAAGGCATGGCTTTATCAAGCCAACAGAAAACAGGTAAAAATTGCAATTTTTTTAAGGCGCGCTTGCAATGTTGACTTGCACTTCACTGGCAACAGAGTAAAAGTTTGCATCAACAAGTTTTTGCGGCAAGTTTGCAGTGTTAAACTTTGCTTGCAGGGAAGCAAGTTCGGCAGGACTAACATTGCCTACGAGAACAGTTATTGTGTCAGGCACTCCAACACCGCTTCCTTTTATTGGCCCCTCTATGTCGGCAATATAATAAAATTTTTCTTCTTCGCTTAAAAGCTTTAATGCTTCGCTTTTAACAACAGCAATTTTTCCAATTGAGGTTGCGGTTTCAGGCACCAGCCTTAGCATTCCTAAAATAACCAAAAGCGAAAGCGTTGAAATAACAATGAATTCAAATGTTGTTTGGCCTTTGATTCCAAAAGGTTTTGCAAGCATTTTTTTCCCTTCAAGCATTCCTTACATATACTGTGGTTCCGCTTTTTTCAATAATGATTTTTGCTCTTGGGGTTTGATAGCCTATAAGGGTGTTCTTGCAAGGCGCCCCACCGCCAGGCGGGCAAGCGTAAAAGTTGCTGCAATCAAGGGTGATGTCTTGCAATACTGGAATTGAGCCAGAGCGTCCAATATTATTTCCCTTAAGAGCAGTTATTCCGCCAGTGCAATCCATTCCGCTCGTTCCTGGTGCAGTGGGTTCCCCGAAAATAGCATTGTAATCTATTCTTTTGCTTGCTGCATCGCAAATTATTTCAGTGCAGTCTTCTGCAAAAATCCAGACTGTTTTCCTGCTGTCACCTGAAAGCGCTCCAACCTCGTTTATTGCATTTGCAAGCTTCATTGCTGCAAGTTTTGCCTGCCCTGTTCGGTTCACTTCAAGTATTTTAAAACTGGCTTCATCCACGTTTGGTTGGATCACTGAAGTTAAATAGTATAACATTATAAGGAACATGAAAAGGAACTCTATTGAGGTTTGACCTTTTCTGTTCAAACTAAAAGCAAATTCCAAAGCAAATCACCAACCAAGTTCAAAACAACATATGCTACAAGTATTGCTGGCACCATTGGCGCGGATTCCTTGATTTGAATGAAGTTTTCCAATTTTCCTTCTTTGACAAGTTTTTTGAGAGCTTCAATTTCTTGTTTTTCAAGCCCTCTTGCCATGTGACTGTCCGCCAACACCTTCCTTTTTTTAGCGGTCTTTTCCAAAACCGCTATTTTATATTGTTTGATGTAGTTAATAAAGCTTTTTATGTCAAGCATGGCTTCACCGCGCTCTCTTTTTGCTTTTCCGTTTTCTAAAAGAATTGTTTCCGCTGGAATCATGCCTTCTTCAGCTTCAGTTATTTTTATTGTTTTTCTCAAGAAAACCTTGCTAGCAAGCATTAATTTGAAAACAAAAAAAAGCAAAAAAACCGAAAAAACCAAGAACAACAAAAAACCCAATTGTGGCGAATTAAAAATAATCCATGCAACAAAAAGAAATATTAAAAGACAGAGCTCGAGTGCCAGTTCCTTGAAAACCTTTTCGCCTCTTGAACGCTTCAATACAATGAAAACCGTGACTGGAAGCATGGAAAACAAAGTGAAAAAAAACAAGGTTAAAGGAAACAATGGCACTAGGATTGGTTCAAAAAGTTTTATAGAGTAAAACCCAATTTTTCCAGCAATATAGGGATTCAATGGATTTAATGCTGCAATGCCAGTGAAAAGTTTCACATCACCTCCAGCCCAAACTCCCGCCTTGTAAAGAGCAAGCGAAAAAAGGAATGCCCCCAAAGTTGCAATAAAGCAATTCAATGCAATCCAATAATCTCTGGAAAAAACCGCGAACAAAATGTGCAACAACAATCCCAGAAAAACCAGTGAATAGGATAGTGCATTTGGCACAATCCTTTCCTTTAAATCAGTGTATGTTGCTATTGCCAGCCCTGCAAGCGAAATGAAAAAAAGGAATAAACCAAAAAGCATAGTTAATAAAGAAACATTGAATGTTTTTATTCCTTCTGCAAACAACTATTGGAGTAAAAAAAGGCTGGCTTTTAACAGCAGTCCAGCCAGCAAATTTTTTTATTTTAAAATGGATGAAAGAGTGGAATCACCATAGTTTCTGATTTTTGCAATCGCCCTGTCCGCTATTCCTTGCACTGCAGTCACTAGCACGGAAACCACAATAACAAGGCCCAGCACAAATGTCAACAATATCAGGTAGTCAAACGAAACCTGTGCCCTTTCATCCATTTAGAACGCTCCAAAAATTTAAGTTCCTTGGCAATAGGTTGTGGTATTCCAAGCTAAACCAGACCTTATTTTGCATACTGCTGGTGAAGCGGCAGCATCCCACTCGCACTCGTTACCAGGCAACTCTGATGTAACATCCGCTTGGTTTAGGCATGTGCTCTGGGTCAGTTTTTGAGCGCATAACTGTGTTACATGCTGTTTGAAGTTGTCGCAAGTCATAGTCCTTGTTGAAAAGAAAACAAAGTACAATACAATGCCTGCAATTGCCACTCCTGCACCAATCATTAAAAGGTATTCCAGTGCACCTTGTCCTTTAAATCTCATTCCATTCCCTCCTTTTTTTATTTTGCTGCATTATATGATTGTTCAACTGTTGTACTAGCAGTTCTTGGAACGCTTTTCAAGTATATTCCTATTGCTGTTGCTGCTGCAACAGCGCCGCCCAGTATCAACAGGTATTCTATTGAGGTTTGGGCTTTTTCTTCCTTTAACATTTTTCTACCCTCCAAAGAATCCTTGCGTTATCACGTTTGATACAAAGAATACTGTATATGCAATTAATAAGAGTATTGGGATATATATAAAGCTTTTGGTTATTTTTCCCTCTCTCACAATTGCAATCATCAAACCAATGGCTGCTGCCTCTATTATTAGGTATAATGCCACGAACAACATTACTGAGCCTTGCACGCAAGGCCAGTAATCGTTAGGGCACATTTTTTGAGAGCAAAAAATACTGGATTCTTGGCTGTTGCACCTAAGGCAAGCATTTTCATTTCCGGAACAGCATTCAAAGCAACTGCCTCCACCGCGCCCTCCAAGCATTGGTGCTTGAGTCATTAAAAAGCCGAGTATGGACATTACGAGCCCAAAAATGAATGGTGCTACAACCGCTCCGGCTGCAACCATGAAAAGCACTTGCATTAAAGTGCTGCTTTTCCTTTCATTGATTATTCTCTGGTTTGCTTTAACATCATCTGCAATTTCTTCCAATATGTCTGCAAGGCTTGCTCCAGCAGCGATTGAGTCCAATATTATGTTTGTTGCCCTGGTTACAACCCTGCTTGTGACATTTGTGGAAAAGGCTTTAAGAGAGTTTTCAAGGTTTTCGCCTTCCTCGAGCCTTCTCAAAACATTATTCATTTCTTCCGTGAGTGGTCCGTACTCGCTTGTGCTCACTCCCCTTAAAGCGTATTCAAATGTGCCGCCTGCTTTCAAAGTGTCAGCCATTTGCTTTAATGCATCCGGCAATGCGTTTTCAATCTGGTCAATCCTTCTCGTGGCTTTCAAATAGGGGAATCCAACCAAGAGATCGAATAACACAATGAAAGTTATCATGGAAAAGAGAATGCTGTGGACTTGGTTGACAACTATTAATCGCAATCCAATTCCTGGAATTAGCCCGAAAAGCAGCATTAGCACAAGGGTTACTCCCAAAGCAATCACTAGTGATACTAGAATCCAAACAGCTGGTTTGAAAGGCCATCTAACCTGTCTGAGGTATTCCTTGTATGCTGCCCAAATTTCTTTTAATTTTGAAGCCACTTTTTATCACCATCACACATGCGGTTGCATTATTTGAATGAACAAAAACAACCATAAAAGTATTCCAGGCATTATTAAGAGATAGAACAGCATTATGATATCAAGGCTTAAAGGCAGGCTCCTGAAAGAAGCTCCTGTGCCAACCGTGGTGCCCTCCATTGGTGCCATTACTGGTGAATTCCTTATTCCGCCAAGTATTGCCACAAATACTGGCAAAACTATTGCCATGAATATTAGAATTACCCCTAAAAAGTTCATTTTTTCTCCAAACTCGCGCATTTTCATTCTTAATTCAAAAGAAACATCTTCTGCAATTTCGTTCATTATGTTGGACAGGTTGCCGCCTGTTTTGAGTGCACGAATTGTGTGCATCATGGCATTTCTTAGGGCGCTTGACTCTGTTCGCAGGGCAAGATGCCTTAATGCAACCTGTGTGTCGGTTCCTTCTTCGATTTCTGTTATTGTTCGACTGAATTCTTCGCTTAGTGGTCCATAGTCTGCGCTTGCGACTGTTTGCAGTGTCCTATAAAGCCCGATGCCTGCACTAAGCTGTGTTGCAATGTGCCTTAATGCAAAGGGTAATTCTCTGCTTATCATTTTTCCTCTTGCTTGTGCTCTTTGTCTTGGAATCAATACCATGATTAGTGCAGCAAAAAAGCAAACAATTACTGAAATGATTATGCTGAGCAACAAGTCTAGTATTTGCAGGGCTGGTGAAAGGACTAATAGCACTATAAGCACAACCAAAAACACGATTAGTGCTCCAATTGTGGTTAGGGCAAGCCATTGCTTTGCAGAATATTTCATGTTTGCAGAATAAAGATAGTATTCTAGCTGTTTTGATCCAGGCAATCTTTCAAAAAGCCAGTAAAGCGGTTTTGTGAGCCCGCCAAGCGCTAGATAGATTCCACCCAATCCTCGCACTAAACTGTTATCTGATTCCTTTAAGTCTTCAACTCTTTGGACTTCAAGGCCTTTCTCTGGACCGCCGGCAATCACGCTTCTTAATTCGCCCATTCGCCCAGTGTACTCTGTTTCAGCCATTCCTTCAGCTGAATATTTTTTTTTCATTTTTTCAACGATTTTTTCCACTTTTTCCATGTCTGCTTTTTCTGCTTCTCTAGTGGATTCAAGTTGTGCTTCTTTTTTGTCGTCTTTTCCAAAGCCAAGAGGCATTATTTCTCACTCTCCGCTAGCAGGAATGCTTTCATTCTTTTGGATGTTTCTTTTGCAGAGCGCACTTTGTTTTTAACCAAGTTTTCAAGGAAAAGCTGTCTTTTCTTTAGTTCTTTTTCAAGTTGTTGTGCTGACATTCCCGAAAGCCTTCCAAGTTCCCTTAAATAATTGCATGGAACGCCTGTTTTTTTAAGCTCGTCTTTTACGGGATCCCATTCATAAATTGCTTGTGCTTGGGCTTTTCCCTCTAGAACTCCGCCGACTTCGCTTATTTCAGTAATGCGCCTTATAGTGCCTTTTTTTCTGTCATGCAATCTGTTTTCCACTATTATGAAGTTTAGCCCTGAGAGCATGGCTTCTGGAACGCTCATTGGCGGGCTTGTAACCCTGACAAGGGTTTCTTGGGCTGTGTTTGCATGCACTGTTCCCAGGGAACCATCGTGTCCAGTGTTCATTGCAGTGAATAGAGTGAATGCTTCGTCATGCCTTATTTCACCCACAATTATTCTGTCAGGCCTCATTCTAAGAGAGTTTTTTGTTAAAATGTCTAGGGTTACTTCGCCCTTGTTTTCAAGCCCTGGAGGCCTTGCTTCGAATCTAATCCAGTGTTCTAATGGCAAGTTTAGTTCTGCTGTGTCTTCAATGCTTATCACTCTTTCAGTAGTTGGGATGAATGATGCTAGAACGTTCAAAAGAGTGGTTTTTCCGCTACCTGTTCCTCCTGCAATCAATATGTTTGCAGGCCTTGTTTCAATGCCTTCAACTGCAAGCCAGAGGAATGCTGCCACTTCAGAGTTCATGGTGCCAAAGTTTATCAAGTCAATGATTGAGAATGGGTCTTCTCTGAATTTTCTTATTGTGAGTGTTGGTCCTGAAACGCTTATTGGTTTTATGGTTGCGTTTACCCTGCTTCCGTCTGGAAGCCTTGCGTCAAGCAATGGTGAGGCAAAGTCAACTCTTCTTCCAATTTCCCTGCCCACCCTGTTTATGAGGTCAACCACTTCGTCTTCTGTGTAAAATTCTATGTTTGTTTTCATCATTTCATAGTCTCTGTGGAAAACAAAAACTGGTTTTTTTTCGCCTGTCACCATTATTTCTTCCAGCCTGTCATCTCTTACAAGGGGGTCTATTAAGCCATAGCCAACCATTTCCCTTATCACTGCTTCCGTGTAAAAATTCATTTTTCCCTTTGGTATTTGGATTTCTGGAGCTGACTGTAATATGTCTAGAATTCTTTGCCTGTAAACAGCCCTTCTTTGTTCTGGATCGCGGATTTTGTAGGGGGAAATTGTAATGAGCCTTGTAGCAGCTTCTTTTATTGTGCGAATTATTCTTTTTTCGCTTGCAGTCGGTCTTGGCACTGGCACATAATAGTATAACATTTTTTCTCCGGGAATCTTGTAAATTTTTATTCCCGGGCCATAGGATTCAACTTCAATTTTGTTTGGGGATTCAAAGGCTTTTTGTGTTTCGCTTTCGGCTTCAGAGCTTTCTATTGAGGTTTCCGCACTGGACATTGGTTGTTCTGGTGGTAATTCTTTTGCTTCTGGAATGCCAGTGAATGGTTCTTTTGCTGGCAATGGTTGTGCTTGTCTTCCACTTGAAGCCGGTTGGTCAAAATCGTCAAAAATGAAATCTTCGCCTGGTATTTCTGGCTCTTTTTCCACTTGTTTTTCTAATGGCATTGCCTTTTGCCTTGCAGTCAAAGGCTTTTTTTGTGCCGGTGTTGTGTCTTCGCCCAATTCTTTTTTTAGTCCTTCTCTTACTGCGCTTATTTTTCTTTCCAAGTCTTCTTCTGCAAATCTTTCTTCTGGTCCTGCTTCTGGAATACCCATGCCTTCGTCTTCAGAGAATAAATTGCTTTGAGTGTTTTTCGGGCTTTTTTTTGCTTTTTCAATCAGGTCTTTCAAGTAGTCGGTTTCAGGCATTATGGCACCAATAACAAAACGCCTTTCCTATATAAAAATTTATTGTTTTAATGTCTTTCTCTGGTTTCAAATTTTGCTTATTTTTTTTCTCTTGTTTCTGTTATAATTCTTTCAATTAATTTTTGCACTGGAACTTCTTTTTCCATTTCTCCAGACCTTTTTCTTACAGTCACTGCATCTTTTTCTATTTCTGAATCGCCAACTACAAGAATGTAGGGTATTTTTTGCAGTTGTGCTTCTCTTACTTTTTTTGAAACACTTTCATTTCTTGCATCGGTTTCCACTCTTAAGCCGTGCATTCTCATTTCGCTTGCAATCTTTTCAATGCTTTCACAATGCCTGTCTGCAATTGCAATGATTTTTGCTTGAACCGGGCTCAACCATAATGGCAGTGCCCCGCCATAGTTTTCCAATAGTACGCCCAAAAACCTTTCAAGTGAGCCCAGCAATGCGCGATGAATCATTACTGGGCGGTGTTTTTTGTCATCTTCGCCTATGTAATACAAGTCGAATTTTTCTGGCATTGAAAAGTCCACTTGTATTGTGCCACACTGCCAGTTTCTCTCCAAAGCATCTTTTATGTGGAAATCTATTTTTGGGCCATAAAATGCGCCTTCGCCTGGATTGACTTTAAACTCTATTTTCATTTCTTTTAGTGCGGTTTCCAGTGATTTGGTTGCGTGCTCCCAGACTTCTTCTGAACCCATTGCCTTTTCTGGTTTTGTGCTTAATTCCACTTGGTATTCGTTGAAACCGAAAGCCGAATAAAGGGTTTTTGTGAGCTCTATGACGTTCTTGATTTCGTCCTTTAATTGTGCTTCAGTGCAATAAATGTGTGCATCATCCTGAGTGAATTTTCTCACCCTGAAAAGCCCGTTGAGCACGCCGCTTCTTTCATTGCGGTGGACTATTCCGAGTTCAGCCATTTTTATGGGCAGTTCCCTATAAGAATGCCTTGTTTCACTGAAAACAAGTATGCCGCCAGGGCAATTCATTGGCTTTACTGCAAAATCCTGTTCTTCTATTTTTGTGAAAAACATGTTGTCCTTGTAGTGATCCCAGTGTCCCGACCTAAGCCAGAGCGATTTGTTCAAAATCATTGGAGTTGACACAATTTGATAGCCTCTTTTTCTGTGCTCTTGTTTCCAGAATTCCACAATTGCATCCAAAACAATCAATCCCTTGTCGTGAAAGAAGGGCATGCCTGGCGCTTCAGGGTGAATGGAAAAAAGGTCCAGATCTTTTCCTATTTTTATGTGGTTTCTTTCCCCAATCTCTTTTTGTTTTTTCAAGAAGTCCTGCAATTCTTGTTCTGATGCAAAGCTTATGCCGTAAATTCTTTGCAGCATTTTGTTCTTTTCACTGCCCCGCCAGTATGCGCCAGCAGTCCTGAGCAATTTGAAGGCTTTTATTTCGCCAGTGCTTTGCACGTGCGGGCCCTTGCAAAGATCTGTGAAATCGCCATGCGAATAAATGCTTATTTTTTGGCCTTCAAGGCCTTCAATGAGTTCCAGCTTGTATGGTTCTCCAGCAAAGAGTTTTTGCGCTTCTTCTTTGGAAATTTCTTTTTTTTCAAATTTTTCATTCTTTTTTATTATTTCTTTCATTTTTGCCTCGATTTTTTCAAGGTCTTCTTGAGTGAATGGCCTGTCTATGTCGAAATCATAGTAAAAGCCCTCTCTTGCAGCAGGCCCTATTCCAAGCCTGGCTTTTGGAAAAATTTGCCTTACAGCGTCAGCCATTACATGAGAGGACGAATGCCATAAAGTTTCAAGTTTTTCTCTTTCCATTTAAACCCCTCTTTTAACCATTAATAATTCTTTTAATTGATTGATTATTATAACTATATTGTTGGTGTTTATGCTCAATCCCAGGTTATGCGTTAAATGCAAGGGAAAGCTTTTGTGCGGGCTTTCTTATTGCCCAATCCTGGAACGCTATTCACTGCGGTCTCGCGCAACAGCGAGAATAAATGGCACGGATTTTTATGGAAGTTCCCCGCCAGGGCTTTTTGTTTCATGGCACAATTATCCAAACATCACGGTTTCTGCTTTAAGCCCCACAACAGTGGAACAAAATGCATCATTCTTTGATGCCCCAGAAAAATGGTTTGGCCTTTCAGAAAAAGAAATTCTCTCCTTTCGCGAGTCCTTGATTGGTTCTGGAAAAAAATTTACAGCAAGGGCTGCATCCTCTCCAGACAAAAAACTTGCCACAATGCAAGAACTCGTGATGAGTTATAAGCCAGTAAATGTTGAGGTTTCATTGTTCAAAAAACCAGAACTCAGTCTTTCCTTTGATGAATCTGTTGCGCCAACAGGCCCGCGTGCTCCATTGAAAAGCATAAAACTCACTGAAAACCCCAAAATACCTCAAAAAGTGGATTATTTGAATGCAGACATAAACGCTGATTCCATGACTGCCGTAATGGAATTGTATTATGCTGGTTTTCCGGTTTCCTTTCTTTACAAGCTGCTCTCAGCCGGCGCTTTGGGGGTTGAAAAAAACCGCAGGCTTGTTCCAACCCGCTGGGCGATTTCAGCAATTGATTCAAATGTAAGCGAAAAAATCATAAACGAAAAAGTGAAATCCTTTCCGCAAATCAATGAAATCAGGCTTTTTCATTCCAATTACCTTGATAATGCCTTTTACATATTGCTTCTTCCACGCGAATGGTCTTTCGAGCAATTGGAGTGCTGGCTTCCAGGAGGCGCTTGGACGGCGAATGCCAAAGAATACAGCATCATCCAAGACCACGAGTTTTATGATGGCCGAAAGGATTATGCATCCAATGTTGAGGGCGCATATTATTCAGCTCGCCTTGCGGTGGCAGAATACCTTGCAAGGGAAAAGCGCCAGGCTGCAGTGATTGTTTTCAGGGAAATAGGGCAAGACTATAATCTGCCCTTGGGTGTTTGGGTTATCAGGGAAACTGTGCGAAAAGCCCTTGAATCCAAGCCTTTCATTTTCCAAGAACTGAATCTAGCACTCAAATTTTTGGGCTTGAAATTGCGGGTTCCAATAGCGCAATACGAAAAGGAATCAAAGCTGTTGGATCACTGGAAGCACCAAAAACGGCTTGGCGATTTCTAGCGCTTTTTCTTGTAAATTATTCCAAGCGCTGCTATTGCTGTCAATATTGCAATAAACTGGTGGATTTCCGGCACTGTGATTTCTCCCATTTCAGGAAAAGCATATATGTATTTGCTCTTTTTGCATTCTGGCTTTATGCAGTTATAGCCCGTGATGTCCGCTTCAGCCACAACAAGGTAGACGCCTCTTTCATTCAATGGACCAAGCTCTTTTGATTCCGTATTGCACTTTATTTTGACACCCTGTTGCAATGGTGGTGCCTGTATTGTTTCGTTTTTGAATGCCCAAAGGCTTAGCTTTGCATTAAAGTCCTCTGTACAGGAAACCCTTACAGTTGTCTTTCCACCTACATTGGTGTCATTTGCGCTTACTGCAATCAGCCCATAAGGTCTTGAAGGAAAGCCGTGCAATGTGAAAGTTTTGCTTGCTTTGTTTTCCTTGCAAGTCACAGTATAGCCAGCATAGTTGTAGTCTATTTCAACCCTTGGATTTGATGGGAACAACCCTTTCGGGTGCCTTGCTTCAAATACAACTTCCGCGCTTTTGTTTTTTTGAATCACAGCATTTTTTCCTTGCAATACTGTTAACTTGTGTTCTGGAGTGAAATCAGGAAAACTGAAATTTGCCAGTCTTACTTCGTAATCATCATTGTTTGTTACCTTGAATTTTGTGACAACCTTTTCTTCAGTGGAATTTGGCACTTGCTGCCTTGTAAAGCCTATGTCTGAAATCGCAAGCTTGTCCGGGTCAAAAATTACCTCTGGATCTATGACTGTAAGGTCGATTCCGCCTTTCAGTGTTGCTGGAACAAGATCCTTGTATGGCGGAAGCCCTACCGGACCAGGGGATTGACTGTAAGAATTGAGCTTTACATAGTGTGGCCTGTTCCAGCAAACTCCATTGAAATAACCTGAATGGCCAAGGCAGTCCACATACAATTCAGCATCAACCTTGAAGTTTTTTGCATCATCCGGCACATTGAAATTTATTGATGGTGGCGCTGAAGTAATATCAAAAGAACTCACTGTCGCTCCTCCTTTTTTTATTGTTATCAAGCCCTTGCAAAAGATGTTCCAAGTGCTTGCAATGCCTGCGCTCAAATCGCAATTATGGCATGGCACATCATTATAAGTTCCAGGCGGAGTGAACGGTTGGCCTGAAGGCACAGTGCATGTCGGACATTTGTAGTTTAATATTTGGCCATTGATGTTGGTTTCATTGCTTGGAGACCAATAACAGCCTTTGCAGGTTATGTTTTCAAGGGCGTGTCCTTGGATTGCGCAACCCCAGCATGGAACTGTTCCAGAGTTTTGTGAAACAAGCGGTTGGACTCTAGGGTCAGTACATAGAACTCCGTTAAATCCCCTAAACATGTCCCAGCTCGAAATGTCGTTGTAAACAGCTTGCGGTTTCCAGACTATGGGCGGACATGAAGTGTATCCTCCTGCAACCATGAAGTCACCGGAAATGCTTGAATCTTGGTCAAAGGTAAGGCTTGCGTCAGTGCCTTTGCAGAAAAGCACTTTGCCTGTAAGCATTTGCCCGTCACCTGTCTTGAAAATTGGTTCCCAGCTGATTCTCAAATAGGATTTAACATAGCTTTCCCAACAGGCAGGATCTGGCTCGTAAGGCGTGGTTGGACAGAATAGCTGGAATCCATCTATTTGCTCTCCCTTTGCGTTAGGCAAAAAAGCCAAAAGCAAGGCTAAAACTAAAAATGGCAAAAAGGCGCTCATTGCCTTTTTCTTTTTCCAAAATCTTAAAATTAGTGTCAGGCTTGCGGCTACTGCCAAAAAGACTGCAAATGAAACTAGTAAAATGTCAGTGTTGGTTTTTGGCTTTGGCTCTTGCCATGTTGTGGGGGCAGGCGGCAAACCGTCAACCGGCTTTTCAGTGCCTTCAATTCCCTTTACCATTATTTCGGTTTTTATTTCATTGTTTTCTGCAAGCATTGCCCTTAGCTTATAATTGTTGTTAGCTGAAGGAACAAGTATTTGGGTTTCCCCACTGCATTTTTCAAGCAGGGCTTCGCTTGTTCCAGCAAGTTCTCCTGATTCAGTCATTGCAATCAGGTTAACTGTTTTGTTTTCATTGCACTTGTTTCCAATGCTGTCCCTTACTTCAAGCATTGCTTTTATTTCTCCCCAGCCAGGGCTGTCCTTTGATGGCATCATTTCTGCATTTGCGCTTATGCTGATTTCTGTGTCTGCAAACTTTTCAAAATCATAAAAGGTTTCCTCTATGTCTTGGAGAATTCCTTGAGCATCAAAGAGCCTGACTCTCAGCTTGCCTCTTGAAAGTCCTTTTTCTGCAATGAATGGTATTTCTACAGCGCGCATGTTTGAGACAATTCTTATCGGGTTAACGCTTTTTTGTGTCAAAACATTGCCTGACTCGTCGTAAAAAGAGAATTCCACTCTGCCAATTGTGGAAATAAAGTTTTGGTCTTTTGCTGTTTTTCCGTTTAGGTCGGAATTGCCGTCAATAATGCGCATTGAAGAATCCAGTGCTTCTCCCAGTGTTGTGGAAATTGAAAAGCAGGCGCCTATAAGGGTTTTTTCATCTTTTTTCAATGGAAAGCTGGCTATTGAAGCAAAAGCAATCCTTGCCTTTATTCCGTGCACTGGAATCCTCATTGGCACGATGGTTTTCTGGTTGCCATACCTGGCGGTTATTATTACCATGTATGCTTCAGGGGGTAGCACTCCGATTTCATACTCTATTGGTTGTGCTGAGTTTTCAGGCACGCTTATTGTTTCGGTTTGCTGGAGTGGTTTTACTGCTGCAATCTCTTTTTTTATTGGGCTTGTTTCTGGAATCTCGTTTCTTGCATCCAATGCAAGCAGTCTTGGAAACTTTACGTCATCCCAGAGGTAAATGCGTTTTTCCACGTCTACTTTTTTTTCTTTTCCCGAGTTTTTAATTGAAAGCCTTATTGTGAGGGGCACACCGTATTCGTACTCTGGAAGGAATGTTGTCGGGTTGTACTGTGTTTCGTTGACGAACATTTTTGTCCTGTCAAAGTAAACAAAGCCGTCCTTTGATTCTTCCTTTCTTTTCAAGTCAAATGAAACTGCCGCAGAGTACAAGCCGGTTACATCTGAGTGTCCTCCAAGACTATAAGAGGACATATAATAATAGAAGGCAGCGCGGTATTTGCCAGCGGGCAGGTTTTCAGGGATTTTCCATGAAAAAGCCACGTGCTGTCTGCTGTATTTCTTGTAGCTTATTTCGTCCGGTAAAAAGAATTCATCCACTACATCCTCGCCAAAAGCCCTTTCTCCATAATGTGTGAGTATTTGTACCTTTATTTTTCCTTCAGCCATGGGGTGCTCTATTGCGCCAACAATGTCAAACTCTCCTTTTATGGTTTCTCCCGCATAATATTCTGCTCGCTCAAGTGCAAGGTTTTCAAACCTGACAGAAAAAGAGCGGTGGTATTTTTCGCATGGAACATATCCTTCAACGCAATCGCATTTTTCTTCCTCTGCAAAAGCCTGTTGGGTTATTGAGAAAAAAAGAACAGCTGTCAATAAAAAAAAGAGAGTGCTTTTATTTGGCAAATTTCCACCTCCGCCTAAACGCCAATATTATTTGTTTTTCTATTATATATTTCTTTGCATTGAGTTGTAATAGAAATCTCGACTTTTTTGCTCAAATGAAGTTTTTTGCCGCTTTATCTGTTTGGCTTAATTTTTTTTCAGAGAGCGCCTGTGCAGGCAGTTTTTGTAAGAATTAGCTTGACAATTACCCAAATTTCATCATTTGTGCCAAGAGTGCTTCAATTTGTATGCGTTCGTTTGCGCCTTGCACCATGCGAAAATTGTATTCGCCGATTACATCAACCAGTTCTATTTTCTTTTTTGTAGGCAGCTCGCTTTCGCTCATGTCCATTGCTGTTCTGTAAATTTGCAGTATTACGTCTTCGCCGCTCATGCCGTACTCAAACATGAGCTTGTCCAATAAGTCGCGTGCTTCCCTGAATTTGTGCTTGAAAGCCAGTTCCAGCATTTTTTTTATTTCCTCTGGTCTTGCCCTGCTGGAAACATTGTAAACAGTGTGCTCTGAAACCTTTTTTTCAAGGAAGGCAGAACCCTGCAAAATGTTTATGGCTTTCCTTAAATCGCCTTGTGAAACATAAATTATTGCTTCAATTGCTTTATGCTCCAAATCCAGTTTTTCTGTTCTTGCAATTTCTTCCAATTTTGCTTTTATTTCTTCAGGTTGCAGGGGAGTGAACCTGAACACCACGCACCTGGACTGTATCGGCTCTATTATGCGCGAAGAATAATTGCATGAAAGAATAAAACGGGCTGTTTTCGTGTATTTTTCCATTGTTCTCCTTAACGCCTGTTGTGCGTCTGGAGTAAGAGCGTCCGCTTCATCCAAAAAAATTATTTTGAAGTCTGCATTGAATGCAAGAGTGCGCGCGAAATCCTTTATTGTGTTCCGTACAACGTCTATTCCTCGCTCGTCTGAAGCATTCAATTCCAAAAAGTTTTGCTGGAATCCTTGTTCGCCAAACAATTCCCTTGCAAGCGCTATCGCGCAAGATGTTTTTCCGATTCCGGCAGAGCCTGAGAAAAGCATGTTGGGAACATTTCTTTTGCTTGAATAGCTTTGAAGCCTTTCCACTATGTTTTTTTGGCCAACCACTTCTGAGAGTTTTTTTGGCCTGTATTTTTCAACCCAGGGCATTTCTATTTCCATGAGCGCACCTTTGGATAGATTTTGGGAAAAAGGGTTTTAAAGGCTATTTTCTTGCTGTTTTTTTTGGTTGAGTGTTTTGAATTCTTTTTTTGCGGGCTTTTTGGTGTTATCTCGTGCTTTTATGGTATTGCGCTGGTGTCAGAAAAAGCGAAAAACTTTTTTCAATTGCTTTTTGGCTTTTTGCTGTAATTTTTTCATTCTTTGTGGTTTTTGCATTCAAACTGTTTTCTTTTGTTTTTGGCGTTTTTTCCGCTGTCGCGCTGAAAGCTTTTCTTTTTTTCTTGATTGAGGGAATGATTAAAAGGCTTTTTGGGTTTTAATTCTTCCAAGCGGGTTTTAAGGTGGGAAAATGGCAAGAGAAGAAAAAGGCTCTTATGCTGTCAAGACAGGGCTTGCGAAAATGCTAAAGGGTGGCGTAATAATGGATGTTGTTACCGCCAAGCATGCGCGAATTGCGGAAAAGGCTGGCGCTTGTGCCGTAATGGCGCTTGAAAGAGTTCCTGCGGATATTCGCAAAGAGGGCGGTGTTGCAAGAATGGCTGACCCCAAAAAAATCAAGGAAATAATGAATGCTGTTTCCATTCCTGTAATGGCTAAAGCGCGCATTGGCCATTTTGTTGAAGCACAAGTGCTTGAAGCACTTGGAGTGGATTTCATTGATGAAAGCGAGGTTCTCACGCCGGCTGACCCAAAATACCATATTGACAAATGGAAGTTCAAGGTTCCATTTGTTTGTGGTTGCACCAATTTGGGGGAAGCCTTGCGCAGGATCAAAGAGGGCGCTGCAATGATTCGCACTAAAGGTGAAGCCGGCACTGGCAATGTTATTGAAGCCGTAAGGCATATGAGAATGGTTAGCGAAGAAATTGCTGCACTTAAAAGAATGAATTCAACGCAATTGAAAGCCAAAGCAATTGAGTACAGGGTGCCATTGGATTTAGTGGTTAAAACTCGAAATCTTGGAAGGCTTCCAGTGGTTAATTTTGCTGCAGGCGGTATTGCCACTCCAGCTGATGCTGCCCTAATGATGCAATTGGGTTGTGATGGTGTTTTTGTTGGTTCAGGAATCTTTAAGTCAGCCAATCCTGCAAAGAGAGCTCGCTCGATTGTTGAAGCCACCACGCATTTCAGGGATGCAAAAGTGATTGCAAAGTTTTCCGAGGGCTTGGGTGATGCAATGAAAGGCAAGGATATTGCGGAATTAAAGGAAAGATTGCAGGATCGCGGCTGGTAAAAAAACTTTTTTTGTGAGAAAATGGCTTGCAAGGTTGTGGGAGTGCTTTCCTTGCAGGGTGGCGTAAAAGAGCACCTTGCAATGGCACAAGATTGTGGCTGGACTGCCATTGAAGTCAAGAAGGTTGAAGACCTTAAAGGGCTTAGCGCGCTTATCCTTCCAGGCGGAGAGTCAACCACTATAGGGTTGCTTTTGCGCCAAAGAGGATTGCTTTCAGCATTGAAAAAAACAATTAATGGGGGAATGCCTGTTTTTGGAACCTGTGCTGGAGCCATATTGCTTTCCAAAACTGTTGGCAAAGGAAATGGCCTTATAGGGTTAATGGATTTGGCTTTGGAGAGAAATGCTTATGGACGCCAAGTTGACAGTTTTGAGACAGAATTGCAAGTGAAAGGCTTGGGTTTTTTTAAAGGCATTTTCATTAGAGCGCCGGTAATCGAGAAAACTGGAAAAAATGTTGAAGTTTTGGCCTCTTTCAAAGGAAAACCGGTTCTTGCAAGGCAGGGCAAAATGCTTGCTGCAACCTTCCACCCAGAACTAGGCAAAGACAAAAGATTGCACGAGTTTTTCTTGGAAAAGGTCGCACAAGGGTTTTAAACTCTTGTTTTAGAATTCATATATTGTTTGGGGGTTTTTATGGAGAAAACGTTTTTTGTGGAAAGAAAATTATTGTTTGCTTTATTTTTGCTTGTGGTTTCCTATATGGCAATCTATTTGTTTTCAAATTATGCAAGTGGTTTTTTTTCTGGATTGCCAGGGATAGGGACTCTTTTTCCCTTGTATGATTGGCGCTTTGATTCTAGTGCTGGCTCTGTTTCTCCAATGTTTGCATTAATGCCTTTGCTTGGCTTTCTTTCAGTTTATTTTCTCGCCTATTTTTTGAAGAAAGAGTTTGACTGGCATTTTGTTGAAACAGCATGGTTTCCAGTGGTTTTAGTGTTTTTTTCGCTTTTGGCGTTCTTTTTTGCGCCTTTTTTCTTTTACATGAATCAAACCCAGGCAAGCAAGGTGCAAACTTGCTTTCTTCGCTTCCAAAAAGACTATGGTGCAGAAAAGGATCCACAACTCGAAATGGGCAAGGATTTCAAGGCAGGAAACTGTGTATGGGATTCCTGTTTTGGGTGCGGTTATTTAAAGCTCACTGGAAGCGAACCCCAGATTGTCTGCCAAATAAACTATTTAAAGTGCCTTGGCCAATCTGCTTTTTTGGTTTTTGTTTTTGGTGCAATTGCTGGCTGGGTTTCATTGAGAGTGCAAAAAATGCTTGAAGGCATGTCTTAAGCAATGCAGCCTTTTATTTTTTTAGTGTTTGTTTCACTTGGTGCGCTTGATGGAAAAAAAAGCGAAAACCTTTCACTTGGAAGGCTATGGTTGTTCTTTGAATCAAGCGGAAACAGAAAGAATTGCTTTGTTATTAGAGAGCTCGGGTTTTAAAAGGGAAAGAGCGGAAAAAGCCGCTTTCCTTTTGCTTAACACTTGCGCTGTAAAAACTCCCACTGAAAACAAAATGCTCAAAAGGGCAAGAGAGCTTTCCCTTATTGCAAAAAAGTCTGGAGCAAGGCTTGTGGTTTGCGGTTGCCTTCCACTTGTATGTCCTGAAAAAATAAAAATGGAGTGTGAAAACGCAGAATTGCTTGGAACCAGCCTGGCGGAAATCGCTGGCTTTTTTGAAATCCCTTTTTCCAGCAAAAACTTTAATGTTGCCTCCAAAAAAAACGAATGCATTTCCATAATTCCAATAGCACAGGGTTGTTTGGGAAACTGCACTTATTGTTGTGTTAAAAACGCAAGAGGCAGCCTGAAAAGCCTGCCTGTGGCAGAAATAGAAAGCGCTTTCACTAGCGCACTTGAATGTTCAAAGGAAATCTGGCTGACAGCAAATGACACAGGCTGTTATGGTTTTGAAAAAAAAACAAATCTTGCAGTGCTTCTTGAGAATCTCCTTAAAAACAATGGTGATTTCAGGATTAGGCTGGGAATGATGAATCCAGCCAATGCAAAAAAATTTTTTCCAAAACTTTTAAGGATAATGGAAGACGAGCGCGTTTACAAGTTTTTGCACATGCCTGTACAATCAGGTTCTGACAAAATCCTGCAACTCATGGAAAGGCATTGCACTGCAAGCGATTTTGAAAAAATGGCTGTCAGAGCACGAGAAAAATTTCCGAATGCCACGCTTGCCACAGACATTATTGTAGCGTTCCCGCAAGAAACCGAAAAAGACTTTAATGAAAGCCTTGCATTGCTGGAAAGAGTTAAGCCAGACATAGTTAATGTTTCAAGGTTTGGTGCAAGGCCCGGCACTATTGCTGCAAGCTTGCCTGGAAAAATTTCTGGCAGCATTGCAAAGCAGAGGACAAGAATTGTTTCAGCCAAAGCAAGAGAGTTAGCCCTTGAAAGGAACAGTTTGCTTGTTGGCTGTAAGGAAAAAATCCTTGTTTCTGAAAAAGGGTCAAAGGGCGGGTTCATTGGGAGAACAAATTCGTATAAGCCTGTTGCCGTTGGAAATGCCGAAATGTGCTGTTTTGCTGAAGCTTTGATAAAGAAGGCTTTTCCAACCTATTTGGAGGGCGAAATCCTGCATAAAAATTAGGTTTAAAATCCTTCGTTGGCACATATTTTTTGCTTGTCTTTTGGTTTGGCGGCATAAACATGATTCTGGAAAATTCTTGGAAGGAATATCTTTCCAATTTTAGGGCGGCTCTGGCGTTTGGCTTGCTTTTGTTCTTTGTGCCATTTTTTATGCTGGACTTTTTTGCATCTCAAAACATTTTTTTCTCTTCAGGTTCTTTTTTTCTTGAATACAATGTTGCAGCGCCAGCAGTGCTCTTGGTGGAATTTGCTCTTTTGTCTGTCTTCCTTGTCTTCTTTGCCTTTTTCTTGTCTTTAATTGTTTTTGGGGTAAGGAAAAACCTGAGCAAGGTGAGGGTTGAATACTATCTTGCAGAAATGATTCAAAAGTTTTCTTTGAAAATCTTTCTTTTCTTTTGGTTTTACCTTTTGGCTTTTTTTGTTTTTGGATTACTGGTTTCAATTTTCATTGGCCCTGCTTTTACCGTGCTTTTAGTTTCAATAATCTTGCTTGTGTTTTCCCTTTTTGCCCTTTTTGTTCCTCAAGCAATAGTGGTTGATGAGGTAAGCACAACTGATGCATTCAAAGAGAGCGCTTTATTCATTGCAAAAAACCCTCGCTCTTTCCTTACAGTGGTTTGCCTTGGCATTGTTCTCACAACAGCGGTTATATTGTTAGAGTATGCGCTTGATTTTTTGGCTATTTGGCTTTTGCCAGGCAGGTTTGTTTCAATAATAATTTTTTTGGTTTTCGTAGTGCCATTCCTTGAAGTGCTAAAAACCTATATTTATATGATGAAATTTGATTTGGTTAAAATGAGTGAAATGGCTCACAGCAAGGCTTTCAGGAAAAAGCGCTAAACTTTTTTTGCAGTTTTTTCAAAAAAGCCTTTTAGTTAAACCAATGATTTTAAAACCAAATTTTCAAAAAGCAAACTTTTTATTTATTATTATTTAGTATTGTTAATGGGTTTGTTTTTGGGGGCTTTGAATGATTTCTTCTATTGACAAAATCGACTACCAGATTCTCAAAAGGCTTATTGAAGACGGCCGAACTTCCTATAGGGCGATAGCTGATGAAACCGATTTGACGGATGTGGCAATAAAGAAAAGGGTTGACGCATTAAAGCGCAAAGGCATAATCTCTTCCATTTCAGCCAATCTTGACCTAAGCGTTATAGGATTTGAAAAACCCGTTTTTCTGCAAATCCGGACAGACCTTTCAAAGCACAAGGACGTAATGAAAAAACTGGAATCGCTTGAGCACGTTAACGAGGTTTACCAAGTAATGGGCGAATACAATCTCTTGCTAAAGGCAGTTCTTCCAGATTCCCCTTCCACTAAAGAATTCTTGGACAGGCTGGCTTCAATTGACGGCGTTCTAGACATGAAAAGCATGGTGGTATTGGAAAAAGTCAAGTCCTCAAATTCGCTTCCAAGCACAGTATTGCAAAAACGCCTTTAAACTTTTGCTTTTATTTTTTGCAATTCCTGTCGACATTTTGAATTCTTTTATCTTTTTTTTTGAACAAAGTTCAATATGGGTTTCTTGCGTGCTTGTTTTTATTCTTTTTCTTGTAAAGGTTTCTCTTAGATGGTTTTCTGGTCGGGTTTTTTATGGAACTAATTGTTGCAGAAAAACCAATTGCTGGAAAAAGAATTGCTGAACTGTTGGCTGGCGGAAAGGTTGCAGAAGAGCACGAGCATGGCGCGATTTTTTATTCTTTTGAAAGAGATGGGGAAAAAGCCTTTGTGTTTCCACTCAAGGGCCACATAAAGGATGTTGATTTTCCAAAGCATTTTGCTCCCTGGCTTGGAACAGACCTTGCAAGGCTTGCAAACGCTGAAGTTATTTATTCTGAAAAAGAAAAGGGCATAATTGCCTTGCTGAAATCACGCGCTCCTGAATTTGAGAGAGTTATTTTTGCCACTGACTCTGACAGGGAAGGGGAAAGCATTGCCCTTGAAGCACTGCAATGCCTTCAAGAATCCAACAAGAACATAACCGTCAAAAGAGCGAATTTTTCTGCAATAACAGCTGAAGAAATAAAAAGCGCTTTTTCATCTCTTGGCGAGCTTGACTACAATCTCGCTGATTCAGCGGATGCAAGGCGCGAAATAGACCTTGTCTGGGGGGCAGTCCTCACAAGATTCCTTTCCCTTGTTTCAGGACGCCTTGGAAGCGAATTCCTTTCAGCTGGAAGAGTTCAAAGCCCAACCCTTGCCCTAATAGTTGACCGTGAAAAGGAAATCCTTGCATTCAAGCCAGTCCCTTATTACGAATTGCAGGCAAC
>JAVYME010000014.1:0-27103 GCA_038736825.1 Candidatus Iainarchaeum sp.
GTTGTTTTCAAGCACTATTTTTCCCTTTGTTGCATACCTTGTATGACCTAATACAAGTTCAGGCTCTCTTGCAATTGAATCGTTCATGAGGTTGTCAAAAGTGTGCTGTGGAATGTCTTGGGCGTTGCCAGCCCATTTTTCAACCCTTTTCTGGTTTCCTTTCAAGAACAAAATGCCTGTTCCGTCATCACCGCGGTTTTTCATGTTGTCCAAAAGGGCAAGGATTTTGTCAAGCAATACTGGTTGCCCTTTTTCTGGGACAATTCCCATAACACCGCAGCCCATTAAAACGCCCTTCCTATGTCTTTTCTGAACTGCATTCCCTTGAAACTGATTTTTTTGACAGCAGAGTATGCTTTTTTTCTTGCCTCTTCAAGCGATTTTCCAAAGGAGGTAACTGAAAGGATTCTTCCGCCTGCTGTGACAATCTTGTTACCCTCAAGAGCGGTTCCGGCATGGAAAACCTTCACTCCATCAATTTTTTCAGCTTCAGAAATGCCTTTTATTTCTCTCTTTTCAGTGCAGGTTTTTTCAGGATAGCCTTGTGCAGCCAGAGTTACAGCAATAGCACTGCCTTGTTTCCATTTTATTTTTTTGGCAATCCTGTCAAGGCAGCCATCACAACACGCTTCCAGTATTTCAAGCAAATCGCTTTCCAAAAGCATTAGAACTGGCTGGGTTTCAGGGTCACCGAATCGCACATTGAATTCCAAAAGAAAGGGATTGTTTTTTTTGTCCACTATCAAGCCAAAATAGAGAATTCCCGGATCGTGCATTTTTTCAATTTCAAGGCCTTTTAGTGTGGGTTCCAAAATTTTTTTCCTGAATTTTTTTTTCACTGAATTGCTGAAAAGTGGTGCTGGGGCGAATGCTCCCATTCCCCCGGTGTTTGGGCCTTTGTTTCCATCAAGCAATCGCTTGTGGTCTTTGCTTGCAGGCATTAAGGAAAAGGTTTTTCCGTCAGTGAAAGCCATTATTGTTAGTTCGCTGCCTTCAATCCATTCCTCCACTATTATTTTTTTTCCAATGCCGCACTTTTTTTCCACAAGGAGTTGTTTTACTGCATTAATGCCTTCCTTTCGGTTTTTTGCAGGAATTGCGCCCTTGCCAGCGCACAATTCATCAGCTTTAACAAAAAACTTTCCTTTGTTTTTTTCAAAAAAGGATATTGCATCGCTTGTATCGGAAAACTCCCAAAAATTGGGGCTTTGAACATTGTATTTTTTGCAAAAACTTCTTGCAAAGGACTTGCTTGATTCAAGCATTGCCTGTCTTTTTCCGAAACCGAATGCCTTTATTCCTTTGGCTCTGAAAAGGTCTGCAATTCCTTCAGAAAGTGGCTTTTCAGGGCCTATCACTACAAGGCGGGTTTTGTTTTTTTTTATGAACTCCATTGTTTGCCTGAAATCCTTGAATGAAATGTTTTCCAGTTTTTTGTCTGAAGCAGTTCCGGCATTGCCTTGAGTGCAATAAACTTTATTCAAGGAATTGCTTTTGGCGAGCGCCCACGCAATTGCATGCTCTCTTGCGCCAGAACCAATAACAATTGCTGAGTCCAACCAATGCCCCCTGAAGAAACCATTGAAAGTGGAAAAGGAATAAAAAAGCCTATGAAAAAGCGAAGAAAAAACAGCAAAAAAAACAAAAATACCTTGTTCATTCTAAAAAGTTAACTTTTTAAACTCTGGGTTTGCTATATATATTATCAAGGGGGGTTTTTATGGCTGAAAAAAAGAATGTTTCAAAAAAGCCCAAAAAAGCGAAGGGATTACTGGAAGAAATAAACACAAAAATACAAAACAACAGAAAAAGGGCTTACGAGCTAAACAAAAAATTTGAAAAAGAAATAAAAGAAATAGCAAAAAAAGCAAAGGACACTCCAAAAAATTCCAAAAAAATAAAAGCGCTTGAAATTGAAGCCGAAAAAGCCAGAAAACAGGAGCGCTCCAACAGAAGGCGCCTGATTAAAATTGAAAACAAGCTCAAAAACGCTGTTGACGACCTCAACATAGTAAAAACAATGCAATTGAAAGACTTTGAACAATTAAAGCGCAAAGTAAACGATCAAGGCGACTACATGGCAAAAGAATCCGCAAGGCTCAACGAAGTAATAGACTCTTTGAAAAGCGGAATCGCCAAAACCGGCACTGCAAGCACTATTTCAAAAATCACGGTTGCCGGAAAAAAGGTTTCTGGGGGGAACGAAATGGGAAACGAAGACATCGCAATAAGGCTCACAAGCCTTTATTTCCAAGAAGTTGCAAGAACAGGTTTCAAAAAATCTCTCACATTAAGCGAAATAATCAACGCCTACCAGTATGTTTTGGGAAGGCTTGAGGCAGCAGGAACAACTCCACAGGTTCCAGCAACACCTGTAAAAGAAACAATAATCAAGCAGGAAACTGTCTCAAAAGATGCAGAAAACCTCATGAAAGACATAGAAAAACTAAAAGCCTCAATAGACTCAGAAGCCCTTGAAAAGCTTCCAGAAAAAAAAGCCAGCGGATTCGCCTACACTAACAAAAAAGGAGTGACATATTACCTTCACAAAAAAGGCAAGCTTTTCTTCTTCTCAAAAGACCCAATGAACGCAATAGACAAGCCTGCAGACATGTATGTTGTCGAAAACAAGCAGACAGGACTGCCCCTCGTGAAAAGGAAATAAAATTCCTTTTCCTTTTTTTATTTTTCATTTTCCATTTTTGCGATAAAAATAAATAATGGAAAAACCTACTTTTAAACATGCGAAATTATGCCTTTTTTGCCCTGTTTATCACCATATGCTTGCTTTTCCTGGCAGGATGCACTAAAAACCAACCGCTTTGCGGCAATGGAATATGCGAAAAAGGCGAGAACAGCCAAAACTGCCAGCCAGACTGCCTTTTTGAAACCACTGGAAAAGCCAAACAGCTTTCAAAAATTATTGCAAGTGCAATAGAACAAAAAGGCTCTGTCCAAGAAATTCCCGCACTACAATTGGAACCCGGAGAAAAAATTTCCCTAAAAGAAACAGCCTCGCTTGCCAACATAGAACTATCAAGCCTTTGCTATAGCCCAGGCGCACTTTCAAATCAGCAAATCTTAAGACTGTCAATCGAATACACTCTAGAATCATTATCAAAAAAAACAGAGGAAATAAAGTTTAGCGCGCTATGCATGGAAGACATGAATTCACTAAAAAAAGAAATGATTTCACTAGCACAATCAGATTCAGCTTTTGATGCAAACAAACTTGAAAAATGCAATTGCACAAGCAAACCCTGCTGTGCAATTGTGCTTGGCAGTGAAAAAATAAAAGCAAGCGATTCAAATGTTTCAAAGGAACTTTCAAAGCCCTGCAAGGATTTAGCCTCACTCATAAAATCCAGGCTTGGCACAGACTGCAATGATGCTGGCTTTAGCTCAAAAGCAGACCTTGACGGAGACCTTCAAGTCTCACAAAAAGACCTATCGCTTTTTGAAGCCATGAATCCAGAAGAAACATGGTGCCTTGAAAGACTGGCAATAAAGGACACTCTCTGCATAAACCAAAACCAAGGCCCAAAGCCAAGTGATGTTTTCATTAAAAGCATTTCAGTCAAAGAGTTCAGCATTGGCTTTTCAATCCCATGCTATTTTGACATTTCCGCAGAAGTTGGCTTTTCAGGAGAAAAAGCCCCAAAAGAAAAAATAAAAGCATTGTTCAAGATAGCCTTTGACAAAAACACTGAAGTTTCACTAGCTTCAGAAGTAAGAGTTGACGGCAACTCTTTGGCAAGCGCAAGGGTTCCCTGCAAGTTCACTGAACCAGGAAAATACATTGCATCCCTAGAACTATTCCCAGAACCAATTATTTTTGATGCCAATCCAGCAAACAACAAGCTGGAAAAGGAAATAATAATCACTCAAAACAGCATTGATTCAAAATTCCCAGACCTCGAAATCTCAGATTTAACCTTAACCCCAAAAGAAATCGCGCCAGACCAGCCTTTCGCAATAAACTATTCTATAATGAATTCTGGCAAGACAACCTTTCAAAGCAAGGACTTCATTGAACTAAGGCTTCAAGTCGGCGAGCAAACCACAACCCTTCAAGTTCCAGTCCTGAATATTGAACCATTGCATCGCACTGAAATATTCCAATATGTTATAGGCAAAAACTCTCAAATAGGCACAATAAAAACGCCAGGCATTTTCAGGGTTAGTTTATTAATAGACCCACAAGGAAAAATAGTGGAAAAAAGCAAAGCCAACAATCAAAAAGCCACAGACTTGATTGTTTTGGGCTACAATGCCCCGCCAAACCCAAAAAACTGTTATGAAAACGATGCTGGCCTTTCAAAGCCAGAGGAAGAAATCCAAGGTGGTTGCATAACAATCGGGGGAACCTATTTGGAAGACTCTTGCAAGAACAACACAGAATTAAGTGAAGCATTCTGCTCTTTAAACTCTTGCTCAGTGAAAACAATCAACTGCATTCAAGCAGGCTATGAAGGTTGCAAGAACGGAGCATGCTATAAAGAAAGCACGCCAGACTGCACTGACAGCGATTCTGGAATGGGTTCAGCCTCGATTTCCATAAAAGGAACCTGCAAAGACTCGTTTTGGCCAGTCAGCGACAGCTGTGTAAGCGGCTATCTTTTTGAAACATTTTGCCAAAACGGTTATTGCCTTGAAAAAAAAGTGGATTGCAAGGAAAACGGTTTCAATGCTTGCATTGACGGCGCATGCAAGTAAAGCAAAACAATCATGCTTCCTTCCTTAAAATGCAAAAAACCAATAGTGCAACAGAAAACAGGAAAAGCACTATTGCTTCAGCAAAATTTGCAGAAAACTGTGTTCCCTTCAAGATTACGCCAGAAAACAAATTAATTGCAATAGTCAAAGGCAGGAATTCTGCAAACTGTCCAAGCAAAACCGGCATGAATTCCACTGGAAAAACAACACCGCTCAAGAAAAGCATTGGAATCATTACAACAAGCGAGCTAAGGATAAGGGTTGATTCTGTTCTTGCAAAATTCGCAAGAAATACGCCCATGGAAGCAAAACAAAATGAAACAAGGGAAAGCGCTAATATTAGATCCAAAGGCGAGCCAGCCATTCTAACTTGGAAGACAAAAAAGAACAGGAAAAGGATTATGGCTGCCTCAAAAAAAGCAAAAAATGTTTGGCCGAGTATTTTGCCCAAAAGCCACACTGTTTTAGGAGTAGTGGAAAGCATTGCCCTGAAAGCAACACCATACTCTCTCTCCCTTAAAACAGAGGTTCCAGAGAGAAGGACAACAGTCAACAAGAGAACCAAGGCAAGGCACACTGGGGTTATAACTGAAAGATTTTCTGAAGGGTAAAGATAGAATTCTTTAACCCTCAATGGAGCAATCAGAAAACCAGGATCGTATTTTTGGAATTCTGCAAGAGTTCCAGAAAGCGAAGAAAAAAGCTCTTTTGTTCTCTTTAAGTCTGCCTCTATTTTGTCCTGAGAATCCAGTCCTTGCTGCATCAAACCGTTTGTTTCCTCTACAAGGCCTTGAAGCTCTCCAAGCAGTTTGTTGAAACCCTCAACAGTTGCCTTGGAAGAATCAATTTTGGTTCCTGCAGAGGCAAGTGCAATGCTTGCCTTTTCAATTCTTGCATTTATTTCAACGGTTTTCTTAAGAGCAGAATCAATCTCAACAATAGTCAAGTCTATTTCCTCTATTTTTTTGTCAAGATCTTTTTCTATTTTTTCAAGCCTTAATGCGAGTTCTCCGACTGCAAGGCTTCTGGCATTTGCCACTTCCAGCTTGAGTTGCCCTAATTCCGCCTTATACTGTATAAGCCTGTTTTTTGCAGCTTCCATTTTTGCAGAGAAAACCAAAAGGTCTGATTTTGATGCCTCTAAATCGCCCTTTGTAGCGTTCAAGTCTGCTTTGAGTTCAACATAATCGGCTTCAAACTGGCTGACTTTCTCAAACAAGGGAGCAAGCTGTATGGAATTTATTTTGGCTCGCATTGTCTGCATTCTTTCCTTGTCTTCTTTTATGGATTCAAGGAATACGTCCACGCTTTTTTGTTGCTCGTTTAATTTTGATTTTATCCATTCCAGGTCACTCCAAATGGCGCTTATAATTTCCTGTGATTTTTTGTAACGGACATTTTCAAGCCCCATAAACACTTGGCTTGCAATAGACTTTGAACCAAACAAAGAGGAATTGTCTATGAAAAGGTTGACATCCACTGGCTCATTCCTTGCACTTGGATTGCCTACTGCAAAGCCTATCCTGGCAATTCTTGATCTAACAGCCTCTTTTGCCAGTTCCGGGGTTTTAACCCTTCTAATGCTTATGTTGTTGAAATCGCTTATGCGTTTGAGGAAATCGGAAAAGTCAAAATTGGCTGAATCTTGGGGAACATATACTGCAACATCGGGTTTTTCCACGCCTGATTCTCCAAAATAGCTGGCAAAAAAATCCTTTCCACTGAAAGCAGCTGCAACAACAAGAACCACAAGCAAGGGATATATTACAGTAAGTGCTATGGAAGAGCTTTGGGTTTTGACAAGCTTTACCTCTTTCCAGGCAATCCTAAAAATCCTCAGCATTCTTTAAGCCCTCCGCTTTCCCAACAATGTTGAAAAAAACATCCTCAAGAGTTGGTTCCCCCAAAACAAAGGAAACAACCCTTTCTCCAGAAACCTTAAGCATTTTGTCAATCTTGTAAGCACTTTCAATAGAGCCCTCGCCAAAAACAGAAATAAACAATTCGTTTCCCTTTTGCCTTACAACAGCGCCTGGCACAAGAGCCTTTATTTTTTCAATAGTGGACTCTGAAGGCTCGCTTTCAAGGGAAAGCATTATTGCCGTGTTGCCGCCATATTCTCTAACCAGCTGCTGTGGCTTGCCTTTGACTAAAACCTTTCCAGAAAAAAGCAAAACTATTTCATCGCAAAGCCGTGATGCTTCATCCATGTAATGAGTTGTTATTAAAACCGACTTGCCGGCATCCCTCATTTCAGAAATCCTCACCCAGAGAAGTTTTCTAAATTTTGGGTCCAATCCAACTGTTGGCTCATCCAAAAAAACCAGTTCTGGATCGTGTACAATAGAACACGCTATGTTAAGCAAGCGCCTGTAGCCACCACTCAAGTTTTCGGCTTTTTGCTTCATGAAATCCTTCAAACCAAGCCATTCCAAAAGAAATCTCTTTCTTTCCTCAAGCCGTTTGCCACTCAAACCGTAAAGCATGCCAAAAAAGGCAATGTTTTCCTCCACAGAAAACTTTCTGTAAAACATTTCCTCTTGCGGCACAACCCCCAGATGGCGCTTAAGAGAAGCAGTGCTTCTCCCAACAGTCTCACCCTTAAAAGAAAAAGAACCGCTGTCTGCATGCAAGAAACCAGAAAGTATCTTTATCAGCGTGCTCTTCCCTGAACCATTTGGCCCCAAAAGACCCAAAATAGTGCCCTCTGTGAAAGAAAAACTCACATTATTCAAAACAGTCCGCTTGCCAAACCTTTTCACAATACTTTCAACTGAAAGAACAGTGTTCAATATTGGCTTTTTTCCAGAAAAAACTGGGCTTTTGCCAGTTTGTTCCAAAAACCTGTTCTCCCCATAATTTCCTTGAGGATTGCCAGTTGCACTAGAAAACCCCTTAAGTTCTCTCCTTTCCTGCAAAAAACTGTCTTTTTTGACAGAAAAATCGCCATCAAGAGAATCCTTTGCATCCTCAAGCTCTCTCTTAATTTTGGAAACACTTTCCATTAAATCACTTGCAGAACCTTCAGAATCACCACTAGACAGCCTTTCAGTCATTTAAATCCAACCAAAGCCGGACAAAAAAAACCGGTTCTGAAATAAATAAACCTTGCAGGTTTAAATAGGTTTTGATTCCACAAAAGAAAAAGAAATAAAAAAATCAAGAAAAATTCTTCACTAAGCTAAAACAAATAGCCCTGGAGAGATTCGAACTCCCGTCTGTGGGTCCAAAGCCCACCATGCTTGGCCTCTACACCACAGGGCTTTATGGCAATAATTGTTGTGGCAGGTTTTTAAAAGTGTTTTGTGAAAGCCAAAAGAGGTTAAGTGGCATGACTCGCATATAAGGCTTAATTGGAAAAAAACCCAGAGGTTTTAATAGTAAAAGTGGCTGCATATTGTTAAAAAAAAATTGGAAGTATGTTTTCTACATGCCGTCAATAAAGAGAAAGCCTTGCAGAAAAAAAGAAAGCGCAATGGCAAAAAGCCAAAAAACAATTTCTTTTAGCACAAGAAAACCAGAACTTTTGAAGAAATGGCGAGAACAGGCAAAACAAAAAATGTATGAAAGAATTCTAGAAAAAGGCACTGCCAGCATTTCAGATTTTTTGTACACAAAAGGAGCATGGCCGCATGCAAGCTCGCCTGAACGCATTGCCTCAAAAAACCTTTTGTTGCCGCTTTTGCGAGAACTGGTGGCTGAAGGGAAAATTGAAAGTTATAGGGCTGGAAAAAAAATATTGTATTGTCCTAAGGGGAAAGCCCCAAAAGAGCCTTACAAGCCAGTAAGATTTATTCAAAACCGTGCTCTTGTTGGTTGGGCTGCAGATCAAATAATTTTAAGGATTGGATTTAAGGGACCACAGCACGCTAACGCGCTTTCCAGGAAATACGTTGACCGTGAAACCGGCAGAGTCTACGGGAGTGCTGACGGAATAGGAAGCAATTTGCTTGTAAAAGAAAGCCTAAACCTGCTTTTAGAGAACGGTTTTGTCGAAAAAACCGCTTTTGGAAAAAAACAGGTATATACACTCACAGAAGCCGGCATTAAAAGATTGCAAGAATTAAGGGAACACCCGCCAGAAAAGCCAAAAGCAAAGCGTGGTTTTAAAGAAAAAAAACAAATCCAAGAACAAAAACCAGTGACAGTAAAAGCCATTCCTTTAAAGCCACCCAAAGCAACAGAAATAGTGTTAAGAGAATTAAAAGAGAGCGCGGGTGCTTCAACGCGCGAATGGCTTTTAGAGCGAATACAAGAAAGACATCCAGGACTGGCTAAAAGCATTTCAATGACGGATATCAATGATGCAATCGGGTATGGAATTTTAACTGGAAAAATTGCAATTGTTACAAGAGACGGAAAGAGATGCTTTATCCACAAGTGAAAAGGCAACGGCTAAAACATTGTTTTTAGGCAAAAAAGCGCTTATTGCATGCAAAAAAACCTATTTTTGAGCTTGCAGTTCTGGCTTGCCATCCAAAACCGCAATAGAAAACAATTAATATTCTAAAAACAATACTAATTTGATGTTTGAGCTTCCAGTGTTTCTCTCAATTGGCGTGCCGGCTTATAACGAAGAGGAATCCATTCAACGCTCTCTATATTGGATAACAAAGCAAACCCTTTGGAAGGCTATGCCGCCAGAGCGCAGGGAAATAATTGTTTTGGCTAACGGTTGCACTGACCGGACAGCTGAAATAGCAAGGGAAATGCAAAGGAAAAACCCTGAAATAAAAGTGATAGAAACCCCGAAGAAAAGCAAGGCAGCAGCATGGAACATTATTGTAAGAGAATCAAATCCTAACGCAGAAATTTTGCTTTTCACAGACGCAGATGTTGTTTTGCACAGGCGAGCGCTTGAAAAAATCTGGACTAGGTTCAAGCAAAACAGGGAACTTGAACTTGTCGGAGGCATGGCTGTGCCAATCAATGTAAGCGCGTCAAAAAATCCGCAAGTTAGAGAAAGAAACATTGCTTTAAGGGAAAGCGCTGAAAGAGCAACAAACCTTGCAGGATGCATTTATGGTATCAAGAGAAAAACAGCGCTAGGCATAAAAATGCCAGAAAACCTCTTGACTGAAGACCTTTACTTGAGACTATTGGTTCCAGATGCAAGGTTTGCAAAAGAAAAAAGCGCAAAAGCATTTTTTAAGCCACCTGAAACAGTCAGGGACATAATGCGCCAAGAGCGGAGATACCGCCTTGGATTAAAGCAATTGGTTCAAATGGGGCTTCTCCCGCAAGGCGAAAGCATTTGGACAAAAGCAAAAAAACTAAGGGGGCTTCCATTAAGACAAAAACTGGCAAGAATCTATTTCTATGGCATTGGCAGAATTAAAGATTTCAACCCGAAGACAATATTTGAGCCCCAGTGGAGCAAAGTCAAATCCTCCAAAATCCCGAAAAGGCAAAGGCATAGAAAGCACTGAAATTCCGCCTGTTTCCGTTAAAAAATTTTCCATTCAAAAATTAAAAGTGAAAAAAGAAGTTTTAGTAATTGCATTGGGCGGCAATGCGCTGATAAAAAACGGCCAAAAAGGAACTGTTTACGAGCAGTTTGCGAACACCCGTGAAGCCCTAACCGGTGTTGTTGAACTCGTAAGGCAAGGGCATAAAATAGTTTTAACCCACGGCAATGGCCCGCAGGTTGGCAACATTGTCATTCGCACTGAAGCAGCAATCGGAAAAGCCTATGAAGTTCCGTTGGGGGTTGCAGTGGCAGAATCTCAAGGCGAAATAGGTTACATGATACAGCAAACACTGCAAAACAAGCTTCGCGCTGCCGGTATTAAAAGAGAAGTTGTAACAGTCATCACCCAAGTAATTGTGGACAAAAACGATCCCCAAATAAAAAATCCAACAAAACCAATCGGGCCATTTTATTCCAGAGAAGAAATTGAAAGGCTCAGGGAAAGAAAAATCACCATCATAGAGGATTCTGGAAGAGGTTATAGGAGGGTGGTGCCAAGCCCCATTCCCTTAGATGTCGTGGAGAAAGAGGCAATAAAAAAACTTATTGAAAACGATGTAATCGTGATTGCTGCTGGTGGCGGGGGAATGCCAGTATACATTGACGAAAACGGCAACTATGAAGGCATTGATGGCGTTGTAGACAAAGACCTTGCCACTGCGGTTTTAGCAGAAAAAATTGGCGCTAAAGAAATGATTATTTTGACTGGAGTTGAAAAGGTTTTCTTGAACTACAACAAGCCAAACCAAAAAGAACTGGACAAATTGACTGTAGGGGAAGCCAAGCTTTATCTTTCACAAGGGCAATTCCCTGAAGGCTCAATGGGTCCAAAAATTCAAGCAGCAATACAATTCATAGAACGCGGTGGAGAAAAAGTAATTATCACTTCAATAGACAAGTTATTGAAAGCAATAAAAGGAAAAACCGGCACCACTATTTCCGCTTAAGGATAGTGGTCAAGAAGAAACTCAACTGTTTTAAGAGAAAGCCCTTCTTGTTTTGCCAGTTCTAATAAAAGGCTTTCCAGTTCTTTTCTTGAAAGCGTGTCCTTTGCCGTTCCAGCATACTCTTTAATTCCCAACAAAAGCAAATTCCGCTTTCGCTCTTCTGAAAGCTGACCCCTTAAGTGTTCCGTGAGAACATCCCAGCAAGCCCTATAGCGATACCTTTCAGCCTCCGGCCACTTTTTTGTGGGAAAAACAGCCTTTTTTACTTCAACCTTTGGAGGTTTCCTGAAACGCTTGAAAAAGCGACTCAAATTTGAAATCCTGAAATTCCTTTTAGCTTGGGGGGCTCGCCTTTGCTTGAAAGACATTTTTCCACCTTGAAAAATCACAACCTGAACTCATTTATAATTTTTTCCTCTTCTCCTTTAATGTGCGCTGTTACCTCAATCAGTTCTTCCAAACCAGAATGTTGGATTTTTTCCTTCATTAGTTGTTCTATTTGGAATATTCCTGCCGAATTGCCCATTTCTATTTCAATGTGGATTGGCCTTTGCTTGCCTTTTTCAATTCTTACATCTTTTATCGCTAGAGCGCTGACTGAATGGATTGAAATCCTTCCAGCATCAAAGGGAACTCTTGCCCGGCCTTCTTTTGCATCCAAAGAGTCTGCGATTCTGACACAGCCGGCTTCCAGTGTGAAGGGGTAGAATTCTTTGTGGTGGCAAATTATTGCATGCAATACCTCGCTTTTCATTATAACTAATTCTTTTTGGCTATAAATGCCTTTCAGCAGTCCATCCAATAGCCTGTCAGCTATTGGCAGTGAAAACTCGTAATGTTTTTCTCTGTGAATGCTGTGACCAACATCGTGCAATAGGGCTGCCAGAACAACCACAACCTCAGCATCCTCGTTTTTCAAGTTGAAATCCTTAACTATTGCCGGAATTCTGCCGTCTTCAATGAGCATTCTCAAAAGCCTTAAAGCAATGTTTGAAACAATGGCAACATGCACTCTGCCGTGATCATTGAACTTGAGCCTGTTCACAGCAACAACATTAGAGCAATCCCAGTATTGTTGCAGTTCAGGACTGGAATTAACTCTTTTAACTATTTTTTCAAGTTTTTTGTTGCCTTTGAAAGGAATATTCAAAACCATAAAACCACGCAATAAAATAGTGTTGTTTTGAATATTTAACGCTTTGCATGACCAATTAAAGCCATTGAATTTCTTTTCTTTAAAAACAAAAAATCAAAAAAAGCGTAAGAATTTATACTTCTTCCAACAATAATTCTTGCATGTGGCCTGGAAACCCTGACTTGCCAGAACAGCCTTTGCTTCCATTAAAACCACCAGAACCAAAAAAACACGAGCTTGACCTCTTAAGGGAAAGGCTAAGGCAGGAAATTGCTGAAAAAAGGGCAAGACTGCAAAGGCGAACCGTTAATTCAATGAATTCAAATATTATAAAGGATTTGAGGAACACGGAATGGATGAACCATTTTAGAACACTCTTTGTACAAGACTACAAGGAAAGCCTTGGAGTGAAATTCGAACTGTCAGAAAAACAAAAAATGGAAGCAATGAAAATTGCAGAAAAAATTGTGACAGGGGATAAAGAACACGAAAGAGAATATGTTTTTGTTGCAACAGTTCCGGTAAAAAGGGAAAGCCCTGCAATGAAACGCTTTGATGAACCAATTGGTTTCTTGACTTTCAGGATTATTCCACAAGAGGGCGGTGGCACTGGAGAAATGGTTTTTTCTTGTGACAGAATTTTCATTTCAGAAAAATACAGGCGCTTGGGAATTGCGCCATATCTTGTCAGAAGAGCCTTGGGGAGAGCTGTAATTGAAAACGAGAGGATTGGCTTTGCTCGCTTTGAAGATCCTTTTGGGTTTCTGACTCCCCGAATTATAGACTCAATGAAAAAAATGGGCTTTTTTACTGAAGTACAGCGCCGGAAAGACAGAAACGACATATTTGCAGAAATAAACCCTGTTGCCATGGCAGAAGAAGTCAAGGTCATTAAAGCCTTTGAAAAACTAAAAAAAGCCCCTTTGTTGAAAAAGCCAGTTGAAAGAATTAGGCTTTTCAGGGAAAGGCGCAAATACTACCGGCTTGCAGAACAAAGAAAAAGAAGGGCATCCATAATTGCAAAGCTTCAAAAAAGGATGAAAGCAAACAGGAAAAGGCACTAAAAAAAGCAATCATGGTTTTTTTGTAAAAAAAAGCCTTGCAAGAGAACTCTTAACCCCCTGCTTTTTATTGTTTTCCAAGAAAAAAATTATAGTTTAGGGCGTGTAGCTTAGCCTGGTGGAGCACCCGGCTGATAACCGGGCGGTCGGCGGTCCGAATCCGCCCACGCCCACCATTTTTTGCATGAAATCCATGAAAGAAAGGTTTTGGGAACTGGATGCTGTGCGCGGCATTGCGGTTGCACTCATGGTTGTCTTTCACATTCTTTTTGACATCAAATATTTTGGTTTTTTAACACTTGAAGTTCCGGATTTTTTTTGGTGGGCGATGCCGACAATTATTGCCTTCATATTCCTTTCCATTGCAGGCATTTCCCTTTCAATCAGTTATGCAAGAAATCCAGCCCCTGAAAGGTTCCTTTTGCGTGGCACAAAAATTTTTTTCCTTGGCTTGCTGATAACCATTGCAACTTGGATTTATCCACGCGATGGCTTTATTGTTTTCGGCATATTGCACTTGATTGGGTTGAGCATTATTCTTTCAATTCCATTTTTGCAATTAAAAAAAGCAAACCTTTTATTGGGTTTAATCATTATTTTTGCAGGCTTTTTCCTTCAAACACAATATTTTGGCTTTCCTTGGCTTTTATGGCTGGGCTTTATTCCAAAAGGCTTTTATTCACTTGACTATTATCCCTTATTGCCTTGGTTTGGCATAGTGCTTTTTGGAATATTTGTTGGAAAAGAAGCATATCCTAGCGGAAAAAGGAATTTCAAGAAAAGCATAGAGCCAAAACCTTTGCGCTTTCTTTCCTTTCTTGGAAGGCACTCGCTAGCAATTTATTTGTTGCACCAGCCAATAATAGTTTCAGCACTATTTTTGGTTTTTGGAATGCCAAGCTAGCTATTGCTTTTTCCAAGTATGGCGACACAACAGGTTTTTCCCTGTTCTTTCAAGCAAGAGCATTTTGAAAAATATGAAGGCTTAAAATGGTTGTTCTGTAATTCCCTTGCTTTTTCCAAAAACCCGCTTGCAGAATGACAAAAAACTGAAAAAAAATAAGGACCGCTGGACACCACTCTATAAGATATCGAGCTCTCATTTTCATTTTCTGCACCACCAGTCAAACCATTGTCCTTTCCAGCTTCACCCAATGCAAGGCAGAATTGTCCTTGGCTTATTGAAAAATTCTTATCTTTTAAAACAATTGCAGAGGTTATGCTGCCAAAACCAACAAAATTGAAATCCCTTGTTTTGACAACTTTGCCTTGGTTTGAAAGCGCAATTTGCAGTGCTCCGCTTAAGGTTGAAGGCTTGAAAGCAGTTTCAGCAAAATTAGTTCCAGTGTTTGCCTCAACCAGTATCCAATACAAGAGAAAAAGGCTTAAGGCAAAAAGAGCCAAAACCCCGAATTCCACTGCATGCCATTTTGTAAGGCGCATGCAATAGAATAGCACTCAATATTTTAAATTCTTGCCGTAAAAAAATACCAAAAAAAAGGAAAGCACCAGCCACTTTATAGGGTTTCAAAGTTCTTGCCAGACCTCCACAAAAGAATCCACCAATTCATCCAAAAAAGACTTTTTATACCTGATAAGCAGCCTTTTCGCTTCTTCTGGATTGACAAGAAAAAAATAGGTTTTTTTTGGAGTCCGCTTTTTTTGCACTAAACCGCTCTTCAAAAGCTTTTGCATGTGAAAAGAAACTGTGCTGGGCGCCAGCCCCAAAAAAGAGGAAAGCTGCCTGTTTGTGGCACGCTTTTTTTCAATCAAGAGAAGCACTATTTTCCTAACGCTTTCCTCGCGCAAAAGCCCAAGCGTAAGCTTTTCACTTTCAGTGTGCTCTCCAACGAGTGGAAAATAGCGAATGAATTTGCCTCTTTTCTGCAATCTTATCAAGTGCACTTTATCCAATACATCCAAGTGATATTGGAGTTCCCCTATTGCAAGCCCAGTCCGTCTCTTCAATTCGCGGAAATGGATTCCAGGCGAGCTTTGTATTTCATCGTAAAGCCTTTTCCGTGTCGGAAGCTCTAAAGCCCGATCCCTGTCAATCATTGTTTTACCTCTTGAACAACGCTAAAAAAAGGCAGACAAATATCAATAATTCCACAACTGTGCCGCCAGCCCAGCTGAAAAACCTGCCAGGACTAAAGTAAAGGTCAATCACAGCCAAAAGCCATTTCAAGAAAAAGAAAACAAATGCAAGCGCGACAAAAAAAAATCTTTTCTCTTTTTTCCTAGTCCAAGCCATCACAGACAAAAACATTAAAATTGTTGCAAGAACAAAAACAATCCAGGTTGTAAAAAAATTCAATGATTCTGCAAGGCTGTTCAAAGGCCTTAAAAAATCCCAAGGCTGACCTTCAGCGAAAACAAAACTGAAATTGAAAAACAGCATTAAAACCAAAACCAAAGCCAAATACTTTTTCACTGGAACCCCTCCAAAAAATTAAAAATACAACATAACCATTGAAATGGGAAAAAAATAAAAAACCGTCAAAATTGCTGCAAATATTGCAAAAAACTAAAATAAAAAAGAGGGTGCAAGAGGTGAAACAAAACCATTGCACCAAAAAGAAAGATTAGTCCTCAATAATAACTGCTATTTTGCTTTATAAAGGGCTTCTGGTACAGTGGCAGAATAATACAAAAATCGAATCCGCGCTCCGCTCAGCCTTTTTTTACTATGAGCTCTGTTTTTAAACGGTAAGGGCTAACCTTGCACATTTTTGGCGGCAGGATTATTTGTTTGTGCTTTACTTTGTCAATGAATTCTGCAATATACTCCAAAGAGTCTCCTGAAACCATCCAGTTTTTTTTGTCAAAACGTGACAGGTTTATTGGCATGGAGAACTCCCTCAAGGTTTTCTCGCAAGAATAATTAAAGTATTGCTCGAAATAAGACATCACTAGCTCGCGAATTGAAGCATAAACCGGTTCCCTGAACTTCAACCCAGAAAACTTGGACTGGCCTATTGCACCCCATTTGCCGTTTGTTCTGAAGACTGCAAGAACATGGTCGTCATCCCTTATTGCGCGCAAATCCACAACCAGTGGCGGAAAGCCTTGAAGGCGGAGCGCTGCAGCTGCAAAAAGCGCTCCCTCAAAACAGTGGGCTTTTTTGTGCTGCAAAACCAGTTTTGGCGAATAATAGGTTTCTCCATTTTTTTCAAGATTGTAAGCGATTTTGTTGTCCAAAAAGGACTGTATTTTTCCAGGAGTGCCAAGCTGTTTTAGGACAAAAAGTTCTTTTTTTGAAAAGCCGAAATTCTGCATTCACAAAAGATTGCCGGAAAAAAATTAAAATATTTTAGTATTAAGGATAGTATCTGTTCATTGTTCTCGGGAACGGGATTACGTCTCTTATGTGTCCTGTTTTGGCAAGCCAGGAAGTCAACCTATCCAAGCCCAAACCAAATCCAGCGTGAGGTACGCTGCCATATCTTCTCAAATCAATGTACCACTGGTAAGGTTTTTGGTCTAGGCCTTGCTCTTCCATCCGGCTGGTTATCTCTTCCAGTTTCCAGGTGCGCTCTCCTGAGCCTATTATTTCGCCATAGCCTTCTGGGGCAAGCACGTCATTGCATAGAACATAATTTGGGTTTTCAGGGTCTGGGCGGTGGTAAAATGGCTTGAGAGAGGCAGGATAATGTGTTACAATCAAGGGAGTGTCCATTTTTCTTGTGATTTCTCTTTCTTCTTTTTCTCCAAAGTCCGCTCCTGATTTTAAGTGGGGAAATTTCTTTTTGGCTATTTCAAGAACTTCATCATAGCGCATTCTCTGGAATTTTTTTTCTATTGTTGGGGCAAGCTCTTCAGGGTTTCTGCCCAAGGCTTTGAGTTCTTTTTCTCTTTTATTCACTACTGCTTGCGCTATGTGCTTTATCATTGCTTCTTCAAAGTCAATGATTTCCTTCAAGCCAACCCATGGCAGTTCCACTTCCGCATGCCAAAATTCGGTTAAATGCCTTGTAGTCTTGCTTTTTTCAGCCCTAAAAGAGGGGGCAATCGTGTAAACGTTTCCAAGAGAGTACATTAATACCTCTAAATAAAACTGCGAGCTTTGGGTTAGAAAAACTGTTTTGTCAAAGTATGGCACTTTAAAGAGGGTCATTGCTCCCTCCACCATGCCGCCGACAAACATTGGGCCTTGCACTTCAATGCAGTCTTGCAGTTTCATGAACTCGCGGAATGCCTCGAAGACTGTTGCACGAACCTTGAAGGCATCGCGCATTTTGGAACTGCGAACCCATAAGTGCCTTACGTCAAGCAAATACTCTGTGGAAAAGTCTTTTTGGATTGGAAATTCTTCTGCAAGACCGACAATTTCAATAAAAGAAACCTTTAATTCGACTCCACTGGGCGCTCTTTCATCTGCGTGCAGTTCTCCTTTGAAATAAACACTGGATTCAATTGTGGCTTTCAAGCAGTCTTCTTTGGTTTTTTTGTCCAGCTTTTCCAAGTCTGCAACGCATTGCAGTTCTCCTGTTTCATCTCTCAACAAAAAGAACATTTTTCCCTTTAGCTCTCGCTTTCTCTTTATCCAGCCCCGAGTGAAAAACGACCCTTTTTTCTGGGAGAAGGCTTTTTCTATTTTCATTAAATCCATGCTAACCACTTTTATTGAATATTCAACAGAAACCCTTTTAACATTCATGGGGAGTGAATGCCTGGCACTTTTGGAAAGGAAGCCGCTTGCCATACATAGTCAAGCCCGCAAAGGAATCTTATGAATCTTTCAATGCCCATTCCAAATCCTGCTGAAGGCGGCACTCCGGCTTCAAGCATTTCAAAATACCAGTTAAAGTGTTCTGGGTTGAGGTTTGTTTCAATCATTCTTGCCTTGACTTTTTCTGGAATGAACTCTCTTTCACTGCCAGAAATTGATTCTCCAAAGCCTTCTGGATAAATCAAATCAAAGTCCACTAAAAGGCCGTTTTCGCTTTTGCGGTCATAAAAGCCCCGTGATTTTGGTGGAAAATCGTAAATCCAGAAAAAACCGCCTAGTTTTTCGGATAAAAATTTTTCAGCATTCCAGTCTAATTCCTTTAAGGCATCGTTTTTTGTCCCGCTTTCTTCAGCCAGCAATAGTGCTTCAGAGTGGGAAATTCTCTTGAAAGGGGTTTTTGGAACTTTTAGTTTTCTTTCAAGCAGTTTAAGTTCTTGCTTGCATTCCTTTTTCACTGTTGCAATTGTCACCGGCGAACTCGACCTAATAATAAGAGCACGATTCAAGTCAGTTGCTGCACTAAACAAGTTCATCACCGGCGAGCTAAGAAACATGAAAGGAATAGACAAAACTGTCACATCAATAGTGCTGGAAGAAATCTCACAACCCTAAAATGCCAAGAAATTCCTTATGCCTTCTTCCATTTGTGGCAATTAAAACCTTTTTGCTAATTTCCCACAAATTGCCTTTTTCATCTGTTGCAGTGCCGCCTGCCTCTCGAACAATAAGCGCTCCGGCAGCACCATCCCATGGAAAAACATTGAAGTGCACAAAAGCATCAACTCTGCCAGTTGCAAGCCAGCACAAGTCGAGCTCGCTCGCACCAAACATTCTCACAGAACGCACTAAAGGGTAAAGCCTGAGAAAACGCTCTTGCCTTTGCAACCATGGCTCGCCTGGAAGGCCTGCCCGAATTGAGGTAATGCAAATAAATTCACGCAATTCTGTTTTTTTGGAAACCATTATCCTTTTTCCATTGAGAAAAGCCCCTTTTCCCTTTTCTGCAACAAACAATTCCTTTCTTAAAGGGTCAAAAACTATTCCGCTTACAGTCAAGCCATTTTTTTGAAGCGCAATGGCAGTGCAAAAATATGGGATTCCTGCAATGAAATTGTTTGTGCCATCAATCGGGTCAACAATCCATTTGCAGTCCGCCACGCCGGTTTCCCCGGATTCCTCTGCAAGAAAACCATAATCCGGAAATTTTTTTGAAAGAAAGGAAACAATTGCATTTTCAACCAAAACATCGGTTTTTGTGACAAGATCCGAATGCGAGGATTTCTCCTTGAAAGCCATGTTTTTTCTTAAAGACTTGACTGCAATAGAGCCTGCTCTTTTTGCAGCAACAATTGCTGCCTTGGTTTCCCGCATCATGCCTTACACCTTTACTTCCATCAAGTCTTGTGCAAGCAATATTTCTCCGCCAAAGTTTTTTTTCACAGCTCCAATGATGTCAGAGCATTCAACCATGGGATAAAAATGGCTTAAAAGCAGCCTTTTTGGTTTTGCCCTTCCTGCAATCAATCCGCACTCTTCAGGCGTTAAATGGCTGTGCCCTTTCAATTCATTGGGCAAAGAGCACTCCAAAACTAAAAGGTCAGCGCTCTCGGCAATGCTTAAAATTGCATCACAATAAGCAGTGTCTCCTGAAAAAACAATGCTTTTTCCGTCAGCCTCAAACCGGTAAGCCAGTGTTTCCACGGCATGCTTTACAGGCCGGCTTTTAACTGTAAAGGCAAAATGCTTTATTCTTGAAACCCCCAGCTCTGTCACTTTCAATCCAAAATCAAGGCTTGAAATCATTGGAAACGCCTTTTTGCAGTTTTCAAAAAACTCTGCCGTGCCTTTTGGGCCAAACAAGTTGAACTGGCTTTTGTCAAATTCTTGCCCGAAAAATCTCAAGTGCTTTTTGTAGGCAAGCAATGACACGAGGTCTATTGCGTGGTCTGGGTGGGCGTGAGTGAGAAAGAGCGAGAAGATTTTGTCAGGGTCCTGCACTTTTTTGAGCTGGCTTAAAGCGCTGTTCCCGAAATCAATCAGTGCTTTTGAATCAGCGTGTTCTAACAGGTATGCGGCTGCATTCCTTTCCCTTGAAAGAATGGTTCCAGAGCCTAAAACAGTCAATTTCATAAAAATCAAGGGGTTATTCTTTCCGGATCTCTTGGAAGCAAAATGCATTCCCTAATGTTTGACAAGCCCAAAAGGCATTCTGTTATTCTGTCAAGGCCAAGCCCTGTTCCGCCGTGTGGAGGGCAACCGTACCGGAAAATTTCAGCGTAGGGTGCCATTTGTTTGTCCAAGTCAATGCCTTTTTCAAATGCTTGTTTTTTTAGGACAGCATATCTGTGCTCTCTTTGCGCTCCTGTTGCGATTTCAACACCATTCCAGATAAGGTCAAAGCTTTTGGAAATATTTGGTTTGCCTTCAGGTTTCATGTGATAAAAGGGTCTGACAGCAAAAGGGTATTCGTAAACAAAAACAAACTCGGAGTGGAATTTTTCTTTTACAAGGCTTGCAAGGACTTGCTGTTCTTCTGCGCCCAAGTCATCGTCTTCGCTTAAAACATAGCCTTTGGCTGCAAGCATTTTTTTGGCTTCTTCCATTTTTATGCGAGGCATTTTTACTGGCACTGATATTTCTTTTTTCAAGACAGCCAGTTCTTCACCGCACTCGTCTTTTACGCTTTTCAAAATGTGTCTCATTAAGCCTTCCACTGTGTCCATTACATCGTGCTCTGATTCAATGAATCCTTGCTCGAAATCTATTCCGATAAATTCTGTCAAGTGTTGTGCGGTGTGTGATTTTTCAGCGCGATAGACTGGTGCAATCTCGTAAACCCGTTCAAATGCAGCCGGCCCGAACATTTGCTTGTAAACCTGTGGAGACTGTGCAAGAAAGGCTTTTTTTTCAAAATATTTGACTTCAAATAGTTCTGCGCCTGTTTCAACTCCAATTGTTGTCAGTTTTGGAGTGTTGATGTTCACAAAGCCGTTTTCGTCAAAGAATTCCACTGTTGCCCTGAAAATCTTTGACCTTATTGTGAAAATGGCATTGCTTTTTTTGTTTCTTACATCCAAAAAGCGGTGGTCTAGGCGAACGCTTAAATCGGATTCTATTTTGCCGCTTGTATCTATTGGTGTTGGGGCTTCTGCAAGGGAAACAATTTCAAGGGTTTCAGGTATTACTTCAGCCCCCATTAAGGCTTTGTCTGACTTTTTTGCAATTCCTTTAACATAGATTACGGATTCCTTTGTGATTTTATCCACAGAATCAAAAACCTCTTTTTTAACCTCTTTTTTTGGCAATGTTATCTGGATTGTGCCTGAACGGTCCTTTAAAATAATGAATTTGAGGCCGCCAAAGGTTCTGGTTTCCTGCACCCAGCCTTGCAAAAGAACTGGTTTGTTGGCATGCCCAGCCACTTCTGCTGCAAAAACCCTTTTCACAAACAGCACCTTATTGGATGTGAAACCAACAGTTTTTATTTATTGGGCATTCAGGGCACTTTGGCTTTGCTTTAGTGCAAAAACGCTTGCCGTGCTCCACTAAAAGGGCGTGGAATTCACTGAAGAGTTCAGCATCTTTTTCCAATCCAGCCTCAAAAAAAGCCTGTAATTCTACATAACTGCTGAATTTTTTTCCGTAAAACCGTTCAGCAATCCGTTTAGTGTAAGCATCAACCACAAAAACCGGCTTTCCACCAGCATATAAAATAATGCTGTCCGCTGTCTCTGGACCTATTCCATGCAAAGACAAGAGCTCGCGGCGAAGTTGTGGCAAAGAAAGCGAAAGCATTTTTTCAATGCTGCCACCATAACTTTTTTTCAAGTGCGAAGCAAAAAATTTCACTTTTTTTGCTTTTTGATTGTAATAACCGCTGGGCTTCAAAAGCAAGGCAAGCCTTTTCTGGGGACATTCGCAAATTCCCTTAACAGAAAGCAGTCCTGCCTTATGCAAATTTGAAATTGCCTTTTCCACATTCTTCCAAGAAGTATTCTGTGTCAAAATCGCGCCAACAGAAATTTCAAATTTTTGTTTTTCAGAAAGACACTTTCTTGGCTCATAAGTTGGCTTAAGCGAGCCCTCGCTAGTGACAGGCCACCAGTTCTGCCCTCCATAAAACCCCAGCAGTTTTTCAAAAAGCTTTTTCTTTTCCATAAAAGAAAGTTGCCAGCAAAAGCGTTAAAAAAACAGTTTTTCAAACCAAAAAAATCAATCAAAATCAATTAAGCACCTTTGCATTGCCTCATCCGCAGACAAAGGCCTTGCAGGAATGCCCAGTTTTCTTTTCACAGCGCGAGCGAATTCTGCACTATACCCGTGCATTGTCAAAACCTGTTTTGGGTTCGCTGCTTTAACATAACCAAGGAGTTGGTCAAAAGAAGAATGGTCTGAAAGGCAAAAAACTTTGTCAAAATGGCCATTGTAATGCCAGCCAGTTGCAATTGCGCTCGCAATCCTTTTTTTTGTGGAAAACTCTAGTGCTTGCAACAAGTGGGAATTGCAAAGAGATGGCGGCATTATCAAAACACTGCTCTCGGAAAGATTGTGGTTAAGCTTCAAGAATTCACCCAATCGCACTCCGTGAGCTTCATATACTTTGTTGTTCTCATAAATTTTTTCATGCACTATTGGCGCAATTTTCAAGTAATGGTTGCTGAAAGCAGTTAACTCTTGCGCTTTTCCAACAGAATAGCCTGCAAGCACAACCAGTTTTTTCCTTGCAATCTGCCTCTCACACCATTCCTTCATTTCCGCATACACTTTTTCCCTGTCAGAAAACCTGAATCCAGGCAATCCAAAAGTTGCCTCAATAACAAGAATGTCACAATGCAACTGTTCCGCTCTCTTTGTCACAAGCGAATCCTGCATTTTGAAATCAGAAGTGACTGCAATTGTCTGGTCACCCTCTATCAAAACCTGCGAAGAACCAAGAATGTGCCCAGCATTGTGAAGAGAAAACTCAATGTTGTCCAATCGCTTCTTTTCCCCGAATTTCATTGCATGGGGCTTGCGCACTTTCTTGTAGTTTGCCTCTATTAGGGCAAGGGTTTCCCTTGAACAATAAACTTCAGCGCCATTGCCAAAATTCACGTGATCTGAGTGAGCATGCGATACCACTATGCTTGCCGCCTTAGAGCCCTGCAAAGGATCTATTGCAAAATCAGCACTTCCAACACAAACCCCTTTTTCTTTGAAAACCTTCACAAAAACCGCCTTAAAACAAACAAGTAATGAAACAATGAAAGCCAAAAAATAAAAAGATATTCAAGGCTTTTCCTTTGGCTTATTCTTCAAGGGAAAAAAGACCGCCAGCCAAGCCAGTAAGCGCCCAAAAGAGCAATGAAACAAAGGGCATTTACTCAATCCGGAAAAAGACATAATAAAAACACCAAGCAATGTAAAGGACTGAAATGGCAATAAGCGCAAAGCCGAAAACCATATATATTTTAATCGCCTATTTATATCGGTTTTTTTCTTTAAAGGCGATGAATCAATGGAGTTAGAGGAATTAGAGCTTGCTGAAAGGGCTCTTGATTCTGCAACAGACAAAGTTTCCCTTTTGCAGGCAAAACTCAGGGACGTGAACTGGGCTAGCCTTTCAAGAATTGGTTTTTTGAAAAAGGCTGAAGAATGCTTGGACATGCTGACTGGCATAAGAAAAAGCCTTGAAGACCTGCACTATTATTTGAAGGAAAACGAAGAACTGGAATTTGAAGGCATTATAGGCGAATTCAAGAAACTTGAGGATGTTCTGGAAAAAAACATTCTTTTGGAAGACCGCAAAGAGGCATCCGGCTTGAAAGAAATCCACTTGCAATTGAAAGAAGAACACCCAGAACTGTTCGCTTCATTGCAGCAAAGCGTTTTGTCTCATTTGATGAAAGCAAGGTTTTTGCTTGAAAGGATTTCATTGCAATTGGAAAAGGCGGCGCCCAGTGAAGCAGAAAAAGAAAAGGTTGAAGAGAAAAACGAGCTCTTGAACTTGCTTGAACAAAAGGAAAGGGAATTGCAACAATTGCACTTAAGGTTTGACAGCGTGAGAAAGCATGCTGTGCTGGGGTTCGCACACGAGGAAAGCGCAGCAGAACTGGAACACGAACTGCAATCAGCCAGAACAGAATTTGAAAGGGAGAGAGCCTCTTTCAACAGCCTTGTGGGAAACTTTAAAAGCACTGTTTCTGGACTGCAAATGTCTTTCCTGGAACTGGCTGACAAAATGGATGAAATAGAAAAACTTTACAAAAATTTTTCTGAAAAATCCTCAGAACTAGTAATGCTCTTGAAAAAGGAACGAGATTTTGCCAAAAAAACCCTTTTAGATGTAGAAAACGAGGTATTGCAGTTAAGGGCAACCTATTCAAGGGAAATAATGCGCTTTGAGGAAGGCAAGGCAGCTGCAAGAGAGGAAGCAATTCAAGAAACAAAAAAACTAATTGACAGGCTGCAAAACGAACTAGAGGAAAAAGAACAACTCATAATGGAGTTCAAAGAGATTGCAAAAAGAAAGGAAAAAGAAAACCTCGAATTAAAGGAAAAAATTGCATACATGGGAGCAATCGCTAAAGCAAAAGAAATGGACAAAAAAAGAAGAAAAAAAACAAAAAAATAAAGCTATTTTTTTGGAACATATTCTTCTGGGTGAAACAAAAGGCTAACCAGGAAAGCAGACCATTTTTCTGCAATGGCTTCCTTTTCCATGTCCAGCTCGTCTTCTGATTCAAGCCCGAAAATTTCTGATTCCTCCACTGCCTTGACTATTGAAATTCCTGTTTTAAGCTCGACATCAATTAGCTTGCTAACAACCATGTCCACTCTTGCATTCCTTTCAGGGCAAAGAAGAAAAGCAAAAACCAAGTCTGCCTCTTGAGCCAAATCCATTGCCTTTTTCGGCAAGTCTTCCTTTACTGGAACAAAAAACTCTTCTGTTTCAAGGTCAGCTATTTCACGCTTCAGCCTGCCTATCAATTCTGGAAAAACATTAATGCCGCCCTCGCTGTCTGCAAGGAAAACCACTTTCATTTTAAACCATTTAATATTAGAAATCAAGGTTTTAAGGCATTTTCTGTACAAAGAACTCAAGGAAAGGTTTTTATTTCAAGAAATTCTAATTATTGGCATGGGCCTAGAAACACTTGCAATTGTTATCGGCATTACTGGTTTCACTGCAATTGGCGCTTGGTATTTGTGGAAGCGCGGCAGGCTTGATTTTTTGTTTGAAAGGCTGGGAATGGCTGGCATTGAAAAAAAGCCAAACTATGGATTGGAATTCATTACACTGCCAAACTACGAGGAAATGGGAAAAAGAGAAATAGAACTTGTCAGTTTTCAAGACAAAGGAGGGCTTGAACTTTTAACTCCGCCCCCGCTCTCAGAAATTACAAAAAAAAAGGAAAAAACCCTCTCCATTAAGCCGCGCGCAACCCTTTTCACAGGCCGCAATCTGACAGGCTATTTTTTGCTTTTAACAAAACTAATCATGCTATTGAACAAAAAACCGGCTTTTCTCGTCATAAAAGAAAAAGACATTGACCAGTTCAGTCAATACTCTAATGGCGTTATTTCTGTTTTCAAGCAAAAAAGCTCGCTTCCAGAAGAAATCAAAGACTTGCAATACAAATACCTTAAAGGGCTCATAAATGAACAAGAATTCAAGAAAAAAATGTCGGAATTACAATTGCAAATGGAAAAAAAGCCTCTTACAAGCAGGCTTTACGAAAACTATCAATATTTTTCCTCTCCCTCTGAAATATTGCGAGATCTTGGCTGGTTTTTGCTAAAAACCAGCGGCAAAGGCATTGTTGTCATGACAATGGTTGACGAAATGGTGCAAGAAAACCCAAAAAAAGCCAGGGTTTTCATTGAAAACCTTTTGAAAGCTTGCGCTAACCATTCAACGCCAGTCATTCTAACCCTTGAACAAGGCTTTTTTTCAGAACAAACAAACAGCACAATTCGCTCTTATTGCAACATGATTTTTGAAACCACAATTGAAGGTGGCAGGCGAACCGTAACAGTGTTCTCCCTTGAAAAGGTTCACCCTCCAACAATGGTAAGCGAAGCAATAGCAAACTATGAAGCATTCCTGAAAAAAGTTGGATTCTTGGAAGAAAAATAAACATGCCCAAAAACAGTGAAATGTTTAAAGTCAAGCCTTTCAGACAATGGGATTATAGTGACTGGTTCCTTCTCGCAAGCAACCTTGCAGTTTTTCCATTCGTGCTTTTTTTCGGGTTGGATGTTCAAAAAAGGAAAAAGAAGTGAAAGCCTTGCATAAAAAAAACGCCAAAGAGTAAAGAATAAATAGTGCCGAGCAATAATATTGACTATGGCAACCCCACCACTTTTTTTTCTTTTGCCTGTGCCTTTTTGGATTTTAGTGGGAGTATTTAGTTGGATCCAATACAAGCAATTTGGACAGATTAAGGAACGACAACCTGAGCAATATAAGAAATTTTGTGAATCTATGCCCAAGAAAAAATTTTGTAACTGTGACATGGCATATCACTGGGCTATCGTTTTAGGGCGCATAAAATTTACCAGTGATAAGGAAACAACAAAAGCTATTTCAAAATACAAAGCGGCTTGGATTCTCACACTTATTCTTTATCTTGTAATTATTTGTCTCTATATTTATGGCTTATTGCTTTGGCAATAAATGGCTTTAAGGATTCGCTTCCCCTGAAAAAAGAGTATAGCCGAAGGGGGGAATTGAACCCCCAACCTGCTGATTACGAGTCAGCCGCGCTGCCATTGCGCCACTCCGGCAATAGTAAATTGATTATACTAAAAATAGCGCTCTTGTGGTTTTTATTTCAATTGGTTGGGCGCATAATGCAAATATTTATATCTGTTCAATGGTTTAGGCAATTATGAATAATTTTTTTAATCTATTTTTACTTCATGATGAAACGGATATCCATCCCCGGAGTTGGATTTGCTTTTCAGGTAGAAAAATTCCCCAATTAATCAAAGACCTTGAGAAAAAACCCTAAAAAAAGAAGGAATGCGCAGAGAGGAACTGAGCAGGCTTCTTTCTTC
>JAVYME010000015.1:0-26873 GCA_038736825.1 Candidatus Iainarchaeum sp.
GAAAAAGGGCGCAATCCAATTCACAGTGAAAAGGAAAGGCTTGAAATGGTTCAAGCTTTAAAGCCAGTGGACCGCGCTGTTTTGGGCTTGAAAGGCAACAAGCTTAAAATAATTGAAAGAGAACAGCCAAGCATTGTTGTTTTAGGCCACGACCACAAAATCCAAGAAAAGGCATTAGAGGCTTACCTTGCAAGACAGGGCTTTTATTGCAAAATAGTGCGCTTGCCGGCTTTCAAGAGAAAAAAATTCAAGAGTTCTCTGGCAAGAAAAAAGATTTGTGCAAAAAAGGACGATTTAGGGCTTGAAAAAATAAAATTTTAGGTTTTTCAGGGCTTTGAAAGGAACTTGCACATTAAAATGTTGTCCTTGTCAACCCCGTTTTTTTTGAAAGCGTTTTTTAAATAACCATATTGAGTGAAGCCCATTTTTTCAAATAATTTTTTTGCTGGCTTGTTGTCGGCTTGAACTTGCAATAAAACAATTTCTGTTCTGGATGGAAGCAATTTTATGGCTTGATGCAATAATTCTGTTGCAATGCCCTGCCTTCGCTGGGATGGTTCTACTGAAAGCGAGTAAAGGGTTGCAATGTGGGAATGGTGTGCGGAGCCAGGCTTTGCCATTATATGGCCTACAATCAAAGAGTCTTTTTCTGCTACGAGTCTCAAATTTGATTTTTTCAAAATCGTTTTTTTAATCTCTTTTTTTGCTCGTGAAATGCCCCATTCAGGAAAAAGCAAGGACAAGCCTAAAGCGTCGCTTTCCCTTATTTTTCTCACAATAAAAGCAGTCATTTTTTCCCTTAAACTTTTCAGGTGGGTTTTTTTTCGTCTTTTATTTTCCTGCTTTCATGGCTTTTTCCCACATCTATTACGAAATCTGGATGGATTATGTCCCTTCCGATTAAGACTGGGCAAGCCATTTCAGAGCGGTCTGCAAGGGCAAACCTTGCTTTTTTTCTCAAGCCATGCAATACGAGTTCGCCTTTGACAATAGGCCGTCTAGTCCAGCCCTTGCTTTCACTCCTGCATTTCACTCTTGAAGTGCTTACAATTGGCCCCAAGCCGGCTTTTGCAGCAATTCGCATGTCCACGCTTGAACGGCTTGCTCCACTGTCAATCAAGGCTTTTGCTTCCACTGTTCTCTTTAAGCCGATTATTTGAACTATTTCCACAAGCCCTAAAACGTTTTTTCCATTCAAAGAGCCATGCAATGCCTTTTTTTTCTCAACCATTGATATAAAATGAAAAACAAAAAAGTTTTAAACGCAAGGCTTTGGCTTTAAAGCCAAAAAAAAGGCGAAAAAGGCAGTTGGTGGTTCAACAGAAAGGGTTTTATTCCTTCAACCTCCTTTACCTATTAACTTTTTGGCATTGATGCATTGTTTGGTTTATGTGAGGCTTTCAAATGAAACTTTTAATGGTTACAAAAAAGGCAAGGAAAAGGCATCCCTTTCTTGAAAAAGCCTTTAAGGAAAAGGGTTTTGAAGTAAAAAATGTTGACATTAAGGAAGTAAGCCTTTTCTCTAGCAGGGGCAAGTCCAGAATTGAAGGCCCCAAGCTTTGCTTGAAAAAAACAAAAGCGGTTTACTTGGAGGCTGGCTTAAAGTTAACCCAGTTTGTGGAGCCATTGCTTGACGAAATTGAAAGAAGGGGCATTTATTGTCAAGTGAAAGCTGGCTCGCACTATGTGTTGTCCAACGAGCCCTTGCAGACAACAACGCTTAACAGTTTTGAGGTTAGAATGCCTAGAACCTTTATTTTCAGAAGCCAGGGAAAAGTCAAAATTCTTGCAAACAAGCTTTCTTATCCAGCGCTTGTGAAAACCTTTGTCAAAGGCGAAAAAACCCAGCGCTTTATAGTTGATTCCCCGAAAGCCTTGCTTTCAGTTGCTGACAGTGTAAGGCACGAGCTTGACGGCATTATTGTGAGAGAGTTCATTGAAGGCGATTTAGACCAGTGCGCTGTAATAGGCGACAAGGTTTACAGCATTCAAAGAAAGTTTCAAAAAGACGCCATTCAGCCAGCAAAAAAGGCAAAAATGTCCTCGCTTTCAGCCAAGGACAGGGAAACAGCAATTCATGCTGCAAGGATTTGCGGTTGCGACATTGCCACTGTCAAAATGTGCAAGGGCTATGTTTTAAAGGTAAAGCCTTTAGTGGACTTTGTTCTTTTCAACAAAAAAACAGGCGCTGACCTTTTCAAGGATGTTGCAGAGCTTTTTGCGCAAAAAACCGGTTTTAAGGGAGTTGAAAGCCCATGACAGGCAAATCAATTGCAATAATTGCAGCCAGCCATTACCATAAAGCCAACAACAAAGTTTTAATAGAGGAAGCCCAAAAAGCCTTTGAAAACGTTCTCTTTGTGCCAATAAACCGCTTAATGATTGCTGAAGAAAAGGGAGAGTCCAAGATTCTCTTCAAAGGAATAAACCTTTTGGATTTTGACGCTTGCTATCCAAGGTTTGGCTCCAGGGATTATTTTATGGGTGAAGCTGTTCTAAAAATCCTTGACAATTCCAAAATTTACACGCCGGTTTCCCTTAAAGGATTCCAGTTGTCAAACCACAAATATTATTCAATAAAAAAGCTTGCAGAGGAAGGGCTTCCAACGCTTTTAACCTCGCTTTCGTCTTCGCCAGAGGTTGTTAAAAAAATTGCAAGCGAGTTTGATTTTCCCCTTGTTTTAAAACTAATAAGCGGTTTTGCCGGCAAAGGCGTAATGCTTGTCAACAATGACGGTCAATTAAAATCAATCCTTGACACAGTGCACTTGTTTGAAGAATACATTGCAACTCAAACCTATGCGAAAAGCAAGGCAACAGACATTCGCTGTTATGTGTTTGGAGAAAAAGTGCTCACAGTAAAGCGCACTGGCGCAAAAGGCGACTGGCGTGCCAATATTTCTCGCGGCGGTAAAGCCGAAATAATTCCAGAAAACAAAAAAATGAGCGAAATTGCAGTAAAAGCCTCGAAAATCCTTGGCTTTGACATTTGCTCGATAGACTTCATTCAAACCAAATTGTTGCCCGAAGGCTTTGCAATCATTGAAGCCAACTTCCAGCCAGGGCCATTCCGCAAGTTTTTAGGCAACACTGTGCCAAAAGAAATGATGGAATTCATAAGGCAAAAAGTGGACAAGGCAAAAAAGTGAAAACAGGCAAAGCCTTAAAACAAGTCCAGTGTTTGCTTTCTATCTGCTCCATAACTGATTATTTTTATTGGTGCTCCTGTTTCGCCTTGCACAAAGCGCAGGAAGTCTATTGCCTCTTGGGGCAAATCGTCAAAATTGGAGATTTTTTCAGGCAATTCAAAGCCTTTAAAGGTTTTATACTCTGGCTTGCATTTTGCCAGCAATTCAGTGTCAAATGGCACTTTAAAGAATTTTTTTGAATTGCACTTGTAAGAAACACAAGCATTGATTTCCTTTAATCCTGAAAGCACGTCCAGTTTTGTTATTGCTAAATCTGAAAAATTGTTTACTGTGTGTGCTGTGCGCAGCATTGGCAAATCAATCCAGCCAATTCTCCTGGGCCTTCCAGTGGTTGTGCCAAATTCTGCGCCTTTTTCCCTTAGCTTGTCAGCCAAAGCGCCCTTGATTTCTGTAACAAACGGTCCAGAGCCAACGCGAGTGCAATATGCTTTTACAACCCCAGTGCAAGCGCCAATTTTTCCCAATCCCAATCCAATGCCTGTTAAAGCGCCTCCAGCAATTGGGTGCGAGCTTGTCACAAAAGGGTAAGTGCCAAAATCTTTGTCCAAAAAAGTGCCTTGCGCTCCCTCAAGCAATACATTTTTTCCAGCATCAATTGCTTGGTTCACTTTTTCAGAGCAATCACACAAGTATTTTTTCAAAAAACCAGAGTATTGAGTGAACTCTTTGATTGTTTTTTGAATTGAAAACTCTGGTTTCAAGCCATACACTGCACTGATTTCTCTGGCTTTTTTGAAACCAATTTCTTTTATTTTAACGGAAAGCCTTTTTTTGTCAGCAAAATCGCAAAACCTGATGCCTTGCCTTGAAGCCCTGTCCGCATAGCAAGGGCCTATGCCTCTCCCTGTTGTGCCAATTTTTGCTTTTCCTTTTGCTTTTTCGCTTGCCCCATCCAATTGCTTGTGCCAGGGCATTATTAAGTGGGCTCTTCCGTCAATGAAGAGTTTTATTTTGCGCCCTGTTTTTTCAATCATTTTGATTTCTTCAACCAAAACCTGTGGGTCTATGGCAACGCCTGCGCAAATGCAGCATTCTTTTCCTTGCACTGCCCCGCTTGGCATTAAATGGAATTTAAAGGTTTCTTTTCCTGTCACCACTGTGTGCCCTGCATTGTTGCCGCCATTGAATCTTGCCACTAAATCGGCTTTTTCTGCAAAAAAATCCACTATTTTGCCTTTTCCTTCATCCCCAAACTGGGCTCCAACAATTATTCTGGCAGGCATATTGTTTCCCTTTTACAAAGCATAAAACCTTTTTTAAAGTCTTTTGTGGTGTTTTAATAAAAAACCGTTTTTGGGTGTTTTATTTTGAGGGAATCCCTTACTTTTGATGATATTCTCCTTGTTCCTGGTTTTTCAAAGGTTTTACCCAAAGATGTTTCGCTTAAAACAAAACTAACCAATTCCCTTTCCTTGAACATTCCCTTGGTGAGCGCGGCAATGGACACTGTGACAGAGCATGCCACTGCAATTGCAATTGCAAGGCAAGGCGGCATTGGCGTAATCCACAAAAACCTTGGAATTGAAGAACAGGCTTTAGAGGTTTCAAAGGTTAAAAAGAGCGAAACCCTGATAGTGAAAAACCCCATAACTGTCAGCCCGCAAATGGAGTTATGGGAATTGTTCAGTTTGAGGGACAAGGTTGGCCATTCAAGCTATCCAGTGATTGAAAAAGGCAAGCTTGTTGGCATTATCACTAAAAGGGATTACCGGTTTGAGGAAAACCTTCACAAAAAAGTGGCTGATTTGATGTCAAAAGATGTTGTGACAGTGGAAAGAGAGTTGAGCGAAAAAGAAGCAAAAAAGATTTTGCACGAGCACAGAATTGAAAAACTGCCAATAGTGAACAAAAAAGGCGAATTGCTTGGCTTGATTGCTGGCACAGACATAGAGAAAAGGGAAAAATTTCCAAACGCAAACACTGACAAAAAAGGCAGGCTAAGAGTTGCAGCAGCAGTAGGGCCAAAGGATGACGAGCGAGCGCAAAGGCTTTTAGAGGAAGAATGTGATGCAATCGTGGTTGATACAGCGCACGGGCATTCAAAAAACGTGATTGAAGCTGTTTCCAGGCTGAAGCGAAAACTGGATTGCGAAATAATTGCTGGCAATGTTGCAACTGGAAAGGCAACCCTTGACTTGATAAAGGCTGGCGCTGACGCAGTAAAGGTTGGAGTTGGGCCTGGAGCGATTTGCACTACGCGCATTGTGACAGGCGTTGGAGTTCCACAGGTTTCTGCAATAATTGATTGCGCTAAAGCCGCTAAAGGAAGGGTTCCAATAATTGCGGATGGCGGAATCCGTTATAGTGGTGATATTACAAAGGCTTTAGCTGTTGGCGCTGACTGTGTAATGATTGGCTCTCTTTTTGCGGGTTGCGAGGAAACCCCTGGAAAAACCGTTTTCTTGTACAATAGAAAATTCAAGCAGTACAGGGGAATGGGTTCCATTGGTGCAATGCAGAAAGGCTCAAAAGACCGCTATTTTCAAGGGCATGTTGAGGAAAAAGAAAAACTGGTGCCAGAAGGAATTGAAGGAATAGTGCCTTACAAGGGGCATTTGAGTGAAGTGGTTTTCCAATTAATGGGGGGACTGCGTTCAGGCATGGGTTTGGTGGGAGCAAAAGACATTGCCTCTTTAAGAAAGGCAAAAATTGTCCGCATTACTGAAGCATCCTTAAAGGAAAGCCATCCCCACGACATAAAAATAACTGAAGAGGCGCCAAACTATCCATAGTGAGAGAATGCCTTTTTCTTCAATTGAAAGCGCATTAAAAGACTTGAAAAAAGGAAAAATAGTGATAGTTGTTGACGATGGCTCGCGAGAAAACGAGGGAGACATGCTTTGCGCAGCGCAAAAAATAACCGAAACCCAGATGAATTTTATAATCAAAAACACTTCAGGCATAATTTGTGCAGCAATTGATGAAACCATTGCCAAACAATTCTCGTTGCCTCCAATGACTTTTTCAAGAGACCGCTTTGGAACAGGCTTCACTGTCAGTGTGGACGCAAAAAAAGGCACAACAACAGGGGTTTCCGCTGGAGACAGAGTGAAAACAGTTAAAACCTTGGCAAACCCGAAAGCCAGCGAAGAAGACTTGTTCAAGCCAGGGCATGTTTTTCCAATAGTTGCAAGACCTGGTGGAGTGCTTGAAAGAGTGGGGCATACAGAGGCAAGCGTTGATTTAATGAAATTAGCTGGCTTGAGACCAGTGGGAGTTATTGGAGAGACAATGATGCCTAACGGTGAAATGGCAAGGCTTCCCTATATTGAAAAAATAGCGAAAGAAAACAACTTGAAAATAGTTTCAATTTCCCAGCTTGTCACTTACAGGCTGAAAAAAGAGTGCTTGGTGGAAAAGGTTTCAGAGGCAAGCTTGAAGACAAGGTTTGGCGAATTCAAGGCAGTGGCTTTCAAGCACAAGATTTCAAGGGCAGAATATGTTGCATTAGTGAAAGGAAAATGGCGAAAGAGCGAGCCTGTCTTGGTTCGCATGCATTCAGGCTGCCTTACTGGCGATGTTTTTCATTCTTTGAGGTGTGATTGCGGCAAACAACTGGAAATGGCAATGCAAATGATTCAAAGAGAGGGCAAGGGAGCAATAGTTTACATTCCAGAGCATGAAGGAAGAGGAATAGGGCTGGCTAACAAAATAAAAGCTTACGCGTTACAGGAAAAAGGCTTGGATACAGTTGATGCAAACATAGAATTGGGTTTTGAGTGCGACATAAGGGATTACGGGATTGGAGCGCAAATAATAAGAGCGCTTGGAATAAAATTCATTAGATTGCTTACAAACAATCCAGCAAAAATAGTTGGGCTTGCAGGCTATGGATTGCAAATCACTGAAAGGGTTCCATTAAAGGCAAAGCCCACAAAGTATACAGCCAAATACCTTGAAGTAAAGCGAAAAAAAATGGGTCATTTGCTGGACTGAATTTTACAGTGTTTTTGTGAAAAAACCTTTTTTTTCCGGTTTTTGTCTTTTTTTGTTTGAAAGCAAAGCCTTTTATTTTCTGCAATTATAATATTTTTGGTGAGTTTTTTTGCCAAGGACTGCTGTTTTGAAACCGGGTTTCAAGCGCATTAGTGTAGAGGTTCCAGTGGAAGTTGCAAGGACTCTTGAAATAATTGCAAGGCTTGAAGACAAGGATTTAAAGGACTTGCTTGTTGGAGCGCTCAAGGATTTTGTGCCAAGGGAAATAGAGCAAAACCAGCTGGACAAGCACGCGCTTTACAGGTTTTTGGATTCAAGGCTTTCATATGAAGACTTGGTTTTAATAATTGGCAAGGAAAAAGCAGAGGCTGCAAGCCACACTCAAAACATAAGGGGAAAGGCAAAAGAGTTCTTGAAAACACTGGAAGAATGAATTTTTCAAATGGTTATTGCTTGCAGTGTTTTCCATAAAAAGGATTTTTGCATGTTTTTCATTGCAAAATTGTTTTAATGGTTTAAAAGGCTGAAAGAACGCTTTAAGTGTTTTCCGAACAACCAAACAAGCCTTAAAAAGGTTGTGCAGGGATTTAATTATAGCGGAAAAATGCCTGAAAAAGCCTTAAAAAAATAATTAACTTTAAAAAGTTAATGGGTTAAGTATTTTTTATATTGGCTGGTGTTTTTACCGGTTTATATTGAAAAATGTGAGGTGTTTGAATGGTTGAAGGAAAAGAATCAAAAAAATTGACCAAAAAGCCTTATTGATGGTTTTGTTTGTAGGCAGCGCCCTAATAGTTGGCATCTTCATAGGATTATTCCTGCCAAAAGAGCCAACCCCAATGGTTGCACTAGACAAAACACAACCAGCAAGCAATGACTCCGATGCAAGCACTGCAAACACAAGCGAAACAACCACAAAAATAAGCGAAGCAGACCTAAAAGCAAAAGTAAAAGACTTCATTGAAAACAGTGACACAATTTTCTTCCAGACAAGCAGCCTAAAAGACAACGGATACAGCATTGAAATAACAAAAGTGGAAGAATTAAGCGCAGACTTTTACACAATCTCCTTCAACTTCATGAAAGACAACAAAGTGCAAGCACCATCACAAGTTTACGCTTCAAAAGACGGCAAAACAATAATCTTTGGGCAAGCAATGGACTTAAAAGAACCAATAGTCTATGTTGCACCACCAGCTCCAGAAATGCCAAAATCCGACAAACCCAACATAAAAATGTTCGTAATGTCCTATTGCCCATATGGACAACAAGCAGAAGCAGGCCTAGGACCAGCAGTTGCCCTCTTGGGTGACAAAATAGAATTCGAACCACACTTTGTAATATACTCCAACTATGGTTCAGGCTATCCAGACTATTGCTTTGACAAAGACTCAAAATATTGCTCCATGCACGGAATAAAAGAATTAAACGAAGACATAAGACAGTTATGCATCTGGAAATACGAAAAAGCAAAATTCTGGCCTTACGTGAACAAAATCAATGCAAACTGCAAAATGAATGAAATAGAAACCTGCTGGAAAACCCAAGCAGAAGCAGTCGGAATAGACACTGCAAAAATAGAACAATGCTTTAAAGACGAAGCACTCACCTTGCTTGAAACAGAAAAAGCCCTCAACGAAAAATACGGCGTTCAAGGCTCTCCAACAATCCTAATAAACGAAACAGAATATTCTGGCGGAAGAGCCCCAGAAAACTACAAAAACGCCATTTGCAGTGCATTCAACACACAACCAGACGAATGCAATCAAACCTTGGGCACAGAAACAGGCACAGCAACAGGGTCATGCTAAAAACATGGCCTTCCCTTTTCCTTTTTCCCTTATTCTCTCAATTCCTCACTTAATGGGAATATTAATTAAACCTTTGCATGCCTAATTTTTACAAATTTTCAAGAGGTGCGCTTATGCCAAAAGTGACAGTTTATTCCACGCCAATATGCCCTTACTGCATAAAAGCAAAACAATTCCTAAAACAAAACAACATCAAATTTGAAGAAATAGATGTTTCCTTAAACCACGACAAAGCAATGGAAATGGTTAAAAAATCCGGACAATCAGGCGTTCCAGTAATAGACATTGACGGCAAAATAGTGATAGGATACGATGTTCCAAGGCTGAAAAGCCTTTTAGGAATAAAATGAGTTCAGGAGGTTTTTTTTATGGCAAAAGTTTCAATTGACGCAAACAAATGCATTGGCTGCGGCACCTGTGTCGCACTATGCCCAGCAAACTATGAAATGGCAGGCGCAAAAGCCAAAGTCAGAAACGAAAAAGACACGGGTTGCGCAAAACAAGGCGCAGACAACTGCCCAGTAAACGCAATAAAAATAAAATGAGAACATGGTTTCAGAAAAAGAAGTGTTAAAAGCACTGGAAAGCGTAATGGACCCAGAACTGGGCTTAAGCATAGTGGACTTGGGGTTAATTTACGGAATCCAAATTTCAGGCTCAAAAGTGCACGTCAAAATGACACTCACCAACCCCATGTGCCCAATGCAATCCTATTTGGTTGGAAACACAAGAGAAGCAATAGAAAAAATTGCAGGAAAAGGAAACGCCAAAGTCGAATTAGTGTGGGAACCAGAATGGAACCACAACCGCTTAAGCCCAAAAGCAAGAAAAAAACTGGGGTTGTAAAAACATGAAAACAAAAACCGCTTTGCCGGCAATCGCCATCGCCCTGTTGCTTTTTTTTTCTGGTTGTTCAGACGAAAAACCAAAAAACACTTCAAACATTCCACCAAACACTGGCGGCTCAAGCGGCAGTCCAGGCACTTCCAACCCAAGCGGTCCAACACCGCTTTCCTTCCTGCAATGCCTGAACAGCAAAGGAGTCCAAATGTATTCAGCCTATTGGTGCGATCCCTGCTATAAAAACATAGAACAAATTTTCAGTGGAACAGGCCAAAACCTAAAATTCAAAACCCAGTCAGAAATCGAACAGGCATTCAACTACTTTAAAAACAACATTTACAAAAACTGCTATTATAGCGGAAAATGCCAAAAGAGAAACCATTTTTTCAACCAATACGGCAGCCTTTACACTCTAACTTTTGGACCAAAAACAGACCTTTTGCCAGACACAGGCTGTGTTTCAATAGAGCTTGCAACTCTGCCAACCTGGAAAACCCCAAACGGAACATATTCTGGAATAACCCCAATTGAAACCTTGATTAGAGACACTGGTTGTGCAATCCCAAAGTGAGGCTTGGACGCTGGCATGAACCCAGAAAAACTTCGCAAGGATTTTCCCTCCCTGAAAAAAGGCATAATATATTTTGACAATGCCTGCATGACCTTGCGCCCAAAACAAGTGATTGAAGCAATTTGCTCTTACTACAACGAATTCCCCTCTTGCCCAGGCAGGTCACTGCACTCTTTTGGAAACAAAGCAACAGAAGAAATGGAAAAAGCAAGAAAAAAAATTTCAAATTTTATTGGCGCCAAAAGCGAAAAAGAAATAGTGTTCACCAGAAATGCCACTGAAGCAATAAACCTTGTATCCAAAGGAATGTATTTCAAGAAAAAGAAAACTGTCGTCATAAGCGATAGAGAACACAATTCCAATCTAGTGCCATGGCAGCAATTGCAAAAACAAGGAATAAAATTGAAAATAGTGCCATCAAAGGAAAACGAAGAATTCGACTTAAACGCTTTCAGGAAAGAAATGGATTCCAGTGTAAGGCTTGTTTCAATAGTGCACACAAGCAATATTGACGGTTACACTCTTCCAGCAAAAGAAATAATAAAAACAGCGCACGATTTTGGCGCCCTAGTTCTTCTTGATGGAGCCCAAAGCGCAGCCCATCTGCCCATAAAAGTAAAAAAACTGGATTGCGATTTTTTTGCCTTTAGCGCGCACAAAATGTTAGGGCCAAGCGGAATGGGATGCCTTTACGGAAAAAGCGAATTGCTTAAAGAAATTAAACCGCTGGTTTCAGGTGGAAACACGGTTGCAAACACCACTTACAAAAAAACCCGGTTTTTGGAGCCACCTGAAAAATTTGAAGCAGGACTGCCAGATATTGCTGGCACAATAGGCTTTGGATCCGCCTGCAATTACTTGGAAAAAATCGGAATGAAAAAAATAGAAAAGCATGAAAAAAAATTGAACTTTTCACTGCAAAAAGGACTGGAGGGAATTGAAAAAATTTCCTTGACTGGAGTTATAAATGCAAAAAAAAGAACCGGAATAACCTCTTTCAATTTGAAAGGCTTGGACTCACACGACATTGCAATCCTCTTGGATGAATCCAAAAAAATCGCAGTGAGGTCCGGAATGCATTGCGCTCACTCTTGGTTCAATGCAAGAAAAATCCCGGGCTGCGTGAGAGCATCACTCTATTTGTACAACACAAAAGAAGAAGTGCAAATATTCCTAGACGAACTAATAAAGATAGCAAATTGCTTGGAATAAAAAAATTCAGTCAATATTCATCATCAATTTCCCCAAAGAGAGCAAAAGAGCCAATGCCAAAATAATCATGCTTGCATTCCTAAATAATGGTTTTTCTTTCTTTTTGAATGAAACAAAAGCCGTTATTCCAGCAACTAAAGCAATCAGGTAAAAAAAAGCCAGATTGTTTAATGGTGCAAAATCGTCAAACCAAGGGCATGGATTGACTCTCAAAAAACCAGCCTTGCAATAATTCATAAAAAAAGCCAAAATAACTGCGGCAAACGAAAAGCAAAAAGAAAGAAACCCGAATTTGTTTTCCTTCAACTCCAAAAAGCCACCTCCAGCCAAAAGAGATTGCACGGAGGCGGATTCGAACCGCCGAACGCACTAAGCGACGGGATCTTGATTCCCGCGGGTTTAACCGCTTCCCTATCCGTGCATTAAAATTTTTTGTTTTGAATTGTTGTTGCGCCTATTAATGGTATTGCACGCTCTGGTTTTAAAATTTGCTGGAACTTTTTTTTCATCTTACTTTATTTCTATTATTTTTCCGCCATGCAATGGAATGCCCTTGCCTCTCAAGAATATGGCGCCATAATCTCCTTCTTTTAAGATCTTAACCTTGTCTTGGTTTATGCGGATTTCAGCTATCTTGAACTCTTTTCCGCCTATCAAGGCTTTGTTTTTTGTGGTTATGGTGCCTTTTTTGACGGTTCCGCGAACCATTGCTTGGGTTTTTGATTGATAGTAGCCATCCACTTGGAATTCAGTGGAATCTGGCTTGGCTTCAACGGGTTTTTCCTCTTCTTTTGCTGTTTTTTCTTTTTTGTGTAATGGAATGCAAACTCCGTAAGAGCGAGTTTTTTCCTCTTTTTTGCCTAAGATTTTTTCCAAAAAACCCATGCTATCTGGAAAGAGTTTTGCCGAAAAAGGCTTAAAAACAGTGCCTTGAATTGCAGGAAAACTCTTTTAATAAGTAGCTTTTTTTATTTTCTTTCATGTCAAAAAAAGCCTTTGAGCCGCCAAACTATCTTTTTAGCGCGTATTTTTCGAATTTGCCTGAGAGAAGCTATTGCATTTCTGTTTCAAAGCAGAATGTGACTTCCAAGAACGAGGGTCGCGATTACGAGGACTTTAATGGAATAGTTGCAGAATCTCTTATTAGCTGGGTTAACTGTTGTGTTGAAAACCCTGAAAAAATGCTTTCAGAGATAGCGGAAAACTTTGGCTTTAGAAAGGACTTGGTTCAAGCCCTTTTAGCCAAAAACCTTTCAGAGTATGTTGACTTTGACACAGAGCTGGGGCTTCTTCTGCCAGCAGTGAGAGTGGACGGCTTGGAGGTTCAAATCTCGCCAGTCTATTTTCTTATAAAAAAGCATTTAATAGTTTCAATCCATGGAAGGAATGTAACGCGCTTTGTGCAGTTCTTCAAATATGCTGAAACCTTTGTCAAAAAAATTCCAAAAAACACTCCGGCTGAAGACCGTCTTACCCTGATTTTAATAAGGCTTTTGGACAAAAACAATGAAAAAAACTTTGAAAACCTGCGCTACATAGAGGAAGAGGGGGACAAAATAAACGCTTTGCTCATTGATCCAAATTCTCCAAGATCAAAGATTGGCACTGAAATGTATAAAATGAAGCATGCGCTTATCTCTTATTTGGGGGCTCTTTGGGGTTCGCTGGACGTTGTCAACTCTTTAAGGTATGGTGACAGCGAGCTAATCACGGATAACCCGCACATTTTAAAGAATTTTTCTCTTTTAGCAAAAGAAATTACCACTCAAATCTCTATAAGCGAGCACATGAGCGAGGTTTTGGCTTCAGGTTTAGAGGTTCTGCAAAGCATTTACAACAACCAACTCCAAATATTAAACAACCGCCTTTCACTACTGGTTACATGGCTTTCCATTTTGGGCACAGCAATTGTTATTCCAAACACGTTGGGCACAATTTTTGGAATTCCAGCGATTAGTGACATGATGGATGCCAACACAATAATATTAGTGCTTGTTGTCTCCACAATAGTTAGCGCTATAGCCGCCTATCTTGTTGTAAAAAAATTCTTGCCAAGGCAAATGGACTGAATTATTCCCACGGGTTTTTAATTAAAACAACAGTAATCAATTCAAAAGGCTCTTTCAGAAAAACTTTTAATACTGAATAGTGTTATTTTTTGCATGATTGATGTTTCCACTGCCTTTTTTATAATCTCCCTAGTAATAGGCATTGGCTATCTTGGAACAATTATTTTCAAGAAAACAAAGGTTTCTGAAATCCTTATTCTGCTCAGTGTTGGCTTGCTGATTGGCCCGTTTTCTTCCTATTTGGGGCCGCAAGGCGCTGGCATAATTCCATTTGAAGTCATTGGTGCTGAGCAGCTTAAGTTGTTTGAGGGTTTTCTTCCTTTTTTTTCGGCTTTTGCTCTGACTATAATTCTTTTTGAGGGCGGACTGCATTTGAATTTTTTTAAAGTGATTAAGTTTTTGGGTGAATCTTTTGCTTTCACTTTGCTGGTTTTTCTTCTCAGCACTGCTTTTGTTTTTATTGTTTTTTGGTTTGGTTCTGCTTTTGGTGTTTTCAGTTTCAATCCTCTTGTTGGCTTGATGCTGGGGGCAATTCTTGGCGGAACCAGTTCAGAAATAGTTATTCCTTTAATTAACAAAACCAGTGCTAACGAGGAAACAAAAACCCTTTTAAGCATTGAATCTGCTCTTACTGATGCTTTGTGCGTGGTTATTGCGGTTGCTATTGCTGAAATAATATTGCTTCAATCCTTCAATGCTTCGCATATAGGTTCAAAGATTCTTTCAGCTTTCACTATTGCTGGTTTTTTTGGCTTGGTTTTTGGGCTTTTTTGGTTAAAGATTTTGGATCACTTGAAGGGCAAGCCCTATGAATATTTGTTGACTTTGGGGGCACTGTTGTTTCTTTATTCTTTTTCGGTTTTTTTTGGAGGCAATGGGGCTATTGCTGCCTTGACTTTCGGGCTTGTGCTTGGAAACAGTGAGGACATCACTCGCATGCTTAGGCTTACTCAGCGTTCTGTGGATTCAAGCATTAAGTCTTTTCAGGAAGAGGTGTCTTTTCTTGTAAGGACTTTTTTCTTTGTTTATCTGGGCGTACTGTTCAAATTAGAGTTTTTGACTTTGCCAATGCTGGCTCTCTCCCTAGTGCTTTTTGTTCTTTTGATTGCTGCCAGGTATGCTGGTGCCACTTTTATAAAAAAATTCAAGCCGGTTTTTGCAAAAGACCGCAAGCTGATAACCACAATGGCGGCACGCGGGCTGGCTTCAGCAGTCCTTATATCGCTGCCTTTGAGCATGGGTTTGCAGCTTGAAAAAGACACGATTGACATGATTACTACCGTGGTTTTCCTTGTAATTTTTTTGTCAAATATTATTGCAACCTTGGGTGTTTTTGTTGCAGAAAAAGAGAATGGCAAGGAAAAAAAAGAGGCAGTTGAGGAAAAGGCAACCGTAAGCGAAGACCAGCAAAGCAAGATACGACTTGAAACAATTGGAGAGCAAGAAGACTGAAATTGCTGTTTTTTTTTTTAGAACTTATTCTTTGAAGTTTTTGTCATCCAATTCGCAAAATTTTTCAACAAATTTTTTGGCAAGATAGTCATAGTTTCCTGTTCCAAAAAGGTATTCGTCAAAGCCTATTGTGATATAGTCTTCAACAGTGAAGACATAGTATAAGAGCAAGCCATTGTATGGTTCGTAAAAGCTGGAGTAAACAATTTTTTTTTCTTTAGTGTCAACGCGAATTATTTTGCCGTCTTTTTGCAGGGATTCAAGCCTTTCGCTTTTGTAAATCAGTGGATGCATTATTTTGATTTCAAAAATGCTGCCTTCTTTTTTGCTTATTGTTATTTTTCTGCCGTCCACAAAGCGGGCAATGTTTTCGCGCTTTTTAACAGAACAACCTCTTTTTTCAAAATAGTCAAAGTGGGGTGGCATATATTTTTCCTCTATTTCGTCGAGCATGAGGAAAAGCTTCAAACTTTTTTTAGTCAAAGCTATTTGGAATGCTGTGTTTTCATCTCCTTTCAGCAAACCACTGTAGTTTTTTCTTCCATCCAAAACAATTGTTTCTGAAACAGGAGTTGGTGTTGGGGCAAGAGTTGGTTCAATGCTTGGCTGTGGTGTTTCCTTGACAGTGGGTTGTGGCGTTGGAGTTGGTTGAAGGGTTTTGGTTGGAGTCGGCGTGCTTGGAGTGGGCGTTGGCGTTTCTTGGGTTTTTTCGCCAAGACAGCCGTTAAAGGCAACAAAGAAAACAAAAAGCAATGCAATGCCCAAAAGGGCTTTTTTTTCACTTTTCATGATAAGAAATAATGCTTTTTTAATATTTAATGCTTTTCTTTGCAAAGCACTCCTGAAAATTCTTTAAAACACAAAAACTTGGACAAAATCCAGTCTAATCAATTATTTTGAAAAAAAGAAAAACCAACCCCTTTTTGTTTAATCAAACCCGCAAGCGGTGGGACCGGGATTTGAACCCGGGCGGGGAAAACTCCCCAACAGCTGGCTGCACTGCCAAAAAGTGAAAATTTTTGAAAAGCTTTCTTTTTGAAAAGAAAAGGCAGTTAGCAGGCTGTCGCCGTAACCGGACTGGGCCATCCCACCAAACAATAATATTGTTTGTGCCATACGTTTTAAATAATTCCCTTGTTTTTATTTTATTGGCTTTTTTGGCTGGGAAGATGGTTATGCGCGATTTAAGGATGGCTGTTAGAAAGGTTTATTCTGGCGACTTGATGGGCGAGTTGGGGGATGAAACTTTCACTGTTAGTGTTAATGCTAAAATGGATCGGGTTAAGGCTGAGGCTTTTGTTAAGAGATTGCTTAAGGCCGGCGAAAAACCGGTAAGGGTTGTAATGAGCCTTTGTCCTGGTTGTGTTGAAGCCAAGCAATGGGATAAAATGGCAATTCCTGCGCTTTTACTGGAAAAGCATGGCGAAATTTTGATGAGAAAGCGTTGCCAGGTTCACGGTGAAACCGAGGAAAAATACTGGGAGAGCGCTGACTGTTTTTACAAGGCAATGATGTTTGCTGATTCTGGCATTAGCCTTGAATCTTTTCAGATTCAAAAGGCTCCAGACAATGTTTTTTGCCCTATTGATTGCGGGCTTTGCGCAAAGCACAAATCGCATACTGCCCTTGCAAACATTGCTGTCACGAATCGTTGTGATCTTGCTTGCTGGTATTGTTTTTTCTTTCAAAAATGGCAAGAGCCTGTTTATGAGCCTTCCTTGGAGCAAATAAGGAAAATGTTAAGGGTTTTGCGCTCTCAAAAGCCAGTGCCTCCAAATGCAATCCAACTCACTGGCGGAGAGCCCACTCTTAGAGAAGACATTTTGGAAATAATCAAGTTGTGCAAGAAAGAGGGCTTTGAGCATGTTCAATTCAACACCAATGGAGTCAGGTTTGCAAGGGATCCTTCTTTTGTTAAAGAGTTGGTGATTGCAGGAGCCAATGTGATTTATCTCAGTTTTGACGGGGTTTCTCCTAAAACAAACCCTAAAAACTATTATGAAGTGCCAAAGGCTTTGGAGAACGTTAGAAGCGCAAATTTTGCAGGAATTGTTCTTGTGCCAACAGTAATAAACGGCCAGAATTCTCAAGAATTGGGGGATATAATTCGTTATGCTGCTGCCAACATTGATGTTGTGAGAGGGGTTAATTTTCAGCCGGTTTCCTTGGTTGGAATGATGCCTAAAAGCGAGAGGAGAAAGCAACGCATTACAATTCCAAAAACCCTTAAACTGATAGAAGAGCAGACGAACGGGCAGATTGCTGTTAAAGATTTTTACACTGTGCCTAGTGTTGCAGCAATAACTGATTTTATTGAAGCGCTTTCAGGCATTCCACAATACCGTTTTTCAACTCATTTTGTTTGCGGCATGGCAACCTATGTTTTTGTGGATGGCAAAAGGTTTGTTCCAATCACAAGGTTTGTGGATGTTGACGGATTGTTTGAGTATTTGAGAAAGCTTTCTATTGAATTCAGGAACAAAAGGAAAAGCAAATTGAACAAGTTTTTGGCTGGAGGCAAGCTTTTGTACCACATTGATTCTTTTATTGACCGTGAAGCCCAGCCTACAAGCCTTGACTTGGGAAAAATACTGGCTAGAGCCATTACCTCTGGCTCTTATGATGGATTGAAAGACTTTCATTACAAGAGCCTGTTTGTGGGAATGATGCACTTCCAGGATCCCTACAATTATGACCTTGACAGGGTTGAAAGGTGTTGCATTCACTATGCAATGCCTGATGGCAGAATAATTCCCTTTTGCGCTTATAATGTAATACCCGACCTTTACCGGGACAAAACCAATAGAAAGTACAGCATTAGTGCAGAAGAATGGGAGAAAAAGCATGGAAAAAAGCTTGAAGGGGACAAATATCAAAGAAAGGTTTCTGAAAAAGAAAAAATGGAAGTGCACGCTCACTACAAGGAAATGATTGAAAAATTCAAGTAGGTGAAAAAAATGGATTTTGGAAAAATAATAATTGCAACAGTGCTCATTGGAATTGCAATGCTTGTCATTTCACTTGGCATTGTTCAACCACTGGCAAAACTGGTCAATCCAGGGTACGACATAATGAAGATTCCCGGCATGAGAAGCATTGAAGACCCAGTAATGTTGTTGTTTTTCTTGCAACCCTTTGTTTTGGCATTAGCCTTTTCAATAATTTTCAGCTTTCACGGCAATGCAATGCCCAATTTATCCTTTCACCAGAAAGGCATAAGGTTTGGGCTTGCGGCATGGATGCTTTACACGCTTCCATCCGTTTTCTTGGTGTATTCATCCATGGATTACGGTGAAACCTTTCTTTTAAGCACGCTTTTCGGGCAATTGCTGGAATTCTGTGCTGCAGGCATTATTGCTGGATGGGTTTTTTACCGCAAATAATTGTTTGCACGCAAATCAGCTGGCTTTCACAGCAAGCATTTAAAAGCATTCTACAAAACTATTTTAGTAGTAAAAAAATGCTTTTTTGCCCAGGTAGTCTAACGGTCAGGATGCGGCCCTGTCGAGGCTGCGATTCGGGTTCGATTCCCGGCCTGGGCGTGTGGACGGCACTTGTCGAATTAAGATTAGGTCTTGGCTGTCTTAATTTTTACCCAAAATTTCCCTTTTTTACAGTATTTAAAAAAAGGATTTAGGGTTAGTTTCCGCTGAACCGCTTGGCGAGTCCTTTTTTTTGTTTTTTTTAACTTTTCCCTGCTAATGTTTTTCATGCCTTCATGTTCCAGTTTAGTCAAAGACTTTTATTCTTGTTTTCCCTATCCCTCGGTTGGCTTGCTTGGCAATTATAACATAAAAAAGCATGCTGACAAAGTTCTCAAGGCATCCGGTTTTAAGGCAAAGGATTTTGCAGGCAAGTCTGTTTTGGAAATTGGGTGTGGAACAGGCGAAATTGGTTGTTCGCTGGCATTTCATGGTGCAAGAGTTACTGGTGTTGATTTTTGCAAGGCATCAATTGAGAGAGCGAAAGCGCTTGCAAAAAAGCATTCTTTGAAAAAAATAAAATTTATTGAAAGCGACCTCTTTCAGCTTTCAAGCAGGCTGGGTGAAAAATTTGATTTGGTGCTCTTGGTGGGTGTAGCGCACCACACAAGCGCGCCAAGAAAAGCCTTTGAAATTGCTTGCTCTTTTTTGAAGCCAAACGGAATAATTCTTTTGGGTTTGTACAACAGAAAGGCTAGAAGTGAAAAAACTGCAGTGCAAAAAATGCTTTCAAGAAAAGCCGGAAAGGATTACAGGAAAAAACTGGAATTGGCTGAAAAAATTTTTTTCAAGGAAAAGCCGAGCGAGATTGAAAGGATTCATTTGGCTGACAAGTACTGTCATCCCTTGGAGAAAACTTTTCCGCTGGAAAGAATAATCAAGTGGTTTAAGCAAGAGGGTTTGGAGCTTTTGGGTGCAGATCCAAAAATTTTAAAGGGAAAAAGTTTTGCAGAAAACGAAATGGAATGGGCTAAACAGGGAAGGAGTTTTTTCATTCTTGCAGGAAAAAAACCCTTGAAAAAGTTTTATGTTTACCTTTTGGAGTGCGCTGACGGCTCGCTTTACTGTGGCTGGACTGATGATTTGAATAAAAGAGTTGCAGCACACAAAACTGGAAGGGGTGCAAAATACACTCGCGCCAAACCGCCAGTTCAACTAGCTTATTTCGAGGAATTTGATGGCAAGAGTGCTGCCTTAAAGCGCGAATTCGAGATAAAGCAAATGACAAGGCAGGAAAAGGAACGGCTTGTGCAAAGCAGGAATGCCTGACTATTTTTTGGAATAACCGATTTCTTTTTTGAGTGCTTCCGGTTCAAGCAATTGCAATTCAATGTATCCGCAGTCAAGGCAAGCGAAAGGCCTGAACTCGTGGCCTGTTGCAAGCAATTCCTGTCTGTCTGCCTTGAACAGGTTCGGTTTTCCTGTTAAAATAATTCCTTTTTCAATGTTTTTGCTTTTGCATTTAGGGCATTTTTCCATTGCCATTTTTTAATCCCTCAATGCCTGTTTTAAGTCCAAAACCAGGTCTTCTGCGTCTTCTATGCCGATTGAAAGCCTAACCATGCTGTCAGTTATTCCAATTGCCTTTCTTTGTGCTTTTGGAATTATTGCGTGCGTCATGCTTGCAGGGTGTTCTGCAAGGCTTTCCACGCCACCCAAGGAAACAGCTCGCTTGAACAGTTTAAGCCGGTTTATGAAAGCCAGTGCTTTCCGGTAACCGCCTTTCAATTCAAAGCTTAAAACTGCAGGCATTCCTGACATTTGCTTTTTGGCAATAGCACTATCCGGGTGCCCTGGGATTGCAGGATGCCTCAAGTTTTGCACTTTTGGGTGATTGTAGAGAAATTCAACTATTTTGAGGGCATTCGCTTCATGTTTCTTCATTCTTACTTCGAGAGTTTTTATTCCCCTTAAAACAAGCCATGCTGCGTGTGGGTCAAGCACTGGTCCTGTGGTGAAAAGCATTGACCTCAAGGCAAGCCTGTCTTTTTTGCTGCAAAGGATTATGCCGCCCAAAACATCACTGTGCCCGTTCAAGTATTTGGTGAGGCTGTGAACTGAAATGTCTGCACCGTGTTTTATGGGTTGCTGGAATAATGGGCTCATAAGGGAATTGTCTACAACCAGTTTGATGCCTTTTGGCTTGGTTAGCCTTGAAACTGCTTTTATGTCTGTAAGCCTTAGCAAGGGATTGGAGGGGGTTTCAAAAAAAACCATTTTTGTGTTTGGTTTCAAGGCTTTTTTTATGTTTTGAACTTTTGTGGTGTCAACAAAGCTTGTTTCAATTCCAAACCTTGAAAGAATGTTTTCAAACAGGTTGTGAGTGTCACCATAGGTTACATTGCCGGCAATTGCATGGTCTCCTTGTTTCAAAAAAGTTATTGCAATCAAGGTTATTGCTGCCATGCCCGAACAAGTGCAAATGGCGTCCTCTGAGCCTTCCATGGCGGCAACTGTTTTTTCCAGTGTTCTTTGAGTGGGATTGCTGCCACGCGTATAAACAAAAACTTCATTGTTTGGCCCGCTTGAAATTTTTTTCCCTAAATCCTCTGCGTGCTGGAAGGCAAAAGTGCTGGTTTGATAAATGGATGGCATTGCAGGGCTTTGCTCTAATGCTTCCACTCGGATTTCGTGCACAGCGCGAGTGCCAAACTTAAAGGTTTTTTTTTTCTGCAAGTTTGCACCTACAGTTTTAAGCTCTCTTTTTTCAGGCATTGTCAAATTTGCGTTTTTTTATAATGTCTTTTTTGATTTTAATTGTTTTTTTTTGCAGGCAGTCCTGATTAATGCTTGCCAGCAAAACTTTTTATTACTTTTTCAAACATTCCAAAAAATGCAAACCTTTAAATCAAATATGTGGATAATATTTTTGGTGGTTTTAGTGAAAAAATCGTTTATGTTATTTCTTTCAGTGTTCGTGTTGTTTGCGGGTTGTGCTTCTGGACCAATAATCCAGGAAAAGCCGTCCATGGGAAGACTGGTTTTACTGGTTTCAGACGAGGAAGCAAACATTGGGGATTTTTCCATGGTTAATGTAACCTTTTCAAGTGCCAGGGTTTTTTCTGGAGATTCAAACAATGGCTTTAAGGAAATTCCCTTAAGTGAATTCCAAGTGGATCTTTTCAAGCTTATAGGGCAAAATGCTTTCCCCATAGGCGGGCTTGAACTGGAAACAGGCAAGTATTCCAAAATAGAATTGCATGTTTCCTCTGTTGAAGCAGTCCTTATAAGCGGTGAACCAGTTGAAGTGAAAATTCCAAGTGAGCAACTTCAAATAACAAAGCCTTTCACAATAGAGGCAAACACTGAAACCAAGTTCTTGTTTGACATAGAGGTTGTAAAAAAAGGGCAAAAATATGAATACAATTTGATGCCCAATATTGCCAAAAGCGGTGTTGTCGGAAAGGATGTTCCTGAAACAGAGGTTAGAGTGGTGAAAGAGGCAAAACCTGAAAAAAAACCAGAAAATTGAAACCCTATTGGGTTTTTTCCCATTTTTCAATGAAGCCCTTTCTCACTGAAAAAAGGGGGTGCGGTTCGATTTTTTTTATTTTCATTAACTCTCTTGCTTTTTCAGGGCATCTTTTTTCCAGTTTTTTTTTCAAGTGAAATAATTCGAATTCCAGTTGCCCTGAAGAAACAATTATTTTTCCGGGTTTTTTGCTTTTGCCAGCCTTTTCCCTGCAAAAACTGTAACCTCTATTGCTTGCTTCCCTGCAAACAACGGAAAGGTAAAAGTTTATTGCATCAAGCGGTTTTTTGCTTGATTTAAAGCGCTCCAATTGCGGGTGGTTTTTGTAGCCCTTGGTTTTGCCTTCAAGAACCTTTTTTGCCAAAAGGCTTTCCCTCCAAAGCGCTACAAGCCCTGTCGAGTCAAGGTATTTTGGGTGAATGCTCCAAAGCCTCACGCGTTCAACACCCAAACCGAATAAGTCAGGAAAGAAGCAAAGGAAACCCATAAAAGGTATGGCACTAACAAAAGTGCGGCCTTTTTTGAAACCTTGTAAAACAAAAAAATTGTTGCAATTATTGAAAGCCATAAAAGGATTATTTCAACAAATGCAAGGAAAAGCAAATTGTAACCAAAAAACAGTATCGACCAAAAAGTGTTCAAAACCAGTTGCAAGCCAAAGACAGCAGTTGGCAGCCTGGTTTTTTCATTCCATCCGTTTTCGAGCACTAAAAACAATGCAATGCCCATTAAAATGTAAAGTGTTGTCCAAACAGGACCGAAAACCCAGTTTGGTGGCGTGAATTCAGGTTTTTTTATTGACGCATACCACGTTGGAATGTTTGAAACAGTGAAAATTGAGCCAATGAATCCTGCAGCAAGGCAAGCAATAATGCACACTGCAAGCAATTGGATTTTCTTTGATTGCATTAGAAAACAAGAGCCTGAAGAAATTTTAAATGAAGCGGTTGCCAAAAAACCTTTAATTTTCCAGCAATCTTTTTTTATGGTTGTTTGCAATAAAAGCATTTTTTTGCAATCAAGAGTGTGACTTTATTTCAGCACTTCAAGTGTTCCTTTTCTTCCAGTGCTTACTTGGAGTGCGCCCCTGAATTCAGAGCACCATCCCTGTAATATTTTTACTTTGTCGCCTTCACTCACTTGGGCTATTTGTTCATTCCATAGTGTAAGTGAAACCTCAACCCCTTTCTTGTCTTTTGCTGCACAATTGCAAACAATTCCTTCGCCTTTTTCTGTTGCAAAAGCCCTTGGCTCTGCCTTTGAAACAATCTCTAGTTCTATTTCTTCAATTGGTGCTCTTGCCTTTAAGTCTTTCACAAGCATTAAATCACACTCCAAACAAAAATTCTGCGAAAACAATTAAAAAAACCAGCAGTTCAAGCCTTGACTGGCACAGGCTGTGGCATTGCCCTAGTGCTCACGCGTTTTTCGCGCGCTTGCTGTCTTTTGGCCTGCCTTGGGCTTGCAATGCCAGGCCTTGTTTCCAGCATTTTGAATTTTGCGCTTTCAAACAATTCAGCCATTCTCTTTTTTTCAGCTTCTTTTGAATCAATGGGTTTCCAGCCAAGCCTTGCTGCTTTTGGCGCATATTTTTTGCCGACAGCGTGAACCTTTCCAAGGCGGTCCACCCAATTACTGGTTTGCCCTCCACTGCTTGCAATGCGGTTAACCAGCATAACACTGGAAGGCTTGTTTTTTCTTTGCCTTAGTTTTAGCCTCAACCTTGAAAAAGCCATGCTTGGATTATGGTGAAAAGTCGATTTAATCCTTTCCATGGCTGGTAATGCCTTAAAAAACCTGTTCTTTGTTTTCAATTATATGAAACCTTTTTCTGGAACTCAAAGTAAAGCAATCCAGGTTGTCTCTTTAAGCAAGCACTATAATGGCTTAAAGGCAGTGGATTCAGTCAACCTTGAAATAGAAAAAGGAACTGTTTTCGGCTTGCTTGGGCCAAATGGTGCTGGCAAGACAACGCTTATTTCAATGCTTGTGACAATGCGCAAGCCAACCTCTGGCACAGCAAAAGTGAACGGTTTTGACATAAAAAAGGAGGCAGATTCTGTAAGAAAAAGCATTGGCGTTGTATTCCAGGATCCAAGCCTTGATGACGAGCTCACTGCAATGGAAAACCTTGAATTGCACGCTGCACTATACAATGTTCCGCGAAGTGAAAGAAAAAAGCGAATTCAAGAGCTTTTAAGGCTTGTCGGGCTTGAAGAAAGCATTAAAATGCAAGTGAAAAAGTTCTCTGGGGGAATGAAGCGAAGGCTTGAAATTGCCCGCGGTTTAGTTCACCATCCCCAAATCCTTTTTCTTGACGAGCCAACACTTGGCTTGGATCCGCAAACCAGGGCTGGAATTTGGGATTACATAAAACAATTGAATGAAAGGGAAGGCATAACCATTATTCTCACCACTCATTATCTTGAAGAGGCTGACAGTGTTTGCAAAAAAATCGCAATAATTGATTTTGGAAAAATAATTGCAATGGGTTCCCCTGAAGAGCTCAAAAATTCTCTTGGAGGCGACACTCTTTCAATAAAGTGTGTTTTGCAAGAAAACTGCAAGGAGAAACTTGCAGCCTTGGGGTGGGTGAAAGCTGTAGTGGAACACGATGGTTTTTTGAATTTGCGGGTTGAAAAAGGCGAGGAAAAAATCCCAAAACTGCTTGCTTTTTTGGAAAAAAACGGTGTTATAGTTGAATCAGTTAGCTTGCGCAAGCCCTCTCTTGATGATGTCTTCCTGCACTTTACTGGAAGAACAATTCGAGAGCAAAAGGCAAAACCAATAGATTCAATGAGGTTGAGGAGAAAGTTTATGAGGCGTTGAAAATGAATAGAGAGATTGAAGGCGTTTACATTTTGTGGAAAAGGGAATTGATTCGCTTTTACAGGTCCAAAAGCCGCATTATAGGCAGTCTTGGAATGCCTTTCTTTTTCCTTGCAATTCTGGGAACCGGGCTCAACAATGTTTTTCCAGTGGCTGGAGGCTTGAACTACTTGCAGTTCATTGCACCCGGCATTATTGGAATGGTTTTAATGTTTGGCTCTATTTTTTCAGGAGTAATTGTGATAATGGACAGACAGTTTGGCTTTTTGAAGGAAACACTTGTAGCCCCAATAAGCCGGCTTTCAATTGTTTTGGGAAAGGCTTTTGGGGGAGCAACCACCGCAGTATTGCAGGGTTTTCTGATAATGCTGGTTGCCCTCCTTCTTGGAGCACAAATCCAGATAGGCAATTTTTTTGCCTTGGTTTTTTTCATGTTTCTTGTTTCAGTAATGTTTGTTTCCCTTGGAATTGCAATAGCCTCAATGCTTGAAGACATGCACGGATTCCAATTAATAGTGAATTTTTTGCTCATGCCAATGTTTTTTTTGAGTGGCGCTTTGTTCCCGCTTTCCTCTGCAGGCATTTTGGGTGCAATTTCTTTGCTTGACCCACTCACTTATGGAGTTAACGGCTTGCGCTTTCTCTTGACAGGGCATTCTGATATAGAATTCGGTTTATGCCTTGCAGTTGTAAGCGCTTTCACTGCCCTTTTCATCAGCCTTGCAATATTTTTGTTCAACAGAATTGAAGAATAAACAGTTTTATTTTTTCACTGTTTTTGCACCCAATTCAAGTGCTTTCAGGTTTGCTGGCAAAAACTTTTGCTTTTCCCCCTTCATTTCCTTTTCAAGGGCTTTTTTCACGGAATCCATTTTCACTGAACCTGAAAGCACAGTGTAAGCGCCAAGCATTACCATGTTCGCTGTTTTCACGTTTCCAATTTCTTTTTCAGCGATTTCGTTTGCTGGCACAAAAAAAACCCTGATGTCGGAACGCTTTGGCTTTATGTCAATGAGAGAGGAATTCATTACAAGCAAACCATTTTTTTTCAATATTGGCTCGAATGCTTCAAGCGATGGCTTGTTCATTACAATAATGGAATCCGGTTCTGGAGCCAAAGGCGAACTTATTTCAGTGCTTGAAATTATTACAGTGCAGTTTGCAGTGCCGCCACGCATTTCCGGGCCATAGCTTGGCACCCAGGAAACCTTTCTTCCTTCAAGCATTCCTGCAAGCGCAAGGATTTTGCCTATCAAGAGAACACCTTGTCCTCCAAAGCCAGCTGAAATAATCTTTTCCTCCATTAAAATCACTTGCTTTCCTTTTTGTCCTTGAATTTTCCCAAGGGAAAGGTTTTAGTCATTTCTTCTTCAACCCATTTGATTGCTTCCAATGGCTTTAAACCCCAGTTTGTAGGGCAATGGGATAATACTTCCACAATTGAAAAGCCCTCTTTGTCCAGTTGTGCTTGCACAGCGCGCTTTATTGCGGATTTTGCCTTTATAATGTTTGCAGGGCTTGAAACTGTAACGCGTTCTGCAAAGGCAACCCCGTCCATTGTTGCAAGCAATTCGCAAACCTTTACGGGATAACCGTGCAATGCAGCCTTTCTTCCATAAGGCGTAGTGTTGGTTTTTTGTGATAAAAGGGTAGTGGGAGCCATTTGCCCTCCAGTCATGCCATAAATTGCATTGTTGATGAAAATAACAGTAATGTTTTCCCCGCGGTTTGCTGCATGCACTGTCTCTGCAGTGCCAATTGCCGCAAGATCGCCATCGCCCTGGTAAGTGAAAACAAAGTTTTCAGGCAAAACCCTTTTCACTCCAGTGGCAACCGCTGGCGCTCTTCCATGCGGAACCTGAATCATGTCCACATTAAAATAATTGTATGCAAAAACCGCGCAGCCAACAGGCGCAATTCCAATGGTTTTTTCGCGCAATCCAAACTCGTCAATTGCCTCTGCAAGAAGCCTGTGGACGATGCCGTG
>JAVYME010000016.1:0-26320 GCA_038736825.1 Candidatus Iainarchaeum sp.
AGGCTTTTCTGATGCGGTTTTTTGCTTTTTCTGTTTTTGCTATGGCAAGCCATGAGCGCTTGCACTGTGGTTTTTTTGCCAAGCGGACTTCCACTATGTCTCCGCTTTCCAGCTTTCGGTGCATTGGAGCGTTTTTTCCATTCACAATTGCGCTCAAAAATTTGTCGCCTATGTCTGAGTGTATTGCGTATGCAAAGTCTAGGGCGGTTGCGCCTTCTGGAAGGGTGATTATTTCTTTTTTTGGGGTTAAAACGAATATTTCTGGTTCTCCAAAGACTAGTTTGAGGGAGCGCATTGTTTCGCTTGTCTTTTTTATTTTTCTCTGCCATTCTATGAATTGTTTTACCCATGACAGTTTTTGGTCGAAATCTTGGTCTTTTTCTATTTGTTTGTAGCGCCAGTGTGCTGCCAGCCCTTCTTCTGCATTGCGGTGCATTTCCATTGTGCGAATTTGCACTTCTGCTTTGCGTCCATGCCAGTCTATGACTGTGTGGATTGACTGGTAATTGTTTTTTTTGGGGTTTGCTATGTAGTCATCATATTCCCCTAATGGTTTGAATTTTAAGTGGACTAATCCGGCGGCACGATAGCAGTCTTCTACAGTGTTGCATATTATTCTTGCTCCGTAAAGGTCCCCTATTTCTCCAAATTTTTTGCCTTGAACAAACATTTTCCGGTAAATGCTGTTAAAGTTTTTTGCTCTTGCTGAAACGCTTGCACTGATTTTTTCATTTTCAAGGAGTTTGGTGAGTTCCAGTTCAAGCTTTTTGGCGTTCAGTTCTCTTTGCGCTCTTTTTTCACCAACAAGCGACTTTATTTTTTCGTATTCTTTTGGCTTAAAGTATTTTAGGGCTAAATCCTGCAATTCCCATTCCATTTCATAGAGCCCCAGCTTGTGGGCTATTGGGGCATAAACATCTCGGACAAGTTCTGCTAACGCGTTTTGTTTCTCTGCTGGGCGCTGGTCTATTTTTCTCATTTTGTCAAGCTGTGAGGCAATCTCTACAAACAGGCTTCTGAAGTCCTTTGCTATTCCCATTATGACCTTGGATAGCTGTTGGTTTTCCAGTTCTCCATAATTGTTGTTTTTTACGCTTTTAAGCCTTGCAATGTCGTCCACGAGCCCAGTGATTTCTGAGCCAAGTTCCCTTTCCATTTGTGTTTTTTTTTCTGGAGTGTCAAAAAGGATTTCGTGAGCCAGAGCGGCTGCAATTGTGCTTGCATCAAATCCAAGTTTTGCAAGTATGAATGCTGTGTTTGCTTGGTGTTCTTGTTGTTCTCTGTTTTTGCTGTGCTGCAAAGAGAACTTGAATGCTTTTTCCACTAATGCAAAATCGCTTTTATTTAAGTGTTTGCATTGCGCTTTAAGTTCAGTGAACGACTGGTTTTTGTATTGCATAATAATATTTTTGCTGGAAGTTGAATAAATATATGCTTTCCTTGCAAGTCCTGAAATCCTTTTAACAGGCTGACTAAGGTTATGGCTTTAAATTGTTTTTTGGTATTATTCTTTCACTGCTGTTTTTGGAGGTATTCCAATGAAGTTTCCGATTCTATTCATTAACTTTAAGTGCTATGAAGAGGCAACAGACAAAAAAGCAGTTGCTTTGGCAAAAAAAGCAGCATTTGCATCAAAAAAAACAAATTCAACGGTTGCCTTGGTGGTTCAAGCAACAGACATCAGGCTAGTGTCAAGCACAGTCACAATTCCAGTTTTTGCACAACACTTGGATCCAATAGAATACGGTTCTCACACAGGCCACATACTTCCTGAAGCAGTAAGGGCTGCTGGAGCCAAAGGCACTGTTTTGAATCACGCTGAAAACAAGCAAGAGAATTCTTTTCTGGAAAAGGCAATAGTTCGAGCTCACTCTGTTGGTCTTAAGGCAATGGTTTGCGCTGAAAGCACAGAGCGAGCGAGAGCGATTGCTGCCTTTTCTGAAAAACCGGATTTTATTGCAATAGAGCCCCCAGAACTAATAGGCGGCGACATTTCAGTTTCAACAGCCAAGCCAAGCCTTATAACTGACACCGTAATAGAGGTTAAAAAAATTGCACCAATTCCAGTAATAACTGGTGCTGGAATAAAGAATTCAGAAGATGTCAGGATTGCCCTTGAACTTGGAACAAGCGGGGTTTTTGTTGCTTCAGGCATTGTCAAGGCGTCAGACCAAAAAAAGGCGATTTTAGAGTTGTTAAAGGGATTCAAATAGTTTTTTTGTTTAATTTGGGAAGGTGTTTTGTGATGGAGCGCACAAGCGTTGAAGAAATAATGGATTCAAATTTTTTAAAGATTGGTGCAGAAGAGCGGGTTTCAAAGCTTTTCGGGCTTTTGAGTTCTGCCAAAAAACACCACGCGGTTGTGTTTGATTCCAACGGCGAATATGTTGGAATCACTTCTACAAGGGAAATGCTTCGCAGGCAAGCGGATTTTTCTCAAATGAAGGTAAGAAGCATTACGGACGAGAACAGGCCGCGCTTGACTAGGGACATGTCTTTAATGAAAGCAGCTGAGTTAATGTATGTTTCAGACAGCCGCATTCTGCCAGTTATCGAGGAAAACAAAGTTTTTGGCGTTGTTTCAGCCAATGCAATAATCAAACAGGCTGCAGAGCGTTCACCGATTGCTTCAAAGAGAGCTAGAGATATTGCTTCAAAAAACCCAGTGGTTTTAAAGCAAACCGAATCAATTGGCAAGGCAATAACTTTAATGCGCGATAAAAACATAAAACGAGTGTTGGTGTCAGACAAAAAAGGCAATATTGTTGGCATTCTTTCATTACAGGAATTGATTGAAAAGCACTTGGTTCACGCCACTAGTGAACGGCTTCCCTTTGTTTCTGGCGCCAGAGGGCATTCCTCTGAAAGGGCTACTGCCTTAAAAATGCCGATTTCCAGTGAAATGTCCTCTTTTTTCATCACAGTCAAGCCAGACCAAAGAGTGGGGGCACTCCTTTCCGATATTGAGGGCGGCCGTGCCATAGTGCTTGTTGAAAAGGGCAAAGCAGTTGGAATTATCACCAGAAGAGATCTCTTGGAAGCCATTGTGAAGACTGGGGCTGTTGAGAGAAACATTCAGGTAGCCAATGTGCCAGCCCTAGATGAAATTGACAAGGCAAAAGTGGATAGCACAATCAATGCCTCTTATGACAGAGTCAAGAAAACGCTTGGAATGCCTTACTTTCTTTTAGTGCATTTCAAACAACATAAAGAGGCCGGTGCAAGAGTGAAGCACTCTGTTCATATTCGGGCTTCTGCTCCTGGAATGAATTTTAAGGCTGAAGCAACTTCTTGGAATGTGATCACCTCTTTACAGGATGCCTTAAGCGAGATTGAGAGGGAGATAAGGAAAGCCATTGGCAAAAAGCGCAAGAGTTTTAGAAAGGCAAGAGCCAAGTAAAAATATTTTGTACCATGACCAGCATATTGCGCTTTTTTTTTGATTGCCAAAAAACTGGGAAAAAAGTGTGGGCGCGCCAAGGAATCGATTCTGCTTAAAAGGACAGAGTGGCCCACTGCATTCCTCGCTTCCGTTTCCCTCAAAGCATTTCACTTAAAGGCCACCGTTGCTTTCTTCCGAACCTGGCGGGTTCACCCTTAAGCAAAACCTAAGAGGACAGAAGTTCCTTGTAGTGCAATGGCTCCGGCCTTCCAAGCGAAAACCTTTCCCAAGGCTTCAGCTCCAGCGTGAAGCGGATTTCCGGTTACAGGGAACCGCTGCCTCCCCAGCCTAGCCCACAAATAATTTAGGGCGAGAGAAGCTTTTAATTGTTGGCTTTTTTTTGAAGGGATTTCTTCACGCTTTTTGCATTATTTTCATTGGTTTGAGTCTTGTTCTGTTTTCTTTTTGGCTTCAGTTTCTGCTTTGGCTAGCAATTCCTGTTGCTTTTCGGCTAGTTCTCTTAGTTTTTCGGGTGGAATGTCTTCCATTGTTTCCATGGCCTGTTTTATTCCGTATTCAAGTACTGCTTTTTTCCATTCCTTGTAAAGGTTTGATTTTTTGAAGAACCAGTAAAGCAGTATTGCAATATAGACTGGGCATAGTAGAATTAATGCCAAAGCCAAAAAAAACAAGCCTGGAAAATAGATAATGATTGCAATGGAAAGGATAAAGCCCGCCAAGGGCGGAATGACTGCCAAAAGCATTAGAATAATAACTGGCTTGTAGCAAGCCCAAAGAGGGCTTTTTGTTCTCATGATTAGTTTCATAGTAATTTAAATAGTGCTCTTGCATTTTTAAATAGTTTTTCTTATTTTAGCACTCTTAATTCTTTTCCGATTTTTTCGAATTTTTCTAGGGCTATGTTCAAGTCTTCTTTTGAGTGTGCTGCTGAAACCATTGTTCTAATGCGGGCTTTGTCTCTTGCCACCATTGGATAAATTATGGGCAAAGCGAAAACGCCTTCTTTGAAGAGCTTGCTGCTGAATTCTACTGCAATTGCGCTTTCCCCGAGCATTACTGGAGTTATTGGTGTTTCGCTTTCACCTGTGTCAAACCCAAGCCCTTTCAGTTTCTTTTTAAAGTATGCAGTGTTTTTCCACAGTTTTTTCACCAAGGAATCGTTTTTTTCAAGCAATTGCAGCGAGGCAATGCATGCTGCCACTGTTGCCGGCGGCGATGAACCGCTTAAAAGCCAGGTTCTGCTCTTGTTGTATGCAAAATCGCATATTTCTTTTTTTCCGCAGAGATAGCCGCCCATTACGCCGAAGGCTTTGCTGAATGTGCCCATTTCAAACTCGATTTTTCCCTTTAAATTGAAGTGGTGGACTATCCCTTTTCCTTTTTTGCCTAAAACGCCATCCCCGTGTGCGTCATCAACGTAAACCATTGCATTGTGTTCGTGGGCTATTTTTTCTATTTTGTCCAAGGGCGCTATGTCGCCATCCATGCTGAAAACGCCGTCTGTAACCACGAGTTTTTTTCCATAATTTTTTTTGTCGCTTTCTTCCAATAATTCTTTTAGTTTTTCCGTGTTTTTGTGTGGAAATATTTGCCTTTCAGCCTTGCTCAGCCGCATGCCGTCTATTATGCTTCCATGGTTTAATTCATCGCTTAATATTAGGTCTCCTTCTAACATCATTGCCGGAATCATTCCAGCATTGACTGCAAAACCTGTTTGATAGTATGTTGCTGCCTCGGTTTCCTTGAATTTTGCTATTTCTTTTTCCAGTTTCAAGTGCAATTCCATGGTGCCAGCGATTGCTCTGACCGAGCCAGAGCCAGCGCCATATTTTTTGACTGCCATAATGGCTGCTTTTTTTAGCACGGGGTGATTGCTTAAGCCAAGATAATTGTTTGAGCATAAAATTATGGCTTTTTTTCCATCTATTTTGCCTCTTGCCCCTGAAGCGCTTTGAAGGCTTCTAAGATTCCATTCCAGTTTTTTTTCTCTCAATTCTTTCATTGCATTTGAAAAGAATTCCTCTCCAACCATTGCCTTTCACCTTGCAAATTTGTTGTGTGCAAGGTTTTTATTGCTTTATTTTGTTTTCAATAATGTGTTTGCAAAATGAAAGTTGTTTTAAAATCAAAACCAGGCAAGGGGCTTGAACTCTCAAAAGTGGAAAACCCTTTTCCAAAAAAAGGCGAGCTTTTGGTTAAAGTAATGGCTGCCGGCATTTGTGGAACCGACTTGCACATTTATGAGTGGAATGAATGGGCTCAGTCAAGGATTAAGCCCCCACTGGTTGTGGGACACGAGGTTGCCGGCAAAATAGTTGAATTGGGTGAAGGGGTTTCTGGTTTTGAAATTGGAGACCTTGTTTCAGTTGAAACCCATGTTTTTTGCGGCAAATGCTTTCAATGCCTTTCAGGCAACAAGCACATTTGCGAGAAAATGAAGATTTTTGGAGTTGACATGAACGGGGTTTTTGCAGAATACGCTGTTGTTCCAGCCCAAAATGCCTGGAAAAACCCAAAGAAAATGAAACCAGAGATTGCTGCAATACAAGAACCCTTTGGAAACGCAGTTCACTCGGTTTTTGCTGTTTCAGACAATTTCAAGGATTCCACTGTTCTGATAACCGGTGCCGGCCCCATTGGGTGTTTTGCTGTGGGCATTTTAAAGGCAGAAGGCGCAAAAAAAGTGATTGTTTCCGATTTGAATGATTTTCGCCTTAAACTGGCTCAAAAAATGGGAGCAGATGTTTTGGTGAACGCTGAAAGCGAAAACCTTGTTGAACGCGTTTTGAGTGAAACCAATGGGCGCGGTGCCGATTTTTTTATTGAAATGGCTGGAAGCGGCAAAGCATTAGTGGACGGCTTTAAGGCTTTAAGGCCTGGCGGGAGGGTTTCAGTTTTAGGGGTTTTCGGAAAACCAGTTCAATTGGATGTAACCAACAATATTGTTTTCAAGTATGCAACGGTTTACGGCATCAACGGCAGGCTTATTTTTGACACTTGGAAGAAAACCAGCGAGCTTCTTGGAAGAGGCCTTGTTGACCCTTCACCGGTAATCACTCACTCTTTGAAGTTTGAGGATTTTGAAAAGGGTTTTTCTTTGCTTGAACAGGGCATGGCTGGCAAAGTTGTTTTGACCTTTTGATTCTAATTTTTAATCTTTGCTTTTGTCTTTCACGTCTTCAATTCCCTTTTCAGTCACTTGGTATAATGCTTCGCCGTCTGGAAGGCTTGGAGAGTCCACCAGTTTTGCTATTCTTTTTTCACCCTTGCTTTTCCTCAAGTACAAGCGAGTTTTGCTGTTGTGTACAACGAAACCATTCGCAATGTAGTTTTCTGTCAGAGGAACGCTCAAATCGTAAAGTGGCTGGTTATTTGTCATTTTTCTGATGGTTCTCACTTTTTCAAATTTTACCTCTCCGTGGAGAATTGCCATTAAAAACTCTTTTTTATTTTTTAAGCTGTCTTCCTTTATTTCCTTGCCTTCGAGGGCTAGGGCTATTTTTTCACCCTCTTGCAGGGTTATGTGCCTGTAATTTCGATAAGGAATTGGTTTTTTCTCTTTCTCGAAGGTTTTTGCTAAGAATTGCCATACCGCGCTTCTCTCCATTGGAATTATCCTTTTAGCTCTCTCTGGTTTGAAAGTGCAAATCCATTTTTGCAGTTTCTGGTTTTTGTCTGGAGCGCTCACCCCTATTAATTCTCCATATTTAACAACGTTTTCGCTGAACAAGTCAAGCGAGTATGCTGGCTTGTTGTATCTAGTGAGCCTGGAACCAATTCCGAACCGCAATAATAGCAATTGAATAAATTGTAATATTTTTTTGTCGTTTTGGGCTATTGTTATCCTTCTTATCTTGCTGTCAATTGAACCTTCAGCGTCAACAAATCCTTTTATGAAGGCTTTCACTGTATCATCTTCTGATTTTGGCACAAGAACGACATAGTTTTTTTTAATCCATTGCATTAACTCCGTGATTTCCCTGCTGTTTATTCTCATCCTAAAAGCATTTTTGCCATTGATTTTTGAAATTCGGCAATCACAGTTGAAAACTATCTTGAAGAGTTTTTGGTATTCTTTGAGCACTTCTTCTCTTGAGTCCTTGAATTCAATGTTCCTTTTTCCAATAAAACCGTCGCCAAGCATATAACCCGTTATTTGAGCAAGTTCTTTGGTGAAGAATTCTGGCATTCTCAGCACCTTGTGTTTGTTTGAAGCGAGTGGCATGATGTTTTCCAAAATTTCTTCGCTTTGGCTCAATTCAGCGATCTTTTCCAGATTGCTTTTTGCTGTAGGACAACCTTGATTCAAAACCCGCCTGAGCTGTCTTGGGGTTATGTCAAGGCAATGGCAGATTTCACCCCGGGTTTGTCCAATTTGGTTTAGGCATTGCTTGACTAGTTGGGCTCCATTTTTGCTGACCATTACAATTTGCACTGGCTCTTTGGCAGGTATTTTTTGGAGGGTGCCAAGCACTCGTATGCTGCCAGCATGCATCAAATAATCCCCTTTCCTTATTTGGCTGGCTTTAACTTCTTTAAGGCCAAATTTGCAGAGTTTGAAGAACCTGTGTTCTGGTGAAACAGTTATCTGGTGCCCGGTATCAATTTCATATACTGTTTTTATGTCATGTCTGACAGACCTTTGCATGGCCTGAGCGTTTACTATTTGCAGTTTATTTCTGTTGTCGACTGCTAAAAGGTTCCATTCGCTTAATTCTGCTATTGCCTGTATTGCGCCGCTGTTTGTTTGGACAAGGCTGTCGCCTGCAAGGCAAGCGTGTCCCACGATGTTGCCTCCAACTGGCGCTGTTGGGTCTCCAAACAAAATATCCGGTCTTTCCATTACTTGGTTTGTGACTAGGACAACCACGTTGTACATTTCCGCTATTTTCATTAGTTGTCGCATGTGTTTGTTGAGTTTTTGTTGTCTTTCAGCGAGTAAACCCCGCCCTATGTATTCTGACCTGAATTGTGAGGTGAGCGAGTCAACTATTACCAGTTTTATGTTTTTTTCTTTTATGATGTTTTCTGCTTTTTCAGCTAAAAGCATTTGGTGGTCTGCATTGTATGCTCTTGCCACATAAATGTTTTTTAGTGCTTTTTCTGGGTCAAGCCCTTTGGCTTTGGCTATTGCCATTATTCTTTCAGGCCTAAAGCTTGATTCTGAATCTATGTATAGCACGTTTCCGTTCAAGCCGCCTTTTTCTGGCGGAAGCTGTGCCATAACACACATTTGGAAGCACCATTGAGTGTTGTGTAGGAATATTGGCTTGTTGCCGCCTATAAAACTGTGTGTTTTTGGCACTACAAGGTCATACACCCAGTCATTGTATTGAATTTCTTTTTTTGTTGTGATTTTTTCCCATTGTATTTGTCCGTTTGCTAGGGTGATGAGAGTGTTTAAGTCTTTTTTGAGTTCTTTGTCTTCAAGCAGGCCATCTGTTTCTTTTTTTAGAACTGTGGCAATCTTTTCTGCAGTTGCACTTGACATGTGCCTTGTTATATAGTTTTGGAATGTTGATCTCTTTAGGCAGAGTTTTTCCCTGATTTCTGTTGTGCGAATTGGCATTACTGAGAGTGCTTTCATGACTTTACTGGGTGTTGGGTTTTCAAGCAGCCTTCTGGCTTCTTTTATTTCTCTTATTCTGGTTTTAAAGAATCCAAGCATGTCATTGAGGGTTTTTTCTGTCACGCGTTCCATGTGTGGGTGTTTTCCAATAAAGGTTACAAATGGGTTTTTGTAGCCTTTTTTGTACATGGCTTGCTTGCTCCACTTGTTGAAGTGCCTTCTTGAACCGCTTAGTTTTGAGTAAATGCGCCTGTAAAGTGGTTCAATGACTTTGATTGGAATGCAATATTTTGTTGAAAAATTTTTTTCTCCCGCTATTTTTTGGTTTTTTATGGTTTCACTCATTATTTTTTCTATTTTTTTCTTAGATTCAGTGTCTGTTATGTAAAGCACATAGTATTTTTTGCCTTGAGCGATTTTTTCTCTTAAAGTGACTTGAATGCCTAGGATTGCAAACAGGTATCCAAGTTGTTCGCTGAGCTTTTTTGATTTTGTGCACATGGAAACTGTCTTTGATATGTGTCCATCGCCTTCTAGATAGCCTTTCAAGAATGCTTCAATTGTGGCTTTTTGGCTTTGCATTATTTCTTCTGGGACAAATTTGTTGCCAGCAGTGCAATGTGCCAGTTCTTTAAGAAACTCTCTTGTCGGCTTTTTTAGTATTATTAGTCCTTTTTTCTTTACAAGCCTTGGCTTATACTTGAATTTTTTTTCAATGTAAGTCAAAACTGTTTTCTGGATTTTTTCATTGTAATTTGTAATGCTCAACGGGTTTCCACAACCTTCTGCGACAAACAAGCCTAAAAAGTAGGCATCTTGTTTATCAATCGTGTGCGAGCTTGGCGTTCTAATTATTTTTGGTGTTCCAATAAAGTCGCCTTCTTTAAGGAGCTCGGTGGATTTCCATTGGATTCCGTTTTCTGTCAATGTTAGGAGGGGGTGAAAGCCAGTTAGTTTTATTATGCCGCCCCTTTCTGTTTCAATAAGTTGCAGGGTTTCCACTTTTTCTTTATACAGGTATTGTGCATGGCTTTTCTCTATTTTTCCATACTTATTTATTCCAATTACTTTTACGGGTTTTTTCAGTTCAGCAATATAGCCGGAATCGAATTTTCTTTCGTTTACTGCATACTTTTTGTAAAAATCCTCAATGGGTTCAAGGTGTGGTTTGTTAGGGTTCAAGTAGAATATGTTGGTGTCGCCTGAAATGCATTTCCCGCTCGCCATCTTGCCGTACACTTCTGTAATGCTTTGGGTTTCAAGTCCTCCGCCAAGCAATTCATCTAATTCTTTGCTGCCAGTGCGTATGCGCCCGATTTTTTCTCTTCTTTTTTGGATTGAATCTGCTGTTTCAAAGCCCATTTCGAGTGCATCCCTTGCTGCTTTTATTGCTTTTTCTGCTGTTTTTTCTCCAATTCCAGCCACTTCTGTTAATTCCATTGGGGATGCTACTGCAATGCTTTCAATGCTTCGATAGTTTGCTTTGAATAGTTTTTCTGCGGCTTGCGGGCCTATTCCGGGTAAATCGCTAACTTCTTTTATTTCTCCAGCCATTTTCTCACCATTTTTGTTTATTTTTTTGTTTAATCATTTAAATATGCTTTCGGGGGTTCAATTCCCCTGAATTTTTTCAATTGCTGTTTTTATTTCTTTTTCAAAGCTGAGGTTTTTCACTTCGTTTACTGTTAATTCAATTTCTTCTTTGTTGAGTGCACTCGCTTTTGTGATTCCATTGAAAATGAATTTTTTTCCAAGAATGCTTCCTGAAATTTCTTCAATTATTTCCCTTGGGTTTTTTTCTTCAAGCATTTTTGTTATTTCCTGTGTTTGCATGTCCAGTATTTTTTCCGCGTTCCTGCCAAAGGCGCTTGCCCTTATTGTTCCAGAGCCATCATCTATTGCTATGGTTGCAACCAGCCTGTCTTTTGGTTTTGTTTCTCCGCATTTTTTGCAAAGCCATGAATTGCCTTCACTGTGTGCCTTTGAACCACATTTTGTGCAAACCTTGAATGCCAGTTTTCCCTTGTTTATTGCAGTTATTGTGCCAAGCACTTCAACTTGCTCGCCTGCCAGGATTTCTGCTATGTTCTTTCTTTTGAATTCTTTTTTGCTTATTTCGGTTAAGCTTGGAATTTCAAGTTTTGTTGTCGGGTTTTTAATTATTCTTGAGTTCCAGCCCAAGTGCAGTTCAATGCTGTTAAGCCCTTTTTTTGTGTAAGCGCCTTCAATTTTTACCAGTTCTCCTGCTTCCAGCCGGTTTGCAGTCACTGCCAAATTGTTCCAAGCGGTTGCTCTTATTTGACCGCTTTCGTCTCCCAACAAAAAGCTCACTGCTTTTCTTTTCTCTCCTTCTTTCAAGAATTCGTTCATTTCAAAAACCCTTATCACTCTTGCAAACAAGTCAATGTTTTCCATTCCTTCGCTTAAGTTTGCAATTTTTAGCGTGCTTTTTTCTGTTTTTGGAAGTGCGTTTGTGTCTATTTTTGGATTGATTTCTATTTTTCCATCATATGGGATTGTTATTTGTAATTGTCCCTTGTAGCTTGAAACAATGGCGTTTTTTAAGAGCAGGATTGTGCCTCTTTCAACCTTTTTTTCTTCTATTTCTGTTGCTTGTTCTCCCCACAAAGTTAAGGAGATTTCGCCTGTTTCGTCGCCCACTAAAAGCCTGCAGTATTTGCCCTTTTTTCCGTCTTTTTCAAATTCTTTTGCTGTATAAACGTGCAACACTTTTACTGGCAATTCTATTCCTTTCAAGCCTTCCTCCAGAGTGCTGATTTTTGTTTTTTCAGGGGTTTTTTCAAAGTCTATTTTTAAGCCGAGTTCTTTTGCCACCATGAATGCAGCTCCAGAATCTGTTAGCAGGCCGGTGAATTTTCTTTTTTTTTCCTCCACTAGTGCTAGTGCTTCTTTTTCGCTTTTGCCGCTTTCTTTGCATATTTTGGCTAGCAGTCCTGCAAAATCAGTGTTTTCCTCCATTAATGCCCCCAAATAAGTGTTTCAGCATTGTATTTTTAACAAATTCCCCATTCACTCCTATTATGTTTGAAAGTGTTCTTCCAAACCTGCATGTTTTTTATTCTTCCAATTATGGTTCAAATGTTTATTTCATTTTGGGCAAAAAAATAGCGGTAATTGATGCAAGCACTGGCAATAATGCTGAGGAGATCCTTTCAGGATTGAAGAGTCTTAAGATTTCACCCAAGGATGTGGATTTTCTCTTGTTTTCTCACGGGCATGCTGATCATTTCGGTTGTGCCTCGCTTTTTTCCAGGGCTGAGAAAAGAATGCATGAGTTTGATGCTGAAAAGATTGCGTTAAAGGATGCTGATTTTTCTGGTGCCAGGGTTTTTGGCTCAAAGGAGTTTCCCAAAATAGATTCCAATTATTCTGATGGCGAGGAAATAGACTTGAAGCCTTTTTCCCTGAAAGTGATTTTTACGCCGGGCCACACCCAGGGTTCTGTTTGTTTTTTTGATGAAGAGCATTCGCTTCTTTTTTCTGGCGATACTTTGTTTGCAGGAAGCTGTGGTCGCACGGACCTTGTTTCTGGCAGTGAAAAACTGCTTGTTAAATCGCTTTTAATGCTTTCAAAACTTGATTTTAGTTTTCTTTTGCCAGGCCATGGCTTGATTTTAAAGCAAGGGCAGAGAGAGAATATTGCTGAAGTATTAAAAACTCTAAAGCACAAATATTTGTGATTCTGGCTTTTGTGAGGGGGATTGAATGAAAAAATGCAGGGGTTTTGGAAGGTTTTATTCTCGCATCCTTGAAATAATTGAAAAAGATGGCGGGCTGACTTTTTTGGTGGTTGATCCCCCAAACCAAAATCCAGAGATTGCTGGCTTGGAGGGAAAAATTGCTTCAGAAGCCGGTGTTGATGCAATTGCGGTTGGCGGTTCTGTTGGAGCTCAAGGAAAGCTTTTGGATGACACTATTGAGAGAATAAGGGAAAACTCTGACTTGCCAATAATCTTGTTTCCTGGCAATATTGCCTCTATTTCGCCAAAAGCCGATGCGGTTTATTTTATGAGCATGCTTAACTCTGTTGATCCTTATTATATTACTGGAGCGCAAATTGCTAGCGCGCTTCCAATAAAAAAAATGGGTTTGGAGGCAATTGCAACTTCGTATATTGTAATAGAGCCTGGTCGTGCTGTTGGCTGGGTTGGCAGGGCGCAACTTATTCCCAGAGAGCTTCCATATCTTGCAGGAATTACTGCGCTTGCAGGCCAAATGATGGGTTCACAGATTGTAATTCTTGAATCTGGGGGTGGAGCGGAAAAGCATGCTCCGCTTGAAATGATTTCTGCCACTCGCAATCTAATAGATATTCCGCTTGTGGTTGCTGGCGGGGTGAAAACCAAGGAGAATGCTTTTGAATGCATAAAGGCTGGAGCTGACATAGTGCATGTTGGCACTGCAGTCGAGAATGTTGCCAACAATCGCAAAAAAGCCTTGGAAACCTTGAAGGGCATCAGTGTTGCAGTGAAAAAAGCCGGAAGGGAAAAAAAGCCTTGAAAATGTCAAATCAACCAATGTTATATTTTTTTATAATTTTGGTTGATTCTATTTATTTATGAGATTGCCATTGTTCAACAGGCTGAAAAATCGCTTGCACAAGGATACAGCCCTCTTACAGGACGAGATTGTGGATATTGTCTATTCGGTTGAGCCATCAGCGGTTTTACATGGCGGTACCGCTGTCTGGCGCTGTTATTCAAGCAATCGCTTTTCTGAAGACTTGGATTTTTACCTTGGCTCAGGAAAGGCCTTCAAGGAAAAATTTTTGCCCGTTATTGAATCCCGCAATCTCTCGTTGCAAAAATTCAAGCAAACAAAGACAACAATTTTTTCCAAAATTGCAATTGGCAATGCTGAAGTTCGGTTTGAGGCAGCACTGAGAAAACCCGATAAAATTGTTGTTGCAAGCTATGAAAAGGTTGATGGAACCTTTTTGAGTATTTTCACGCTTGCACCTGAAGATTTGTTGCTTGAAAAAATTTCTGCGTTTGAAAACAGGCGTTTGGCTCGCGACCTTTATGATATTGTTTCCCTGCTTCCATTTGTGAGGGATGAAACTGCAGTTAAAAGCAAAGCACTTGCCTTTGTTGAGTCTGCCGAAAAGCCTGTTGATGAAAAGGCGTTAAAGGCACTGGTTTTTTCTGGTGCAATTCCATCTTTTGAACAGGCTATTGCCATTATAAAGAGGCGGTTCAAGTGAAATATGCTTTAACTGTGAGGGAGCATTTTTCAAAGCAAGCGGTTTTCAGCGTTCGCGACATTTCAATCTTTTTTTCAACTAGAGGGATTTCCAAAGGGTATGCGCGTCTTTTTCTTCATAATCTTTTGAAAAAAGGCGAAATAGTTCGTATTTCCAGGGGTGTTTATTCTTTTGAAAGGGATTCCTTGCTTTGGGGGTTTGCTTTCTCGCCTTTCTATTATGGGTTGCAGCAAGCCCTTTCTTTGCAGAATTTGTGGGAGCAAGAGAGCATTCCAGTGATAATTACACCGCGCAAAATCCGAACTGGTTTGAGAGAGATTGGCAGCGAGAGAATTCTTGTAAGGCGGATTGACAGAAAGCTTTTCTTTGGCTTTGAAATGCTGCCTTATTATGGTCGCTTTGTTCCTGTTTCGTGCCTTGAAAAAACCCTTTTAGATTTTTTTTATTTTAGGGAGCCATTGCCAAAAAACACATTGAAGGGTTTATTGCAAAAGGCGGACAGAAAAAATTTGAATTCTTTGCTTAAAAAATACCCTGTCCATTTCAGGAAATCATTTGAAAAGAAAATTGCAAGTGTTTAGGGAAAAACAGCGCATTGTTGCTTAAAGTCTTTTCCTGAAATGTTGGTTTTGTTTTTCTGGAATGCAATTCATTTCATTTTTAGTGCCTTTACTGTTTCTCTTATTCCTTCTTTTGTGCTCCATTTCGGTTTCCAGCCAAATTTTTTGATTTTTTCTATGGAGTACTCTCTGTTTCTTGCAAGCCTGTTCAAGTGTTGTGGTGTGATCAAGGATTTTGGCGATAGCACCAGGAAAATGTATGCAAGCGGTTTGCCAATCCAAAAGGGCAGTTTGATGAGTGTTGGTTTTAATCCCAGCTCTTTTTTTATTTCAATGCAAAGTTCCTCCAAGGTAATGCCTTTTTCTTCTGCTAAAATGAATGTTTCGCCCATGGTTTCCTTGTTTTCAGTGCAAAAAACAATTGCGTCAATCAAGTCGTCAATATAGATTGTTTGCCATTTGTTTTTTCCATTGCCTATTAATGGAAAGTTTTTTTTCAAAAGCCCTGTTATTTTTTTCCAGTATTCGTTTGGGCCGAGCACTAGTGCCGGTCTTAGTATTGTTATGTTTAGCAGTTCTTGGAATTCTTGGACTTTTTGTTCTGCTTCTGCCTTGCTTTTTTCATATTTTGTTTCGGGATTGAAGCCGGATTCTTCGGTGATGATGCTATCCTGTTTTCCGTGGACTCCCACGCTGCTCAAGTGAATGAATCTTTCAACTTTTTCTTCAGCGGCTGCTTTCAAAATGTTTTCAGTTCCTTGCACGTTCACTTTCCATAACAAGGGGGATTTTTCGTCTAAAATGGCTGCAAGGTGAATGATTGTTTCAATGCCTTTAACTGCTTTTTTGCAGTCCTCTTCTTTTTGTATGTCAAAACCGTTTTCTAGGTCGAATTCTTTCACTGAATAGCCTCTTTTTCTTAATTGTAACACTAGTTTTTTGCCAATGAAGCCGTTTGAACCGGTTACAAGAATGCTTTGTTTTTTCATTTTAATTGCCTCAAACATTATGCAGTTCTTTCTATTAAAGGTATCCTTCAACGAGCAGGTCTCCGCCCAGCTGTCGCATGGAGCCTTTTTTTATGCGAAGTTTTTTGCTTAGCGAATCATGACAGAATTCAAGTCCCCGGCCGACTTCTTTCCTTGAAAAGATTAGGACTATTTTGTCTGCCAGTTTTTCTTCTAGGAATGAAGTGTTGATTTTTTGTCCTCCTTCAACCAGTACGCTCATATAATTTTTTTTTCCAAGGATTGCCAGCACTTGTTTCAAGTCCAGTTTTTCTTTTTTTGCTTTTACGGAAATGCATTGCACGCCTTTTTTTTCAAGTGCCTTTCTTTTCTTGGGGTTTGCTTTGCTGGAATGAAAAACCATGGTTTTTCCTTTTTCTTTTAAAAGCCTTGCATTCAATGGGATTTGCAGTTTTGGGTCAAGTATTACTCGCACTGGGTTTCTTGAGCCCGGTTTTCTACAACTAAGCCTTGGATTGTCTTTTAGCACGGTTCCAATGCCTACAAGAATGCAATCGCATTCTGCCCGATAATCTTGCACATACTTGTCTGCTTTCTTTCCAGAGATTTTTTTCCTTTTTCCGTTTCCCCAGGAAATAAAACCGTCTCTTGTCAGGGCTGATTTTAAAACAACAAATGGTTTTTTTGTTTTAATCCATTTGTTGAAATAATCGTTCAACCTTAATGCCTCGCTTTCAAGAATGCCTGCTTGCACTCCTATGCCTGCCTTTTGCAATCTTTTAATTCCTTTTTCCCTGTTTTTAGGGTTTGCATCTAACGCTCCAATGAACACTCTTGAAATTCCCGCTTTGATTATTTTTTTAGTGCAAGGCCCAGTGAAGCCCTTGCAAGAGCATGGTTCCAGAGAGCAATAAAGGTCTGCGTTTTTTGCATTTTTTCCAGCTTTTTCTAGTGCTATTGCTTCTGCATGTTTTCTTCCTTTTTCTCCATGAAAGCCGGTGGCAATAATTCTGCCATCTTTTACTATAATGCATCCCACAAAAGGTCTTGCCTTTACTTTGCCTTTTCCCTTTTGAGCCAATATTATTGCTTTTTCCATTAACTCTTCTGTCATGTTAAAAAAAATGGTTGATGTTTTTTTAACACCAAGGCTTTCACTAAAAATTGAATTTGCTTTCTTTTTATTATTCTGGCAATGTTTAAACCGGTTTAATATCTTTATTCCAGCACTTGGATAAAATCCAACAGTTTTTGCGAGCAGTAGAAATGTTTTTTAAGGCTTTTATGCTTGATTTTCTGTGTTTTAGGGAAAAACCGTGGAATTAATTGGCTGGGAAGTGGAAGCAATGGGTTTGGCTGAGTGGAGCGAGCAAAAGGGCTTTTTTGCAAAAAGCACTCCAAAAAAAGCTGCCACCACTGATTCTGAAGCAGAATGGAATAAAATTGAACAGGCTCTTTTGCGAAGGAAAGAGCAAGCCAATTCAATGGAAGAACCAGACAGCGCGCTTATTTCTCTCATAAACCAGCTTGATTCAGAAATAAAATCCAAAAGGCAGGGAACTGCCAGCGAGCAGTCGTTGCAGCATTCCAAAGAATTGCTGGAAATGATTGATGAGCGCTTGCATGGCACAGCCTGGCCTGTAAAGGAATTGCAAAAAAAATTAAAGAAGCCGGCTTTGAGTGAAATGGAGGAAATTGTTCCTGTGGCTGAAAAAAAACCGGAGGAAACCAAAATGGGCTCAAGTTTTGATGTCAAAAAAGAAGAGGAAAGCATAAGGGCTGCCATGGAGGCAAAATTGAAGGCAGCCGAGCAAGAGCAAGCAAAACAGTCAAGCAAGACTGCAATCGAGCAACCTTCAAATATTGAAACCCATAAAAGCAATGCTTCAATTGTTGAGGATGACTTGTTTGAACCTGAAGAGCCTCCAAAGGATGCTCCGGAACCATTAGATGAAGCAGAAACAGAGGTTTTCGAAGAAGAATTTGAAGAAGTGGAGGAAAAGCCAGAGGAAAAGCCAAAACCTGAAAAAAAAGAAAAAAGAGAGGAAAAGCCAAAAAAAGAAACCTTGCGAGATTTCAAGGGCAAAATAGATGTTGAAAAAGCAGAATTTCTTTACAAAGCCTCAGTAAACCAATTGCTTAAAGCACAACTAGAAAATGGGGCAATTATTCCAACAACAAGCGAGAAAAGCTATTTGAATGTTTATCCGCGCGATCTAGCCTTTTGCGCTCTAGCACTTGTAAAAGCTGAAAGGTTTGATGAAGCCAAAAAGGCTTTAGAGTTTGCCTTTAAATACCAAGACAGAAAAACAGGCAGTTTTCCGCAAAGATGGGATGAGGCTGGCAACAATACTGGGTATAAGCCAGTGCAGCCTGATGCTGCTGCCTTAGTTCTTTATGCTTTTGCAGAATATGTTTTGGACAAAAACAACACTGATTTTGCAGAAATGAATTGGGACAGAATTGAGAAAACAGTTGATTTCTTGAATTCAAAAATTGTTTCTGAAAAAGACTTGGTTTTTGCTCCATCCTCAATCCATGAATTTCCTCCAATGGAGCAAGGGTACGAGATTTGGGCAAACGCAACCTGTTGTGCAGCATTCAAAAACCTTTCCAGGGTTGCAGAAAAAATAAGGGTTGACTATGCTCCGCTCAGCAAAGAGAATGTCTTAAAGGACGCCATCCTGCAATACATGTGGAATTCCAGAAAACAGTGCTTTGTGAAAGCAATAAGGATTGGCGAGTCAAGCTCAGTAATGCTTTGGCCTGATGCCTCTCCCTTAGCACTGTCCTTTTTTGATGTTTTTCCCACAAACGACAAAAAAATGGCTTCAACAGTCAAACTAATTGAGGAAAAACTGTGGCATAAATCCTTTGGGGGAATTTCCAAGTTTGGCTTTGTTGAAGGCATAGAGAAAGGCGGCTTTGGAGCAAGCCCATTCTTCACACTCTTGTTGTCAGACTATTTCATTAAAACAGGGGACAGAGAAAAAGCCGAAAAGTTTTTGGGCTGGGTGATAAGCATTGGCCAGTCAGGCTCTCTCCCAGAACACATTGCCACCAAAGAAGACTTTGAAGCATTTGCATCAGATTTCAGTGATGCTGGTCTTCTAAATCGGAACACAATGAAGCAAATAAATGCTGCAAGGGAAAGCCAAGAATTCAAGCAAGGAGTTGCCCGCATAACCGAGCCATTTTCAATGGCGCACGCAGCATTCATAATTGTTTGGAAAAACTATAAGGAAAAATTCCTAAAGTGATCTTTTCACTTTGGCCTTTTATGCTGCTGTCTTGGCTTTTTTTGTGTTTTAATCCTTTTTTGCCCGCGCCTAACTGCCTCTATTTGTTGGTCAAGCCATTTCACGTATTCCCATAACTGGTTCATTTTTCTTGGCGGAATTGAATCCTTGTGGTCGCGCATCATTTGCAAAACATGCTGTCTTTGCCTTGCAAGGTCTAGTTCCCGGGAATGTTTTTCAGGCATGATAGATTATTGCATTATTGTTTTTAAAAGGCGATTTGTGCTTGCCGCATGCTTTTTAATCCTTTAGGCATCTATTTTTATTGAAAGGTGGATTCTTTTTCTTTGCTTTCTTTTTGAGAGCAAAGGCTTCGCAAGAAGCATCCTTTCATTTTTTCAACAAAATTGTTCACGGGTGTTTTAATGGGAGTGTTTGATGTTCCTGCAAGCGATTTGATTGAAGAGATTGCAGTGGATTTAAGGGAAAAATTTGGGGTTGAAAAACCGCCTTTTGCTGATTATGTCAAAACAGGCGTTTGCAAGGAGCGCGCTCCCCAAAGAGAGGACTGGTATTATGTAAGGGTTGCCTCGATTTTTTACCGCATTTTCAAGGAAGGCCCGCTTGGAGTGGGTTCACTGAGAACCTATTATGGTGGCAGAAAAGCTCGCGGAGTCAAACCGCACAAGTTTGAAAAGGCTTCAGGCAAAATAATAAGGAAAGGCATTCAAGACCTGGAAAAAATTGGCTTTTTGAAAAAAGCTCCAAAGGGCAGAATTGTTAGCCCCAAAGGGCACTCTTATTTGGTTAAAAAAGCAAAAGAGGTAATGGCTCTTCTCCCGCAAAAAAGGATTGAAAGGGAAAAGCGCAGGATTGAACGGTTTGAAAAAATGGAGCGCTTGCGATTGGAACAAGCTAAAAGGGGAGAACCAGAAGCAGGACCAAAAGAAAAATTCAAGAAAAAAGGAAAAAGCGAAAAACAGAAAAAGGAGGAGGAATAAAGCTGGCGGTGTCTTTTTTGGCTGACCCTGAACTAGAACAAATAAAGGCAATAAAAATGGAGGAATTGCAGCAACAGTTAGCCCAACAACAGGCTGAAGCCGAAAAGAAAGCGCTTGCAGAGCAAAGGATTGAATTGCTTTTGAAAAAGCTTCTTTCACCTGAAGCAAAAGCAAGATTGAAAAACGTGAAACTTGTAAACCAAGAATTGTACTGGCTGGCAGTACAGCAAGTCTTGCTTTTGTTTCGCGCCGGCCATGTTTCAGGACAAATAACTGAAGCGCAAGTGAAAATGATTCTTGAAAAGCTTTCTGCAAAAAGGGAAATAAGAATAAAGAGGAAATGAAAATGAGTTCAACCAAAGAAGAAAAATTCAAAGAGTTTTTGATAAGTGAAAGGAAAAAGATTGGTTCAGGCATTACCTCTGCCCCCGTTTGGATTATGCAGAAAGCCGGAAAGCGTGTTTACAACAGGCGGCAGGCCAGGAGCTGGAAAGAAGCAGATTTTGGCTCTCGTTACAGGAAAAGAAAGTTGAACGAGAAAAGGCAGAGGCGCGGAAAACCGGTTAAAAATCCAGCTAAACAGTTCAACGTGAAAGAGGTGAACAAGTGATGGCTGAAAAAATGATTGTTTCGCTTGTGCCAGTTTTTTTTGCGCCAAAAAGCAAGAGAGCCAAGAGAGCAATAAAAAGGATAAGAAGTTGCCTGGCAAAGCGCTTTCATGTTGAAGAAAAAGCAGTGTTCATTTCTGCTGGAATAAACCGTGCGGTTTTTGAAAAGGGCTTTCAAAAAATTCCAAGGCGCTTGGAAATAATGGTTGAATCCGAAAAAGACAGGGTTTTGGCTTTTTTGAAAGGCGAAAAATTGCCTGAAAAAAAAGAAGCCAAAAAGGAAAAAGCGGAAAAAAAGCCAAAAGAGGAATCAAAAGAGGAAAGAGAGGAAAGAGAAGAACTTGAGAGAAGAAAAAGGGAAAAACACGAAAAAGAACTAGCTGCAGAAAAAACCGCAATCAAAATGAAAACTGACAGGGTGTAAGCGCTGGTGAGGATTGACAAGCGCTCCATTGTTGCGAGCCCTTTCATTGGTGTTTTTGGCATTCTTACAGACAAATTTTTTCTAGTGCCAACCTCAATCCTTGAAAAAGAACTTTTTGGATTGCAAGAACTTGTTGGAGTTGAAGTGCTCAAAGCAAGCATTGCAGGCTCGCCTCTTTTAGGCGCACTTGGAGTGGGAGTTGGCGAAAAAATTGCAGTTTCAGAGCTTGCCAGAGATAAAGAAATAGAGGAAATGGAAAAAGCAGGCCTTAAAGTGAAAAGAATTCCGGGCATTACTGCATTGGGCAACCTAGCCCGCATTACAGAAAAAGGAGGCATTTTGTCCCCGGCACTCTCAAGCGAACAATGCAAAACCCTGAAATCCTTTTTTGGAACAACAATGATTCAAACAACTATTGCAGGCTTGGATTTAGCTGGTTCCTGCATTGCAGCCAGTTCAACCGGCTTTATAGTGCACCCAAGCGTTTCAAAAACAGAATTTGAAAAAATCTGTGAAGCACTCAAAGTTAACGGAAAACCAACAACCGCCAACTATGGCGACCGCTTTGTGGGCAACAGCGTGCTTGCAAACAAAAACGCAGTGTTGCTGGGAGCAAACACCACAGGACACGAGCTTTTAAGAATAGAGGAGGCATTTTTTGGCTGAATGTCTCAAACCATAAAAAACCATTCATTCATTTATTTTTTGGAATTCTGGTTGGTGATAGCATGAAATTTGAATTAAAGGGTTTTTTTTGCAAAGAAAAACAAAAAAGGCCTTTTTGCAAAAAAGTTGAAGCGCCAAGCGAGGCAAGGGCAAAAGAAAAACTGTACAGTCTTTTCGGTTCAGAGCACGGCATTAAAAGGCGCTCAATTAAAATAACCGAAATCAATAAATTAGGGGACTAAACAATAAGTATAGGCTTTGAGGTGAAGTTATGGCCAAAGAGAAAGCAAGGGAAAGAGAGATTGTGCTAAGCCCGCAAGAACTGATTTCATTGTATGAAAACCAGCGCAATATCCTGGAAACAATCGTGCAACAAGAATCAGCAATGTTGAACGCATTAAGCGAAATTGCGGGAGCAGAAGAAGCCCTAAAAGAAATAGAAAAGGCTGGCTCTAGCCCCAAAATCCTTGTTTTGCTTGGAGCAGGGGTTTTTGCTGAAGCCCAAGTAAGCAACAAACAGGTTAAAAGCGATATTGGCACCGGCATTCTGGAAACCACTGAAATTGCAAAAGCACTCAACCATCTCGAAAACAAAAAGAAAAATGTTTCAGCAAACCTTTCAGCACTTCAAAAGAAAAAACAAGAGGTTGTTGCAGGGCTTACCGGTCTCGAGGACGCAATGAGGCAAATGCAGGCAGCTCTGGCCAAAAAAAGCACTTCACCCTCAAGCGTTTCTTGAACGTGAACAAAAATGTTTGAAATTTTAAGGGAAAAAATAGCGGCTTTTGCAGGCAAGATAAGCAAAAAAGCCGCTGAAAAACAACCAGAAAGCAGGGAAAGAATTCAGTACAAGGAAACCGGTTTGCCTGCAAGTGAAAAAAAGGAAATCACGGATTTTCATGAAAAGCCGCCTGCAGCCCAGTTTGAAGAAATTGTTTTGCCTGAAACAGCCAGAGTGCAGGCTGAAAAAAAACCGCCGGTTTCTGAAAAACCCCAGCTGGCTGAGGAAACCCCTGTTTTTGAAAAAAAAGTCGGGCTTTCTGAAAGCATTTCCAGAGTGAAGGAAAAACTTGAGAGAACAGCCAAGCAAGAACCAGAAAGCACTAGAGAAAGCGCCACCACAGAAAAAATTCCCGAAGTAGAGGAAAAACCAAGTATTTCAAAAAAAGAGGTTTTTGAAGAAAAAACAGCTGAACCGAAAGCCACGGTTCAAGAAGAATTCACTCTTTCAAAAATCAGTGGCTTGTGGGGTTCAATGGAAGTGCCTGCAAAAGAAGAAAAAACGCCAACTGAAAGCAGGGGGCAAGCTGAAGTTGCAGAAATTAAACCCCCTGAAGGGGAAACACCAGAAGGCAAAGTGGAAACACAAGAGAAAGCCTTGAAAGAAAAAACAAAACTGCCAGACATTCCTGAAATAAAAATGGCGCTAGAGAAAGCCAAGGCCAGCATGGCTTCAGTTTCACGAGAAGAAAAAAAGCCAGTGGAAAAAGAAAGCAAAGTTTTTGAAAAAACAGAGACAGTTAAAGCCGCAATACCGCCAAAACTTTCAGTTGCAGAAAAAAGAGAATTGAAAGCAAAAGTTGGTGCAATCAAGACCCTGAAAGGGGTTTTGCAAGGCTATGTTCAATTAGGCGAAAAAGAAATAAACAGCCTGCTTTTCGAGCTTGAATTGTCCTTGCTTGAAGCGGATGTCAACCAGCAAACCGCGACAGCGTTAGTTCAAAAAATAAGGGAACTGCTTGTAAGCGAAAAAATCCCGCGCGGAAACGAGGTAAACGCTTTCCTTAGCGGAAAAATAAGAGAAGCCCTGGTTGAAATAACCGCCACAGAAAAAGTAAACCTTTTTGAATTGATTGAAAGATCCAAAAAACCATTCAAAATTCTTTTCCTTGGACCCAATGGTGCTGGCAAAACAACAACAATTGCAAAGCTCTCTTTTGCACTCCAGTTAACCGGCAAAACAGTTATTTGGGCGGCAGCGGACACCTTTCGCGCTGCATCAATTGAACAACTTGAAGAGCACGCAAAAAAACTCAAAATAAGGGTTGTCAAGCACAAGTATGGAGCTGACCCAGCTGCAGTGGCATTTGATGCAGTAAAGGCAGCCGAAGCAAACCATATTGATGTTGTAATGGTTGATTCAGCCGGACGCCAGGAAACCAACAAGAATTTAATAGAGGAATTGAAAAAAATAGACCGCGTTTTAAAGCCAGATTTCAAGATTTTTGTCGGGGAAGCATTTGCAGGAAAAGGATTACTGGAACAAGCAAAGGCTTTTGATGAAGCCCTTTCACTTGACGGATTCATTTTAACAAAAATTGACACTGACGCAAAAGGCGGAACAGTGCTATCACTTTTATGCGAACTCAAAAAACCAGTTTTGTTCATTGGAACAGGCCAAAACTATGAAGACTTAGTGCCTTTCACTCCACAATACATTATTGACAGAGTGGTTTGATTACAAAGAGATAAGCCCAGAAAAAGCCAAAAGAGCAATTATTACTCCAATCAATCCCTCGCCAGCAATAATTCCTGCAGCAATTAGTCTTCCCTTTTCAGTCAACTTTTTTTTATCTGCATACAATCTAATCATTCCGCCAACAAAAAGCGGAAAGGACAAGGTTATTGGAGCATAAAGCCCTATTCCGAATGCAACCATGACAATGCCTGCCCTGAAAAGCAGTGTGAGCAGGATTGTTGCAATAAAACCAATTAAAATTCCAGCCAGCATTGGCAATTCAATTGATTGAGCTGAAATTATGCCCTTTAAAGCAAACGCTTGAGGTGCAGGAAACATTGGCGAGCCAATTTGTGATTGCAATGCTGTCAAAACAAAGCCTAAAACCAGTGCTCCAGCAAACACTCCCAAAACTTGTGTTATGGTCTGGCTTTCAGGGCTTGCTTTCAATATATGCCCTGCTTTTAAGTCTTGCATGAAATCACCGCCCATTCCAGCAGCAATGCACACAATTGCAGCCAAAACCACTAAAGACATTGCTTGAAAACCCAAAAACAGTTTCGCTATAAGAAGAACTATTATGGCAAAAACCTCCATTGGATCCACATTCATTTCCCCGGTCGCCCTAGCCCCAATGTATGCCATGAAAAAAGCACCCACTATTGCCACAATTGAAAGCAATGGGTCCAAGTTTACAGCAATAGCCACCAGCAATACCACCACTAAAACGCCAAAAAACCAAAACCTGTTCAATTGCCTTTTTTCAACCTTAAAGCCTTCAAGCATTTTTTTTAGTGCAGGCAATCCCTTCAAAATAAAATATGCAACCGCTGCACCAATTATCACTCCAATGCCCAAAGGCCCAGTTATTGAAGCAATTGCGCTTGCCTTGTCAGAAAAGGCATTGCTTGAAACCAGCCAAGGCACAATAAAAAAATTGCTTGTTATTGCCCCCAAAAACCAAACCCCGGTAAAAAGCGGTCCAATCAAAAAACCGCCAGCGAAAGCCACAAGCGAAACCCCAAAACCAAGAGAAAAATATTTTGAAAAACCCAGTTTTAGCGTGTCAAAACTTACAAGGGATGGAATTGCCTTAAAATAATCCCTAATGATTGCAAGCAAAGCGCCAATCCCGAAAGCCATTCCAAGCTTTTTCGCTTTCTCTCCACCCTCATCGCCTGCCTCCACAAGGGTTGCAGCTGCAACACCATCCGCAAAAGGCAGTTTTTCCCTTTCAATCATTTCCTTTCTTAACGGAACAGTGAACAGCACTCCAAGCAATCCGCCAGACAACGCTATCAAAACAATCTCCATTGAACTGATTTTTATTCCCAAAAGATAAAGCGCTGGAATTGTAAAAATTATTCCAGCAGCAAGCAATCCGCCAGTGCTTGCAGCAGTTTGTGCCACAATTATTTCCTGTTTTGAGGTTTTACCCAACAATTTCAGCAAAGCCATTGCCATAAGCGAAGTCGTAACAATCGGCCAATACACTCCGCCAACCATTAAACCCAGATAAGCAGAATACATTGCCACAACAATTGAAAGCAAAAAACCAACCAAAACTGCTTTCAATGAAACTTCACTTTGCTTCAAATTAGTGCCCCCAAAAGACACCAATTTTATGCATTAAAGGTTTAAATACTGATTTGGTTTTACTCCAAGCAAAGGTTTAAATTTTCCAAAAACACTATTATTGGCATGGCTAAAAAAATCACTAGAATTGCAAATGTAACAAGAGGATTTGCCAAAACCGCTAAACAAAAAGGCATTGCCAGCCGCAGGAAAGCGCTTGAAAAACACGCTAAAGCCGTCAGGGTTCAACTCAACAGCCTTTACAAGGAATTGGGTGAAGTTAGTGAACGCTTGAGAGATACCTCATCAATGAAACCAAAAGAGCTAAAGCGTTTGCAGGAAAGATATGATGTTTTGAGGCACAGGCTGGCAAAATTAAGCAGAATACGGGTTAGAATTCAAGACCAGCGAATACTGCTTGACAAGAGAGAAGCTCGATTCAAGGATTCAGACTGAAAGCAGCATTTCTTTTACTGAAATGGTTTTTTTATGATAAAAAGAGCCCATGGTTTTGGTAAAAAAGTCAAGCGTTTTACAAACCGTCAAAAAGCAAAAATTTATAGTGCCAGGGCGTTTGTGCTGGAAAGCCGTATTGCAGTAATCAATGAAGAAATCCAAAGGCTTT
>JAVYME010000017.1:0-24614 GCA_038736825.1 Candidatus Iainarchaeum sp.
AGCATATGCTTTTGCCGGAACACGCCTTGTTCTATTGACAATTCTTGCAGCAATCCTGGAAATCCTGCTTTTTGTGCTTTGCTGGCATTTTTGGGGAAGAGAGCCAAAAGTGGAATTGCCACAAATTTATGAAAGAGAGATTCCATTCGATTACAGTCCAGCAGTGGTTGAAGCACTGCAATACCAGTGGCGAAAAAGGCCCACAGTGAAAAGCCTTCCAGCGGAAATTTTGGATTTGTGCTTGAGGAAAAAGCTAAAAATTGAAAAAATAAAGGAAAAGGGTTTTTTATTAAAAAAAGACTCTTACAAATTGCACATTGTGGACAGTTCGCCTGAAGGCTTGCCTGAAAGCGAGCAACTATTGCTGGAACTAATAAAAAAAATTGCTGAAACAAAATTGGAAGGACTGATTTTTAAATCAGAAAAAGCGGATGAAACCCCAAACGAAGTAACCCTTGAAGAAATAAAAAAATACTTGCAATACAACCAATACAAATCCCGGCAATGGCTTGAATTGTGGACAAAGGCAGTTGGCAAAAACGCAAGAGAACTAGGGCTTTTCTCTGAAAAAGACGCAATAATTCCATTCCTTATTGGAACCCTTGCGCTTTCAATCGTGTTCTTTTTGCTTACAGCTCCTAATGCAACGCCAACAATGATAATTATTGTTGTCGCATTCTGCCTTAACCTGGTTTTTCCAAATATTCTTCCAAACCGTTCATCCAAGGGCGCCCAGCACTACAAGCGCTGGATGAACTTGAAAAAATTCTTGTCAGATTTCAGCAGGCTCAAGGAAGTGCCGCCTGAAGCACTGGTTTTATGGGAAAAATACCTTGTTTATGCAATACCGCTTGGTGTTGCAAGAAATGTTCAAAGGGCAATGGACAAAGTGTTCAAAGACTATCACGGCGAAATGCACTCTTCAATATTTGTTGGCGCCTCCTTTTCAGGCTCTGACTTTGCAAGGCTTGGCTCTTCAATAGGCTCTTTTTCCTCTGCTTTTGCTTCAGCAACCCGCACCTCTGGCGGTGGCAGGTTTGGCGGTGGAGGCGGAGGAGGCGGTGGTGGCGGGGGCGGTGGCGCAGGCTAAAAAAAAAACCAAAAAACGCTTTTTTATTATCTTTCAATTTTATTATTTTTATGCCATTCAAAAAACCCTTTGAAAGAAAACCTTCAAGTGAAAGGCTTTCCCCGAAAAAAAGGCAAATTCAAAGGCTTGCAAGCGCACTATCCTTGACAGCAAAATCAAAAACTGCAATAAAATTTTTTTGCAAAAACGGGCTTGGAGGCAAGCTTCAAAGGGAAAAAATTTATGCAGACATTGTCTTAGGGCTTTCAAGACTGCCTAAAGGCAGAAAAGTCAGCGAAATGGATTTTTTTAACGTGCTCTTTGAAAGAAAAATTGAAATTCCAGTAATGTTAGAGGTTTTCAACAAGAGGGCAGCAATGCGCGCATTTGCAGTGCCTGAAACCCAGAGAATGCAAGCATTAACCCTTTTAGAATTAAAAGCCAGAATAGCGGATTTTGCACTAAAACTGCCCTTTTCTGAAACAATCAAACCAAAAGAGCTTGTTCCAATAATGGATTTTGCAATTGAAGGCATCAAGGCTTCAAGGGAAACAAAAAAAGGCACTCCTGCCTTCAAACTAAACATGCAGCACTATAATGAAATGCTTGCAATGCTTGAAATGGAAAAAAAAGCACTTGAAGCCCTTGAAAGAAAAGGAGTCAAATACAGGGTAGGGGAAATAAATGCTGAATCTCTTGGAATGCTCAGAGCTTTAGGTGAAAGAGGGCTTTCAGACATAATTAAAGCAAACAGCCTTTTAGGAGTGCACTCCGCGCTACTGGATTTTTTTCACTGGGAAGCCTTAAAGTATTTCAAGCATTTTGACTAATTTTTTGCATTTAAAGCAATAAAAGCAACAAGCGCTCCAAGCAATGCTGTAACAAATTGCATTGCACTCATTGGCAGTAACAGTGCAGCAGGCAACATTGAAAAAGAGAATAGTGTGAAAGCAGAAACCCCAATTACAAGGGCTTTGGCTGTTGCCCCAATCAAGGCTTTAAAAGCAAAACTTTCATTGAAGTGCTTGAAAGAAAAAGCCAGCACTGCATTTCCAGCCCAAATGAATGGAACCAACAACAACAAATAAGGCGTGAGAGAGCCAAAAAGTGCTCCTGCGCTTAAAACCCCAAAAACCGGGAACAAGATTACTGAAAGCAAGTGCTTCAATTCAAGCCTTGTCGCAGCAATTATTATTGTTGCATTCACTAGTGTTCCAAGCAACAATTGTTGCGAGGAATGGCTTAAAATGAATGGCAGCATAAAGCAAAACAATGCATAAAGCAATGCTTCAACCCATTGCTTGTAGCGGGAAAGCCATTCAGAATTGAAAGCGTTTTTGAACCCTTGCATGTATATAAGAAAAGCGCCTGCCTTTAAATATTTAATGGCTGGCAAAAAAGGATTTGGGTTTTCCTTCACGCAAATATTGGAAACACTGGGAACAGTGAAGCAAACAATATGGAAATCACAGACATTAGTTTCACCAAAATGTCAAGGCTTGGCCCGACAGTGTCCTTTAACGGGTCTCCCACGGTGTCACCTACAACGCTTGAAACATGGGCTGGAGAGCCTTTTCCCCCATAATTGCCGTCTTCAATGTATTTTTTTGCGTTGTCCAGTGCGCCTCCCATGTTTCCGCAATAAACTGCGAGTTGCATGCAAGAGAACAATGTTGCCAGCAAAAAGCCTGCGAGCGCAAACCTTCCAAAAATAAATCCAATGGTGAAAGGCAGTATTAGTGCAAAGGCAACAGGCAAAACCAGTTTTTTTAAGGCGCTCTTAGAGGTAATGGCAATGCATTTGTTGAAATCCGCTTCCTGTGTGCCTTTTAGTATGCCCGGCTTTTCCTTGAACTGCCTTCTAATTTCGTGAATCATTTTGTCCGCAGTGTCACTTACAGCCCTTATAAGCATTGCTGAAAACACGTATGGAATCATTGCACCCAAAAACATTGCAGCAATAATTGAACCTCCAAATCGCGGGTCAGCGCTTAAAACAGTCACTTGCGGTATTGTAACCTCTGTTGCAGAACCAATAGCGCTCCAAAGGAATGCAACAATTAAGGCAAGAGCGGCAAATGCAGCAGAACCAATTGCAAAGCCTTTTCCAATTGCTGCAGTAGTGTTTCCTATTGCATCCAGCCTGTCAGTTCTTCTCCTAACCTCTTTTGGCAAATTGGAGCCTTGCGCTATGCCGCCAGCATTATCCGCTATTGGGCCATAACTGTCAATGCTTACATTCATTCCCACAAAGGAAAGCATTCCCATTGCCCCATACGCTATGCCCAAAAGCCCTGCAAGCGAATAACACAATACAATTGAAACAGCCACAACAATGCCTGGCACTAGAGTGGAATGCATTCCAACCGCCATGCCATGCGTTATTCCTGTGGCAGGGCCAGTGGCAACACTTTTAGTGAGTTCTTTCACTGGCTTGAAATCTGAAGAAGTATAGTATTCTGAAATGAAACCAATTATTACGCCGGCAATCACTCCAATCACGATTGTCCAAAAAAGATTGAAATTGGATGGAGACAATATTAGGGTTATAATGCCGGCAAATACTATTGTCAGGAAAGCGCTAAGCCTGGCACCGTTTGTGAGCGCGCTTTGCAAGCCTTCCTCTTTGCTTTTTTTAGCCACAACAAAAATTATTCCCAATAGGCTTGCAATGATTCCGCCTGAAACAATCAGTAAAGGCATTAAAATGGTTGCCCAAAAAGCGCTCAAACTGATTTCAGAGCCCAAGCCGATTTTTTGCAAAATGTAGAGAATGCTTTCATTGCTTCTTCCCACATACACGTACAAAATTATTACAAGCACTGAAATTATTGCGCCAACAAATGATTCCAAGAGGTCAGCGCCAAGACCGCCTACATCGCCCACATTGTCTCCAACATTGTCTGCAATTGTTGCAGGATTCCTTGGATCGTCCTCTGGCAAGTGCTCTTCGGCTTTTCCCACAATGTCTGCGCCCATGTCTGCGGCTTTAGTGTAAATGCCTCCTCCAACCCTGTCAAACAAGGCAACAAGCGATGCCCCCATGGAATAAGCGCTCACAATCAATGCTGCCTTGATGAAAGTAAGGTTTCTTCCAAGAAAATCGCTCACTATTGGCACAGCCTTGTTTTCAATGTGCAAAATGGATGGATCGAATTCGTGAGCAAAAAGGAAAATTACAAGGGTAAGGCCTGCCACTGCAAGCCCTGCAGCAGCCATTCCATTGATTGAACCGCCCACTAGCGCTATATTGAGGGCTTTTTTTGAATCCTTTCTTGCAGCGTTTGCCACGCGGGCGTTTGACATGGTGGCGCCATGCATTCCAATAAAGCCAGCGCTCATTGCAACTGTTCCGCCAATCAGGAATGCAATTGCAACCTCCCAGTAAAACAAGCCCCAGAGAATGAGTGCAATAACAACCAGTACAACTGCGAAAACTTTTACCTCTTCAACCATGAAAGTCCAAGCGCCCTCGCGAATGTATTTTTGCAATTGCCTCATTCTTTCTGTGCCAGCATCCTGTTTTGCAACATAACGGTTGAATTGCAAAACAGAAAAAACAGCGATAACAGAAACAATAGCGGATACAAAAATCAATTCGAACAATGGAATCACCCCGAAAAATTTCAAAAAAACGGAACAACTGAACAAAGAAATGATTGCCTTAAAACAATTTAAATTTCTTTGTTTTTTTGAGAAAAACCGTTTTCAGGGGAAAAAAAGCATCTTTTTTTAAAAGAATTATATAAAAAATTGCAATCAACTGCAGTTTTAATCGCAATGACTTTCTTTGAAAAAATTTGCAGTAAAAGCGCACATTTAAATATTTTTGCGGTGTTTTCAGATTATGGCTGGCAAGATTATTGCCTTGAACGAGTTCGGCGAAGAACAGAAAAAAAAGGGCTTTATTGGAAAAAAAAAGCTCAAAGAAATAGCCGCTAAAACCTGTGTGCCTGAAAGCGAGGCTTTTTCTGCAGCAACCTTTTATTCTTTTTTGTCTTTGGAGAAAAGGGCAAAGCATTCAATCCTGGTTTGCAATTGCCCTTCAGAGCAATTAAAAGGCTCTGAAAAACTGCTAAAAGCGCTTGAAAAAAAACTAAAAGTTAAAAGAGGGCATTCAACAAAAGACAAAAAATTTTATTTGGGTGAAACCTCTTGCATTGGGCTTTGCGATAAGGCTCCCGCAATGCTTGTGGACGGCAAACCCTATTCGCAAGTGACAATTGAAAAAGCAAAAAAACTGCTGGAAAAACTAAAATAGGCATTATTGCAAAAAACCGGAGGGAATAAATGAGCACTGAAAGCCTTCTCTTTGAATCCAACCTTGAAGGCTTAAGAAAAGCAATGCAAAAAAGCCCGGAAGAGATTATTGCCATAGTAAAAGAATCCGGCTTAAAAGGAAGGGGCGGCGCAGGCTTTCCAACAGGATTAAAATGGGAAACTGCAGCAAAAGCAGTCGGCGAAAAGTTTGTTTTGTGCAATGCAGACGAAGGCGAGCCCGGAACATTCAAAGACAAGCTTGTTTTGACAAAAACCCCACTCAACGTAATAGAAGGCATCATAATTGCTTGCAAAGCAGTCGGCGCAAAAAAAGCATTCATTTATTTGCGAGGAGAATACGCGCACTTGGCGCCCTCTTTAAAAAAAGCAATGAAAAAAGCCTGCTCTTTCCTTGAAAAAGAATGCATAGACTTGGAAATAGTTTTAGGGCAAGGCGCATACATTTGCGGAGACGAAACCGCAATCCTTAACTCAATCGAGGGAAAAAGGCCTGAACCAAGAAAAAAACCACCCTATCCAGCAGAAAAAGGCCTTAACGGGCAGCCCACTGTAGTCAACAATGTTGAAACCCTTGCAATGGTTCCATTGATTTTTTTGAACCGTTTTGATTCAAGAAAAAGGCTTTGCTCTCTTTCGGGCGACCTTGAAAACCCCGGTGTTTTTGAAATAATTGAAGGAAAGCAGGCAGGCAAACTGGTTGAACTGGCTAAACCAATAGGCAAACCGAAAGCGCTTTGTTTTGGAGCCTCGGGTGGAATAATTCCCTTTGATCCCTGCATGGAATTAACAGAAGCAAACGTTAAAGAAAAAGGCGCTTTTGCTGGCACTTGGTCCATTATTGTTGTCAACGAAAAGCACTCCATAGTTGAATTGTGCAAGAGCACTCAACACTTTTTTGTCCACGAATCTTGCGGTTATTGTGCGCCTTGCAGGGAAGGCAATCTCAGAATGCTGGAATTGCTTGAAAAAATTTGCAAGGGAAAGGGTACAAAAAAAGACTTGCAAAAATTGCGCGAGCTTTCAGGGCTTTTAAGCGCTTCCTGTTTTTGCGCTCTTGGAAAATCAGCCCCATTGCATGTTTCCACAGCCTTGAAACATTTTTCAAAGGAGTTTGAGGAAAAATGCATGTGACAATTGACGGCAAATACATTGAATGCATGCAAGGCGAAACAATATTGCAGGCAGCCAAAAAAAACAATATTGACATTCCCACTCTTTGCTATCACTCAATGCTGGAACCAGAGGGAAGGTGCAGGGTTTGCCTTGTTGAAGCCAACGGCAAAACCACAACCGCTTGTGACACAATAGTGCAAGACGGAATGAACATTATAACAGACTCTGAAAAGCTTCGCTTAATGAGAAAGGATGCAGTGGACTTGATTGCGTCCAGTGTTTCGCCTGAAGTCCTGCAAAGCGAAAACGAGCTCACAAAAGCAATGCAAAAAGTCGGGTTAAAAAAACCATCCTTCAAAAACTACAAAAAACTGGAAAAAGACAATTCAAGCAATGCAGTTTGGCGGGACAACAACAAATGCATTTCCTGCGGGCGCTGCGTGCAATCCTGCTCCAAAGTGCAATCAGTCAACGCAATAGCCTTTTCCGGGAGAAGCATTGAAATGCAGGTTGAAGGGGTTTTCTGCGAACAACTCTATTGCACTAAATGCGTTTCATGCGGGCAATGCTCGCTTGTTTGCCCCACAAACGCCATAAGCGAAGCAAACTCGCTTTCAATAGTGGAAAAGCACCTTAAAGAAAAAGGAAAAATAAAAATAGCGCAAATAGCCCCTTCAGTGCGGGTTTCCTTGGGCGAATGCCTTGGCATTCCACCCGGAAAAAACCTTGAACGACAGATTGCAGCCGGCTTAAAAAAAGCAGGCTTTGATTTTGTTTTTGACACAAATTTTGGCGCAGACCTCACAATAGTGGAAGAATCATCAGAATTCATTGAAAGAATTAGAGAAGGAAAAAAACCGCTTTTCACGAGCTGTTGCCCTGCATGGATAGACTATTGCTGCCAATTCCATCCAGAACTGATTCCAAGCCTTTCCACTGCAAAGTCACCGCAATTAATGCTTGCAGCAATGACAAAAACCCATTTTGCAGAAAAAAAAGGCTTTTCGCCAAAAAAAATCTTCAATGTTTCAATAATGCCTTGCACTGCAAAGAAAAAAGAAGCCTCTTTAAAACAAATGGGGCGCAAAGGCTTGCGCGACATAGATGCGGTTTTAACCACGCGAGAGTTGGGCGAACTATTCAAAAGAAAACACATTGACCTTGAAAAAATCCAGCCAGCCGACTTTGATGACCCTCTCGGGGAAAGCACTGGCGCAGGAGCAATCTTTGGAGCCACAGGCGGCGTAATGGAGGCAGCCCTTCGAACAGCCTATTTCCTTTTGGAAGGCAAAGACCTTGAAAGAGACGAAATCCCTCAAGTGAGAGGCGAAAAAGGAATAAAAGAATTTGAAATAATGGTGGGCGGAAAAAAGTTCAAGACAGCAGTGGCACACGGGCTCTCGAATGCTGAAAAACTCATTGAAAGGCTCAAAAAAGGCGAAGAATTCGATTTCATTGAAATAATGGCTTGCCCTGGAGGCTGCATTGGCGGCGGAGGCCAGCCCAAGCCAACAAACTGGAATCTTATCCAGGAAAGAACTAAAGCGATTTACTCCATAGACAGCAGTAAAAGCGTTAGAAAAAGCCATCACAACCAGTCAGTGAAAAAATTGTATGAAGAATTCCTTGGAAAACCGGGTTCAAAAAAGGCAAAACAATTGCTTCACAGAACCTATCCAAAAAAAGGCAAAACATTTTGAAAAAATTCCTTTTCTGGGATTAAATTTAAATACTAGTTTATTGTATATTTTAAACATGCCTTTACAAAGCGTAGTGACTGCCGTCAAAAAGAACCCTTTGCCTCAAAAACAAATAGTTTACCAAAAACCAGAGCCAAGGTTCATAGACGCAGACGAAGTTGTAACACAAAAACAAGAGGAATCACCCAACCAGCCAAGAATCGGGGACTGGAAGTCATGCCAGTACTTTAAAGAAGTCAATGGAAAAAAGTACTGCGTTCACTTCATGTCCTTCTGTGCCATGGAAAAATGCAATGGAACACTGCCATTGCTTGGCCAGAAAATGAGAAGGCGCTGATTCTGAACCCGCAATGCGCGGGAGAAAAGTGCAAAAAAAAGTATTTTTGAGTGGACACTGGCAAAAAAAGCAATTAAAAAAAATTCAAAGCCTTTTCAGTTTTTCCCTTTCCTCTGCCTCTGCTCTTTTTTCAGCAATCTCTTTTTTTTCCAGTGCTCTCTGGTTTTTCCTTTGAGAAGAAAAAAACAGTGAAATTGCAAACAAGATTATTCCAAAAAACAAAAAGCTTACGCCCCATAGGGCTGAAAGAGAAAAAAAGCCAGTGACAACGCTTTGAGCGAAAGGCAAAAGCGCATTCAAATTGTTTTCAGAAAGAGTTTTTTGCAAAAAACCAAAAAAAATTTGCGGTGTCGCCAAGTAGAAAACCAAAACCAGAAAACCTGAAAGCGCAAAAGAAAAACCAGCCCATTTCATTTTTGAGTTAACCCCGCTTGCAACAATCAATATGACAAGCAAGAACACCAAGGCTAGCAGCAAAGACATTGATTTTGCCACAAGCATTGTTTGAATTGCAACTTTTGCTTTTCCAAAAAAAGAAAGCAATTGTTGCGGCAAAACAGAGGAAACAGAAAAGGAGGCTTTTTGGGAAAAAACCGCAGGCAAGCCAAGCTCTATCTCTTTTGCTTTCGGTTCACGCAAGTAATGGACAATTGCATCAACAAAGCCATCCCCAAAAGCCTTTATAGCGTTTGGTCCGACAAATTCAATCAATTCCTTGGCACTCAAGCCATTGTTTTCCGCTGAAAGCTCAAAAAAAACCTGATAGGCATTGAAATCAGTTGCTTTGGCTTTAAGGAAATCCGCATTCAATGCAGTGGATTCAAATGCTTGTGCAACCAAGAAAAAGCCAAAAAACAGGGAAAAAAAAACCGACATGAAGAACAAAAAAATTACGCGCATATTAAACGATTAATAAAATGGCAAGGGGCTTTTTAATATTTTCTGTTGGTAGTTTGTTTTGTTACAGGAGAAAAGGGGTGAATTCATGAAAAGGAAAAAAGTCATAATAATGGGTGCCGCTGGAAGGGACTTCCATAATTTCAATGTTTTTTTCCGCAACAAAAAAGAATTTGAAGTTGTTGCATTCACTGCAACCCAGATTCCTGACATAGAAGGAAGGCTTTACCCGCCAAAGCTTGCCGGAAAACTTTACCCAAAAGGCATTCCAATAAAACCAGAGGAAAAACTTGAAGCGCTTATAAGAGAAAAAAAGGCAGAAATTGTTGTTTTCTCTTACTCTGACATAAAATATGAAGCCTTAATGCAAAAATCTGCAATTGCAAACGGGGCTGGCGCTGACTTCTGGCTATTGGGTTCTGAAAGCACAATGCTGGAATCCAAAAAGCCGGTTATAGCGGTGTGCGCTGTAAGAACAGGCTGCGGCAAAAGCCAGACAACAAGGAGAGTTTGCGAAATACTCAAAAAAATGGGCAAAAGAATTGCAGTAATAAGGCATCCAATGCCTTACGGCAACCTTGCAGAACAAGAAGTGCAAAGGTTTGAAAAAATAGAAGATCTTGCCAAGCACAAGTGCACAATAGAGGAAATGGAAGAATACGAGCCCCACATAGTGCGCGGCAACCTTGTGTTCGCAGGCGCCGACTATGAAAAAATTTTAAGAGCAGCAGAAAAAGAAGCGGATGTCATCTTATGGGACGGCGGAAACAACGATTACTCCTTCTACAAGGCAGATTTATACATAACGGTTGCTGATCCGCATCGAGCAGGACACGAAAAAACCTATTACCCAAGCGGAGTAAACGTTGCCCTTGCCAACGCCTTTGTAATAAACAAAGAAGACACAGCAGAACCAGAAAAAATAAGGGAAGTTGAAAAAAACCTTTCAGAAATGAACCCAAAAGCAAAAATAATCCACTGCAATTCCCCCATAAGCGTTGAAAAACCAGAACTAATAACCGGAAAAAGGGTTTTGGTTATAGAAGACGGCCCAACACTAACCCACGGCGAAATGAAATACGGTGCCGGCATAGTGGCAGCAAAAAAATTCAAAGCAAAAGAAATCGTTGACCCGAGGCCTTTCCTGGTTGGCAAACTAAAAGAAACCTTTGAGCACTATCCAGGCATAGGCACACTCCTTCCAGCAATGGGTTACGGGGAAAAACAAGTGAAAGACTTAGAAGCAACAATAAACTCTTGCAATTGCGATTCAGTGATAATTGCCACTCCAATAGACCTTTCAAGAGTCATCAAAATAAGAAAACCGTTTACAAGGGTAACATACGAGCTAGAGGAAAAAACACAACCAGGCTTAAAGGAATTAATAGAAAAAGCGCTAAAAAGCGCTTAAAATAGTTCAGTTTTAAGCAAAACCAATCGAAAAAGCAAAACAATTAAAAAAAATTCAGGGAATGTTTTAATCAATGCCTTCAAGAAAAAAACCCGCAAACCATGGCAAACCATTAATGAAGCCACTCTTTCCAGAAACAGCACTGGGAAAAACCTTTGTTCCACAAAAACCAGTGATTGAAAACAGTCACCCAAAAAACAGAAAACCAAAAATGAAGCCATTATTTCCAGAAATTAATCCACAACAACACTTGTTTCTTTCAAGGTACACTCTTGAAAGCGGAAGAGCCAGGCTTCAAACAGAGTTCAGGTTTCCCAAGGCACAAAACCAAAAAGAGCTTGCAAGAATAATGGCAATGCGAGTGCTTTCCAGCAGGGCATTGCTGATTGAAATGCATCACGCTCTTGGATTAGAGCGGGGAAAAGTGAACTCGCTTATTGAAGAAGCAGCCAGAATAAGAAAAATCGGGGAGAAAAAAGGCTTTACAACACCAATTGCAAACGCTTTCCTGCAACAAGTAAAAGAATTTGCCAGATTCATCAGCCAAAGCGAATAAAAAAAACAATGCCAAACACTGCGTTTGGCATCAAAAAAACGCTTTATTTCTTTTTAGTCTTCTTCTTGGTAGAGCTTCCACCGCAACAGCACGGCATGCAAAACACCTCCGAATAAATTAATGAGTTTGGTTTTAAAAAGCTATTTTAATGCAAAAACTAATACCAAACAAGAACAAAAAAAACCTCACGCTTTAATTTCACCATGAATGCAAAAAAAAGGTTTAAAGAAATGCGCGAAAAAATCATTTCAGTCATAGTGCCAACCTTGAACGAAGAACAATTTATCGGCAAATGCCTTGAATCGCTTTCAAGGCAAACCATTCCAAGAAAAGAATACGAAATAATAGTAAGCGACAGCTCAAGCGAGGACAACACTGTAAAGATTGCAAAAAAGCTTGCAGACAAGGTTGTTGTCTGCAAAAGAGTGAGCGCAGGCTATGGCAGAAACTTTGGAGCAAAACACGCAAAAGGCAAATACCTTGTATTCATTGACGGCGACACAATTGCAAGCCCGACCTTTTTGGAAGGCGCAAAAGAAGCACTTGAAAACGCGATTGCAGCAACCGGTCCAATAAGCGCGCTCGAAAAAGACAGCCTTTTAATGCGCGCATATTACAAGATGTGGAGCATCCAGAACAGGATAACAGTTCTAATCCGTTTCCCGCTTTTTCCAGGCTTCAATTTTGCAGTAAGAAAAGACATATTTGAAAAGGAAAAAGGCTTTCTCACAAAAAACATCACGACAGAAGATTTAGAGCTTTCACTGCGATTGAAAAAAAAAGGACGGATTGCCTTCAGCGAAAAAATGCTTGTCCTGACTTCCACGAGAAGAATCCGCGAACTTGGGCTCACTAGTTGCATTAAAAGCGCAACCAATTTTCTCTTGTTCGGAAAATCGCATCCATGGGAAGAGCACAGAAAAGATTTTGCAAAAAAAAGGAAAAAAACTAAAAGGTGATTTTATGGATTTAAGCGGAGAAAAGGCGTTATGGCTTTTGAGCCCGCGCATTACAGTGCTTGTAACCACAATGGACAAAAAAGGCAGAGTGAACGCTGCACCCTATTCTTTTGTTGGACCGCTCAGCATTTCGCCTCCAATGTGTTTTATAGCATCTGGCACTGGAAAAGACACTGAAGCCTTTGCAAGGCAAACAAAAGAATTTGTTTTAAACCTTGTAAGCGAAGACTTTGCGCAAAAAGCAATTGATTGCGAGGCAAAACTCAAGCGCGGCGAAAACGAGCTTGAAAAATTCGGCTTGCACGAAAAACCAAGCAGGTTTGTGCGAACGCCAAGCGTTCTAGAAGCACACGCTACAATTGAATGCAGGCTAACCCAAACAATCAAGCCAAAGCACTCTGACCACTTGTTGTTAGTGGGAATGGTTTTGGGTGGAACCTGTGAATTCGAAAGAGAAAACAGCAAGCCAGACCTTGACAGGCTTAACCTGGTAATGCATGTGGCAAGCGGGCACTTCAGAAAAGTCGGAGAGCGCATTGACCTTGAAAGGAAAAAATAAAAGCGCGAGAGCAAAAAAGATTCTCGCCCTATTGAAAAAGGAATACCCTGAAGAAACCATTGGTTTCAGCCTTTCAAACCCGTTTGAAACCCTTATTGCAACCATTTTAAGCGCTCAATCCACAGACAAACAAGTTGAAAAAATCATTCCAAGGCTTTTCAAAAAATTTTCAACCCCGCAAAAAATGGCGAAAGCAAACCTGCGCGAAATAAAAAAAATCATAAAGCCTTCAGGTTATTTCAACCAAAAAGCAAAACACATAAAAGCCGCTTCAAAAACCATTTGTGAAAAATTTGAAGGAAAAGTGCCGGATTCAATGGAATCATTATTGCTCTTGCCAGGCGTTGGCAGAAAAACCGCAAACATTGTTTTAAGCAATTGCTTTAACAAAACAGAAGGCATTGCGGTTGACACGCATGTCTTTCGCTTGAGCACGCGATTGGGGTTGACTAATGCAAAAACCCCGCAAAAAGCAGAAAAAGAATTGCTCAAAATAATCCCTAAAAGGGATTGGAGCAACGTGAACGAATTGTTTATAGCGCACGGGCGCAAGGTTTGCACTGCAAGAAAGCCTAAGCACGAAGCCTGCGTTTTGCGCTCTCTCTGCCCTTTTGCAAAAAACCAGTTTGAGCAATCCGGTAAGGCCGACTAAAAAAGCCTGATCCGACTGGTTCTATGATGCCGCGCTCAATATAGCGTTTGATAAGAGCTTTTGAATGCTTGTTTGGCATTAAGGGAACAACAATATTGCAGCCTTTGACAAGGGCAGCCATTACAGTTTTTTCCACGAGGGCTTCACCGACAGTTTTTCCAGACTGCCTGTAAAATTCAGGCGATGGTTTAGTGTAAAGCCCTAAAATGCGCAAGCAGTTCTTTCCATGCCAGCTGCAAACTGAGGCATTGATTATGCCAACTGGCTTTTCGTCTTTCAAGGCAACAAAAACAAGGTCGTCTCTTGAAAGGGCTTTCACTTTGAATTTTGGTTTTGCGTTTTTCACTGTTTTCTGGCCAATCAAAACAGCCTCTTTCCTTGTATAAAAATCAAGCGATTCAAAGGGCACTATTTTGAAAACCGCCATGAAACTATAATGCTTTCCGTTCTTTTTAATTCTTTTCACTGCCTTTTTTTAAGTTTAATGCCTCTTTTCCTTTCATGGATTTTTTTCAAGCTCTGGTTTTAGGGTTGGTTCAAGGGCTTGTTGAATGGCTTCCCTTGAGCTCTCAAGGGCAAGTGATGGCAATCTCAATGTCTTTTTTCGGGATAACTCCTGCAGAAGCAATTCGCATTGCGGTTTTTTTGCACATTGGCACTTTTTTCGCTGCACTTTATTATTTCAGAAAAGAAGCGATTCAAATAATTTTCTTTAAAGAAAAGCCCCTTGCAAAATTCCTCTTTATAGCCCTTCTTTCCACGCTTGTTACCGGCATTCCCTGTTATTTTTTGCTCAAAACAGTGCTTTCAGAATTCAATCCTGCAATAATCCTTATCATAATCTCTGCCTTGCTTTTTATCATGGGTTTGATTCAATGGAGAAAAAAATTCCAGAAAAAAGCCCGGTTAAGCAAAAAAAACGCTTTTTTTTTGGGTTTGGGGCAAGGCTTTGCAGTGTTGCCTGGAATCAGCAGGAGTGGCATTACAACAAGCACTCTTCTCTTTGAAGGCTTTTCTCCAGAGCAAGCCTTTCGCATTTCGTTTTTGTTATCCATTCCAAGCGTTTTCCTTGCAGACATTGCTTTTGGTTTCACAGAAGGCTTTTCCTTTTCTCCGGAAGCGGTTTTTGCTTTGGCAATTGCGGCAATAACCGGCTTTCTATCCATTTCCGCTCTTTTAAAAATAGCCAAAAAAATCAATTTCTCTTTTTTCTGCTTTTTTTTTGGAGCAATTTATGCATTGCTCGCAGTTTCCTGGCTGTTATGACTAAAGAAAGTCATTTTTCAGGCTTTACAGGCTTCCTCACAACCTTTTCAAGCCTGCCAGCCACAAAAATTTTTATCAAAAAATATTTTTTGGCTCCAGCGGTCACCCTTTCAACTGCATAGCGCACCCTGAAAGTATGGTAAAGTCTTTTTCCAAGCGTTTTATAAGCAAGATAATTGGACAATACTTGCATCAAGTCTGGGTCGCGGACAAAATTTGAAACAATATAAGCGCTCCCGCCGGCTATAGGGATTGCGCCTATAAGCATTGCCTCAACACTGTGCAATTGTGCAGAGCGCTTGTACTCTTCAGCGCTAGTGGTTTTTGAAATGCTCCTGCGAAATTTCGCTCTAGCCCTTGCACTCACAGTATAAACAGGTCTTGCCATGGAACCAAAAAAAGGCGTTATCACTGGAATGCCGGCTAGTGCAAGGTGGGCGCCAAAGCCGGCAAGGAAATCGCGGGCATTCCCTGAAGAGATTTTTTCCCTGAGTTCTGCGGCTTTTTCTGGATTTATTTGTCCCTCGCTCAAGCTCCAGTCAATGGCATTGGAGAGAAACTTCAATGCCTTTGCATGGTATTTTGCGGAAACCCAGCGCCCAGTGCGCTTTATAAAGCACGGCTTTCTCTCTCGCTTTTTTTCAGTTTGCCCTAACCGCTTTTCTCTTGCTCTTTTCTTCCAAGCCACAAAAAAATTGTATTCGAACAGTTAATAAATTCTTTTTGACAGTATTTGGATTGCGATGGATTATGGGCAAAAGAAGATCACGACAAAAGCACAAGCCACCGTATCTTTTCAAAGTTCTTCCAAAAACCATTAAAACCATTGGACGCAAAGAAAAAAGCAAAATCGAAAAGCCAGCAATAAATATTTTGGCTTTGAGAAAACCTTGGCCTCAAAAATACAAGCCATTGCAGGCAACAATTCAAACTGCAATCGGTGAAATCAATGTCTTGCACATGCTAGCAATGGAAGCGCGTGCCAATATTGTTGGTCCTTTAAGTTTGCGTTTTAGGGCTGTAATGGGGCAGTCGTTCCCTAGGCCGGAGTTAATAGTTGACCCGAAAAAAATATCCAGAAAGAAAGCAATCCACAAAGCCAGAGAGCTTTCAAGAATTATTGCACAACTGCAAAATCTTGCAAGGGTTGCTGGCGTTAGTGCAGCAAAGGCTGAAAAGGGCTTGAAGGAAATTGACTCTAAGGATTGCCCGAAAGAGGTAATTGGCACAGCCAATCTTGCTTTGGGCAGAATGGCTGAAATTTCCATTGAGGCAAGGGAAATATTGTGGCAATTGGGAGAGGCGCAAAGAGTGCTTGAATTGTATGCGAGCACTGGAGCGACAAGGCTGCCGCTCAAGCCTGATTAAAAGGCAAAGCCCATTTCTTGCAAGCGCTTGCAAAAGCCTTTTCTGTTATTGCTTTCAAGTCAATCTTGCTTTCTTCTTCGAGCACTCTTTCAAGGCGTGCGCGAGTGCTTGGATGCTTTGGCCCCAAGACATCGCACATTTCTGGTCCTTTTGAGAGCTCAAAAGTGCCAATTTTTTCAGCAATCCTTGTGGTTTCCAGTTTGTTGAAACACAAAAGCGGTCTTGCAATTGTTTTTCCGGAAGCCCTGCTAATGACAGCCATGTTTGCAAGCGTTTGGCTTGAAACCTGTCCAATGCTGTCACCAGTGCAAATAAAATCGCATTTTTCTTTTTCAGCCACTTTTTCCGCTATTTTGAAAAACAGTCTTCTCTGCAAAACAAAATAATAAGCGTTATCGCATTTTTCTGCAATCTCTTTTAATGCTTGCGATAAATCCAAGACAATGAATTTTTTGAATTTTAGTTTTTTTGCAATCTTGCGGGCTTTTTCAATTGATTCTGTGCCAGCAAACTCCTTGTTTGAAAAATGCAATGCTATTACTTCTGCTTTTTTTGACGCAAGCCAGCCAGCTACAGGCGAGTCAATGCCTCCGCTTAAAAGCAGCAAAGCACGGCTTTTCATGAACCAAACCCTTTTCTTATTTTTTCCTGAAACCTTTCAAAAAAGCCTTTTCTTTTCTTGCTGGTTTCCTCTTCCTTCAACAATTGCTCGAACAATTCCCTTTCTTTTTTGGAAAGCGATTTCGGGGTTTCCAGGATAACTTTAACGAATTCGTCGCCTTTGCCGATTGAATTGAGTTTTTGAATTCCTTTTTCCTTTAACCTGAAAATTGTCCCGCTCTGGGTTCCAGGCGGAATTTTCAGTTTTGCCATTCCATACAATGTTGGCACTTCAACTTCCGCTCCAAGTGCTGCCTCTGCAAAGCTTATAGGGATTTCGCAATAAACATCAAAATTGTCGCGCTTGAAAATATCGTGTGGTTCAACAAATATCACCACATAGATGTCGCCTGCCGGCCCGCCTTTTATTCCAGCATTGCCTTGTCCTGCCAAGCGCAAATAGTTTCCAGAGTCAATGCCTGCTGGCACTTTCACTTTCACTTTCTTTTTTTCCTTTTTAATGCCTTCGCCCTTGCATTCACTGCAAGGGTTTTTTGAAAACTTTCCAGTGCCCCCGCACTTGTGACAGGTTGTGATTGTTTGGAAAAAGCCAAAGGGTGTCCTGCTTGACCTTGAAACTTGGCCTGCACCGCCACAATTGGGGCAAGTTGAAATGTCTTTTTCGCTTTTATAGCCTTTGCCGTTGCATTCATTGCAGGCAATTGTTCTTTCAATTAAAATTTCTTTTTCTGTTCCAAATGCTGCTTCTTCAAAGGAAATTGAAAGAGTGAACTTTATGTCAGAGCCTTTTTTGGGGCTTTGCTTTCTTGTTGTTCTGGTTCCAAATTCTTCTCCGAAAAAGTCTCCGAAACCGCTTCTGGAAAAGGCATTGAAAATGTCTGAAAAGTCAAAATCAAAGGATGAAAAGCCTTCAAAGCCTTCTGTTCCCCTAAAGCCCTGGAATCCCTTAAAGGCATCATAGCCGTGACCGAACTGGTCATAGGCTTGCCTTTTTTGCTTGTCGGAAAGCACTGAATATGCTTCCTGGATTTCTTTGAATTTTTCTTCTGCGTCTTTTTCGCTGCTGATGTCTGGATGGTATTTTTTTGCGAGTTCTTTGTAGGCTCGCTTTATTTCGTCTTCGGAAGCGTTTCTTCCAACGCCTAAAATGTCATAATAGTCGCGCTTTTGCATGCAATTCCTTCACTCGGGCTTATTTTTTGTCTTCGTCTTCCATTTTAAAGTCTGCGTCCACGACTTTGCCTTTTTTTTCCTTCTTTTTTGCAGAACCGCTTTCTTCTGGTTCATTGCTTTCACTAGTGTCAGGTTCAGTGTTTTGTTGTCCTGCGCGCTTGTAAAGCTCTGAGGAAGCCGCCTGCATTTCTTTTTCCAGTTCTTGTTTTGCGCTTTTCACTGCCTTTGCATTATTGTCCTTCAAAGCGTTTTTTAATGCCTCTGTTTTTTGCACGATTTTTTGCCTTGCAGTTTCTGGAATTTTGTCTCCCAATTCTGAAAGCATTTTTTCAGAGGCATAAACCATTGCCTCTGCCTCGTTCATTTCTTGCGCTTCTTCCATGCGTTTTCTGTCCTCTTCAGCGTGCTCTTCAGCCTCTCTTTTCATGCGCTCTATTTCCTCCTTGTCAAGTTTTTGCGATGCAACGATTTTAATGCTTTGCTCTTTTCCTGTGCCCAAGTCTTTTGCTGTGACATGGACTATGCCGTTTGCGTCAATGTCAAAGGTGACTTCAATTTGTGGAACACCCCTTGGTGCTGGTGGAATCCCAATCAACTGGAACCTGCCAAGTTCCTTGTTGTCTTTTGCCATTGGGCGTTCGCCTTGCAATACGTGAATGTCCACTGCTGTCTGGTTGTCTGCGGCAGTGGAAAAAACCTGGGATTTTTTTGTTGGAATTGTTGTGTTGCGTTCAATGAGTTTTGTCATTACTCCGCCCAAGGTTTCAATTCCAAGGCTTAAAGGTGTAACATCAAGCAATAATACATCCTTTACTTCTCCGCTTAAGACTCCTGCCTGGATTGCCGCCCCCATTGCAACGCACTCCATTGGGTCAACGCCTCTTTCAGGCTTTACGCCTGTAATGTGTTCCACAAATTTTTGGATTGCAGGCATTCTTGTTGGTCCGCCAACCAGTATCACTTTGTCTATGTCTCCGGGTGTCATTTTGGCGTCAGCAATTGCTTGCATTACTGGTTTTTCGCATTTTTTAATTATTGGGTCGATTAATTGTTCGAGTTTTGCTCTTGTCAGTTTGTAGTTGAAGTGCTTGGGTTCGCCTTTGACAGAGGCCAAATATGGCAGGTTGATGTCTGTTTCAAGCACTGTGCTTAACTCTATTTTTGCCCTTTCAGCCGCCTCTCTCAAGCGCTCCATTGCGGTTTTGTCCTTTGAAATGTCCGCTCCCTCTTTTTTCTTGAATTCTGCCACCAAAAATTCAACTATAACGCGGTCCATGTCTGTGCCGCCCAGTTGAGTGTCTCCAGAAGTGCTTTTGACTTCAAAAACGCCTTGCCCGAACTCCATTATTGTCACATCAAGTGTTCCGCCGCCAAAATCGAAAACCATTGTTTTGTGCTCTTTTTCCTTTTTGTCCAATCCATAGGCGAGAGCAGCAGCTGTCGGTTCATTAATAATCCTTATTACCTCCAAGCCAGCGATTTCTCCAGCGTCCTTTGTTGCCTGCCTTTGGTTGTCGTCAAAATAGGCTGGCACAGTGATAACTGCCTTTTCCACTTTATCGCCTAAAAACTCTTCAGCATCCCTTTTTATTTTTTGCAAAATGAAGGCGGAAATCTGTTGTGGAGTGTATTCTTTTCCAAACACTTTATACTTGAAGTCAGTGCCCATTTTCCTTTTTGCAGCAGTAATCGTGCCTTCTGGATTGTTTACTGCCTGCCTTTTAGCCGGCTCTCCAACCAACAACTGTCCGTCTTTTGTGAATGCAACAACGCTTGGAAAGCTCTTTCCATACAAGGAAGTGCCTTCAGCGCTTGGAATAATTTTAGGCTTTCCTGCCTCTAAAACTGCAGCAGCACTATTGCTGGTTCCCAAATCAATTCCAATCACTTTACTCATTTGGCATCACCTTCTTTCTCTTCCAAAACCTCTTCTTTTTTTTCTTGCGCTTCAACAACATTCAATTTTACTTTTGCAGGCCTTAAAACAAGGCCATTGAACATATAGCCTTTCTGGCATTCTTCCAAAATCTCGTTTTCTTTTTTTTCTTTCACGCTTTCCCTTAAAACGCATTCCATGCAGTTTGGGTCAAATTCTTTGCATTGAATTTCTGAAACCCCGTTTTTTTGAAATGCAGACCATAATTGTTCGAAAAGCGCTTTAAGGCCCTTGTCTTCAGGGCATTTGTTTAAGGCTTCGCGCACTGAGTCAAGCACTGGAAGGAAACAGGAAAGCACTTCTGCTTTAGCTCGCTGTTCTTTCATGGCTGTTTCTTTGTCTCTGCGTTTCATGGCGTTTTCAAAGTCTGCTTGAACCCTTTGAAGCAAACCCTTTAATTCCTCAAACTCTCTGCCTCTTTTTTCGATTTCGCCTTGCAAGTCCACTATTTGCTTTTTCAATGGTTCAAGCAATTCCAAGCCAGCCATTGCAGCCCTTTCAGCGCTTTTCGGGCTTTTTTTTCCTTTAATTCGTTCCCTTGCAGCCATAAAACCACTGTCTAAAAAGTTTAATCATTTATAGGATTATTTGGACAATGGTTTTTTATATTTATGCCCAAAAGCAAAACAAAACCCTTTTATATCCGGAAAGTGTTATTATTTCAAAATTTTGCGAGGTTGTCGCCATGAAAAGGATTGTTTTGCTTTTAATTTTAATGGTTTCAGTTTTTTCCACACCCGCTTTTGCAGACGGAATGGCTGTTTCAAGAAGGCTGGACGGGCTTTGGGGGCTTCACCCTGAAAAGCAACAGGTTGCGGCAATCAATTTCAAGGACGGCTTTCAAAACATGCTTATCTCCATAGACTTGGACAGCGAAGTGCGCGGAGAAAAAGCAGTGTGGATTTTTCCAGTGCCAGCAAGCCCGGAAAAAGTCGTAATAGACATCCACAAGGGCTTTCCAAGATTCGCAGGCGAGGACATAGACAACATCTACAAACACAGCATTTGGGAATCGGCAACCGTTATGGGCTTTTATTCCACAATTCCGATAATTGGTCCGATAATTGGCGCCATGCTGCCACTATTTATGTTGGGTACTGCACGTGGTGTGAACTATGAAAAAGGCATCACTATCCATGAAAGCATTCAAAAACTTGGCGTCACAACAGAACTGATTACAGCAAAAAACCAGGATGCTTTGGCGCAATACCTTCAAGGCAAGGGCTTGGAGTTGCCTGAAAAATCCAAGGCAATAATCGGGGAATACATTGGAAAGGATTATTCGTTTGTTGTTTCATACATCAGCGATTTGGAAGAATTCAGGCTTGAAAGCCAAACCTATCGCCAAAACCCGACGTTTGACAATGAATACTACCCTTATTACGAATCACCCATTCCAATTGGGGTTTTCGTGAAATTCCCAACAGAAAAAATCTATTTCCCATTAAAGCCGACAAGCGTTTACGAGAGCGCTGAAATTCCCATCACGCTGTTTGTTGTCGGGCATGTTTCACCCAACCTTTCAAAAGAAACAAAGCCATTGTCCAAAACAAGCTATTTCATGCAAAACTATTATTATGGTTCCACTTCGGATTCAGCTGCATTTTTCAACAACCAAGAAATCAAAAGGTTGGATTACACAAAAATCCAGATAACTGCCCCATCAAAATACTTCACAGAAGATCTTTGGATTGAAAACAGCGCCCCAATAACCGTTGGCTTGAAAGGATTTATTGCAACAAACATTTTTTGGTTTGGACTGGCATGGTTTATTGCGCTTTGCATTATTTCAAGCTTGATTGCAGGCAGGCTTGCATTCAAAAAAGACCCCTTGCTGTCAGACAAAAAACTTGCATTGCACGGCCTCTGGAACCTCTTAACCATAATTGGTTTTGGAATTGCCACCTCGCAACTCAAAACAAAAACCTTGGATCCAAAAATCGAGGCACAATTGAAAGAGCAAAACATTTCAGTGACAGTCCGCGATTCAAGGAAATTTGCCTATTTTTTCCTCTTCTATGTTGCCTTCATTGCCATCACAATAATTTCAGCATGGGTGCTGGCATTGTTATAACCACTCCCAATTAATCTTTTAACCCCTTTTGCCTAAATTTTTTGTAAAAGATTGGAAAAGGCGTCTTTATGGCAAAAAAGCCACCCAAGTCAAAAGAGTTCAAGTATGCTTATAGTCATGGCAGAGCGCGCAGGCAGGGAATCCGCCCACTGAAAAAAGCCATTGCGATTCAGGCACCCAAGGCAAGGCTTTTTGAAAAAACTCCAAGAGAGATTTTGAATGAAATAGAAAAAAGGCAAAGAGAGCTTATAGCGCAAGCCAGCATGCCAGTTAACCAATTCACTCTATTCATAAGAGCCGCTAACAGCATTCTTGGCACAGGCTTTTGGAGTGCTTGGACCAAACACTCCAACTCAACAAGGAGGGCAGGCAGCAATCCAAGCCTGAAAAAATTCATAATTATTTGGATGAGGCAATTCAATCCAGAATACATGAAAAGACATTAAAAAAAATAGGATGAGAAAATGACAGAGCTTTTGTATTTGTCTGACTGCTATCTCAAAGAATTTGAAGCCACGGTTTTGAAAGCCGAAGGCAACTTCATCGAATTGGACAGCACTGCATTTTACCCCGAAAGTGGTGGACAGCCAAGCGACAAAGGAAAACTTTTTTGCAACGAACAGGAATATGTTGTGCTGAAGTGCAAAAAACAGGCAGGCACAGTATTGCATGAAATTGATAGGCAGGGATTGAAGGCAGGGGATAAAGTGAAAGGCATTATAGACTGGAATTGGCGCTACAAATTAATGCGAATGCACACTGGAGCGCACATTCTCACAATGGCAATTCAATACTTTTTTCCCACTGCACTAGTGACTGGAGGGCAAATTGGTTTTGAAGAAAGCAGGGATGATTATTCGTTGGAAGAATTGTCGCCAGAAATTGTGAAAAAAATTGAAGAAAAAGCCAATGAAATCGTGAATGCAGGAATTGAAGTCCAAATAAAACAGTTGCCGAGAGAAGAAGCGTTCAAGTTGCCGCAATTGTTCAAATTGCGCGATGTATTGCCGCCAAACATTCCAATAATCCGCATAATCCAAATCGCTGGTGACATGAACGCTTGCGGGGGCACTCACGTAAAAAACACTAAAGAAGTCGGCAAAATCAAAATCACTGAAACCAAAAGCAAGGGCGCTGGAAACAAAAGAATTTACTATAAATTAGAGCCTTAAACTAAAAACAGCAGGTTTTTTTAACAAAAAAGCACTTTTACTATTGAATGCCGCAATACCGTTTTTTCCCTAAAAGACAGATTGCAACGAAAACCTTTTTCTCAAAGGCAGGAAATGATAGGACGGCAGTGGTTGAAGCAGTAAGGCTGAAAAAAATCCTTGGCACTCCAGAAATAATGCGAATTGTGGGCAAAAAAAGGGCTGAAGCCTTTTCAAGGCAAACACTGCAACCAGTAATTGAAAAATATAAGGCAAAACAATTGACTGAAAAAGACATTGAAAACTTTAACAAGCGTGCTGGATGGGTTTTAGCGCGCTGGGAAGCCAGCATATTGGAGGAGGCAGCCAGCCAAGCTGGAAGAGTGCAAGGATTTATTGAAAGAATGATTAAAAGAACAGGGCAGGATCAGAAAGCAAAGACAAAACTGGAAAACTGGCTTTTTTTAGTGAAAGAGTTCAGGGAAACCCCAAAAGAAGAAATGTCCTTTGACAAGGCCAGAACAGTTCTTGGAATAAGGAATAGAACATTGCAGGAACTGAAGGAAAGGCAAATTGTAGTGCCAAGCGAAACAAGAAGAGACCGCCTTATAAGAACAATTAACGATTCAATCCTTTCAAGAGAGCACTTGCAGCCAGAGTTTTCCTTCAGGCACGGCGAAAAAGACTTTGTTGGCAGAAAAACCTTGATAGGGCTTGCGGTTAAGGCTGCCTTGAAGCTTGGCTCAGGCAAAAAATCGAAAAGCACTGTGCCAGAATATCTTGCCGAAGTGTTGACCTTGCCCCAGCTCACAGGAGAAGGCATTGGCTTTATTGCCCAAGCGGATGTCACAGGCAAAAAATTCGGGGAAAAGAAAATAGAGGGCGTTGCAAGCATTCTTGAAAAACTTCAAGGCTTGGGCATTAACACGCCCTGGCTTGTAACCAGATTGCTTGAAGACAAGCCAAAAAGCGTGCCAGAAATCCTTCAAAAAAGAGAAATTTTTTCGCACGATTTCAAAAAAGAAAACCTTGAAGCGGTTAGACTGGAACTTGGAAAAATCTTGAACCGGCGCCAGCAAAAACTCAAAGGCTTAAAAAAACAGCAGCGGTTTGTTGGATGGCAGAGAGAGAGAACTAGAAAGATTTACGGTTCAAGGCTTGAAAGGGCACTCCTTACAAGGGAAGACGTGCAACACTTAAGGGAAATCAGCACTCCAGAAGAAGCCATAATGGACATGCTTTCAGGCATTGTAAGGGAACCTGAAGGAAAACCCTTCAAGCCAAAAACAAACAAAAAAATAATCAGAAAACCGCAAAAATAACCAAAACCAATTTATTGCTTTTCTCTTTATAATACTGGAAAAGGGGGTGATTTGCTTGAAGCACTTGTTGTCTTTAGAGGATGTTTCAAGAAAAGAGGTATTGGAAATCATTGGATTGGCTGAAAAAATCAAAAAAAACCCTTCAAAATTCAAGACTGCCATGAAGGAC
>JAVYME010000018.1:0-24299 GCA_038736825.1 Candidatus Iainarchaeum sp.
GTGGTTGTTTTCAAGCACCCAGTAATTGCCTCAAAAGGAAACGCAATGGTGGCGCTTGTAATGAATGGCGAACTATCTTTTACAGAGCGCTGGCATACTGAATCCCTAGAAAAAGGCATAGACTTGCACAAGGCATCAAATGATGCAGCTCACTCTGCAGGCAAAATCCTTTCAATTTACTTGGAAAAAAAAGATTTTTCTGCCGCACTGAAAGAGTTTTACAAGCAAGCATTCCCTTTTGGGGGCTTCACTTTTTTGGGAGCAATCTGTGATTCCGACAAAAAAAGCTTTTTTTACATGCGTGACGGGTTAAGACCACTGCATTTCGCAAAAGCCAATGGATGGCTTGTCTTTTTTTCTGAAACAAGCCATGCTGGCTGCCTGGGAGTGCAAGAGGCTTTGGAAATCAGTGCTGGCGAAATCGGCTTAATTGAACTGCCTTCACTGAAATGGAGCAAAACAGACATGAACCGCGAGCTTAAGGGAATTGCAAGCCGGGGCTTGTGCCCATTTGAAATAGCCTATTTTCAAAACTATGACTCCAAGATTGGCGGTTTTACAGTTGATTCTGTTCGAAGGGAATTCGGGAAAGCGCTTGCAAGAGAACACCCCCCAAAACCAGGCTCAGTAATATCGTGGGTGCCAAAATCCGGCATTAGTGCAACTCAAGGCTATTTTGAAGAATCACTCAAATTGCAGGGAAGCATAGAGTTCAGGCAAGCCATCACAAGAATGCCTGATTCAAGGTCAAGAGGAGAACGCTCTTTTCTTGGCTACAAATCGCTTTCATTGCAAGAAAAGCTTTCAAGAAAATTCAAGATAAACACTCACGATGTCAAAGGCGAAGATATAATTGTAATCGATGATTCCATTGTAAGAGGCAATGTCTCCGAATGGATTGCAAAAATGCTGAATTCAGCAAAACCAAAAAGCCTTTGCTTTCTTTCAGCTTGGCCGCCAATGATAGGCGAATGCAAGGCAGGCATTGACTTAGAGTGCGAGGAGCTTTTAGCCCTAAAACACCTTTCCGCAAGTGAAATAATCTTGGACCAAAAAAAACTAGAGGAAAAACTAAGCGAGTGCTTTTCATGCAAAAAAAACAAGTGCCGCAAGCTTTTTGATCGCGTTGGATACATCAGCATTTCTGCTGTAAAGGCTGCCTTTGGAAAACATCTCAAGGGAAAGGTTTGCACTGGTTGCTTTGAAGGAGATTATTCTTACATTCACCCAGGAAATGCGGAAAAGCCCCCTTCATGGCTTTTGGACTTTATCAGCCAAAACAGTGTTGAATGCCCAAACCAATTGCAAAAAAGAGGGTTTTCCAGTTGAACAGGATTGAAATCTGCATAAAAAAAGAATTTTCAGACTCGGCTGGCAAAAAAATCATGATTGCCGCACTAGAAGACCTTGGAATAAAAGCAAGCGAAATCCGCACAATAAAGGCCTTTTCAATAACAGGCAAAATCCCTGAAAAAAAATTGAAAGAGATTGCGGAAAAGGTTTTTGCAGACCCAATACTGCAAGATTTTTCAGTTAACAGCCCGTTAGCAAAAAAATTTGATTTTGATTTTTTGCTAGAGGTTGCCTTCAAGCCAGGCGTGACAGACAATGAAGCCAGAACAGCGCGTGAATCAATTGAAAACTTTCTTGGAAAAAAATTAAACGGAACAGTCCACACTTCCACTCAATACCTTTTATCAGGCATTTCAGGAAAAGAAGCGGAAAAGATTGCCACTGGCCTTATTGCAAACGAATTAATAGAATTATGGCGGGTTTGGCCGGCAGAACAATGGAAGAAATCCTTTCCTTGCATTGAAATAAAAGAAATTCAGGCAAAATCAAAAGCCTTTGTTGAAGAATTCAATTTGAATGTTGAAAAAAGAGAGCTTGAATTGCTCAGTGCAAAGAGATGCTTGGCGCTAACCGCCAGCGAGCTTGGGTTTTTTGCAGCCTATCTTTCAAAGCCAGAAGTATTGGCTGAAAGAAAAAAGCACGGGTTAAGCGCAAAAGCCACAGATGTTGAACTGGAATGCTTTGCTCAAACGCAAAGCGAGCACTGCAAGCACAAGGTTTTCAAGGCAACCATAAAATACAGGGAAAGAAACCTAGAGCACAGAATTGAAAGCCTTTTCAAGACATTTATTGTGAGTGCAACAGAAAAAATAAGGCAATCTCGTGAAAAAAACAATTTTTGTGTTTCAGTTTTTGAAGACAATGCAGGCATAATTTCGTTTGACTCCAATTGGAACATTGCATTCAAGACAGAAACCCATAACGCGCCAAGCGCTTTGGATCCCTATGGAGGAGCATTAACTGGAATTGTTGGCGTTAACAGAGACATTATTGGCGCTGGAATTGGCGCAAAACCGATTTTCAATACAAACATTCTCTGCTTTGGCAATCCTTTTGTTGATGAAAACAGTATCCCAAAAGGAGTGCTTCACCCAAAAAGAGTTTTTCGCGGTGTGAGAAAAGGAATAGAGGATGGGGGAAACCAGAGCGGCATTCCAACAATAAATGGAAGCATTTTCTTTGACGAATCCTTTTCAGTAAGACCCCTTGTTTTTTGCGGCACTGGAGGCATAATGCCTGCAAAAATCCATGGAAGAGAAACCCACAAAAAAAAAGCAAAGCCTGGCGACAAAATTGTCATGGTTGGCGGGAGAATAGGCAAGGACGGAATTCATGGCGCAACATTTTCAAGCACAGCAATTGGTGAAGAATCGCCTTCAAGTGCAGTGCAAATAGGCGCTCCAATAATCCAAAAAAGGATGTTGGACTTTTTGCTTGAGGCAAGGGATTTATGCCTTTACAATTCAATTACAGACAATGGAGCCGGAGGGCTTTCCTCAAGCGTTGGCGAAATGGCATTACAAAGCGGAGGCGCAATCCTTGAACTTGAAAAGGCTCCATTGAAATACGCTGGCTTGCAACCATGGGAAATCCTTTTAAGCGAAGCACAGGAAAGAATGACTCTCGCAGTGCCACCCTCAAAATTAAAAGAATTTTTGGCTTTAAGCTCAAAGCGGGGCGTAGAGGCAACAGTTATAGGCGAATTCAATAATTCAAGAAAACTGGAAGCAAAATATGGAAAAAAGACAGTTTTGTTTTTGGACTTGGATTTTTTGCACAATGGCCTTCCAAGAATGGAATTGGAGGCAGAATTTGAACCAGTTCCAGAAGAACCAGAAGGAGAAATAAACGTTATTGATTTCGGGCAAGAACTTAAAGAAATTCTTTCAAATCCAAATGTTTGCTCCAAACACTGGGTTGTAAGGCAATACGATCACGAAGTCCAAGGAACCAGCACCATAAAGCCATTAATTGGAGCAGCCAATGACGGTCCAAGCGATGCAGCAGTAATAAAGCCAATTTCAGATTCCTGGAAAGGGCTAATAGTCTCAAACGGCATCAATCCCAGCATTGGGGAAAACGATCCCTATTGGATGGCGGCAAACGCAATAGATGAAGCAATAAGAAACGCAGTGGCTGTTGGAGCAAATCCTGAAAGAATCGCGCTTTTGGACAATTTTTGCTGGCCTGACCCAAAATTTGATGCAATAAAAAACCCTGAAGGAAAAAAGAATTTGGGAAAACTAGTGCGAGCCTGCAGAGCCTGCTATGACTTTTCAATTGCTTTCAAGATGCCTTTCATTTCAGGCAAGGACTCTCTTGCCGGAGACAGAGAAATTGCAGGAAAAAAGTATTCAATAAAACCAACTCTTTTGGTTTCCGCGCTTGCAGAAATAGAAGATGTAAGAAAAGCGGTTTCAATGGATGCAAAAAATCCAGGCAACCTGGTTTACATTTTAGGCATTACAAGGGCAGAAATGCAGGGCTCGGTTTTCCTTGAAAGAAGAGGGTTGAAAAAAGGCTTAATCCCCAAAGTGAAAGCTGAAAGTGCTTTAGCATTATATTTTGCACTCCACAAAGCAATTCTTGAAGGAATAGTGGAGAGCGCGCATGATTGCTCTCAAGGCGGCTTGGCAGTAGCGCTTGCTGAAACCGCTTTTGCAGGCAATCTTGGAATAAAAGCCTCATTGTCAGGAGTTCCAGTAGAAGGCGTTTTGAATGAAACCCAATTGCTTTTTTCGGAAAGCCCTTCAAGGCTTGTTGTTACAGTCAAACCAGAAAACAAGGAAAGATTTGAGGAAATCCTTGCAGGCAAAGATTTTGGGCTTATAGGGGAAACAACTTCAGACCAATTTCTTGAAATAATGAGCCTTACTGGAAAAATTGTCTTAAAAGAAAAAATTCTAGAACTAAAAAAAGCTTGGCTTAAAACACTTGACTGGTGAAAAAAAATGAAATTGAGAGCATTAATCCTTGCTGGAGAGGGAATAAACTGTGATTTTGAAACAGCGCTTGCCTTCAAAAAAGCAGGCGCTTTTCCAGAAAGAGTTCACATCAACGACTTGATTGCCAAGCCAAAAATGCTTGAATGCTTTCACGCACTAGCAATTCCGGGCGGTTTTTCTTTTGGTGACGACCTTGGAGCAGGAAAGGCTTTTGCAAACAAGATAGTGCATGCCTCCAGTGAAGGCGGAAAACTTTTCGATTTCTTGGTATCCTTTATAGAAGAGGGCAAGCTAGTGATAGGCATATGCAATGGCTTTCAAATCCTTGCAAAAAGCGGTTTGCTTCCAGCATTAGATGGAAAATACGGCGAGCAACAAGTGTCAGTTTCCTACAATGAGTCTGGAAGGTTTGAAAACCGGTGGGTTAAACTCAAAGTGCAAGAATCCAATTGCATTTTCCTCAAAGACATGCAATTCATTGAATTGCCTTGCAGGCACGGAGAAGGAAAATTTATTGCAGAAAGCGAAACAATTTCCTCTTTGTGGGAAAAAAACCTGGTTTGCCTGCAATACTCGGATTCACAAGGCAAGCCCACCATGCAATACCCAGACAACCCTAATGGTTCAATGAATGCAATAGCCGGCATTTGCAACGAAAAAGGCAATGTTTTGGGCTTAATGCCCCACCCAGAAGCATTCCTTTTTTCCACAAACCACCCGCAATGGACTCGCTTTAAGCCGCAAGACTGGAAAGGAGAAGGTTTAAAGGTTTTCGAAAATGCAGTTAAATATTTGAGGCAAAACTATAAGTGATTTTATGGATTACAAGACAGCAGGCGTAAATGTTTCACTTGGAGACAAGTGCTCTGCAATCGCTTACCGAGAATCAAAAAAAACCTTCAAGAACAGAAAAGGAAAAATTGGAGAAGCATTGCTTTGCGATGAAGGCTTTTCAGGACCAATATACTTTCCAAAACTGCAAAACGCAATCCTGGTAAAAAACTGTGATGGGATTGGAAGCAAGGCAATAGTTGCATGGAAAATGAAAAAATTCACAACGCTGGCGTTTGACTTGATTGCAATGGTTGCAGATGATTGCGCTGCACTTGGAGCAGAACCGATTGCGGCAACAAACACAATTGACATCCAAAAAGTGGACGAAAAAGTGATTTCAGAGCTAATGAAAGGAATCCCGAAAGCCTGTGAAAGGGCAGGCATTTCAATGATTGGAGGAGAAATAGCGGAAATGCCAGACCAAGTGAACGGTTTTGCTTGGAACGCAGACATTATAGGAGTAATGGAAAAAAAGAAAATTGTTGACGGCTCCAAAATCAAGAAAGGCGACAGCATTGTTGCCTTCAAAAGCAATGGCATTCGCTCTAATGGTTTAACCCTTGCAAGAAAAATTTTGGAAAAACAATTTGGCGAAAAATGGCACTCGAAAAAATTTAAAGGCCAAAAATGGGGTGACATTTTGCTCAAGCCTTCAATTATTGTAAGCCCAGCAATTGTTGAAATTGTTGGCGCTTATGGCGAAAAAGGAAAATGCAAAGCGCACGGGTTTGCGCATGTAACTGGGGGCGGCATTTTTGGAAATTTTGCCAGAATAATGAAAAGCCAGCGCTTGAGCGCAATATTTGAGGATTTGTGGAAGCCAAACCCAGAGTTTTTGGAATTAATGCGCCTTGGCAGTGTCACAAAACAGGAAGCCTTTAAGGCATGGAATATGGGAACCTGTTTCTTGGTTGTAACACCTGAACCAAACAAAGCAATAGAAATAGCGGAAAAGCACGGGATAAAGGCAAAAGAGGCTGGAAAAATAGTTTAGTTTTTTTAATACTTTATGAAAAAGCGGTTTTTTTTGAGGAAAATTTAGTTATTCTTTTTTAACCGAGTTTGTTTCAAGGTCAAAATAGCCCTGCTTCCATTTGCCTTTCTCTTTAATGAAAACCTTTTCATTCTTCACTAAGACAAGGCCGTCGGCAATCAGCTCGATAGCCTTAAGGAAAGCAGGATCATCGCCCTCTCTCTTCAATCTTTCCTGGAGAAAATCCGCATACTCTTGCAGTCTTGCCTTGTCATCTCTCAAAGAAGTGATTTTTTCAATGTCAGCCTTTAAAGGCTTGGACAAAACCAATACAGGGCCACAATCAACTTTTGAAGTCACAAAGTGTATTGTAGAACGCAATTCAGTTTGCCCTGCAAATAGTGTATCAAATACAGCATTTTTGCCAGCAAATGCTGGTCTCCCATTGACTAAAATTTTAAGGTTGGATGGGTGCACATTTAAAATGCGGTTCTTGAATTCGCAAAGCAAATTTTCTGGAATTATTCTCATGAAACCGCTGAGCATCAACAAGTCGGGCTTTATTTTCCTGAGTTCATGCAAAACCTTTTCAAAAAACAGGGCTCTCATGGTTTCCTTTTTTTTGCTTGCAAATTGCAATGCGAATTCATTCCAGTCAATAACTGAAACCCTTACCTTGTGAGATTCAAAAAAGCGAATGCCTTTTGCGCCTGCTTTATCGCAAATTGCTCCAACAATCAAAACTTTTTTTTCAAGTGAAGGGTTTTCTTTGGACTGCTGCAAAAGAAATTGCGCAGAACCAGCGTTTCCTGAAAAAAGCACTGCAATTTTCAAGGGCTGTTTCTTGGAATCAAAAAGCGGTTTTGGAGAGAAAGGCTCAAGCATGACAAACCCCAAAGAAAGAAATATATACAGAAAACAAGATAATGCTTATAACAATGCTAGTGATTCTTTTTCATGGTTTTTGGCATGAAGACTGAGCCTTCAACAAAAAAGCCCTTTCCAGCATACCTTGTCTTTGACATGGATTTCACGCTGGTTATAGCGGACATTTCAGCTGAATTTTTTAGAGAAATAGCAAAACAAAATGGCTTGCCAGAATTCACTTTTGTTGAAAAACTCAGGCAAAAGATAGACGAAATTGACCCTTTCATTACTGAATGGGAAGCCGGCAAGAGAAAAATTCCAGAAAAGCCAGCTTGGCTGGCAGAGGCTTTAAAAAAAGGGGACACCCCCTATGCTGGCTGGGCTTTTGAACAAGTTTTCAGTGAAATGATTCCAGACATTGCCAGCGGCAAACTCAGGCTTGACGGAAAACCAATAACCAGGGTTTCCCTAGTAGAATTTGCCGCCAACAGAGTAAAACTAATGCCGGGAATGAGGGACCTACTTAAAACAATAAGTTCAAGCCACCTCATTGGAATAAAAGACTGCTTTATTGTAACAGCCGGTTTAAAACCATTCGCTGAAGGAGTGGCATTACAACTCGCTCACACAACAAAAAGCGGAGTCAGGGCAATTATTCCACTTCAAAACATTTTTGGGTTGGATGTTTTGACTACACCTGACAACAGGGTTTGTGGCTTGAAAAATTTTCACAAAAACCAAAAAATAGCAAATGTGAAAAAAATCGAAGAATTTGTGAGAAAAGACATTGTGAAAAAAGGCTGGCCAACCCCAAAACACGGCAACCCCTTATGCCACTTGATTTACATTGGGGACGGAATCACTGATGCGCCTGCAATGAAATATGTTGCAAGCGGCGGTCACAGGGGCGGCAGTGGAATGACAATCCAGTTGCATCCTGACGAAAAACTAATCAGGGATGGCGTTATAGAATTTGTTTTCATAGGGCCAAACCTGCAAAAGCTATGGAAAGAATTGATCAAGCCATATATTGAGGCAAGCGGTGACAAAAAAGCAAAACAAAAACTGAGGAAACAAATTGGGGGCGGCATGCCAGCTAAAACCTCGCTTTTGCACAGATATGAAATCTTTTTAGGAAAAATTTATGGCAGGCAAGCGCCAAGCGACAGACTGCCCCGCATTGCCAAATGGCAAAGGCAATATCTTACCCAGCAAAAGCGCTCTCAAAAAATCAAAATGTGGCTATCCAGATACCGTGAAGGCATCAAGCGAGGTTTTAACAGAACACTTAAAAGGCACCGCTAACGATTAAAATACTTTAACTCTTTCTTTTTGCAGGTGAAAGTAATGGGTTCAGTAAAAGACCTAGTGATTGAAAGCCAGCCAACTGACATGGTTCCAGGAACAGGCAAATTTGTTTTTTCCAACGATTACTCTGTTTTTGACTGGGGAAAAATGCCTGACAAAATCCTGCTCAAAGGCAGGGCTTTATGCATGATGGCTGCATTCAATTTTGAGCTTTTGGAAAAAAATGGAATAAGAACACACTATCTGGGCCTTTTGGAAAACAGCCAGGCAAAAAGGTTTGACTCAATAGTGGAACCATCCAATGAAATGAAAGTTATGGTGGCAAGAAAGCCAGTCCTTGAATTCAAAAACGGGTTATACGATTACGCTCTTTTCAAAAAAAAAGCCGGCAATAATTTTCTAGTTCCATTGGAAATAATTTTCCGCAATTCAATCCCGATTGGCAGTTCTGCAAGAAAAAGGCTTTCCCCAAAACAAGCGGGCTTGAAGGGAAACAAATGGCCTGAAAAAAATGTAAAACTGAAAAAGCCAGTCATTGATTTTTCCACCAAGCTTGAAGCAAAAGACCGCTATCTTTCAGAGCAAGAGGCTCTTGAAATTTCATGTCTTCCCCAAGAAAAATTCAATGAATTAAAAAAAATCGCCTTTAATGTTAACAAAATAATAACCAGGCAAGCCAAAAAGCAGGGCTTAGAGCACGAAGACGGCAAAATAGAGGTTTTCCATTACAATGGCGAAATCTTTGTTGCAGATGTAGCCGGCACTTTTGATGAAAACAGGTTTGCCTTTAAGGGAAAGGAAATAAGCAAGGAAGTTTTAAGACAGTATTATAAGAAAAGCCAGCCAGAATGGATTGAAGCAATGGAAAAAGCCAGAGCCATGGCTGAAAAGAAAAAGGAAAAAGACTGGAAAAAATATTGCAGGATAGAACCAAAGCCATTGCCTCCAGCCCTCCTTGAACTGGTCAGCGAAATGTATTGTGCTGGCACAAACCAGTACTGTGAAAAGGAAATATTCAATGCGCGGCCCATAAGGACAGTTCTTGAAGAGCTTTATTCTTGGAGTGAATGAAATGAAAAAATCAGCAGTGATAATTTTTTTGGGTTCAGAAAAGGACAGGCAAATGGCAGAACGAATTATTACTTTCTGGAAAAAAAACAATTTTGACATATGCTTTGAGGTCAGAGCGCTCTCAGCACACAAGGCAGCGGAAAAAGTTTTGGATGCAGTCAAGGAATACGAAAAAAGATTTGAGTCTTTGGTGTTCATTGCAATTGCCGGCAGAAGCAATGCACTCGGTCCACTCATTGCAGGGCACTCGCGGTTTCCAGTAATAAACTGTCCGGTTTTGCAGGAAAATTTTGGGTTTATTGATTTGTTTTCCTCCATGCGAATGCCAAGCAATGTCCCTTGCTCGACAGTTTTGGATCCAGAAAATGCAGCCCTTCATGCAGCAAAAATTCTTTCCTTGACAGACAAAAAACTGTTTAATTTGATTGAAAAATATATGGAAAAAACTGTCAAAGAGATTTTGGAAAGCGATTCACTCATAAAAAAAGAGTTTGGGAAAAATGAATGCTTTAATAATTGACGGCAAAAAAATCGCATTCCAAGTAGAGGAATCACTCAAGCCACGAATTGCCCTTCTAAAGAAAAAAAAAATCAAGCCCTGCCTTGCAGTAATACTGGCTGGCGAAAAAAAGGAATCCGCGATTTATGTTGAAAGAAAAAAGGAAGCCTGCAAAAGGCTTGGAATTGCCTCCAAAATAATAAAATTGCCTGAAAAAATCCCGCAATCCAGAATAATAAAAGAAATAAAAAAACTGAATAATGACAAAAAAGTTCACGGCATTTTAGTGCAATTGCCATTGCCTGAAGGAATTGACAGAAGTGCTGTTTTGGAAACAGTTTTTCCAGCCAAGGACGTGGACGGCTTTTGCCCTGAAAACCTTGGAAGGCTTGCATTAGGCAAAGAAATTTTTGCGCCTTGCACTCCAAAAGGAATAATAAAACTCATTGAATCCACTGGCACAAAACTTGAAGGCGCAAGGGTTTGCGTTGTCGGCCACGGCTTGGCGGCAGGAATGCCTTTAGTGCTAATGCTTTTGAATAAGGGTTGCACTGTTTCCGTATGCGACAGGTTCACGCAAAACCTCGCTATGGAGACATCGCGTGCTGAAATTTTGGTGAGTTGTGCTGGAGTGCCAGGCCTAATAAAAAAAGAAATGGTTAAAGAAAAAGCAATAGTTATAGATGTTGGCACAACCCTCGTGGAAGGAAAGCTCAAGGGAGACCTAGACTTTGAATCAGTAAAAGAAACAGCCTCTTTTATCACTCCAGTGCCAGGCGGAGTTGGTCCCATGACTGTTGCGTGTTTGATGGAAAACACCATTATTGCAGCAGAGCTTGCAGCAAAACAGAAAAGGTGATGCAATGAAAATCAGGTGCGCTTTGATTTCTGTTTCGGACAAAACCGGTTTAGCGGATTTTGCCAAAGGCTTGAAAAAACTCGGAATTGAAATAATCTCTTCAAGTGGCACTCATGCAGCTCTAGCCAATGCCGGCATTGGCTCAATCAAGCTCTCAGTTTATGCAAGGGCGCCAGAACTGCTTGGCGGCAGGGTTAAAACCCTTCACCCAAAAATTCACGCTGGCATTCTTGCTGACCGAGAAAACCCATTACACATGAAAGAATTGAAAAAATACAATGTGAAACCAATTGATTTGGTTGTTGTCAACCTTTATCCTTTTAAAACAGCAGTTGAAAAAAACCTTTCTGAAAAAGAGCTTGTTGAATTCATAGACATTGGCGGTTCAGCGCTTTTGCGGGCAGCGGCAAAGAATTACCCTTTTGTAGCAGTGGTTTGTGATCCCTCTGATTATGCAGCAGTGATTGCAGAAATGTCGGCAGGCAATGGCTGCCTTTCCGAAGAAACAAGGAAACGGCTTGCCGCAAAGGCATTCAGTGAAACCGCCTTTTATGATTCAATTATTTCGCAGTATTTTTCAAAGCAATCTTTCTTTCCAGAAAGACTTTTGCTTTTCTTTGAAAAGGCTTTTGATTGCAGGTATGGAGAAAACCCACACCAGCGCGCAACAGTTTACAGGGATTGCCTTTCAGAAAAAGAATCGCTTTTGGATTTCAAGCAACTCAATGGCAAAGCACTTTCCTTTAACAATCTTTTAGACCTTGATTCAGCGGTTTCCATTGCAAGCGAGTTCTCCGAGCCATGTGCGGCAATAGTGAAGCACGGCAATCCCTGCGGTGTTGCAGTTGCAGAAAACATGTGCAATGCCTTTGAAAAAGCCCTTGAATGCGATGAAAGAAGCGCTTTCGGTTCAATCATTGCATTGAACAAAAAATGCGATTTTGACACTGCAGAAAAAATCACATCTTTTTTCAACGAAGCAGTGATTGCACCATCCTTTTCAGAGGCAGCACTCCTTTCCCTGAAAAAAAAGGAAAACCTTAGAGTGCTGGAACTTGATTTCAAAAAACCAGGGCTTGAAATGGATTTTAAGAGAATTACTGGCGGGTTGCTTTTACAGGAAACAGACTCGCTTCCCTATTCCAAAGAAAGCAGAGAGGTTGTCTCCAAAAGAAAGCCTTCAGAAAGCGAAACCTCTGACTTGGAATTTGCATGGCGGATTGCCAAACATGTGAAAAGCAACGCAATAGTGATTGCAAAAAACAGGGCAACAATAGGAATCGGCGCAGGGCAAATGAACAGGGTTAATTCCGTAAAAATAGCGCTTGAAAATGCAGGGCAAAAAAGCAATGGAGCCTCTCTTGCCAGTGATGCCTTTTTCCCATTCAGGGACAGCATTGACCTTGCAGCAAAGAATGGCGTAAAAGCATTCATTGCGCCGAGTGGAAGCATTCGGGACAGTGAAATTATAAGTGCTGCCGATGAAAATAATGTTTCACTTATCTTTACAAACACAAGGCATTTCAGGCATTAAATGTAAGGCTTTTGGTGAAAGCATGGGAATTGGGGAAAAAATCAAAGAATTTGTCACAGGCGAAAAAGAAGACACTTCTAAAGCCAAAAAGGCAAAATATCCTTTTGAAACCTGCGCTTTGTGCAACCAGCCGGGCTGTGAAAAGAAATGGGCTGGCCAGTACTGGCACAAGAAATGCATGCGACAGATGAGGAAAACAGCAAAGGGAATGGTTTGATTTAGCCATTATTTCTTGAAAAATTTTTGGATTTTATTTTCTTGCTGCCTTTATTTGCACAAAGTGCTTGGTGCTTTTTGCAGCACTATAGCAGACTGCAGCACCCAAACTAAAATAAGCGAGCCCTTTGAAGAAATAGTCTATTTTGCCCGGGCTTTTTGTCGTAAGCTTTAACAGCCTTTTTGCAACCCATTTTTTTGGAGGGGAATAGTTTTCTTGAATGTATTGCATTACCTGCCAATAGGAATCGTTTAAGCGCCGCATGCTCCATTCTTGTATCACTTTTATCGGCACATATTTTCCGTGAACTGAAGTCTTGCCTTGCCTTATGGCCTTCAAGATGCTTTCCTCGTCTGGTTCTGCATTTATTTCTGTCACTCCATAGCCAAGCATTTCAATGCAGTGAGCATCGCTTCCTGCAACAGTGTTAAGCGAGTATTTTTTTGCAAAAATTTTTGCATTTTTGTTGGAAAGCCTGTCAATGTTTATGGAATTAAATACTTCTATTGCGTCGCATTTTCTTGCCTTTTGCCTTAAGCCCTTGTTTGCTATGTCAAACGGGTGCGGTGCTATTGCTATGCCGCCCTGCGCTCTTATCATTTCTATTGTTTCTTCTGTGGAATGCCCTGGATTTATTTTTTCTGAAAGCCCCAAGCCAATTATGTGCTTGTCATTTTCTGTCTGGATTTCTTCACCCTTTATTACAATCACGCCAATTTTTTTTCCAATTTTTTCAGCCTCTATGCTTCCCTTGAATTCGTTGTGGTCAGTTATTGCCAAAACTTCAAGTCCGAGGCTTTTGGCTTGTTTTACGATTTCTGCAGGCGAGTTAAGCCCTTCTATGGAAATCTTTGTTCCATAGGAATAGAACGAGTGAGAGTGCAGTTCTGCTTTCATAAAACATCCTAACAAATAATTGTTTACGGCTTTAAATCCTTTTTGATTGGCGTTCAAAAGTGAAAGAAATTTTTTTGTTGTGCTCTTTCGCCCAGTCCGCCAAGATTTTTTGGTGGTCAAAGGCAAGCTTTGGAAGACTTTTTGTATTGAAAACAGAAACCTTTTCAGATTCACGGCTTTTTTTTATCCTTCCAATGCCTTTGCCTGTAAAAACAACTGTTACTGAATGCCAGCGCGGGTCCCTTTCAGGCGCAGAGTAAGCCTTGAATTGTTTTAAGCCTTTTATTTTAAGGTTTGTTTCTTCGAGCACTTCGCGTTCTATTGCTTTTTCCAGTGATTCACCGTATTCAACTATTCCGCCAGGCAACGCCCAGCCTTTTGGCTTGAAATTCCTTTTCAATAAAACTATGCCTTTATTGAATTCCAAAATGCAGTCCACTGCAAGCACTGGTTTTTTCTCTAAAGGCAGGAAACCATTTAGAGCGCAAAGAGCTGCCCCTAGAGCGGCTCCTTTTCCTTCAAGCTTTTCCTTGCAAACCCTTGCTCTTTTTTTGACTACTACGTGCTTTTGCATTTCTTTTTCTGCTTCCCTTAAAAGTAGTGGAATGTTTGAAAGCCCACCGCCAATCACAATTATTTCCGGGTCAAATGCATTTGCAAAATTTGCGAGCCCGATTCCAAGATAGTGTGCTGTTTCTTTTATTGCTTTTATTGCTTTCTTGTTTCCAGTTTTTGCTTTTTTTGCAATCTCTTCCCCACTGCTTGAATTGAGGCCAAATGAATTGGCTCTTTCCAAGAGTGCTGAACCACAAGCTTGTGCTTCAAAGCAGCCTGTATTTCCGCACTTGCATTTTCTTCCGCCTTTTGCTTGGATTATTGTGTGTCCAAATTCAGGGGCAATTCCCTTGCCTTTTAGCAGTTTTCCGTTTTCAATTACTCCCGAGCCAATGCCAGTGCCAATTGTTAGTGCTGCAAAGTTTTTGTGTTTTGCTCCAAAGCCAAAAAACCATTCTCCCAAGGCAAACATGTTTGCATCGTTTTCAAGGCATACCTTGCACTTGAATTTTTTTTCCAAAAAGGATTTGACTTTTGCTTTTTTTATTGAAGGCATGTTTGGCGATTCAATCACAATTCCTTGTTCTGAGTCGATAAAGCCAGCAAAACCTATGCCGATGCCAGTGATTTTTTCACTGCCTTTTGCCCAGCATATTGCTTTTTCCAGTGCAAGAAGTGCTTTTCCTTCGGTTGCTGGAGTTTTTACCTTGCATTCCCTTAGAATGCGCCCGTTGCTTGAAACCAGTACTGCAAGAATCTTTGTGCCGCCAATGTCCACTCCGACTGCCTTTAAAGGGATTGCTTTTTTTCTCTTTTCAAGGTTGTTTGGAATTATTTTTCTTGTTTTTTGTGGTTTTTTTGAAAAAGTCATTTTTTCAGTTCCCTTTTGAGCATTTCTATGTTTTCCACTTTTTCTGGGTCAACGCCATTCAAAAGAGCTAGATAGTATGAGGCAAAGTCTCCTGCAAGAATGAAATAAAACATTTTTTCCATGTCGCTTTTGCCTTTTGGCCATAATTCTAGCCACTGGCTTTTTTCAGAGATTATTTTTTTTGTGAAATCCATTCTTTTTCTTTCTCTTGTGTTTTCCTTTTCATCCCTGAAAAGAACAAAGGCAAGTTTTTCCTCGCAAGGGAGAAAGCCCACTATTTCGTTGTGGTTTAATTCTGGCAGGACATTCCAGTGAGAGAATGTCTTGCTGTTTTCAGCGAGCTGCGTGTGAAAGCGCAGGGCTGCTGAACCAAACCGTTTTTGGGAATAAATTACTGGGATTTTTTTGTGAAGGAATTTTGCGATTTTTTTGCCGTCCTCTTCTGCTTCTTCAGAAATGCTTTCAAGGAAAGAGGCTGTTTTTTCAAGCGAACTGCCTGCAAACACAAGACCCATTTTTTCAAGTGTGGCTATTATTGGGGCAAAGGTCATGCAAAGCTGGGTTCTTGGAGCAAACCCGGGTGGAATCAAAATGCAGTTTTTGCATTCTTTTGATAGAATGCCATTGGATGAAATGCAGACAATTGCCATTCCTCTTTTTTTTGCTTCATAAAAAACTGAAAGTGTTTCCTCTGTGTTGCCAGAATAGCTTACTATTATGGCAAGCCAGTTGTTGTCAGCAAATTTTGGAATGGAATAGTCTTGGACGACAATTATGGGCACAATTGCTTTATTTTCAAGCAAGTCTTTTGCTATTAAGCCGCCAATTCCGCTGCCGCCCATGCCTGCAATGATCACTCCGCTTATGTTTTTTTTCCAAAGGCTTTCTGGAGCTTTCCATAAAAACCCTAGTTCTACAGCTTTCCAGAACTGTAATGGAAAGGATCTAATGCAATCCAGGAAAGCTTTTTCTTGTGTTTTTTTCATTTAAAGCCCCCTTCTTTTTTTTCTTGAATTTTTTTTGCAATTCTTTTTTCAAGCAATTCCATTACCTCTTTTCCTGAGGTTCTGCCTCTCAATTCCTTCATTGCATCGCCCATCAGGGCGTTCACTGCAAGCATTCCTTTTTCCAATACAAGGCTTTCGTTTGCTTCAATTATTCTTTCAATGGTTTTTTCAATCTCGCTGGCTCCTGCTTTTTTTATTGCAATGCCTTCAATTGCCTTTTCCAGCGGCATGCCTTTTGCAGTTTCCCTTAAAACGTCAAGCAAAACATCTTTTGAAATTTTTCCCTTTTTTTCTGCTTCAAGCAAAGCCAAGATTTTTTCGCTTGTAATTGCTGAAATTTCAAGTCCTTCCCTTTCAAGGGTTTTAAGTCCTTCAAGCAGGAGGGCTGCTGCTGTTGTGGCATTGAATCCTTTTGCGAGCAATGTTTCAAAAAAGCAAGCGTGATTGCTTAGCTTCATTTCTTCTGCAAGCTTGGAGCTCAACCCGTGCTTTTTGTACAATTCCAGCCTTTGTGCTATAGTGAGCGGAAGAGAGCGCTTTAATTCTTCAAGGGTTTTTTTGTCAATGCTTATTGTTTTTAAGTCTGTTTCGGGATACATTCTGGCTGCACCCGGCAGAGGTCTCGAATAACTTGAAGAACCGTTTTCTAGAGCATTTCTGGTTTCCTCTGGAATGCCTTTTAAGGCAAGAGCGCAGCGTTCTCTCACTGTTTCAAATGCCTTTGAGGATTTCTCTTGTGATTCTATTAAAATCAAGAATGCGTCTTTTTCCTTGCAATCCAGTTTTTCGGCGATTTTTTTCTTTTCCTCTGCGGAAATTCCGTATTTTGGGAGTTCATCGCTGTGCAATAAGCCTTTGATATTGTGCCTTGCATTCAAGTAATCCTTTATTTCGGTTCCAAAGCGCCTGTCCGGCTGTAATTCCTTTCCAATGAGCCCAGCAAAGCCTTTCAGTTTTATTGCAAAGGCTTTTTTTCCAGCCTTCAAGTCAGATGCAACAAACTTGCATTCTGTTTTTGAAAAAATTTCCGAAACATCTGTTTCTTTTTCTTGCAAGTCTTTTTCAGTTATTCCTCTTTTTTCAAGTTCTTTTTTCAATTCTATCAGCATTGCCTGCCTTTGAACTTCCAATTCAACAAATTTTGAAATCATTTCCAGTTCTTGCACTCCCTTGAGTTCAATTCTTGCCCCTCCCTCTATGCTGATGTTTATATCCTGCCTTATCGTGCCAAGCCCTCTTTTTGCCTTGCAGGTGCGCCTTAAAAGCTCTCCAATTTTGAGCGCGCACTCTTGTGCTTCTTGCGGTGACTTTATTTCTGGGGCTGTTGCAATTTCAATCAATGGAATGCCCTGCCGGTCAAGCGAGTAAACAATTTTCTCGCTGTTTTTCTCTATGGGCCTGCAAGAGTCCTCTTCCAATACAATTGTTTGAATGCCTATTTTTTTGTCTTTCAATTCCAAAAAACCGTTTTCTGCCACCAGCATTGTTCTCTGAAACCCAGAGGTGTTGGAGCCATCCAATACAATTTTTCTCATTACAAAGAGTTCGTCGAAAACCCTTGCATTGCACATCAAAGCAATTTTCAGTGCGGTTTCAAGCGCTTCTTTGTCAGCTTCTTTTGGGGGTTCTTCGTCGGCTTCCACCAAGCAACAGCAATCATTGAAGGAATAGTATTCGAAAAGCATTTGCTTGCCTGACTGTTCTGCAGCAGCACGGTCTATTTCGCCCATTTCCGAGGCAGCTGTTCTCAGCCTGCGCTTGAATACAAAATCTGGTTTTCCTTCTTTTAGGATGGAAGGGCACCTGCAAAAAAGCTTTCCAGTGTCAAGCTGCTGGTGCACTTCTATGCCGCATTTCAAGCCAAAAGAGGAACAATCCATTGCAATCAATGAAAAATAGCGCGGAAACCTTTTAATTTGAATCAGTCTTTTATCACTTGGCACTTGCAGTTCTCATAATTAATATTCAGGCTATCGAGAAATTGTCTTTCTGCATTATAATTAAAGCAATTTTTACAACGTAGCTTTACATCCTTCAGTTTTTTAATCTCCAATAGATACTCTAAAGAATTTTCCTGTAAATTGGCGTCAACAAATATCTCACACCCAGTTAGTTTTTCTTCTTGCCGAACTGAGTATATGGGAGTGCCAGTCTCTGAGTTTTTTTCAATTCTTACTTTAATTGAATTGTTTGAATATTTTTGACCAATACAATCTCGCTCTCCCGTGAAAATTCCGCTCTTTTCTGATACTTCTTCACTTCTAAGTATCCCTGTCAGGAATCCATTTGTTTTAATTAAATTAAACAGGCTGCCGAACTTCAATTCCCCTCTCAAGCCTTCATAGTAGTTTGGGTATGGTGCATAACTGGAACCAAAGACAAATGCCTCGTTTCCGAGGACCTTTCTTTCACTTTTGATTAGCCTGGTGCCCCCAACTGACGAAAAAGGAACATGGATATCTCTATAGGTGTTTTTCACAAACACGTAGTGGTCTTGTCCGCCCACTTTGCTTGAAACATATAGGCAGACTGTCCAATCTGGCCCCCCATAAACATCACAGCGAACTTTTTTGCCAAAATTTTCAAAAATTTTCTCTACCTCGTCGGGTTCTAAATACTTGCATTCAGTAATCAGTCCGCAGAACTCCTTGAATTCTTTCGGCAGGTTTTCATGAGGTATTGTGGATTTTGCGCGTAATTGCTCATATTTGACAATATCAAGAACAATTATGGCAAAAACAAAGATCGGGATTAGCATTACTGTGGCCAAAAGAAATTTCTTGTCCCGGGAAAAAAATTCTGATTTGATAAATGCTCACCGCAGCATTTCTATTAGTGAAACGAATTTTTTGCCTTCCAAGGCGGCTTCCCTCACCATTTGCCTCACAAATTTGTCTGGAGGGAAAACTCCTTTTTCGCAAATTATTGCTTTAACAAGTTCAGGCTCAGTGATATCAAATGCTGGATTCCTTATTTCCAGTTTTGGAAGCCTTTCACTCCACACTTCGCGCTTTGACCTTTCCTCTATTTTTTCCTCTGCGCCAAAGAAGGTGGCTGCATCAAATGCTTGAGAGTTTGTTGCAACATAGTGTGGCACGCCGGCTTTTTTTGCAGCCAGCGATATTTGGGAAGTGCCAATCTTGTTAATGACTGCCCCGTTTGCAATTATTGCATCAGCGCCTGTGAGAAAAGCATCGCATTTTCCAATGAACGAACGTGCTGCTGAATCCACAATCATTGTGCAAGGCACTCCTGCCCTGGCAAGATTGCGTGCAGTAATCCTGCCCTGAAATTTTGGCCTTGTTTCTGTTAAAAAAACGTGTTCAAGGCTTTTGCGCTTGTGCATTTCAAGCAGTATGCCCTCAACGGTGTGTGAATGGCAGTGAGTGAAGATTTTAGGGCAATGCCTTAATTTTTCTGCACCCAGTTCTGCGATTCTGCGCATTGCTTTTTTTCTTTTTTCCTCGAATTCGTCGCATTCCCTTGCAATTTCCCTTTTCAATTCGCTAAGCGGCAGGTTTTTCATTGAGGTTTTAAGCAACACTGTTAAAGCGTTTCTTGTTTCAGGCTCTGTTGGTCTGGCGTTTGCCAGCAATTGCATTGCTTTTTTTAGTTCTCGCCGGAATTCTTCAACATTTTTTGCTTTGCTTTTTTCTGCAATGCTTTTTATTGCCAGTATGGTTGCTCGGCGCACTTGGGAGGCGCCCTGTATTTTTAGCGATTTTATTTCTTTGACTGTTTTTAACAGGTTTTTGTCTGGCATAAAAACCAGAAATATTACAGAAACAGAGAATATAAACTTATGTTGAGTGTCTTTTCGCGCCAGTCATTCTTTCCATTAATGTTGCTGGCTCGTTTGTGAAAAGCAGTTTAAAGACTGTTTTGCCTTCAGGTGTTTTCTTGGCAACTTCATTTAACTTTTTTTGTTGTTTCAAAACATTTGCTTTTTAATCCTTTTCTGGAGTTATTCTTATTAGCAGCCTTCTCGTTTTTTTGTTTTTTAGGGAAAGGCTTGGCAAGAGAAAAACAAAAGGTTTTAAACGTTTTTAAGGAAAAATCTTTTATTGTTTTAATTTTTTAACTGAAAGGGGTGCGCTTGCTTGGAGAGCATGGTTAGAAAGGCCATTAAAAGGGTTCAATCCATGAGGGAAGAACCCTCAAGGCCAAGGGATGATTTTGAAAAAGACCAGTCAGTGAAAGAAATGGTTAGGGAAGCCATCAAGGATCCCAAGAAAAAAAAGCACAAAGGGCTTATTGAAAACCAAGAAGACTTGCAAAAAATGCTAGAGCTTTCAAGAGCCAAAATAAGAGTGGTTGGAGTTGGAGGAGGCGGTAGCAATACAGTGCAAAGAATGCACGAAATCGGCATTGCTGGAACTGAAACCATTGCAGTCAATACTGACGCTCAAGACCTTCTCAACACTGAAGCTGACAAAAGAATATTGATTGGAAGGGAAACAACCAGGGGTTTAGGCTCTGGCTCTGATCCGAGCGTGGGCGAGGCTTCAGCAAAGGAAAGCGTTGAAGAGCTAACAGAACTATTGGGTGACTCAGACTTGCTGTTTATAACCTGTGGCTTGGGCGGTGGCACTGGCACTGGCGCAAGCCCAGTAATTGCAGAAATCGGAAAAGAAATGAAATGCCTTACAATTGCAATTGTTACCCTGCCATTCACTGTGGAAGGCAAGCGCAGAACAGAAAACGCGCTTGAAGGCTTGGCAAAACTTAGAGAGCACACGGACACGGTAATAGTGATTCCCAATGATAAAATCCTTGAAATTGCCCCTGACTTGCCAGTTAATGCTGCCTTTAAGGTTGCAGACGAAGTGCTCACAAACGCAGTCAAGGGCATCACTGAAATGGTTACAAAACCAGGACTGATAAACTTGGACTTTGCTGACCTGCGCACAATATTGCGCAAGGGCGGAGCCGCAATGATTGGCTTGGGTGAAAGCCACAGCGAAGAAGCAAGCGATGCAAGGGCTTTAGAGGCTGTGGAAAATGCTTTAACCTCGCCATTGCTTGACGTTGACATAAGCCATGCAAAGCGCGCTCTAGTGAATGTTGTGGGCGGCGCAGACATGACCTTAAGGGAAGCTGAAATGATTGTTGAAACCGTGAGCTCAAAAATCGACGCTGACGCACACATAATCTGGGGGGCAATGGTTGACTCGCAATTGCCAAAGAACCGCATTCAAGCAATGGTTGTGGTTGCCGGCGGCAGATTCCCATACCTTGACGATCTTGAAAAAGTGCAAACCGAAAAAGGCCTTGATTTGGGGATAAGATTCACAGGATAATTTTTTCAAAAATAAAACTTGGTTGGTGGAAAAAATTGCTGGAATCATGGAAAAGGATTTTTACAGTGAGCAAAAAGCCTGACTGGGAGGAATACAGGTTAATGCTGACAGTCACAGCCATTGGAATAATCATTATAGGCTTGATTGGCTTTGCAGTGCTATTGTTTTTCAGCATTACAGGGCTTGGAAGGCCTGCCTGAAAGCCCTCTTAGGAAAGGAATAAAAACATTCAATATCCTAAATTATAAGCCATTAACCACTGTTTATTGCATGGTTTGTTTGCGTGATTTGAATGATTTTTTCTGTAAGGACTACTGCCGGACAGGAAAGCTTGGTTGTAGACATGCTTCAAAAGAAAATGGAATCAGAACCACTGGCTGTCTACTCGCTAACAGTTTTTCCTGACTTGAAAGGCTATGTCTTGATAGAAGGAGACACAGAATTGACAGTGCGAAGAGCAATAAGCGACATTCCCCACATAAAAGGAAAAGGCATAGTGGGAGGCAACATAAAAGTGGAAGAACTTGCATCACTATTAAAAGCCAAACCGTTAATGGAATCCATAAAAGAAGGGGAAAAAGTAAAAATAGTGAGTGGTCCACTCAAAGGAGAAAAAGCAAGAGTCATGAGGGTAAACGAAGCAAAGGAAGAGGTTACAGTGGAACTCCTTGAAGCAGCAGTCAAAATGCCTCTTACAATAAAAGCAGAAAACATAAGAGTGCTCAAATAGGAAAGGTGAATTTATGCCAACAATTAGCGTAATGGTGGAAGGCGGAAAGGCTTCAGCCGGCGCCCCACTCGGTCCAGCACTGGGGCCACTTGGAATAAACATTGGAGAAGTAATAAAACAAATAAACGAGCAAACAAAAGATTTTGCAGGAATGAAAGTTCCAGTAAAAGTTGTTGTAGATTCAGCAAAAAAAACCTTTGAAGTGCAAGTGGGCTCTCCGCCAATGAGCGCCCTAATAAAAAAAGAAGCAGGCCTAGAAAAAGCCTCAAAAGACTCCAAAAGAGAATTCGCTGGCAACATTTCCTTTTCACAAGCAGTAAGCATTGCAAAAAAGAAAGCCGCAAGCCTTACATCCTACAACCTCAAAAGCAACGTAAAAGAAGTTTTAGGCACTTGCAATGCAATGGGCATAACAGTTGAAGGAAAGCGAGGCAGCGAAATAATCGCAGAAATAGACGCAGGCAAATACGATGCGCAACTAAAATAGTCATTACCTCAAACAATCAAGCATAAAACAGTCTTTGAACAGTTTTTTTTGCAGGAACCTGCAAACAGAAGATTATTAAACGTTTATTAAAAAAGAATATATTGTAAAGCCGCCAAAAGTTAACCTATTTTGGCACTACTGCTTAATGCAGGAGGCTTTAGATGCAAAAAGGACAGGTTTTAACCGCTTTAAGCAAGCTCGAGGCAGATTCGCCAAAACGCAATTTTGAGCAATCAGTGGAACTAATAATTACCTTTAAAGACCTTGACCTCAAAAAACCAGGCAGCATAATAGACTTAAAAGTAGACATGCCTTATTCAACAGGCAAAGGAGAGGGAAAGGCATTATTGTTTGCAACCAGCAAACCATTCGCTGATTCAGTGAAAAACCTTTTTTCAAGAATAGTTTTTGAAGAAGAAATCGCAAAAATGAAGAAAAAAGAAATTTCAGAACTCTTGGGTTTCGATGTATTGCTTGCCGAAGGCCCAGTAATGATTGCAGTCGGAAAATACCTTGGACAGGAATTGGCACCAAAAGGCAAAATGCCAAAGCCAATACCCCAAGACCCAATGCTGGTTAAAAGCGAACTCGAAAAACTTAAAGCCGGAATTAGAGTCACAAACAGAAAAGGCAAAGGCATTCCAATGGTGCAAGTGCTTGTGGGAAAGGAAAGCATGAAGCCAGAGGAACTCGCAGAGAACATTTTAAAAGTTTACTCGGAAGTTGAAAAGGCTTTACCAAAACAAAAACACAACATAAAAGCAGTTAGAATCAAAAAAACAATGGGGCCTGTTGTAAAAATAGAGTTTTAAAAGGTGCTTTTAATGGTAAAAACTCACACCAAAAAATGGAAGGAAAAAGAACTAGCCGAGATTGAAGCACTCATGGCTGGCTCGAGAGTCATAGCAGTTGCAGAAATATCACGCTTTCCATCCGATCTTTTTTCAGAAATAAGAAAAAAACTTGCAGGAAAGGCCAAAATAAGGGTTACAAAGACAAGAGTGGCACTCAAAGCATTAAAAGCCTCCAAATTCAAAGGTTTGGGCTTGGAAAACTCCTTCAAGGGCTCAGTGGCACTAATATTCACTGAAATGGACCCCTTTGAATTATACCTTTTGCTGAAAAGCTGCAAAGGCAGAGCCCCAGTAAAAGCAGGCATGATTGCAGAAAGCGACATTATAGTGCCAGCAGGCGACACAGGACTGCCACCAGGACCAGACTTGGCAGACTTAAAAAACGCTGGCTTAAAGGTTAAATTGCAAGGCGCATCAATAAAAATTTCAGAGGACTCGCCTGTTGCAAAAAAAGGAGAAATAATAACAGAAGCTGTTGCAAAAGCACTGGCAAAACTGGACATCAAGCCGCTTGAAATAGGCTTAAAAATAACTGCAGCACTAGACGGCCAACAGTTTTATTCTGAAAGCGTTCTCAACATAGACTTGGATGAAACAATAAGGCAAATAATGTCCGCCTACAATAGCGCGCTCAATCTTTCAGTGAACATAGAATTCCCCACCAAAGAAAACATTGAAATCTTGATTGCAAAAAGCTATAGGGAAGCAAAAAGCGTTGCATTGGAGGCAAAATTCCCATGCAAAGCCACAGAAGGCGAAATAAAGCAAGAAACACAAACTGAAGCAAAAAACGAAGAAACACCAAAAGAAAGTGCTTGAAAAACATGCTTGTAATTGAGAGGTGAAAAAATGGAATACATCTATTCCGCAATGCTGTTGCATTCCGCTGGAAAGGAAATCAACGAAAACACAGTGAAAGCAGTTCTTGAATCCGCTGGAGTTGAAGTTGATTCAGGCAAAATAAAGGCTTTGATTGCAGCACTCAAGAACGTCAACATAGACGAAGCAATAGCAAAAGCAGCAGTAGCCCAGGTTGCAGCACCAGCAGGAACCACAAGTGGCACTGAGAAAAAAACCGAAACCAAGGAAGAAGAAAGCAAGACAGAGGAAGAAGCAGCACAAGGCTTGAGCGCATTAT
>JAVYME010000019.1:0-23602 GCA_038736825.1 Candidatus Iainarchaeum sp.
GCAATTTTGTCTTTGTTTTCAGGGTGGAAGAACAAGTTGAAGAGGATGGAGAGATGAAAACCAAGCTCTTTGACTATCAAGTGAAAAGCAATAGTTGGGCTAAGGGCGGTTTAGCCTTTACTGCAATCAACAAGGCTTACTTTACAGGGCAATGCACTGTGCAAAAAATAGATGCAGAAACCGGAACTGTTGTGCAATCCTTTGGCCCGTACAAGTTTTTGGTGAACATAACTGACGGCGATATTGTTAGCCCGAAAACCAGGGATTCCTTTGCTGTAACAATTCTTGATTCAACGAACAAGGTTTGGAAGCAGTTGGGCACTAGTGCTGAGCCAATTGAGCTTGGCGGGGGCAATATAACTGTGCACAGCAAGTGATTTTTTTGAATTGGCTGGCTTTGTTTTGAAGGCAAAGCCAGGCATTCTCTTTTTTTCTTTTTTTTAATGGGTTGGCTGCAGTTCAGGCCGGCGTGTTTTTTTTTTGAGGGCTTGCAGTTTTTTTGCAAGTGGTTTTTTGTTGTTTTAAAACTTGATTTCTTGGAAATCGCCTTGGTATTCCCTTATTTCTGGTTCTTTGTTTTCTGGTTTTGTTTCTTTTAAAGTGGTTTTTTCTAGAGCGCTTTCCATTTCTTTTTTTTCTGGTGGAACTTGTGGTTTTTTTCTTGTTTTTTTGAATAAAAATATGAATAATGCTATTAAGAGCAGGATTGCAAGCAAAACAATCAATTCTTTTAAGGGTAATCCGTTTTCGCTGTTGTTGTTTTGTTGGATTGCTTGTGTTGGGTTGATTGTTTGGTTTGGCGTGGTTTTTTGGGTTTTAGTGGGAGTGATTGTTGGAGTTAGGTTTTGATTTGGTGAAATTGTTGGAGTTGTTTGTAATGGAGTGCTTGTCTGGGTTGGAGTTATGGTTGGAGTTGTTGTTGGTGGTGGTTTTGACGGGGTTGGGGTTGGCGTGTGGCCCCAGCCGCCTGGTGGTTGTGGTGGCGTTGGAGTGATTGTTGGGGACTCTATTGGAGTTGGAGATGGAGTGATTGTAGGGGTTGTGGTTGGGGTTGGAGATGGAGTGGGTGAAATTGTTGGAGTGGGAGTGATGGGGGTAATTGTTGGGGTTGGAGAGGGTGTGGGAAATGGTGGTAGGGTTTGAGTTGGAGTGGGTGTTGGAGTGATTGTGGGGGTTGTGGTTGGAGTGGGAGTGGGTGGAATATCTATTGGGGTTGGAAGTGGGTCTGTTGGAAAGCAGGGAACGCAATAACAGCCGTCACAGCAAAAAGCTCTGCCGTAAGAGTCATAACAGTCTGCGTTGGTGGAGCAAAAACAGTCAGCCGTGGTAGTGGCGAAAAGGCTTAAAAAAAACAAGGCAAGAAAGGTTTTGCGCATGATTATTGTTTAATGCTTTTCTTGTATTTAAATTTTCTGAAAGCAAAAAATATTAGTTTTTTAAACTCTTTCCTGTCCAATTAGATTGCGCTGGAATTGTTTGATTGTTTTGCTTTTTTGGTTTTTTTTCGGGAGGGGGTTGGATTGGAGATTTTTTTGGATAGTGCTGACATTAATGAAATCAAAGAGGCTGTTTCTTGGGGTGTTTTAAGCGGTGTCACCACAAACCCAACCCTAATGCAAAAAGCCAATGCGTCTTTTCAAAAATCCATTGTTGAAATCTGCAATGCGGTTAATGGTCCTGTAAGTGCAGAGGTTTTGAGCGAGGATGCTGATGGAATGGTGAAAGAGGCTGAAAAGCTTGCCAAAATCCACAAAAATGTTGTGGTGAAGATTCCAATGGGAGTTGAGGGCTTAAAGGCAATAAAGAGATTGAAGGCTAAAGGGATTAAAACCAATTGCACGCTTGTTTTTAGCGCCAACCAGGCTTTGCTGGCGGCAATCGCTGGCGCTGATTTTGTGAGTCCTTTTGTGGGCAGAATGGATGACATTGGAAATGATGGAATGCTTGTAGTGCAAGAGATTGTTGGAATGTTTAAAAATTACAGGTTTAAAACCAAAGTGATTGTTGCCTCTGTAAGGCATCCCTTGCATGTCACTAGAGCGGCAATGATGGGTGCAGACATTGCAACCGTGCCTTTTGAGGTTCTCAAAAAAATGACTGGGCATTCCTTGACAGACAAGGGAAAAGTTTTGTTCAAACAGGATGCAGAAAAGGCTGGATTGAAGATTTGAATTGTTGTTGAAGTGAGAGAAGTGCAAGCATTCCAGGAAAAACTCGCAGAATTAAAGGAAATTGCGAGAAAGATTCGCGTTCTTTCCCTGAAAATGACTTCAAAGGCAAACTCTGGGCATCCAGGCGGCTCTTTAAGCGAAGCCGATATTTTGGCAGCACTGTTTTTTCATGAAATGAAAATAAATCCAGCAAACCCAAGGGATCCTGAAAGGGACAGGTTTGTTTTAAGCAAAGGCCATGCAAGCCCTGGGCTTTATTCTGCGCTTGCATTAAAGGGCATTATTTCAATGAAAGAGCTTGATGGTTTTAGGGAAATCAATTGCATGCTTCAAGGGCATCCTTCAAGGGACACTCCAGGCATTGAAACAATTGCTGGCTCTCTAGGGCAAGGCTTTAGTGTTGCTTGCGGAATGGCTTTAGCGGCAAAAATGGATGGAAAAAACCACAAGGTTTTTGTAGTGCTCGGTGACGGCGAAATACAGGAAGGCATTGTATGGGAAAGCGCTTTGTTCGCTGCACACTATAACTTGAAAAACCTTATTGCAATTGTTGACGCAAACGGTTGCCAGAATGACGGCTATGTAAAGGACATAATGCAAGTGGAACCAATAAAGGAAAAATTTGAAGCGTTTGGCTGGAACACTCTTTCCATTGACGGTCACGATTTAGAGCAAATAATTGGCGCTCTGGAAAAAGCCAAATTTTCTGAAAAACCCATTGCAATAATTGCTCGAACCATTAAAGGCAAAGGGGTTTCCTTTATGGAGAATGACCCGCAATGGCATGGAAAGGCATTGAATGCAGAGCAATTGCAGAAAGCCTTAAAGGAGTTGGGGGAATGCTGAGAAAAAGCTTTCAAGAAAAGGCAGCCACAAGGGAAGGCTATGGAAAAGCAATAAGGGAAATGGGCGCTCAAGACAAAAGCGTTGTAGCAATTGACGCAGACCTTGCCTCTTCCACTAAAAGCCTTGAATTGAAAAAAACTGCTCCTGAAAGGTTTTTTTATGCAGGCATTTGCGAAATGAACGCAGTTGGAGTGGCAACAGGCTTAACCCTTGAAGGAAAAAAAGCATTTGTTTCAAGCTTTGCGGTTTTTTTAACCGGCAGGGCTTTTGAAATAATCAGGCAAAGCGTTTGCTATGGAAAAGTTCCAGTGAAAATTGTTGGCTCTCACGCAGGCATTTTAACCGGAAAAGACGGTCCAACAGCACAAGCAACAGAAGACATTGCAATAATGCGCTCCCTTCCAGGAATGAACATAATTGTTCCAGCGGACGCAATAGAGGCAGAAAAAGCAGCCTGGTTCATGAAAGACTTCAATGAACCCTGTTATTTGCGCACCAACCGAGATCCAACCCCCATAATTTTTGAAGAAAAAAAATACCGGTTTGAATTCGGAAAAGCAATGGAATTGCGCAAAGGAAAACACGCCACCATTATTGCTTGTGGAGCCCTAGTGCCAATCGCTCTCGAAACAGCAGAACTCCTTGAAAAGAAAAAAATAAGCGTGAGCGTAATAAACATGCACACAATAAAACCAATAGATGCAAAAGCAATAGAAAAAGCCGCAAGAGAAACCAAAGCAATAATTGCAGCAGAAGACCATCAAACAATCGGCGGGCTGGGAAGCGCAATAGCCGAAGTTTTGGCAGAAAAAAACCTCAAAGTGAAATTTAAACGCATTGGATTAAACAACAGGTTCGCTGAAAGCGGTGACCCGACAGCATTATACGCAAAATACGGTTTTTCAAAGGAAAACATTGCAAAAACAATTGAAAAAATGATAAAAGGCTGACTTAATGAAAAAAAAAGTTTTAATAGCGCCAAGCATTTTATCCGCAGACTTTGGAAAACTCAACTCAGAAATAAAAGAAGTCGAACCCTATTGCGACTTAATCCATGTAGACGTAATGGACGGCGTTTTTGTTCCCAACATCACTTTCGGGCAAGCGGTTTTAAAAAAAATAAAATCAAAAAAACCGCTGGACGTGCACTTAATGATTATAGAACCGGAAAAATTCGTGAAAGAATTCGCTGAAGCCGGAGCAAAAATAATCTCCTTCCACGTTGAAGCATCAAAGGACGCCAGGCAAACAATCAACCTCATCCGAAAAGCAAAAGCAAAACCAGCGCTTGCAATAAAACCAAAAACCCCGCTAACAACCATAGAACCATTCCTTGAAGAAATAGACTTTGTCCTGTTAATGACAGTAGAACCAGGCTTTGGAGGACAAAACTTTTTGAAAGAATGCTTGGACAAAATAAAAGAACTCCGAAGAAAAAAGCCCGAATTAGACATTGAAGTGGACGGCGGAATAAACAGTGAAACCGCAAAACCAGCCGTTCAAGCAGGAGCAAACATACTAGTGGCCGGCTCAGCAATCTTTGGAGAAAAAAACAGAAAAAAAGCAATAATGAAAATAAAAAAAGCAATAAAAGAACAAAAAAAACACTAATTTTGCCCTTAAAAAAACCATTCCTTTAAGCCAGCAAACAAAAACACCAGATTTCATTAAACACAGAAAATAACCGGAAATTCCCAAAAAAAAAGAAAAAACCATTCAAGCACAAAAAAAAACCACAAAGAAAAGATTATAAATAAGAATTACAATATATTTTGGCAAATGCTGGCATTTGCCAATCGCATTTCTGCTCACACGAGGTGGAATTGAATGAAAAGAATGGATTTATTTGAAAAAATAAAAACAAAAAGCGCGCTGTCCCTGTTGCTCTTATTACTCATAATAGCAACAGCAAGCGCAACAATTAGCAGCATAACCGTTGTAACCCCAAACGGAGGCGAAAACTGGAGCGGTAAAAAAAACATAACTTGGACTGCCACCTGCAGCACTCCTGCAGACGACTATTTTGACATTCAATGGACTTCAGGCAGTGGCTGGAACACTATTGTGAGCGGATTAAAATGTTCAACATACTGTACAGAAGGCTCTTGCAGTTGGGAATGGAACACCACAAGTGTGAGCGATGGAACAAACTATCAAATTAAAGTAAAAGACATGCAAAACCCTGGCACAAACGACATTTCAGACAATGTATTCACCATAGACAACACAGGTCCTGGAAAAGTAAGCGATCTCGGGTCAAGCACTCACACAATAGAGGAGTGGAGCACAGATAATGACATTTCATTCGAGTGGACTGATGCTGAAGACGACGACTTGGATGGCTACTATGTTTTGTGTGACAACACAGCAGACACAGACCCAACAGAAGAAGACACCTTTGTTGATGAAGGAGTGCGAATTTATATTTGTGAAGATGTTGAAGACAGTAACCGCATTTACTTTCACATAAGAGCAGTTGATGACGCTGGAAACCTGGGCGAAACAGAACACAGTGGACCATACTATGTTGATGCAACACCTCCAGAAATAGAAATAGATGATCTCGCTAACTATTATGGACCCAACAGTTGGCCTGGAACAATCACTGGAACAGCAAACGACAACCTAAACGGAATTAAACAAGTTCAAGTGGCAATATGCTATGAGGACGAAACCACAATGTGCTGGAATGGAACAGACAACTGGCAAGAACCAGAAGAAGGAGACGATTATATCTGGAATGAAGCAAATTATGACGATGGAAACTGGAATTATAACATAGACGCTGAAGCATTTACCGGACTTGACGGGGTTGAATTTACAGTAAAAGTGAAAGCAACAGATAATGCTGGAAACGAAGCAGAAGGCGAAAGCGCAAGCTTTACCTGGGATGAAACCCCACCAGAATCAGCAGTAAACGAATTCGAAGAATACTATGGACCCAACACTTGGCCTGGAACAATAACCGGAACAGCAGATGACACACTAAGCGGAACAGACTTCCTAATGCTAACACTATGCTACACAGAAGGTGAAAGCAATTATTGCTGGGACGGAGAAACATGGAGTACAGGCGCACCCGCATTCCTATACCCAGAATACGACGAAGAAGAAAAAACATGGAGCGTGAACGTAAACAAAACACTATTCACAGGACTAAACGGAAAACAAATCACCGCAAACATTTGGGCAATAGACAACGTTGAAAACGAAGCAGACGGCGAAAGCGCAAGCTTTACCTGGGATGAAACAGCGCCCACTGTTTTGATTGATCCAACAGAGCATAGCTGGACTGGTGAAAGCATTCTGGTTTTGGTTGAGGGCACTGATGAAGAGGGTGGCAGTGGAATGCGCGCAGTTTACTATGCAATAGTTGATAAGGAAAGCAAGTGCCCAGCGATTGGCGGGGAAGGCTATACCCAGGTTGTTGGCAGTTATGCTGAAATAAGCATTGAGGATGACGGTGAATGGAAGGTTTGTGCTTACGCTGAAGACATTGCGGGAAATGTTCCTGAAGGCCCGGACAGTGAAGGAATATACCAGTTTGATGCAGGAGCGCCAGTGCTTGAGGAAGAGGGAAGCATGTACAGTCATTCTGACAAAACCTTGGCTTTGCTGTTTGATGATGAGTTAACAGAAATTGTTGACGAAACAAAGATTCAGGTATCATATGATCCAGAGGCAACCGGGTTTGCAATTGATGCTGGTGATGCCTGTTTTATTGGTGGAGATGAAAACAACTTTGTTGTTTGCAGTTTAAGCATAGTGCACAGGGACTTAATACAGGGCTGGTATTTGTCTGGCTATAGAACCCTTTACATTTTTGTGGAAGCCAGTGCTGTTGAAGACAAGGCAGGAAACCAGAATGAAAATACAACGACAATAATTGCTGGCGAATACTGGACTCCGCAATTGCAGGGAGAAGTGGTTTTAAAACAGGGCTGGAATTTCATTTCAGTGCCTTTACAGTTAGCCAACGATAACACTGAAGAAGTGCTTGAGCTCGAGGAAGGGGATGCAGTGTACTATTATTATAATGGTTCGTGGAGGCAACCTGAAACCCTAGAGCCAATGAAAGGATACCTTGTTTACAAGGAAAGCACAGGCAAAAGGGAAATAACTTATGACTATGCGTGCGGAATACAAGAAGTGCCTCCAAGCGTGACAGTTGTTGGAAACAAGTGGAACATGATTGGTCCTCCAAAAGGCGGTGGCGAGAGCGGAGAAATCAGCTTAAGTGACTTTTTGAATTCAAGCCTTTACAATTATGTTTCAAACAGGATTTTCACTTACAACAACACGCTTGGCTCTTATGTGCTGGTTAGTGACACTGTAAACACTGGTGTTGGCTATTGGGTTTTCTTTAGAAGCACAGCAGTAATTCCAGGCACGCCATGCTATACAGAGGAACTAGATTAAGGATTCTAGAAAAAAAAACCAATTGCCCCGAAAGGGGCTTCACTTTTTTTATTTTTTTAAAAAGTCGGCGGTTAGGATAGCTTTATTTGGTTTTGGTTGTTTTTAGTGATATTATGATTGAAAGGCAGTTAATTGTTTTTTTTTCAATTTTTCTTTTTTTTAGCATGGTTTTTGCCCAAGATGTTGGTGAAATACCGCTTATTCCGCACTCGTTTTATGGCGAAATAAAAATAAGCGATCAAAACGCGCCCCCTGGCACAAAAATCTATGCGTTTATGAATGGTTTTCTCAAGGGTTCAATTGAAACCACGGAAAGCGGTTTTTATGGAAGGTTTCCCAAGCTTGCAGTGGAAGGCACTTCCCAAGACAAAAACAAGCCAATAGTGTTCTGCATTGGTTTGTTGAAAGCACAGCAGACAGCATACTGGCAGCCTGCAAAGGTTGAGCGCTTGAACCTTTCAAGCTCTGTTGAATCCTGCCCGTATGCTCTTGAACCAACGCTCACGCCAAGCCCTTCTCCCACAACAACCAGCACTATAGCACCCACTCCAACAAGAACGCCGGAAACAAGCACTGGAAGCAGTGGCAGTGGTTCTGGTGGACAGGCAAGCCCCACAATTCAACCCGCAAAAACGCCCGCAATCACTGAAAAAATATTGTTTGAGGAAACAATTGATTGCCTGCCAAGAGCTGACCTTGAAGGGTTTCTTGCATTTGTCAACAAAGAGCAAAGAAAGAAAAGCGCGCTTTCCCTTGAAAAAGTGGTAAAAATTGAAAGAAAAACTGTTTTGAAGGAAATGGTTCAAGAGGCAAAAAAATGGTTTAGGGTTGAAATACTGCTTTCAATAAAAAACAATTCTGGAAAAAAAATTGAAAACCTTTTCTTGATAGAGGAAATCCCGAAAGAGATCGCTGAAACCTCGGACAAAATAAAAAGCACAAAAAACTTTTCCGTGCTCATCAAAGACCCGGTTGTTGAATTTTTCCTTGGAAGCATTGAAAAGGATGCAAGCGCTTTCACACAATACTATGCCGACATTGAAGAGCAAACGGATTCCGGGGATTTAAAGAGCGCGCTTCTTTTTTTGAATTCGCCTGTGGCATATGAAGTGAAGGAAAGCAGGGAATGCAATGACAATAATCCCTGCACAATAGACGAATACAATGAGGCAAACGCTTCATGCCAGCACACAATGCTTCCGGATGGCACGCAATGCGCACAAGGCAAAGAATGCAAAAGCGGCAATTGCACAACAATAAAAGAAACACCAGCTGGCACCGAAAAACCGCCAGAGACAACAAGCCAGAGAGAAAAAAACAATGGCTTTCAAGACTATTTTTGGCTAATTATCGTGTTTTTGGGAGTGCTTTTATTGGCAGGGATATTTATATTAATTAGAAAGTACAATATACTAAAAGCAAAATAGGGGACAATGGAATTGCAAAAAGGTTTTTTTATGCGCTCAAAAATTTTATTATTGTTTTTTTTGCTTTCCATGCTTTTCAATGCATACGCTGCAACTTGGTTTAGCGGAAACATTAAGGTTAACAGCCAAAACGCGCCCATTGGAACCACTCTTGAAGGAATAATTGAAGGCATTGTGGACGGAAGCACCACAATTGAAACCGCTGGCACATACACGTTAATGGTGACAAACGACACTTGGGCAAACTACATTACATTCAAAATGAAAACCCCGCAAATGCAAACCCCTGTTGAAAAAACAATTCTCTTCGATCCCGAGATTGACCTTCCGGAAGGCTTTGGCACAGAAGACGAACCATACATTTTAGATTTAGAGTTTGAAGCCGAACTGCCAACACCAACACCCACGCCAACACCCACGCCAACCCCGACACCCACTAGCACGCCAACAACCCCAACCGGGCCAACTGGACCCAGCGGGCCAAGTGGTGGCCCCAGTGGTGGCGGAACCGGAGGCGGCGGCGCTACTCCAACTCCTACAACGCCCACGCCAACCCCTTCCTTGAAAAAAGAAACAGTTTTGGATGAAACCCAAAAATATCTGCCAAGCCCTGAAGAAATTGAAGAAACCCTGGTTTTGGCTGGAATAACTGATCCTAAAGAAATTGAAAAAATCATAGAGCAAATGGATCATATTTTGATTGTAAAAACCATTAAAGTTGAAAAAACCACTAATCCGGTTACCGGAGAAGAATCCTTTCAAAGCATTATAACCATTTCAATCAAGAACACTGGCAGGACTGCTTTTGAAAACATCACTTTCTATGAACTGGTTCCAAAATCAATTGTAAGGGATGCAAGCCTGATTTCTTCAAGCCAGCCATTCAATATAGAGGAAAAAGGCGATTTTTGGATTATAAAATGGCATTATGATTCGCTTATGCCTGGAAAAACAACAAAGTTTTCTTACACTCTACCCTTAAACGCTGGAACCACAATATTGAACAACAGCAAGTCCCTTTTCTCTGGAACAGAAAAAGAGGCTCCGCCAAGCCAGTTATTTGGAAAAATAATTGTAAGGGTTTTATTCAATGGAAGGCCACAGCAAGGCATAGTGGTTTGGCTGGAAAAAGACGGCACTAGAGAAGCACAAAACGCTACAAGCGCCCAAGGAATAGTGGAATTCATTTCATTGCCTCCAGGCAACTATTTTGTTTCAACAAATGAAACCTCACAGTTTTATGCTGCAAGCATGAGAGTGGTTCTAAGTGAAGGGGAAACAAGAGAGGTTGCATTAAGCCTTTCAGCAAAAACCATTCCAACACAAAAACCGCAAGAGGCTGTAATTCCAGGGTTTTGGCTGCTAGTGCTATTTGCAATCATAGCATTAATCATAATATTGTTCTTTTTCAGGGAAAAACTCTTTGGAGAAGAAAAGAAAGAAGTAGTTGCCACGCCAGCGAAAAAAACAGAGCCAAAAAGACCGTTCAAAAAGGAAAAGAAAGAACCACCAATTGAAAAGCCGGTTCCAGCCCAAGTTGTTGAAGAGAAAAAACCAGAGCCAGTGAAAAAAGAAGAACCAAAAAAGCCAGAGCCAACCGCAGAGCCCGTGAAAAAGGAAGAACCTAAAAGGCCGTTCCAAAAAATCAAAGAAGAAAAAATGGCTGCTGCCTTAAAACCAGAGCCTAAAGAGGAAAAACCGCCAGAAGAGCCAAGCACATACAAGTGTGATGAGTGCGGTGAAGAATTCCATACAAGGATTGCATTGCGTGCCCATAAAAGGCGCCACCAGCACACAAAATAATGCTTTGAACACTTTTTGCACTGTTTTAGCCTGAAAATGGAAAAATTAATAAAGGAGTATTGGATAATCTATACTGTTTCCTGATTGGATTTGGTGTTAGAAATGGTTGGAGAGGAAAAGGAAAAACAGCCTTATGGTTACGAGGTTTATGAAGAATATGAATGGAAGGCTTTTGCAAAAAAAATAGCAAAATATTTGCTCATACTTGTAGTTATTTTGGCAATAGGCTGGCTTATTTATGACTATTTTGTGGGCTCTTATGTGCCTGTCACAATAATAGTGCAAGACCTTGAAAAAAAGCCCATTACAGACAACACCATTTATGTGACAAACGAAAAAACTGGCGCTTCACATTTTGAAAAAAGCGGGCAATCCACTTACAATTTCACGCTCAAGCGCGGGCTTTTCGGGGCAACAGAAAACTATGTTGTAAGGGTTGAAGCCGACAAATTCAAAGCACAACAGGCAATACTGCCAGTTGGAACAGAAAAGTTATCGCAAAATATTTCGCTTGAAAGGGACATTGATGTCAAAATCATTGACGTGGAAATACCAAAACAGCTCTTTGGAGGCCAAACCTTTACAATGACTGCCACTATTGAAAACCGCGGTTCAAGTGGTGAAAAAATAGATTTGGGTTTCAGCAAGGACTTTGAGGAATGGAGTTGCGCTCCAGTGGACAAAGAAATCTTCATTCAGGCGAAAACCAAGTCTGAGTTTGACATTCAGTGCACTGTGCCTCCCACTGCAACCAAATCGATTTCCTCCAAGGGCGTGGAAAAAGAAGCCGCTGTTTACGTCAGGCTCACAAAACAGCAGTGGACTGGCAAATTCCAGCTTTATCCAATGCCTGCGTTTTCGCCGGCTGCAAGACTGGATTTTTCAAGCATGGATCCAATAAAAAGCCCTAAAAAAAAGATGGATTTCACTTTAAAAAATTCCAGCAGGTTTCCGATTTACGACATTCAATTGAAAATAGAAATAATTTCTGCTGAAAAAAACAAGCCTGAAGACATCAAAAAATGGGTTTATTTTGTGAATGCGCCTGAAGAGGACAAGACAAAAATCACAGTGCCGGCTATACGCGAGTCTGAAAGCTTTATTGTGCCTGTAGAGGTTTCGCTTCCAGTGAGCGCTCTCCCTGAAAAAATCACTGGGCGCATAGTGATAGAGGCACCATTCCTTACAGCTCCAATGAATTCCACGCTTTCCATTGAAATAACAAAGGCAGCCCAGGCAACCATAAGACTGGGCTATTACCCGCAATCGGTTTCAATAGAATTCAAGGACGGCAGTCCAGAAAAACGGCAAATAAGCATTGACGTGGAAAATTCAGGCGATTTGGACATATCAAACCTCAACATAAGAGTGAAAAACACTGATGTTTGCACAGAAAACTGGCTTTACTTCACTGACACTGGATTTATAACAAAACTGGCTGCAAAGGGAAAAAAACAGGTTTATTTGACTGCCACTGCTCCGAAAACAGCAAAGGTTGACGATTATGCGCCCTGCCTTTTAATGGCATCCTATCCTCACCCCATAACCGGTTCAATGATGGAAGAAGACTTGGGATTAATACAGGTTAAAAGGTCCAGGTGAAAACAGTGACAGAACCAGTTGTTGAATTCGTGGAATACAAGAAAATGGATTTGTCGGGTTACACTTTAATAGAGGGCTTTCCAGGGTTAGGGCTTGTTGGCACAATCGGCGTCAAATACTTGATTGAAAGAATGAAGTTTGAACAGTTAGGCCACATTGAAACCAATTTTTTCATTCCAATAATAAGCATTAGAAACGGACTGCCAGTGTACCCTTCAAGGATTTTCGTGCACCGCGGAAAAAAACTTGTAGCCATAATTTCAGAGCAAATAATTCCAAAAATGATGGTAAGGCATGTTGCAAAGGCAATAGTGAAATGGATTGAAAAAAAAGGCATAAAACAGGTTATTTCACTGGAAGGCATCAGGTCCAAGGGCGAGTTCTTGAAAACAGAAACAGTTTACGGAATAGCTGATTCCGAGGCAGCCAAAGAATTGTTGAAAAAGCACAATGTGACAATTGTAATGGACGGCATTACCACTGGAGTGACTGCACTCATATTGCTGGAATTATCTCAAAACGACAAAATAAGCAGTTGCTCTTTGCTTGGAAACGTCCAGATTGCTGCAGACTATGAGGCAGCAGCTGAATGCTTAAAGCGCCTTAACGAAATCCTTAACTTGAACCTCAGCATTGAACCATTGCTTCAAGAGGCAAAGGAAACCAAAAAAGCCTTAATGAAGCAATTGGAAGGATTGAAAAAAACAAGTGAAACCGTGAAAAAGCTTGAGGAAAGCGGGGCAATGCCCATGTACACTTGAACCCTAAAAAAAGCGCTTTTTTTCAAATTTTTAATTTTGCCATTTTCACTGCTGCTTCAACAGCGTGCTCTGAATAAGGTTTCAGTCTTTGCATTGCCTGTTTTTTTGAAACCCTTGGCCCTATTATTCCAGAGCAAACCGGTTTTTCAAATTCAATGCTTAAGTCGGCGATTTTCCTGAAAGCGTTTCCTGCAACCATTACATCGTGTTCTGTTCCTCCCCTTAACACAATTCCCAAAACAACTATTGCATCGGCTTGTTTTTTTTCAAGGATTTTTTTTACGGCAAGCGGTGCTTCAAAAGCGCCTGGAACCCTGGCAACAAGGGAAACTTGCACTCCAAGGCTTTCAGCCTTTTTTTTTGCAAAAAAAAGCATTTTTTCAGCCATTTCTTTGTGGAAGTCGGCTAAAACTATTGCAATGGAAACCATTTATGTCAACCCTTTATTTTACTGGCAAGAGTTTGGCGTTTTTTGAGCCCTGTCTTTGCCCTGTTCCGGCTCTTTCAACAAGGCTTTGAGGGTTAAAGAGCAAGTCTAGCGCGTTCAAGGAATGCTTTTCAACGCGGTCCTTTAAGATTTTTGCAAGCTCGCTGTCTTTTTTTGACTCGCAAGAGTGCACGAACACTTTTAAAATGTGCTTGCCGCTCAAAAGCTCTGCAATTATTAAGCCGATTCCTGCCTCCATTGCGCACCTTTCGTCAACTTCTGCCTCTCCAACAAAACCAAGCGCTATTATTATATCACAGTTTTTTTCTTCAAAGAGCTTTTTGCTGGCAATTGCCAAATCCTTTATTCCTGGAACAGTGTAACGCTCTATTTCAACCTTATAGCCTTTTGCCTTGCATTCCCTGTTAATTGTTTCAATTGCAATTTTTCCCATGTTTGCTCGCGCAAACATTGTGTCCGCAATTCCAATCCTCATCAAACCACCTTTTTTTCTGTTTTTTTCCAAGCTGAAATTTCCACTGCATCGCCGTCCTTGAGTTCAAATTTTTCCCTTAATTTGACTGGCGCAATTATTTCAATTATGTTGCAGGGATGGCTTGTTTTTGCAGGCCTGATTATTGCTGCATTCAAGCCCTTAAATGAAATCCTGTAAACCTTCAAGCAGCCAAAAACCTTTCCGTCCTTTTCAAAGGAATCCACTTTTTCTTCTTTTAAGGCTTGCAAGAATTCTTGCAATAATTGTTCTTCAACTTCAATGTTTAGTGTTCCACTGAACGGCTTGAAGCCAAGCAAGCGTTCAAGCCTTTCAAGGTATTCTGGCATGGAAAGGAACAAGCAGCCTTTTTCCAAACCGCTTCTCACAATTCCCTTGAGAGCAATGTCTGCCATAAAAAACAAAAGGCTGGGGGAAGAATTTAAAACCAATACCTTGCAAAAAAACTCCCTTGCACTCAAAGAAAGGTTTTTATTTAGGTGAAGGAGTTAATTACTTACTGTCAAAAAATGGAGGTTGAAATTAATGCCAGCAAGACCAAAGCCTGTTCAGGCAAAAAAACCAGTTCAAAAAAAGCCAGCGCCGGCGGGAGCGCAAAAAAAGCCAGAGCCCGCGGGACTGGATTTCACCAGGCGCAATAATCCGAGAAGAATTCAAGTTGGAGAAGAGTACACCATAGAGCACACTCCAACTTTCAATGTAACCTATAAAAAGCCCGTGAAAGGAAAGGTAAAAGTAGAGTGACTGAATAAATGCCTTCTGTTAAGGCAAAAGCCAGGGTTTTTCCAAAAAACCCCGGCTTTTCAAGAAGAAAAAGGACAGTGCCTCAAAACCAAGAGGCACTCGACCTTAGAAGCAAGCAGCCAAGGAAAATATTGGTAGGCGAGCCCATAGAAATAGTGCACCAAGACCGTGTAAGCGCTGACAGACCAATGTCTGTTTTAACTGCAGAGCAAATGGAAAACATTCGCAGGGAAATGCCAAAGGCTGTAGAGTATGCTAACAAGAAACCAGAGCAGGCAACTGCTTTTTTCAACAAGTTTAAAGATGAAGAAATAAGGCGGGCAAGGCTGGCTGAAATAAACCAGCGAATCACTGCTGTTTTTTCGAGTGTGCCATGGCAGCCCCAGCTTACAAATCCAAGCCCTCACCATCGCGATTCAAGGCTAAAAACCCCTGCAAATCTTTACGAAGACTACATGAAAGCCTTTGCAATGGAAAAAGCCGTTCTTGAAAGAAGCCTTGCAGAACAATCTGAGGCAATTCCTGAAAAAAGGAAAGCGTTAAGAAGACAGTTAAGGCACAATCTCTTGAATCCTTTCAGGCTATTGAATCCATTCAAGTGGAGTGATTTTTTCAAGCAATACCGGGAATACAGGTATCTTAAAAAAAGCCATAAAGCAAACCTTAAAGGCGCACCAGCATACCATAAAGCAATAGAAAAAGCGCAAAAAGAATTATCGCTTTTGTTCAATAAAATCCAGGCAGAGGACTGGGAGCACAAGGCAACAGAGGCAACAGTGCGAAAGGCAGAGGAATACAGGGCAGAATTCATGAGAATAGTGAACGAATTTTATAAGGCAAGAGAGGAATTCGGTTATCAAAACCTTGGAAGGGGTTATGCGAAAAAAATGGCGCGAAAAGCTGAAAGAATGCAAATCGGCACCACTGCTGAACTGCGCAAGACTGCAGAGCAGTCACTTCTTCGCGAGAGAAAGCCATTGTTTTTAAAAAGAAAAAAGAAAAGCGCGCCAGAGGAAAGCCTTGAAGCGGAAAGCGAAAGCCCAGAATAAAAATGATGCACTCATTTTTGCACTAATTTTTTCCTTTTGTACACCAAAAAGTGGATTGCCAGAGTGATTCCAAAAACAGAAAACACTATTGCTGGAAGCTCTTGAGGCCAAGAGGGCAAATTGAACAAGCCGCCATCGCTTGCACCAGTGGAAATGTTCATTATATTGTTTCCAGGCGTGGTTACAACTTGTCCGTTTGCTCCCACTTGTGTTAGGGCTCCGTTTTTGAAGGCTTCAAGCAATGGCAGCAACTGGGCGTTTTCTGCATTCCAAGTGTTTTTTTCTGTGTCATACCAGAAGGAACCGTTTCTGCCTTGCGCCATGGTTAATGGTTCCGGAGGGTAATTGTTGTAGGTTACCATTGGAATTCCGTTTTTTGCATCAATTCCAAGGTTGTGAGATTTTCCGTCCTCGGTTTTTATTTTTATTCCGTCTGGTGTTACAGTCATGCTTTCAATTGGAGCATCATATATTTCGCCTGTTTGCTTGTCTATTACCCTGAAATAGTCTTTGCATGTGCCGTCTGGTTCAAGCTTTGAATAGAATATGAATCTCCTTGTAGGGGTTTCCAGTATTGTGAAGGGTCCAACGTTTTGCAGGGCTTCATTGAAGGCATTAACCTTAAAAGCGGTTGTGCTGCTCTTGTCGGATGGCAAAACTTCAAGGTTGACTGCTGGCTCTGGGCAGTCTGTGAGCGGGTTTCTTGAAGTGGCTGGCTTTAGTTTTACGCCTGCAACATCATCTGAAGACAACTGCCCGAGCTCGTGCCGTTTCAGCCATACAAGCAATTCATGCGTGTCAGGCTTGTAGAGTATTACTCCGTTCTTGAATTGAATGGATTTAAAAAGCCCGACAAACATGTTTTGGTCAGGACGCCACAAATAAGTGTTCCTGTCTGCATGAATCCTGGCTTTTGCCTCACTGCCCTCCATTATCAGCCTGGGAGTGCCTTCTGCAACAATCCTTTTATCTTCAGGCCAAGCCATGATTGATGGATGGGAGTCTGTTACAATTGTTTCCACTTTTCCAAATATTGGGGTTAAATTGAAGGATGTGGCGCTGTCGCTTTTTGCATCCAATCCTGACTGGAATTTTATTCCTTGCAATAAGCATTCTATAACCGAGGGGATTTTGACTGTGAGCTCGCCATCAGTGTCCATTTCAAACAATAGTTCTGCAGACTTTGGCAGTCCTATGAGTGTGAACCGTTTTCCGAATTCTTCTGCTGGAATCCTGGTGTTGGTGGAGGCACTCCTTGTTGCAAGCTCGTTTTCAGTTATTGTTTGAAGGAGTTGCCCGTTTTCGTCAACCACATAAACTTTTCCAGTGTTGAAGTCAACTATTACAAACCTGTTGCCGTCCTGCGAGGCAATCTTTTTTATGCCTTCGGTTTTGTATTCCAAGGGCGAGGTTTCGCCCTTGTACCAGAAGGAAAACAATTGTTCGCCTGAAAGCTTGCCTGAAGAAAACCCAGGGATTTCCACTGTTGCTTGCACTATGTCTGACTGGCTTGCGCCTTCAAAAAAGTCTTTTACTTGGCGGTCCAAGGCTTCTGCTGCCTTGGAAGTGTAAGAGTTTGTGTCAGACTTGAACATTCCAATCAGTTGTCCTGAAAACTTTTCAGCCATATCCATTGCTTTTTCTGTTGAAAGCGCTTCACTGCTTTCCGTGCCCTTTTTTTCCTCTTTGGATGGAGCAAATATGTGCGTGTAATAGCCTTCATCGACGTCAACACAGTCTTGGAGTTGTGATGCAACCACCACTTGTTGGAAGACTGAACCGAAAATTCCAGCCCAAAACGCTGTCATGTAGAGAGCGCTCTCCCCGAAAGCCAGAACTCCGCCTATAGCGCTTGGTTTCAAAACACTGTCTTTCGAGAAAGCGCCTGTTGCCCTTCCCAAGCCAAACAAGGCTTCTTGGGCTTTGTCTTGACAGGTTTGCTTTTTCGCTATTGCTGTTTTCAGGTTTATTTCCCCGCTTGTAGAAGCACCGCTTTCCTTTCCTTGAAGGTTGGTGTGATGGGCAAAGGTTATAAGGGTGTTGCCTTTCTTTTTGGCGGCTTCAGAGACTGCATCCTCTATCATGTAGGACTTAAAGCGGTCGCTAGCGTAAAAAAATGCTGAAAAGGACTGGAAATTGTTTGAAGTGTCAAGGCTTACACCACAACCACTGCACTCGTTTTGGGTTGTGCCATAAAACGCTATGTTTTCCACTTCGTTCCGTATATTGCCGCCTGTAAAGTTTTCATACAATTTTTTTGCTGGAGCATAGTTTTCTATGAGTTGTCCTGCAATGAACTCCCAGGGCATTGCGCTTACAACCCTGCGGAACATGTCGCCCTGGTCTGAGCCTTCGTGAGAGAAAAAGTCTATGAAGGCATCATTGTAAATCGGGTCTGAACCCAAAGGCCACCTGATTTCACGCCAGGAATCTGGCAGCATGTAGGCGGAAATGCCTTCTTGTCCAAAGCCTCTTTTTGCAAACCAGTAAGTGTTCAACAAGGCAGTCCACTTGAATGGACCGGTTTTTGAGCCAAAATAATTCTTTAAAAGCTCGTCTTGGTTCATTAGTGCTCTGTCCAAAAGGCTGGTGTAATTGCGTTTCATGAAGCCTTTTGCCTGCAAGCCGTAAACCAGTTTGTCTGCATTATCCGGGCCATACCAGGTTAGCATTGATTCAAGCCTGCGATTGTTCACAAGCCTTTGAGCGAATTCTTCCGGGCTTAACTCTTTGGCTTTAGTGATTGCTCCAGCATACATTGGTTTTTGTCCTGTCATCACTTTTGAAACATATGGCAGGGTTGCATCCTTTACCGGCATTACTTCGCCTGGATCGGTTTTCACAAAAATGTCAGTGAACTGGGAAAAATGCGTTTTTAAGTCGTCTGCGGTGACTTTTGCGATTTCTGTTGCACTTGGATCAAAAGCGTAAAGGTTGAGGTTTTTGCCAGCGTTTTCAAAAGAGAACTGGGTTGGCCACATTCCGCCCCAGTGCCCGTCTGCTTCAAACTTTTTCATTACATTGTAAATGTCTATTGAGTCTGAGGCAAGCCATCTTGTTGCGTCAGAGCCTTGCGGTTTTACTCCATAATAGAAAAGCCTTGCGGAACCATCTCTTGAAAACCATTCCGGAATGTCTAAGTGAATCATGTCTTCAGAGGAAGTCATTATTTTGCTTATTTTTTGCCCGAAATCAATTCTTGCAGCAACCTCTGAAGGGTGCCCCAAGCCATAAGCTTTGAGTGCCTGCATGTAGGGTTCTTTTGCATCATTGTACACTGCGCGCTGGATTTTTTGCCATTTCCTTACATCTTCAGCGAACTGGTACATTTCTTTTTGCACGCGTCCTTCGCTTATTTGGTCAAACCAGCCTCCCGTGTTCATCCATTCCTTTTCAAGCTTGTTTCTGAACTCCCTGCTTTTCAGCAATAACATGCCGTCCTGCCATCCCTGGGTTTCCATTAATTCAAAGCGAAGCCTTCCAACGTCCGGAATGCCTTCAGCGCGAGCCCACATTCTTCTTCCAAGGCGTTCATAGTAGGCTGTGCCTGGACCCATAAACCTTCTCCTGATTGCATCCATTATTTTTTCGTCAAACACTTTTTTGATTTTCGGGAAAAAGCCTCTCCTGCCAATGTTCATGAAGAGTTTTTTTGCCCTGCTTATCAGGGTTGGCGCGGCATTGCTTATCACCATTTCTGTGGAAAACCAGTTGTTGTAGTATTTGTCAAACAAAGAGTAAACATTGATTATGCAATCTGAAGTGTTGCATGTGGTTTGAGAGTAAGCATTGAAAGTGCTTGCCAGAATGGAGTTTGGAATCATTTCCTTTACAAGCCTTGACATTGTCTGCACTCTTGTTTCGTTGAGGTCGCTTGAGGCAGCCAGTTCTTTTAATTCTTGCGAGGAGTTTTCAGGCAAGCCTAATGCTTTTCTCATGCCCTCATAGTCTTCATCCGTCCAGTCAGACTGCTCTTTTTCCGTCCAATTATAGTCTTTGCCTGTAAGGCCGCCGGCAATTGTTTCACCTGCACTCACTGCAGCGCCTTTTATTTTTTGGCCTATTTCTCCAAAGAATTCCTTTATGGGCTTGAAATCGCTTACAAAACCGGTTCCAGAGTTCCTCAAACTCAATTGTTTTCCTTCCATTGGACAGGGAATGTTTTGGTCCTTTAAGTCAGTACACCTGCCAACCCTGAGAGTGTCTGTCAAAACAAGACCGTAAGAATATGGCCCGCTGATGTGGTCATTGAAAATGTGTTGGGCTTCATTGGCGTCAAATTTTTGGTCAGCCATTTCCACTTTTCTGGCTGTGTTTTTGTCGTCTCCCAGCGGAATAACTACTGTTGGGTTTGCCAGTTTGTCTCTTGCAGTGTTTTCTGGACTGCCACTACTGTATTCTGAGCCCAAAAAGCCGTCCCTTAAAAGGTCCAAAAACCTTTGCGAGTCTTCATCGCTCATGGACGGGTTTGCGCAAGTGAATTGCCCGCCTCTTTCCTCCATTGCCTGTAAAGGGGTTTTTTTTGTTTCTCCAAGGCTTTCACTGGCTTCAGCTGCGTAAACCAGGTGAGAGTTCAATAAAAGGGCTACAAGGATTGCTGCAAGGAATTGTTTTTTTTCCAGCCAGCAATTCAAGCAAAACACCGTCATAGTTTTTTTTCAACCTCACGAGTAAAGGAAATAAAGCATTCCCTGGAAAACCCAGCCGAAAAGGAAAAGCAGCAAGGCGGATGCAAGCAAAGTGCAAGCGTAAACTGAAACAAAAAGGCAAAGGTATTTGTTGAATTTCTTTTTTTCAAGCCATTCTTTTGGAAAAGAGCCAAGCAAGACAAAAAAAAGGCAGACTCCTGTCAAAAAAATGCTGCCTGCCAAAACCCTGAAAATGGAAGTCAAAGCCAAAGCCATCCAGTCAGAGAAATCAGGCTGCAATTCTTCCGGTTTTTCGCCCAGGCTTTCAGCACCAAAACCGTACAATAAGGGATAAAAATAGACAGTAAAAACAAGCAAGAGAGAGAAAAAAAAGCAGACAATTGCTGCTGCAAAAAACCATGAAATCTTGAATTTGGCGGTGAGCTTTTTATGCAATGCCCTTCCAGCCAGTGCAGTGAAAAAAAGCGGGATTGACAATACCAGGCTGCCTCGCAACAAATCCACCACCGTAAAGGCAACATCAAGCACTGAAGCCAAAACCACCGCCATAACAACCAACTAACGCTAAAAATATACCTGTAACCCATATATATAACTTAATGTAACATATTAAGTGTTTTGGATTGGTGCCATATGTACACTCCAGAAAATGTGCCGCGGAGAATGATGCGCTTTTACAGGGACGACGGAACCCGCCTTGTAAAACACCTCTCAAAACAGATTGAAAAAGCCAGCGGCATAAAAGAGGTTGAAAAACAAAAAATAATAATAAGCCTTAAGCGAAGGCTTGAAGAACTCGAAGAAAACGAAAAAAAAGACTTGGCTGTGCACTTGTTCGAGCAAGCAAGCAGTGGAAAAGACGAAACAAAAGAAGTGGTGTTCAAAGAGGTAATGAAATACCAGGGCAGACAACAGGAACTGTCAAGCAAGGAAGCCGACGAAATAGCGGACAGCATTTACTCTCAACTCAAAGAAAGAGAGGAATCACACAAAATCCTCTCCAGGCTTGAGGAAAAAAAGAAAAAAGAACAAGAAAAAAGCGAAAAAGAAAAAGAAAAAAAACTGCGCGAAGCAGAAAAAAAGCTGCCGCGCTCTGAAAGGCGTGAAATAAGGGAAGCTGGGCCGTTTGCAATCCCAGAACCTGAAAAAACAAGAAAAATTGACACTGCCTCGGAAGTGGACAAAATAAAAAAAGAATTATCCCAGGGGCTTGACAAAAAAGAAGAAAGCCCGGAAGAAGAAGAGGATGATTTCAGTGACATCAAAAAAGAACTGGGAATGGATGATGAAAAGGAAGAGGAAGACTCCACCTTTGAAGAACTGGAAAAACTCAGCGAAGAAAAAGAAGAAAGCCTTTCAGTTGAAAGCGATGAAGATTCAGAAGAAGACTTCAGCATGGAGGGCTTTAAAACCGAATTCGAAGAAGAAAAGAAAAAGAAAAAAAAATAAAACTTTACTGGGCCAGATAACAATTCAAGTCATCATTTGGATCCAAATCGTGAAAAATCAGTTTTTCATCCAGCTTTAGGGAAGGCCAGAGCCTTAACTCTGTGAAAAGCTTTTCCTCCTTGTAAATCCACTTTCCGCTCTCCCAATCCCCATACCTGAAATGCAATGCCACAGGCTGAGCCCTTATTGAACTGCCAGTCTGGGACAAAAACTCTTCCTCGATAAAAGACTCAGAACCCTTTTCAGGATAACAAAAAAAATACCTTATTGCAAAATTGCCCGGCGAAACCTCTTGATTGTATTTCAACACAACCATTGCAAAAGACGAAACATCCTTTGATTCAAAGGGAAGCGTGCGCATTGAAAAAAGAAAATCATAGTTTGAAAGAGCTGAAGCCATTATGGTGTTCAAATCCTTGAGAACCAGTTTTTTGGATTCAAGGCTGAAACCGCGGTGGTTGGCATAATCCTCCTTCAAAAAAGCAAGAAGGTAATCCACTTCCTTTGTGTCCGCAAGCCTTTCCCCATGCTTTCTGGGAGTGCTGGAATAAAGCAGTGTTTGAACCGCAGAAGTAGCAAAATCGGTTCCATAAAACTCCAAGGCAATCCTTTCAACCGAAGAACCATACGCATTGGTTTTCACCAGCATCAGCCTTCCACTGCCCGGCACATCAATGCCCACATCCGTTTTAACAGTGGAACCAGTAATGAAAAAAAACATGAGGGCTGCAAGGCAGGAACAGATAACCAAAAGAAAAATTGCATCCGCAAGAGCCGCTTGAGCCCTTTCACTGTGCTTCAACCCTAAAACCATACAACCACCACTAAAAGCATTGGCCTTACAGCAAAACCGCTCTTTATGTTTGCAGAATTGTCCTGGAATGCGACAGGGAACATTTTAACTATTGCCTGGCTGCCTGGCTTCATGTGCTCAAAATTTCCAGGACAGACAACATGTTCAAGTTCTCCGGTTTCAGGGTTTGTTGTAATATAAACCCCTTGATTGCTGTCAACAAAATCCCTTAACTCTATCATTTCAAAGGGCGCGCCCTCTTGTCTTAACTCTATCAAGCCTGCCTTGAAATTCACGCCTGGCACGCTCACCTTTTCACACAATTCCTTGAATTCCTGCAAGTCGTTTATGTACTTGTCGCCCCGCATTTGATCGCTTATTTTAAGGATTTTTATTGCCCTGTCAAAACGAGTGTTGCCCTTGTCAAAAACCGAAAAGGTTGCAGTAAAGGCAGTGAAAAAAACAACCAGTGAAAAAATTATTGGAATCAGGCTTGGAAGGTCGTCGCCTATTGGTCCAATAAAACCGCGGTTTTTGTTTTTTTTTCTCCAAAAAACCTTCATTTTCATCACACCGGCGGACATGTTGCCATGTCGGCAAGTATTCCTGAACAGTCTGTTGGAGTGTCAGTGCAACGGCTTTTAAAACCTCTTTCTTTTTGGATAAGGCAGGCAATCCTGCCGGTTTTTTCCTTGCAGTCATCGCGGTTGGCTGAAGTGCAGGGCACAAGGAAGACATTGTTGAAACCGCTTGCTGTTTCTTTCAACACTACCACTGTATCTATTGGAATTGGGCCCAAGCCAAAGCCCAAAACCAGTGAATCTGACTCGCAGAGTTTTCCGTCCTCGTCAAGTGAAAAAATGCGAAAAGAGGCTTTTTGCTCTCTGCGCTGGCTTGCAGTTATTTTTGGAGCTCTTCCCCTGTTCACTGCAGACTTGTACTCGTCAC
>JAVYME010000020.1:0-23468 GCA_038736825.1 Candidatus Iainarchaeum sp.
GCCTGCCTGTATTGCTGCCTCAACCATAGCAGGGTTAAAAACCATGAAAAAATTAATAAAAAGCCAGAAAATATAAAGAAAAAAGGTTGCAAAAATGCCCTCAAAGTAAATCACCACCCAGCGCTTTTTGGCGAAAAGAACAATTATTGCCGTAAGGAGTATCAGGGCATAGATTAGCATGAAAAAGTCAAACTTTTTGGTTATCAGCGGTAGAATAAATCCAAGGAAAAAAGATTCGAATGCAATAGTTAGCGAATTCTTCCTGTATGCAAGAAAAACAGCTGAAAAAACCACCAATGTTATTAACGCAATTGCCACTTCCAAAGGAAAAAGGCGGTAAAACTGGTATCCTGCAAAAAGCGAATAAAAGATTACAGGAAATCCGCCGGCAAAAAAAACCTTTGAATGGAAAAGAAGACCGCGTTTTTCTATGAAATAGCCAGCTACAAGAATCAAAAGACCAATTACAATCCCTAGCAAAACTTGAGCTAGGGGGGAAATCCAGTTATTTTGTATTGCATAAAGCACAAGAAAACCAGCTGAAAGGGCAACCGCCGCTATGCCAATCCAAGCAAACCACTTGAAGCCGATTTCACTCTCACTGATCTGCGACTTTTGCTGTGTTAAAGTTTTTGGCTCTACAAAAACCGGTTCTGGCTTTGGAATCGACTCCACTCTTTGCACCAAAACAGGGGCGCCAGTTTGTTTTGAACCTTTGCCCTCTAAAGCACTCAACCGTTGGTCAATAGAACTAATCGAGTTTTCAATAGAATCTAATTTCTTTAGAATCAAATCAGTATTATCATGCGATCGACTTGCAGGCACAATAACTATAACTTATTACACATATTTAATACTTCCGTTTCCTTTCCTCAAAACTGATTGCGCCCCTGTCTTTATTAAGATTTTGCCCTTAATTTGAATTAATGGAGTTGTCTCTTTCTTTTTTGGGCACTGGCTGTTCTGCGCCAACAAAAAACCGTGCTCTAACAGGCATTGTCCTCTCGTTTTTGGGAAAAAACTATTTGTTTGATTGCCCGGAAGGAGCACAAAAACGTGCATTGAAAGCAGGCATTTCACTCATGAAAATTGATGCAATCTTCTTTTCACACTTTCACGCAGACCACTTTCTTGGATTGCCTGGCTTGCTGGCAACAATGAACATGTTTGAAAGAGACACAGAACTCAAAATTTTTGGACCACGCGGAATAAAGGAAATGGTTGGAAAAGCATTAGACATTGCCTTTGTAAAACCATGCTATGAAATAAACTGCATTGAATTGAAAAAAGGCAAAGCACTGGAAGAAAAAGATTATCGGATTGAGGCTTTCCCATTAGAACACGGCACTCCCTGCTTTGGCTTTGCTTTCATTGAAAAAGACAAACTTGGGGAATTTGACAGAAAAAAAGCAATTGAATTGGGTGTGCCAGTGGGACCATTGTTTGCTGAACTCCAAAACGGGAAAAGCGTTAAAATCAATGGACAAACAATCAAGCCAGAACAAGTTCTCGACCTTGAAAAGGGACGAAAGGGAAGAAAGATTGCAATTGTCTTGGACACTCTTCCAAGCGAAAAATATTTGGAGCACATTAAAGGCGCAGACTTGCTTGTCCACGAAGCGGTTTTTCTTGAAAGCGAGGCAGAACGCGCAAGGGAAACCTTTCACAGCACAGCATTGCAGGCAGCAAGAATTGCAAAAAAAGCAGGAGTGAAAAAGCTTGTTCTCACGCATTTTTCCAACAGGCGCATGGACTTAAAAGAAGTTGAAGAAGAAGCCAGAAAAGAGTTTGCTTCAAGCACAGCCTCACTGGAATTAATGCAAATCAAAGTGCCAAGAAATCCTTTGGGGGTGGTTAAATGAAGGCACTGGTTTTGGCAGCAGGCAAAGGGGCAAGAATGATGCCCTTAACCGAAGAAAAGCCAAAAGCAATGGTGCAATTGAACGGCAAGCCATTGCTTGAACACGTTTTAAAGGAAGTGGAAAAAGCAGGCATCAGTGAATGCGGAATAGTTATAGGCTACAAGGGAGAAAAAATCCGCTCCTATTTTGGAGACTCCTATAAGGGAATGAAACTAAAATATTTTGTGCAAGAACCCCAGCTTGGCACAGCGCACGCGGTTGCAACAGCAGAAGAGTGGCTAAAAGAGGATTTTCTTTTATTGAGCTCTGACGTGCTAGTGGAATGGCCATTGCTTGAAAGATTATCGCAAAAAAAAGGGTTTGCTGCAGTGCTTTCCCTCCGGCATGATGATTTTCCGGAAAGATATGGAGTCGTGGAAACCGACAACAACAAAGTAAAAAAAATAATTGAAAAACCGGATTGCACACCAGAAAACGCTTTTGTGAACGCAGGCATTTACCGGTTTTCCCCGAAAATTTTTGAAGCAATAAGAAAAACCAAAAAAAGCAGGAGAAACGAGTTTGAACTTACAGACTCAATAAGAATATTACTGGAAAGCAATGAAAAAGTTGGTTTTATAGAAGTAAGTGGTCCCTGTCTGGACATTGGAAGCATTGAAGACCTGCAAAGAGCAGAAAAAGCAGCATGGAAAAAACCCAGCATTAAATTTTAAGAGTCTTGCCAGGCTTTAAAACAACCGCTTCAGTTTTCAATATGCTTTTGTCTATTTTTTCCTTGAACTCAAAAGGAGAGCACTTTATAATATCAAAAGTGTTATAATGCATTGGAATGGCATATTTGGGCTCCATTGTTTTCACAGCACGCACAGCATCAACGCAATCCATGGTAATGCTGCCGCCTATTGGAATGCACAAAACATCCGCTTTAAGGCTTGAAAAAACTCCAGTGAGGTCAGTGTCACCAGTGTGCACAAGCGAATCACCATTGCCTTGAATTTTAAAACCCATTGGATAAAAAGAGTTTGGATGGTGGGCTGGCAAAGGCTCTATTTCAATGCCGCCAAAGTTAACCTTTTTCTTTAAATCAATCGGCTTCTTTTGCCTGTGGCTTATGTTAAGGCTTGCAAGGAGCTCGTCATGCGCTATCACAGTGCAACCGCTTTTGGCAGCAATTGCCTCTATTGCCTTTTTGTCAAAATGATCGAAATGCTCGTGGGAAACAAGAATAGCATCAGCATCCATGAAACGGTTCATCTTAACAGGGCACTCCATGGTTTTTTTCATGCCGCCCTCTGGAGCTTTAGAGTCTATGAATGGGTCTATGAGAAAAACCTTGCCGCCAATCTTAATCTTGAAAAAAGAATGGTAAATGTATTGAACCTCAAACATAAGCCCTCTATAAAATAAAAACAAAAAAGCATTTAAAAACCCATTCTGGCGCTTTTGCATTAAAAAAAATGAAAACCAGAAAATGCAAACAAACAAGTGCTTTTGCGCCATTTAGTGCTTTTTCTGGATTAAAAAGAATCCAACTGCCTTGAAATAACAATATTAACTTTTATATCCCTATTATATCGGTCAAAAATGGCGAAAAACAAAAAACTAGTGTTTTTTTTCCTTTTGCTGGCTTTCGCTTCAGTTGCAGCAGACGCAAAAAACTACAAAATAACAAGCCATGAAATAAACGTGGACGTTGACCTTGAAGGCTATGCAAGCGTAAAAGAACGCTATTATTTGGTGTTTGATGACAAAGAAAGCGCTGAAGCATTCCAAAGCCTTAAAAACAACGATTTAAAATTTGACTTGGAAAAATGGAAAGCCTTTGATCCAAACCTAAAAATAAATTTTGGCTTGGAATCAAACCTGAGCGAGCTCTTAATTGAATTTGCAGACGAGCCAAGCGGAGAACGCCTTTATTACACCGAATTCAAGTATTCTTTTAACACTCCAGCATTCAACAAATCAACAAAACAAGAAATTGGAAGAAAGATCTCCTTTTCAATAAACAAGAGCTTTGTAAGGCAACTCACTCGCGGAACCGATTTTGTCATTCCAGAGTGGACAACAATCAGGTTCATTTTTCCCCCGCAAAGCGAACCAGATGGCCCGCTTGTTTTAGAAACAACCAATCCAAAAATAAGAATAAGCCATGACATTCAAAGCAAAAGAAAAACAATGGAATTGCGAGGCTATTTTGCATCAAACGATTTCGCTCTTGGCTTTTACTATTATAAGGCAATCGCGCCAAGTTTTAGCATTGCAATGCTAGTCAAAGAGTTGTCTGAAAAAACACCAAAAGAAACCTTAATCATTGCAGGCTTTATCATTGCAATTGTCGGCATTTTCCTTTTCGCCATAAGAAAAAAAATAGAGGACCGCCTTTCAGGGTTTATAATAAAGCACTCAAATGTTTCCCAAGACGAGGAAGAGCGCAAGTAAGCAGTTCACCTTGCAACTTTTTTCTTTTTTATTCTGCTCTTGAGTGGCACACCGCAATCCGGACAGTTTTTAAAGCGCTCAAGCGAACTGAATTCTTTTCCGCACACAGAACATTTCCTGGAAAAGGAAAACACTTCCCGGATTTCTCCTTGCACAGCTGAAGAAAAGGGAATTTTAAAGAAAGCCAGAAAGTTTTGAATGGAAAAATCATCCGTGAGCACCAAAAACTCTTCCTTTTCAGCCTTTAACTCCAAACCCAAAGCAATAATTGAAACATCCTCTTCACTGATTTTATAACCCTTTTTTTTAACAATTGCCTTCACCCTTTCAACAAATTTCCCTTTAGGCTCTCTAAGCGAAAGCACTCCATGCTTTAAAGCATTTTCAACCAAAAGCCGGCTTTCCATTGAACGAAATTCACATAAAACAAGTGGCGTTGTCACATAACGCTTTCCCTCATTAAAAGAAAAATTAGGCTGGTTCAATACAGCAGAGGCATCCAAAACAAAAAGCATAAAAATAAAGGGAATCCAATTATTAAATTTGTTTCTGTGCAAACTTGCCGGCTTGGCAAAAAAAGTTCAAAAAATGCAGAGGTTTGCCTTCAAAATACTTAAAAAAAAGCATTTTCACCAAGGCAAGCAACAAAAAGTAATGCAAAAAGGCAACCGCCCAAAAAAAAAGCAAGAATGCAAAGAACCAAAGCAAAAAAAAACAAAAAAGGCAAAAATCCCTTATTTTAAATAGCCTTTCGCTAATCCATTTATTAGTGTTTTTATGGACTTGGAGAGCAAAGCCAGAGCGCTAAGCGAAATAGAAGTTAAAACGCTTGCCACAATCTCTGAAGGAAAAAAAACAATTGCTGAAATATCAGAAAAAACAGGCATGCCAATGGATTCAGTTAGAAGAGCACTAGCCTGGCTTAAAGAAAAAGGCATGGCAGCAATAGGGGAAGGCGAAGAAATACTTTTATTGAACGAAAAAGGCATTGAAGCAATAAACAAGGGAACACCGGAAAAAAGACTGATTGAAGCACTCAAAAAACTAGGCGGAAAAGCAGTCCTGCAAAACGCATTAAAAGAAAGCGAAATGCAAGCAAACGAATTCAATGCAGCGCTCGGCATTGCAAAAAGGCAAAGCCTAATAGTATTCTCAGAAGGCAATGTTTCACTTACAGGACTGGAAAAAGAATGGAATTCAAAAGACGATTATTGCTTGGAAAAAATAAAGGAAAAGACAAAAGGAAAACAAGAAATTCCATTAAAATGCCTAGAAAACGAATGCATTACAACAATACTGCAAAGAGGCTTTGGCAAAACAAAAAAAATAGAAATGTCCCAAAACACAATAGCAGAAATCACAATAGAAGGAAAAAAAGCCCTGGAAATCGCACTAAAACTCAAAACCCGCTCCTACAACATTTTTGGAGAAGTGCCTCCACTCTACATTGGCAAAAAACAACCATATGCCCGCTTTCTAGAACAAGTAAGACGCAAACTCATAACAATGGGATTCAAAGAAATGGAAACACCAAGCATAGTGCAAGAATTCTACAATTTTGACGTATTATTCCAGCCACAAAACCATCCAGCAAGGGATTGGGCGAGCACATACCAATTAAAACAACCAAAATTCGGCGACCTCCCAGAAAAAAAAATCGTGAAAGCAGTAAAGGCAGCGCACGAAAACGGCGCCAGCACAGGAAGCAAAGGCTGGCAATACAAGTGGAGCGAAGAAACAGCAAAAAAACTAATGCCTGCAGCGCACGGAACAGCACACAGTGCAAGACAACTAGTGAAAGGCGTGCAATCCCCCAGCAAATATTTTTCAATTGCACGCTGTTACAGGCCGGACACAGTGGACAGAACACACTTGATAGAATTCAACCAATTAGAAGGCATTATTGTGGGCGATTTTTCTTTCAAGCACCTTCTTGGAATGCTGAAACAGTTCGCTGAAGAAATAGCTCACGCAAAAAAAGTGCGCTTCATGCCAGACTATTACCCTTTCACTGAACCCAGCGTTCAAATGTCAGCATTCCATCCAGAACTGGGCTGGATTGAATTCGGTGGCGCTGGAATGTTCAGGCCCGAAATGCTTGAACCACTCGGCATAAAACACCAAGTGCTTGCATGGGGCTTAGGCATTGACAGGCTGGCAATGTTCAAACTAGGCATAAGCGATGTAAGAGAACTGTTCTCGCAAAAACTGGACTGGTTAAGAGAAGAAAAAATGGCGGTGTTAGATTAATGCCAACAATTGAAATCAGCAAAAAAGACCTTGAAAGCCTTACAGGCAAAAAAATTCCAGAACAAGAACTACAAGAAAAAGCCATTCTCTTTGCAAAAAGCGAAATAGAAAACATTGAAGGAGACAAACTGAAAATAGACGTCAAAGACTCCAACCGGCCGGACTTGTGGAGCGTTGAAGGAATAGCACGCGAATTGCGCGGATATTATGGAATTGAAAAAGGCCTTCCAAAATTTTTAGTGAAAAAAAGCGGAATAACTGCAAAAATAGACCCTGGGCTTAAAAACATCAGGCCTTGCGGAGCATACGCAATAGCAAAAAACGTGAAAGTGTCCGACGAATTCATACAACAACTAATTCAAATGCAGGAAAAAATCTGTGAAACCTTTGGGCGCAAGCGCAAAGAAGTCGCAATAGGGATATTTGATGCAGACAAGGTATCTGGAAACGTGAAATACTATGCAGCAAAACCAGTGGAAAAGTTTGTGCCGCTCGGCTATAGGACACCATTAACCCTTGAAGAAATCCTGCAAGAACACCCAAAAGGAAAAGAATACGCAAAACTATTGGAAGGACAACAAAAATTCCCATTGCTGGTTGATTCAAAAGGCGATGTCCTTTCAATGCCACCAATAATAAATTCAGAGCATTCAGGCAAAGTCACGCTTGAAACAAAAAACTTGTTCATAGATGTAACCGGCTTTAAGCAGGAAACCATTGAAACTGCCCTGGAAATAGTGTGCGCTGCACTGGCAGACAGGGGTGCAAAAATTGAATCCATTACCGTAGACTATGGGACTAAAAAAATTGAAACCCCGCGCTTTGAAACCAAAAAAATAAGCGTGCCAATCGCGCTCTTTGAAAAACTGTTCGGAGGCAAAACAACAGAAAAAGAACTAGTGAAGCTGGCGGAAAAGAAAAGAATGAATGCAATAAAAAAAGGCGCGTCCCTGCTGGTTTCATATCCATCCTATCGCGCAGACATTCTCCACCCAGTGGACATAATTGAAGACCTGTTAATAGCATACGGTTACGACAAAATCGAGCCATTAAAAGTTGAGGTTCCAGTGCAAGGCACAGAACTGCCAGAAACAAAAACAATTGAAACAGTGCGCGAGTGCTGCATTGGAATGCAATTGCAGGAAGTGCTAACCTTCACGCTCACCTCAAGAGAAAAACAGGAATCAAAAATGTTATTGCAAAAACAGGAATTCATAGAACTGGAAAACCCAGTCTCAACAGAATTCGCAATGCTCAGAAAAAGCATAATCCCAGAACTCCTTGCATTCCTTTCAAAAAACAAGCACTGCGATTTTCCCCAAAAAATATTTGAAATCGGCAAAACCTTTGCACTGGACGAAAAAAGCGAAACCCGCACGCGCGAAACAAACACGCTCTGCATTGCATTAAGCGGAAAAAACGAAAACTACACCTCAATAAAAGCCCACCTTGAAGCATTATGCAAAGCAATGAACTGGAAACACGAACTCCAAGAAAAAACACACCCCTCTTTCAACAGCGGGCGCTGCGCCCTAGTGAAAGCAAACAATAAAAACGGAGTAATAGGCGAAATAAGCGAAAAAGTGCTAAAAGAATTCGAACTGGAAATGCCGGTTGCGGTATTAGAAATTGAAATCTAAAAAACAAACATTATTTCAAAAAAATGTTTTTTTCGCTTCTCTTGTGATACATGAAATCATCCTCAGTGTCAGCCCTAGCGCGCTCAATGAATTCAATCATTTCAGCAAGCTTTGAACTCAACTCGTCAGCATAATAAACCGCAACAGCCTCTGGAAACATTGGTTCCTTCGGAGAACCAAACTCCTGCCTTCCATGATGACTCAAAAGAACATGCAACAACTTGTTTTTTGTCTGCTCATCCAAACCAACCTCATCACACTTTTTTGCAACAAAAACAACACTCAAAGAAATATGACCCAACAACTGCCCCTTAACAGTGCCCTTAATGCGAGAAGTCATTTCAATTTCTTCAATTTTTCCAATATCATGCAACAAAGCCCCAGCAATCACCAAATCCTTATCCAAAGAGGGAAAAAGCTCGCAAGCCTTTTTGCAAAAACCAACAACCTCGAGCACGTGCTCCAACAAACCTGAAACCCTGCCGTGATGAATTTCTATCGCCCCAGGATGCCTTTTGAATTTTTCAGCAAAATCTTTTTCTTTAAAAATTTTTTCCAACAATTCCCTAAGCTTTGGGTTTTCAACCAAACCAATTTCCTCAAGCAATTGCGAATACAATTCCCCGGCATCCTTTCTCGCCGGCTGAATAAAATCACTCGGATTGAACTGTCCTTCCATTAAAACCTCGATCTTGTCAGGCTCATTGGTTGCCAATTGCAGCTTGTTATTATAAGTTGAAATCTTTCCCTGAACCCGCACAATAGAATCCGCCTTAATGGAATCATACAAAGATTTCACCATTGCTTCATTTTGGTTACCCCAATACCTGTACTCAATGTTTTTTCCGCTTTGATCCGACAAAGTCAATTCAAAAGAATAACCGTTTTTATACTGAGAAAAACCCTTCTTGAACTTGACAAAAAAAAGGTCATCAACGCGGTCCCCCTCTTTCAAGGCAGAAACTGGCACTCTTTTAACAAATTTTTGCATAAAAAAAAGCCCCCACAAACAAATACAAACTGATTGAAAGAATGTTTTTTTAATTTATAGAAGTCACGCTTGTGATCAGTTAAAACAAAAACCACAAAATTGTTCAAAAAAACAAGTTTGTTTGCAATTTCTACTTCAATTATTGGCTATTTCTCTACTTACGCTTTAAAAATTTTGGATAAACTGCCTGCTTTTCGTAAAATAAGGAGAAAAACGGGTTTTCACCCGCTTTGCTTTTACCTGCCTCTTGAGCCTATCATTGAGGCTGCGCTTAGTATTGCTGCTGACAAGACAACCCAGTCGCCGCTAACACTGAGTTTGAGCAGGTCTGCTGCAAACTTTATTATCCAAAGGTTAACTGCAAAAAACACTAGTCCCAGTAACACCAGTATTACTGCTGAAACAACCAGTGCCAGAATGCCACCCATCATTGCAGCAGCAAACTTGAACACCATTTTCTGTCACCCCCTTTATAATGATTGACAAATCTTTTTTTATTTCCACGCCATTCTGTCCCCATTTAGCGCCATCGCTGACTACTATTGGCTTCTTATTGGTTTTGCCAACACTTAAACAGACTTCAACAAAAATCAGAATAAAATTAAAAAATAATTAAATTTTAGTTAGTTTGAGGTTTTTCTTTTTTTGGCTTTCCAAAAAGCGTTGTCTGTTTCGCGTGCTCTTCCGCTTCAGGCTTGCGCTTTTCCGCCTTTTTCTTTTTGTTTTTTTCCGCATTTTTTTCAATTAGTGGTTTTTCAACAACCAACTCTTTTGACTGCACTACTTTGCCAAACTTTTCCCTTAATGCTTTCTCGCGCAGTTTTTCAGCTTCTTCAAGCACTAATTGCACTTTTTTGGTTTCAGGCTTGGATTGCATTAAAAAAGCAACCTCTTTTTCTTCAAAATTGAATTGCGCTGTGAGTGCAGCGGCTTTTTGCTTATCATGAAAAAATTCAAACAAGAGAGGTAATTCGTATTGCATTACAGAGCGCGCTGAAGCGTTAATCTGTTTTCCAACTTTTTTGCAAATGGAAAGCCTTGTTTCGCGTGCAGAACGGGACGCACTTAATTTTCTGAGCAATTGCGGGAACTGGTATTGAGTCCAGCCAGAGTATTCTTTTTCCCTGCTCAATGGAGCACAAGCAATCATTAAATCAAGAGAATAGCGGCGCATTCCATAATCCTGTCGCTTAAAAATGCGACCTTCAAAAATGTCTCCGCGAGAAAAAAAATCAAAAGCGCTTGCAGTGTCCTTGAAATCAAACTCTATTGGAATGTTTTCCTCAATCCATCGGGCAAGCAGTTCTTCATCCACTTCGCTCTTAAACCTTGCCTTTCTGGATTCCTCCAAGGTTTTTGCTTTGAAAAGAGCGCGCACTGTGGAAAAAATGTTTTCCTCTCGCTCTCTGCCGCCCAAGCTCTCCACATCTTTAATTGAAATGATTCCCTTGAACGCAAGGGTTTGCAAATCCAATAGTGCAGAGCGAAAATCCCCAGAAGAGTTTTTTGCAAGTAGTTCAATTGCTTCCGAGTCAAATTTTATGCCTTCCATTTCACAGATTTCGCGCAAGCGCTTTGCAATAGACAAATAATTGATTTTTTTTAATTGCAACAATTCGCATTGTGCTCTGATTGGGGCAAGTTTTTGGTCTTCATAAATGTCGTTTGCTGTAAGAATAACTGGGTTTTGGGATTCTTTCAATATTTGGGATATTGCGCTTGCTCCGCCCCTGTCAGCTGCCTGCAATCCATCCACTTCATCCAATAAAATTAACCTAAGCTTTCCTGAAAAAGACGCTCCCTGCGAAGCAGCGCCAGCAAGCCGTTCAATTGATTCCTTTGTGCGAAAATCGCTTGCATTCAATTCAAAAACACTCCATTGAAAAGTTTTTGCAACCAGTAGTGCAAGCGTTGTTTTGCCATTGCCAGGCGAACCATAAACCAAGAGCGGTTTCTGCTTTTTTCCATCATTCCATTTTTTTGCCCAAACCTGAACTCTGGCAACAACTTCACTGTTGCCAACAAATTCGCTCCATTCTTTGGGATGAAACTTTTCAGTCCAAAGCTCGCTTCCAACAGACATGCTATGAAAAGAGAAAAAAAAGGATTAAATGGGTTTGTTTTAGTGCGCTATGGTTGCAATTGAAATAACAAACAATTTGACCAACCAATAATCGATCCGACTGCTAGAATGGCTTTTTCTTCTGGGCTAGATAAACCAAGAGCATTTGATTTTGTAAAAAGAGTGTAGGACACCGATTGGCTGTCATCCAAGTTTTCTTCAGAGAACGGCTTAATTTCTGCTAAAGCCCCATCCTCTTTTTCAAAGCGCAAGCCAGCAAATGCTTCGAAAACAAGCGCGACTTTTTCCTTTAAAAGGGTTATCTTCCAAACAGCACTATTAGAAGCAGTAGTTGCCTGCATTGACTTGAAATCAATGGTGCCGGCTTTTTTGCCATCAAGCTCAACTTCAACAAAGCCTTGGGCGATGCTGGCTACGATTTTGCTTTTTGCAGAAGTGACAGAAAGCCTGCCTGAAATCCTTGAAAAGTAGCCTTTTTCTGAAACCCCTGCTTTTTCCAAAAAAAAAACACGGCTCTTGCAAGCGGCGGAATCTCAGGACGGCCCTTTTTTTGCTTAGCGGCATTTTTGCAATCCTCAGCCTTGTAAAAATCAAACAAAAAATCAATTTCTCCGAAAAGGCCTTTCAGTTTGAAAGTTAAATTTATTTCAGGGAATTCTGCAAAAAAATCCCCACTGCATTCGGTTTGCTCTGGGAGCTTGGCGCTCTCGAACTTCTTTTTAGCCCTACTCGAAGGGGGCCAATTTGATTTGGCCCAAACGAGGAACACTATGAAAGCAAAGACAAAAAGCATGCCAAATGACTGAAAAATGTAAAACGAATCTGTTTATGGAGACCAAGCCATGCCAATATAATGCGCTGAAATGGTATTTATTTATTTTGATGCAGGATATCCTTATTGGGGTTATTCCAATGGAGATTGGCTTGGTTGGAGCACCTAATTCTGGCAAGAGCACTTTTTTCAATGCTGCCACTTTGCAGAACGCTGAAACTGGCAATCGGCCTTTTGTGACAATAAAGCCCAATCAGGGAACTGCTTTTGTGAAAGTGGAGTGCCCTCACAAGGAAATAGGGCAAAAGTGTGATCCCCAGCACGGTTATTGCATTGATGGATGGCGTTTTGTTCCAATTGTTTTTTGGGATGTTGCTGGATTGGTGCCGGACGCATGGCAGGGCAAAGGACTTGGAAACCAGTTTTTGAATGACATAATGCAGGCAAAAGCATTAATTCACGTTCTTGACGCAAGCGGTTCCACCAACACTCATGGAGAGGTTTTGGGTGAAGGCTGCTTTGATCCATCCATTACTGTTGAATTCTTGGAAAAAGAGATTTCTTATTGGATTAGAGGCATTATTCAAAAAAACTGGAAGGAAACAGCAAAAAGAGCAACCGCTGGAAATATTGTTGAAGCAATTGCAAACCAGTTGAGTGGCTTGGGGGTTACGCTGGACGATGTCAAGCACGTGCTTTCAAGGGAAGAATTCTCGGGAAGGCCCGTGGATTGGAGCGATGAAACCCTTTTGGTTTTGGCTGAAGAGATAAGAAAGAAAAGCAAGCCGATGGTTATTGCTGCAAACAAGGCAGACTTGAAAAGCGGAAAGCAAAACGTGGGAAAACTTAAAGCGATGTTTTCAGATGAGACGATTGTGCCTACTTCAGCGGAAGCGGAATTGGCGTTAAGAAAAGCACACGAGCATGGCTTGATTCACTATGTGCCTGGCTCTATAGATTTCAAGGAATTGCAGCCAATGCCGGAAAAGCAAAAGAAATGCCTTGAATTCATAAGGGAAAACGTTTTGCAGCAATATGGTGGCACGGGAGTGCAGGAAATAATAAACAAAACCGCTTTCGAATTATTGGATTTAATGGTTGTGTTTCCAGTTCAGGACTCAAACAAATGGGTTTCATCAAAAGGGCACTTGTTGCCGGATGCCCATATTTTGAAAAAAGGCTCCACTGCGCTTGACCTTGCATTCAAGATTCACACTGACATTGGCAATAAATTTGTTGCAGCAATAAACTGTAGAACCCAGCAAAAAATAGGAAAAGACACTGAATTAAAGCACTTGGATGTAGTGAAAATTATCACGCGGTGAACTTCAATTCAGTGCGCTTTCAATTTCTTTTTTTGGTTGTGCTAGTTTTATTGTGCGCGTGCGCCCGCGAATGCCTTTGTCAACAGGCTCTGTTTTCAACAATTTCAGGGATTCAAGGCGATTGAGTTTTTTTCTGAAAGAGCGCTGGGTGAGAGCCTTTTCCCCAAACCGTTTCTGGAACTTTTCAAAAAGCCTTCCTGAAAAAACATTGTCTTCCTCGCACAGCAATCTCAAAATGTTTTTCTCGTTTTCATCCAGAAAGTTTTTTGCCTTGTCCAGGGCTCGAGAGTGAATTGAATCAAAAGCAGAGCGCAAATGGGAAACTTGCACTTTTGAAGCGCCTTCCCTGGAAGCAATCCTGCCAGCGCGAAGCAGGCTTTCAATGGCAAGGCGCGCGTCACCCTGGTGCTTGGCAGCATGGCCTGCGGCAACATTTATGACTTCTGGGTCAAGCGCGTTCTCTGTAAAAGCGTATTTTGCTCTTTCCTTTAAAATTTCTTTTAATTGGATTGGAGTGTATTGCGCGAACTCCACTGGATTGTGAAGCAGGCTGCTGCGAACGCGATCGTCAAGTTTTGAAACAAGCATTTCATTGTTGGAAATTATTACTATTCCCAAGCGCGATTTTTGGAATTCCACAACTCGCAATAAATCGTATAAAACAAGAGAGGCGGCTCCTGAGGAAAGCAATTGGTCTAATTCGTCAAGCACTATTATTGGCACAAAATCTGCTTTTTTTAGCGCCAAAAGCATTTCAGAGTAAACTTCGTCTGTGGCAATGCCTCTTCGTGGAACCGGTACACCCAAGAAAAGGCAGATTTGGTTGAGTATTGCTTGGCGGGTGTTGAACTCAAAACAGTTCAAGTAAAGTCCTTTGGCGCGATTGCTGAAAGCCTCGAGTTCGCGAAGGACAAATTTTACTGTTACAGTTTTTCCTGTTCCGCTTCCCCCAAAAACAAAAACGTTTTGTGGTTTGCCGCCTTTGAGAACTGGCTGAAATGAGTGAACTAGTTCGTCAATCTGGGCGTCACGGTATGGCAGTCTTTCAGGGACAAATTCTGGGTAAAGAAATTTTTCATCCCTGAAAATGCCGTTATCGCTGGCTTCAGAAAAAATATTTTTGGGCATTGTAAGTCAATTTAACCTCAAAAAAAAATATATTACTATTAGGCACTAAAAAGCCAGTTCAGGGGAAGCGAGGTGTTCCGTGCATTTAAAAAGGATGGAAATCGCAAGAGGTAAGAGGTGAGAAAATGAGGGTTTTTACAAAAAACGAGTTTGGATTGATGGATTTAGAAGAACTTGATGCACAAAAGGAAAAAATTTATGAAAGCCTTCTTAAAAACAGGGAACCAAGAAAAAACAGGAATGTATTGTACGAACTATTGGGTGTTGTGGAAGAAAAAATCAAATATGAAGGCATTATGCCGGAAATAAAGCTTGCTTGAGCCTCCTTGAAATCAACACAACAAAAAAGCGCTTCCGAGCCCTGAGGGGTTCGGAAGGCAAAATATTTAAACTTGCGCGTGCACAAAAATATTCATGGCTGATGCGCAACCAGCTCCTGCACCAAAACCAAAAACACCTGACAGTGTTGACCAATTCTTTCAAAAGCTGATGGGGGATGCAGGGAAAAAGGTTTCAAATTTTGCAGCATTCTTTTTCATTATTCTGGCTTTTGGAACAATTTTGGGCTTCTTTGTAATGATTAAGGCTGAAGAAATGGCAATACAAGCAGTGCTTGCACTGGCAGTGATTGCACTAGTGGCGTATTATAATAGGGCGATTGCAGTAATTCTGTTCTTGCTTTCAATAGCATGCCTTGTTTTCTTTTTGTGAAAAACCTGAAAATCAATCCACTAGTGCTTTAAGCCTTTTCTTTAGAAAGGCAAGTTTTTCGGAAAAAAAAGCATAACCTGCCCATTCAGCTTTTTCCTCGTCAAACATATAGAAATCATTATCCGTTACAACCCAGTAAATAAAGGAATCATGCTTTGTTTTGTCACTTGGAGCATTCAAGTAAACCCCTGAAGAAGCCTCGTTGATGTTACCAAGAAAAGAGCCGTCCTGGGGCTCTATTAAAGGCGAGCCATCGAGAAGAGCAAAAATCTCGAAAACCGAGGAAATCTTTTTTTTAGTTAGGGCAACCACGCAATGCCCCCCAACCTTTTCTCTCCTGAAATCATATATTTGCCCGCACACTAGTGCTGGAAAAACATGGCCTTGCTTTAAAACTGCTGGTTTTGCACCAGGCAAATACCATTGCCCCATACTGTCTATCCTGTAAAACACATTAGGGTTTTCTGCTTTCACCCAACCCTCAATCCTTATGTTTTCTGGAAAGGGGTTACTGCACTTTTCAAGGAAATAGTTTAATTCAGCCTTGAAAAAAAGAGCAAAATCCTCGCAATCACCTCCTTTTCTTTTCAAAAAATCCTCAATTGAAGTGAGCTTGTCACCGCTGTCCTCAATATAATCCAATCCCAAAAAGCCATTTGAAGAATTCACCAAGTAAATGCAGGCTGTTTGAATCGAACAGTCCTGGCGCCCAATTGAAAAACACTTTTTTTCAAGCCAATCCCTTGCTGCCTTTTGGTTGTCAGAAGTGCCAAGCAAAGAGTTTTCCTGAAACCATTCAATGGATTTCTCTATTTTTCTTTCAAACTCTTCAATGCTTTTTATTGTTTGCAGGGATTCATCCTTCAAGAGCAAAAATTCTTCGCTAAGGGATTGCTTTGATTGAGCTAGCTTGTTATAGTCAATTTCGAGATTCAAAAGGCGCTCTTTAAGCAAAATTATTTCTTTTGCCTTTTCATTGTTAAGGGTTTCCAGAGAGGAAATCTTTTGTTCAGACTTTAACTTGAACTCGCGAAAATTTGAATCTAAAGATGATTTTTCGGCAAAAAGGGCTGCTTTTTCATTTTTAAGGGATTCAATTTGTTGAAATTGCAAAAAAAGCCCTGCCAGTGAAAGCATTAAAAGAAAAGCTAGCGCAATAAATAGAATTGCCTGCTTTTTTGGAAAGTTCTGAATTGCGTTTAATGAAAGCCTTTCTGGCTTTTTCGGCATTAAGTGTAAGAGGCTTGGAATTGTTTTAATTCTTTCCCTTTTTTGCTTGGTTATTCCTTAAAATCCGTTCAGTTCCACCAGAATTGTCTTTTCTGCTAAAAAAGTTTTTAACGGTTGCGGCTTTCTTTTACTTAATGGAAGACTATTTTGAGCCCAAGGGCATGAGTGAAAGGGAAAGAAATGATTTGCTGATAAGCTGGTTTACCATTAGCATTGCCTTTGCATTTGTTTTGGGGCCAGGGTTTCTGAGAATTGTTGATTTTTTGTATTTTTTGCCAATTAGTTTTGTTGCAGTTGGAACTGCTTTTGTTTTTCACGAGCTAGCGCACAGGCAAATTGCAAGAAAATTTGGTTGTTATGCTGAGTTTAGGGCTTGGACTTGGGGGCTTGTTCTTTCTATTGCGCTTCCCTTGCTTAGTTTTGGCAGGTTTTTGTTTGCAGCGCCAGGGGCTGTTTACATTTATGGACCGCATATTTCAAGAAAACAGAATGGCTTGATTTCCATTTCTGGTCCTGCAACCAATATATTGGTTGGAATTGTTTTTTTTGTTTTTTGGCTTTATGCAATTGTCTTTATGGGTCTTCACCCTTATCTTTTGGAATTGCTTATAACGGTTTCTCAAATAAATTTTTTCCTTGCGTTTTTTAACCTTATTCCAATTCCGCCACTTGATGGAAGCAAAGTTATTTCATGGAATGCTATGGCTTGGCTTGGAGCAATCTCAATACCGTTTTTTTTCATTTTTGTTCTTCCAATGCTTCCCCACTTGCTTGGATTCTAAGAAAAAGATGGCTTTTGGATGTTTTTTCATCCAACATAGCTTGGAGTGAAATCAGCCAAGTGTTCCTTGAATTCCCCGTATGATTTTTGGACTTTTGGAGTTATTGACGGGCTCAGTTTGGCTAGTGCTTTTTCAAAGTGGGATTGTTTTACTTCGGTTTTTTTCATGCGGTTTTCTTTCAATGCAGCCATTGCTGCTTCTCTTACAAGGCTTTCCAAGTCTGCGCCACTAAATCCTTCAGTTTGTTCTGCAAGTTTTTTCAATGAAACCTCTTTTGCAAGTGGAACGTTTTGAGTGTGCACTTTAAGGATTTGTTCTCTTCCTTTAAGGGTTGGAGCTTTTATTTCAATCATTTTGTCTATTCTGCCCGGCCTGAGCAATGCTTTGTCAACAAGGTCTGGGCGGTTTGTTGCAGCCATAAAAACAACGTTTTTTAGCACTTCTAAGCCGTCAAGTTCTGTCAAAATCTGGTCTAGCACGCGATTGCCTACGCCAGAGTCAAAGTCTCTTCCTCTTTTGCCAGCAATAGAGTCAATTTCATCAAAGAATACTATTACTGGGGCTGCTTGTCTTGCTTTGCGGAAAATCTTTCTAACAGCGCGCTCGCTTTCTCCAACCCACATGGACAAGAGTTCTGGGCCTTTTATGGAAATAAAGTTTGCTTCGCTTTCATTTGCAACTGCCTTTGCAATGAGTGTTTTGCCACAGCCCGGTGGCCCATAAAGGAGTATTCCTTTTGGGGGTTTTATTCCCATTTCGTTGAAGGCATCCGGGTATTTTAATGGCCATTCAACTGCTTGCATTAGCTCTTCTTTTTCTTCTTCAAGGCCGCCAATGTCTTTCCATTTTACTTTTGGTATTTGAACTGAAACTTCTCTTAGGGCTGAGGGTTGCACGTCTTTTAGTCCTTCTAAAAAGTCTTTTTTGTTTATTTCAAGTTTTTCTAACACTTCTTGCGGTATTTCTTCTGCTTCAAGGTCTATTTCTGGCAGATAGCGTCTTAATGCTTTCATTGCTGATTCTTTGCATAATGCTTCCAGGTCTGCGCCAACAAAACCGTGAGTGATGCTTGCAAAGTAGTCCAAGTCAACGTCTTTTGCTAGCGGCATTCCTCTTGTGTGAATTAGCAGTATTTCTTTTCTTTCTTTTCTGTCCGGAATGCCGAACTCTATTTCTCTGTCAAAGCGCCCTGGCCTGCGAAGCGCTTCATCTAGCGAGTTGACCCTGTTTGTTGCTGCCATTACTATTACGTTGCCTCTTGCTTCAAGGCCGTCCATTAAGGCTAATAGTTGTGCGACAACCCTTCTTTCAACCTCGCCTACAACTTCGTCTCTTTTTGGGGCTATTGCGTCTATTTCGTCTATGAAAATTATGCTTGGCGCGTTTTCTTCGGCTTCTTTGAACATGCCGCGCAAGCGTTCTTCTGCTTCTCCCACAAACTTGCTCATTACTTCTGGAGCGTTAACGCTAATGAAATGTGCATTGGTTTCACTTGCAACTGCTTTAGCCATCAGGGTTTTTCCAGTGCCTGGCGGTCCAAACAAGAGAATTCCTTTTGGTGGAACAATTCCAAGTTTTCTGAAAAGCTCTGGATGCTTCATTGGCAGTTCAACCATTTCCCTTACCTTTTGAACTTGATCTTTGAGGCCGCCTATGTCTTCGTATGCAATGGTTGGAATGCCTTCAATGCCTTCTTTTACTGGTTTTTCTTTGAGGACAAAATTAGTGAAATCTGTGACTTTTACAATGCCTTTTGGTTTTGTGCCTACTACGCGGTAAACAAAGCCTGAGCCAAAAACGCTTATCCAGACATTGTCGCCTTGCACTATTGGGCGCCCCAAAAAGCTTTTTTTGAGTATGCGATTGTAGCCTGATGCAATGATTCTTATTTCTTGTGTTGGAGCCAAGATTACTTCTTTTGCGTCTTTGTAATCTGCTTTGCGCACAATCACTGAATCTCCAAGGCCGACTCCGCAGTTGTGTCTTATGAAGGAATCCATTCTAATAATGCCTTTGCCTTCGTCTTCGCTGCGCGCGGGCCATATTACTGCGGCTGTGCTTCTCACGGGACCGCGTATTTCTGCAATGTCACCGCTTGTTACGCCCAGTGCGTTTTTTGAAATCCTGTCCAGTGTTACAATGTTTCTGCCGACATGCATTGGGTCTGAGTCTTGAACCTTCAAATGGATTTCCTTTTCAGGCAAAAAAACACCGTTTAAACTTTTTAGCCATTTACAGTATTTTTTAATCAAAGGCTTTTTAAGGGTTTGCTTCTATTCTGCTTTCCCCAGACGGCAATACTGCAATAAACTCATCCAAATGTATACCGCTAACTCCATATTTTTTCTCCATAATGCTTTTGAGCCTTTTCGCAATCTCGCTCTTTTTTTCTTGGCCTGGCAAAATAACCAAGGCAAAGGCAGAATGCTTTTTAACCGCGCTTTCAGGCGCACAGATTAGGCGGCCAGCGGAATCTATGCCAACAGCAGCCCTGAGCGGGGTTTTCCTGAACCATTGCCTGTTGCCATAAATCATGAACGCTCCAGTGCCAATTGATTCACCGGCTGGCGCTTTTTTTGAAACCTGTTCTGGTTTCACGCAATAAACATCGGCATTTGAAATTCCAGAATTCCATGCCTTGCTGAAAACTGCTGCAAAAACCGCGGCTTCTTGAAGAGACTGTTCCGGCACTGGCTGCCCTCCAGCCTTCAAAATGCAGTGCGGTGCCCCTTGAATGTCAGCATGAAAGTAGAGGTCTCCTTTTTCCATGTGCTTTTTCACAATCACCTCATTGCTGTGCGCGTCCCTTCCACCGATTACAAGAAAGCCGTCACTTGAATAGAACCACCTGAACTTTTCAAACCATTCTTTTTGCCTTTTTCTGAAAATCTCTGGCTTTTTTTCTGTTTTGTCTTCTTTTTCCCTTGAAAGTCTTTTTTCAGTTTCAGTTATTGCCGCTCTTATGCGCTCGGCTTTTGCCTTTGCTTCCTTTGCCTTTCTAAAATAAATTGAAGCATTTTCTTCAAGGCTTTTAGAAAAATCAATTTCTATTTCAGCCATTTTTCCGCCTTCATTTGAGCCCTCTTTCAACCAAAATGCTTTCGATTATGGAATTAGTCCTGGAGGTTGCCTTGTAAACTGGCTCTGTTGTGAACAAAATCTGCCTGTCCTTGATAAAATCATAAATTGAAGGAATGCCCTTGAAATAGTGCTCTTCAAAATGCCTTCTGTATGATTCCACATCGCGATAAACCTGCCTCATGACAAGATTCCAGTTGCTTGAGCCAAGCATTCCTGAAAACCAGTACAAGTGTGGGTCGGATTCTGCCTTTTTTATTAAATCCTCAAAAATGCTTTTCTTTGAAAGGTCTGCCTGGAAAAGCGTGGTAACTTCCAGATTGAAACCAAGCTTTCTGAAATTCACTTTTGGACCATAGCCTGAAATCACGCCCTGCCTTTCAAGAAAGTCAAGGGAGCTCTTTATTGTGGCTTTATGCAGTCCGGTGTGTTGTTTCAGCCTTTTGAGGTCTGGTTTCACAGAATTCTTTTGCAAAAGCGCTTCTAAAACCGCAAGGCGCACCTTATCATCTATTTTCATCTTTACTGACAAAAAAACCACTTCACACTATTATAAAAGAACATTAAAAACCTATTTAAATGTTCTTTTTGGACATCATTATTTTGTGAATTTATTTAAATATCAAAAGCATTTTATTATTGTTTAATTCCAGGAGGGATTCATCCAAAAAATGCACGGATGAAAGAGGAGGGCGGCTCACCAGGCTTTACCTGTACCAGTCTTGAACTGGATTTTTGAACCCTCCTCTTAAATATTCACAAATTTCTCACCCACGCCCTCCTTTCTTTATTCTCCTTTATTCACTATTTTTTTAAAATTTTTAAAAAAGCTTTAACCGCACTCTAGTTCCATCTGACTCTGAATTGCAGAAAGCTCTTCTGCAACAGAAAGCAAGGCTTGCTTTTCTGCTTTAAGAAAACCAGCATCAAAAGCAAAACCCTCAAAAGACTCTGTTCGATCAACAAAAGAGTCAATTTTGAGAACAAGCGCATTGAATTCCAAAGTTTTTTCTCCAATCAGCTTTAAGTTGAGGCAAACGCTTTGCTCTCCAGCAGCCGCTTCAATTATTGAAAGCAACTCGGTTGCCTCTTTCAAAAGCCCGCAACCCCTTGAAGCAATCAAAGAAAGCTCTGCAAATTCAGCAACCCAAGTGGATTGAAAGCGCGGGGTTTTTTCAGAAATTTTTGAGGATTGAACAAATTCAGGAAACGATTCAGTGAAGGCCTGCAAATCAGCTTTAAGTTTTTCATTGGACAGATCAGCAGCCGAATATTTTTCAAAAAATTTTTCTGGAATTTCAGGGCAAGATTTTCCATCAATGGCTTTAATCGCATTAAAATCAAAAGAATCCAGTTGCCTTGCAGCTTCCCTGAACAAACCAGTTTCCTTGAATTCAGCCAATGCCTTTAAGTAATCAATTCTGGATTTTTCAACCAATAAAAGAGAAAGAAGTGCTTCCCTTTCCCGCAAGTTTTGCACACTTGCAGCATTAACCTTTAAAGACTCTATTTCAAAGCTTATGCCTGAAAGTTTTCCAGAAAAGGAGGCAATCTCCTTTTCATCAAAAAGCTCGCTGGAATCAATTCGCTGAATTTCACTTGCAGAAATTCCGCCCTTTGCATAAATTGATTCAAGTTCTCTGACGCCTTCAGAAAAGGACTTAACGCCGTTTGCTTGAAAATGCTCCTCTGAACAGCCCTGCAAAAGCACAAAAAAAATGCAGGCAAAAGCCAAGACAAGATTATTCCTTTTTTTTCTTTTTTGCATTCTTGTTCTTCCACTCCTCTTTGCTCTTGCATTCAGGGTGAATGCACATTTTGAAAGAATAGCGTCCATTCTTTACAGAAATCATTGGGTGACCGCAATGCTCACACTCTTTCCCTGTTGCTGAAACAACACCCTTTTGTGGCAACGGAAAAGTGTTAGTGCACTTAGGGTATTCAGTGCACCCCAAAAACCGCTTGCCCGTCCTGCCAGTGCGAACCAAAAGCATTCCCTTGCAGCCCTCGCGAGTGCAAGGAAACTTGTGATTGTCCTCGCGAAGAGCAGAGCGCAATGCAATGCCAATCTCTTCCTTGTTCTTGAGCAGTTCTTTTAATGCTGACAAAAGCATGGCTCGAGAATCATCCACAACCTGTTTTTTTGTCTTTTTGCCTGCAGCTATCTCATCCATTTCTTTTTCAAGCTCTGAAGTCATTTTAGGCTTCACTATCATGCCATCAAACCGTTCAAGTGAATCTATTACTGCAAAAGCAATCTTGTTAGGCTCTATTGCTTTTGAACCACTAATATAATGCCTTGAATACAGCTTTTGTATGGTTTCATGCCTTGTGGATTTTGTGCCAAGACCCAAATCAGCCATGGTTTTAATCAGCGTGCCCTGAGAATACCTTGCAGGCGGCTTTGTTTCCTTTGAAAGGAAATCCAGTGAAAGCAATTTCACTTTTTCGCCGGGCGAAAGACTTGGAAGCAAAACCTCGCTTGCCTTGCTATACGGATAAAATTTTTTCCAGCCCAACTCCAGATAACGCTGGCCTCTTGCCATATAGGGTTCGCCTGCAAGATCTATTTCGGCGCTAATGTTTTCCACCACAGCATCTTCGCTGAGAACTGCAAAAAACCTTCTTGACACAAGCTCGTAAATTTTCCATTCCTGGCTGGATAGTTTTTCTTTTGGAAAGTCCACTGGATGAATTGGGGGGTGATCCTTGGTTGGCTTGGCTCCACTGGAAGGAACAAGGCTTTTCTTTGCAAGAAGCTCTTCAGCATCCTTGTAAAATTCATCCACTCTCAAGAGCAACTCCAATATTTTCCTAATGTTTATGCTTGGCGGGAAAACAGTGTTATCAGTGCGCGGATAGGAAATAAGACCGCGCTGGTAAAGGGTTTCAGCAATGGACATTGCACCTGCTGCCGAAAAACCTATTGCAGTGGCTGCCCTCAAAAAGGTTGTCGTGTTAAAGGGAAGAGGTTTTGAAATTTTCTTTTCAGATTTTGAAACAGACACAATTGTTCCATAGTCTGCTTTTTTTGAGAAAGCCATTTCGGCTTTTTCTTTTTCCCAAAAACGGCCTTCTTTGTGAAATGCAATAAAGGTTTCCCCGTCCTTTTCAAAGGTTGCCTGCAATTCGTAATAAGGGACTGGCTTGAATGCAAGGATTTCCTTTTCACGGTCA
>JAVYME010000021.1:0-23199 GCA_038736825.1 Candidatus Iainarchaeum sp.
CGCTGCTTCTGCAATTTCAATCCCTGCATCAGCCAACAGAGCGCCGTATCCGTTGCCCAGATAAACGCCATCATTCATGAGGGGATCGAGTATTTTCGCAACGTGCTCAGAATTTGCCGGCATTTAATCCAGGAAGATTTGAAGGACCCCGAAGTTAGCGAAGACGTCAAAAGGCAAGTCAATGTCATCCTAAGCGACGATCCCCTCGTCCCGCTGCAAATGGAAACCATCCGGTTACTCAACAGGGCCATCCTCAAAAATGCTCGGGATTTTGTTTCGGAAATCCGCAAAATCAAAAAATAACAATTTTTAAAAATGCCGCTTTTAAGAATGATTTAAATACTGATTGAAGTTATAGTTTATTTTGAGCACTTTTGCTAGCATTCAAAAAAAACCGCAAAGTGCAATGGGGTGATTGCATGGCTGAAACAACCTGCGTTCTAAAGCTTGGAGACGGTGCAGACATAATGGAAGGCTTGCAAAAAATAGCCGACGAAAAAGGAATAGATTATGGTTTTCTTGTAAGCTGTTCTGGGCGCATAAAAGAATTCGAGCTTCTCTCCACTTCCTCCGGCGGCGGAGTGGACAAAATGAAATTCGTCAACCCATTCGAAGTCAACGCCATAAGCGGAAAAATCCAAAAACAAAAAGGCAAATTAACTTCACACATCAGGGTTTCAGTCACCAGCACTGGCTTTACACCACTAGCAGGACAACTCATCAGCGGAAAAGCCGCAGGCAGTTTTGAAATCAGCATTAGAAAAGTAGACATGAAAAAAATCATAGAAGCATAAGCGCCTGTTAACAACTTCACTTCTAGTGCAGCCTAAAAAAAATCAGCAAAAAATTAGAAAAATCAACTTTTCTCGGAAGGCATTTCCAAGCTTATCTTTGCTTGGGTGTTGCCTCCAGTGCAAGTAATACAAGCCAATAGATATTCCCAAGGCTCACTCCAAATAATGCCTTCAAATTCTTTTGGTGAAAGCGCTTTTTTTGTTTTTTCAAGTTCTTCACTTGAAAGCGGGTAATTTGTTATTATTTTGTCGGTTAATAGTTCACTGTTTGGTTTAATGGAAAAAGAATCAACATTTTCATAGTCGCTAGCAAGAGCCTTTTTTCTTAAAAAATTTATTGTATGTGCTTGACTGTCCTTATTCACAATTTTTGGAGTGACAAAAACATAAACTGGAACAACAAAAGAAGCTGGCATTAAACTGCCATTTTCAATGGTAAATACCACAATTTCTTCTCTAACATTTTTTTCCAAAAAAAGTTTTTGTTTTGGTGTTGGTGAAGGGCGCTGGCTTAAAAACAAAAAATAAAATACAGCAAAAAACAGAATAAAAAAAGCCAAGAAAAAAAGAAAGAGTTTAATCCTTTTGTTTTCTAAAAAAACCAACACTCATATCACCCAAAAAAACAAAAGAAAAAGAAGCAATAACTTTAAAATTATAAATGTTTCAATTAGTTTCATATTTTAAAGGTTTTACCATGGCAAAAAATTTTAAATTTCAGTTTTTGTTAGTTTTCTTGTTTTTTTTACCATTTGTTTTTGGTTGGGGCACTGGAGATGCTTGCGATAATAGTGGGCGTGTTTGTTGGAATCAAAAATGTGCCTGCCCTGAAGCAGCAATTTGTGACTCTGTTTGTTATGCTATTGGGCCAAATTGTGACGATTTTTGGTGCTTAGGAAAGGATTGTAGAGTAATGTGGTGTCCTGGAGGGTGCGATGACTCTCAATGTCAAGAGGAACCGCCTTCTTGTACTCAGGAGAATTTGTGCCGGAATGGGAATGTTTGGCGTTATGATAGTTGTGAGGGCTGGCTTTATGAGGTTCAAAAGTGTGATTCTGTTTCTTGTAGTGCTTGGGTTTGCAATGCTGCTAAGACTGCAAAGCAGCGAACTTGCACTGGTTCTTGTCAGAACGGGCAATGCACTGGCAGTTCCACTGAAACCGTAAACTGTCCTTTTGGTTGTTTGAATGGTAAGTGTCAACCGAAGGCGGATTTTTCTGTTTCTCCGCCTGCGCTTGTGCCTGGTTCTACGGTTTTGTTGGATGCTAGTCTTTCTATGGATCCTTATGGTTTGAGTTGTGGGGGTAGTGCTTGTTTGTCGTATGAATGGTTTTATAATGGGGTTTTTGCTGGCAATTCTAAGACTTTCAATTTGACTTTGTTGCCTGGCAGTCAGCAGTCTATAAGGTTGAAGGTTGTAACGGTTGGTTTGACTGGGGAGACGCGTTTGCCGGATAATGGTACTACGCACGAATTGACTCGTTCTAGGAATACTGTTATTAATGCTCCGGATTCTTGCACTTTGCCTTGTAATATAACTATTAATGCGGTTGGCACTACTGATGACAAGTTTGCATCAAACCAGTTGTCTTATAGGTGGGATTATGATGGCGATGGAGTGGTTGATGCAACTTTTAATAGTGATGTTCTGCCTGGCGCTTACACTTATGCAAATCCTGGAAGTTTCACTATAAAATTGTCTGTGGTTAACCCGGATGGAGTGGAGTCTTTTGCTGAAAAGAACATTCAAGTGATTAATAATCCTCCAATTGTTGATTTTGACATGATTCCCAGTCCGCCTACTGGTTTTATTCCTTTGACTATAAAGTTTGTTAATAAAACTGTTGATCCAGATGGGCATGCTATTTCGAGTTATTTTTGGAGTTTTGGAGATGGGCAGACTAGTTCTCAAGAGAGTCCCACTCACCAATACAGTATTGAGGGCGAGTATACTGTTACCTTGACTGCCACAGACCAGTTTGGCGCTAGTGGTTCAAAAGATAAACTGGTTATAGCCAAACAACAACCACTAATTAGTGGTTTGAAGGCAACCAATCCAAGCGATCCAAGTAAAACTGCTCTTATTACTGTTAATTGCACTAAAACTGGAATGCCGACTAAAATTGAAATTTTTGACAAAGACAACAAGTTGCTGCATTCTCTATCAGGAATCTGTGGAAACACAATTACAGCGCCATTGCTGCCTTCAGGCGTGTACTTGGTGAAGGCAATGATTGTGAATGCAAGCGGAAACCAGCACCCAGATTGCACTAATTGCCCGAAAACAACCAATATAACTGTAGGAATGCTGGCACCAGAAATGCAAACCCCAGAAATTCCAGCAATACTAACAGCAATAATAGCGCTTGCAGTGGTTTTGATTACTGGAAGGAAAAAGCATAAGGGTTAAGGAATTCCTTTTAAAAATCCAGCCTTTCTATTTTTTTGTATGCCTTTAAATAGAGCGCTTTCCTTATTGGAATTAACGCTTTGCGGTGTGGGCATTATTTTGGGTGCTGGAATTTATGCCCTTATTGGTGCAGGTGCTGCTGTTGCAGGCAATGCTGTTTGGATGAGTTTTGCTTTTGGTGCACTAATTGCAATTCTTACTGGGCTGAGTTATGCTGAATTGAGTTCCATGTATCCTGAGGCTTCAGCTGAATACGAGTATGTAAGGCGTGCTTTTGGAGAAAAAGCTGCTTTTCTTGTTGGCTGGCTTGTTATTTTTGCTTCTGTTTTGGGTGCAACCACTGTTGCAATTGGTTTTGGCGGGTATTTTGGTGCTTTTTTTTCCATTTCCTGGATTTATGGTGCAATCACAATAATTGTTGTTTCTTCAATAATAATCCTTTTAGGCGTGAAATTTTCTGCAAAACTGGGTTCAATAATTACTTTGATTGAGGCAAGCGGGCTCCTCTTCATAATTTTTTTGGGGGCTCCGCATATTTTCTCTTTTGATTTCACTGAAATTCCATCCATTCAAGGAGTGCTTGGCGGAACCATTATTGTCTTTTTTGCATTCCTTGGATTTGAGGAAATGGTTCGATTTTCAGAGGAAACAATTGATTCTAAAAATGTGATGCCAAAAGCGCTCTTGTTGTCCATTATTGGTTCCACAATTCTTTACATTCTTGTCTCGGTTTCAGCGGTAAGCATTGCCGGTGCTAAAGCGCTCGCGCAATCTGAAAGCCCGCTTGCAACAGTTGCTCAAACCGCAATGGGAAGCCAGGCATTCTATTTTCTTTCAATAATAGCGCTTTTTGCCACAGCAAACACGGTTTTATTGGTGTTGCTTGCTGCTTCAAGGTTATTGTATGGCATTAGCAAGGAAAATGCAATGCCAAAAGCCTTAAGCCTTGTTTCAGCCAATGGAACGCCTTGGGTTGCAGTGATTGCAACTGGTGCTCTTTCAACAGTGTTTCTTGCAATTGGCACAATAGGTTTTGTGGCAAGCGCAGTGGATTTAGCGCTTTTCATAATTTTCATAATAATAAACCTTTCAATGATAAAGCTAAGGTTTTCCCTTCCTGAAAAAGAAAGGCCTTTCAAGGTTCCAATTTCTTTTTTCAAGATTCCATTGCTTTCCGTGGCTGGAATAATCCTTACAACAATATTTGTGTTTTCCATTCATGACGTCAAAATATTTGAAACAGTTTTTGTTGTAATAATAACTGGCATAATTGCAATGTTTTTGTTTTCAAAACCGAAAACCCAAAAGCAAAATATTTAAGGCTTTACAGCCTATTTTTTGCATGAAAAACGCGAACACAAAAATAATTGATGTTTTGGCAGTAATCTATCTTTTAACGGTTTTGGGTTTGATTGCTTTCAATCTTGACGCTTTCATTGCGCTTACAACCGCATTTCCTTTGCCAATGGGTTTTTTGAAGTTTGCTGTCCTTGCAACCTTTGGCGAATTTGTGAAAATAAGAAAGGCAACTGGAAAATGGAATTTTAAGGATTGGCATTTGAAAACCATTGTTTGGGGATTGTTTGGGGTTTGGTTTGCAATAGTTTTTCCATTGTTTAGCGCCGGCGTTGCCTTTGTTACAGAAAAAGGCTTGTGGCCTGATTTGGGGCCCTTGTTTTTGGCGTTTTCCACTAGTTTGTGGATTAACATTTTGGCGCTTTATGCTTGGCCTATGATGCTAGTGCACGAATATTTCAATAAAGTGATTGAAAGGAAACGGCTTGTTTCAACTGTGGAGTTCGCTGAGGAATTGGATAAAAAGGCTTGGTTTAAGAGCATTCCTTTGACTGTTTTGCTGTTTTGGCTTCCAGCGCACACTGTCACTTTTAGCCTTCCAAACGAGTTCAGGGTTTTAATGGCTGCATTGCTGTCTCTTGCGTTGGGTTTTCTTATAACCACGAGAAAAAAATAAACCAATCTTTTTTAAGCCTTAATCTGCTTAAATTTTGGAATGCCGATTGCTCGATACATTGAGGTTGCGGAAAAGAATTCTTCTTGGATTAGGCGAATGTTTGAAAAAGGCTTGGAATTGCAGAAAAAGCATGGAGTGAATGCAATTGCTGATTTTTCCATTGGCAATCCCAACCTTGAACCACCAAAGGAATTCATTGAAGCGTTAAAAGTTCACGCTGGAGATAAATACTTGCATCGTTATATGCCTAACGCTGGTTTTCCAGAGGTAAGGGAAAAAATTGCTTTTTGGCTTGCAGAGCACTATGGAGTTGCTTTTAAAATGCAAAATGTTTGCATGTCTGTTGGAGCCGCTGGCGCAATGAACACAATTCTTAAAACAGTTCTCAATAAGGGTGAAGAGGTTTTGTTGTTGGAGCCTTATTTTTGCGAGTACTGGTTTTACATAGAAAACCATGGCGGAAAGCCGGTTGTGGCAAAAACAAAAAAGGATTTCACCCTGGATTTTGAGGAAATAAATTCAAAGCTTTCCAGGAAAACCCGCGCTTTAATCATTAATTCGCCCAACAATCCAACCGGCAAAGTGTATGAAAAAAAAGAATTGAAAAAACTGGCTGGGCTTTTGGAGGAAAAGCAAAAAGAGTTTGGCTCGCAAATTTATGTTTTGTCAGATGAACCTTACAGGGAAATAGTTTTTGACTGTCAAGCGCCAAGCATTGTGCCCTATTATTCTAATTCTTTCATGGTTTATTCTTGGTCAAAATCGCTTGGCATTCCAGGTGAACGAATTGGCTATATTGCAGTAAACCCTGAAATAGATGATTCAAGGATTGCGGAAAAACTGGCTTTTTCGACAAGGGTTTTGGGTTTCGTGAATGCGCCAGCGCTTTTGCAGAAAGCGGTTGCAGATGTGCTGGATTCAAGAGTGAAAATTGAAGTTTATAAAAACCGCAGGGACAAAATTGCAAGAGAATTAAAAAAAGCAGGCTATTCTTTTGAAATGCCCAAAGGAGCATTTTATTTTTTTCCAGAAAGCCCTTTGCCTGACGAAATTGAATTTATTGAAAAAGCAGCTGAAAAACTAGTGCTTTTAACCCCTGGAAGGGGCTTTGGAAGAAAAGGCCATTTCAGGATATCCTATGCTGTTCCAGAGCAAGCAATTGATTTAGGGCTTGAAAAGCTTTCAAAATTAATGGAAGAATTGAAATGAAGGAAATTGTTTTAGGGGATGAAGCGCTTGCCTTGGGAGCAGTGCATGCCGGCATTTCTGCTGCTTTCGCTTACCCTGGCACTCCAAGCACTGAAATAACCGAATTTCTAATAAAAAACAGGGAAAAATTCGGCATTCATGCTGAATGGTGCTCTAATGAAAAAACCGCTTTTGAGGCAGCACTCGGGGTTTCTTTTGCTGGAAAAAGAGCGCTTGTTTCAATGAAGCATGTGGGCTTGAATGTTGCAATGGATGCCTTTGTGAATTCAGCAATTTCCGGAATAAAGGGCGGATTGGTTGTCGCGGTTGCAGACGATCCAAGCATGCATTCCTCGCAAAACGAACAGGATTCAAGGCATTTGGCAGAATTTGCAAAAGTTTTCTTTTTTGAGCCGGCAACAGCCCAAGAAGCCTATGACATGGCTTTGCAAGCCTTTGACTTGTCTGAAAAACTCGGCATTCCAGTGTCAATTCGCTTGGTGACAAGGCTTTCGCATGCAAGGGAAAGCATTAATACTGCAAAGCAAAGAAAGCAAAACGAGTTGGATGCAAGAATGGCGTGCAAGGAATGGGTTTTATTGCCTGGAAACGCGCGAACCCAATTCCAAAAACTTTTGGAAAAGCAAGCCCTGCTTTTAAGAGAATCTGAAAAAAGCAAGTTCAACCAGTCAAGGAAACGCAAGGGAAAAAAATGCATTGTATGCGCTGGAAATGCCTGCAATTATTTTTTTGAATTGGGTTCAAAAATTTCTTTTTTTAAGATTTCAACCTATCCCTTGCCTGAAAAAAAAATCAAAAAATTTCTTTCAACCTTTAAGGAAATCCTTGTATTGGAGGAAGGCTGTCCATATATAGAGGAAAAAATTCGCTCCATAGTGGACTGGAAAACCAAAAAAATCACTGGAAAGCTTTCAGGGCACATTCCCTTAACAGGCGAACTGACTCCGGAAAAAACCAAAAAAGCCCTTGGAATAAAAATAATGCAATCCATTAAAGTAAAAATTACCCTTCCTTTAAGGCCGCCACAGTTTTGCGCTGGCTGTCCGCATGCAGACTTGTATCGTGCACTAAATGAAGCAAAAAATGATTCAAAAATAATGGTTTTTGGAGACATTGGCTGTTACACTTTGGGTGCACTGCCACCATTCACTGCAATAGGCTCTTGCATTTGCATGGGTTCTGCCGTAAACCTTGCGCGCGGAGCATCAATAGCTGGAGCAGAGCCAGCTGTTGGCGTTATAGGTGATTCCACTTTTGTGCATGGCGGAATGCCTGCACTTGTTGAAGCTGCAAAGCACAACAACAACATTAAACTTGTCATTCTTGACAATGGCACTGTGGCAATGACTGGCGGGCAGGAAACAATGGTTAAAGGCGATTCCTTGAGCGAGTTGGTTGCAGGGCTTGGCGTTCCAAGGGAGAGAATCCGCATAATAGAGCCATTGCCTGCAAAACACGAAGAAAACGTGAAAATTTTAAGGGAAGAATTTTCACATAAAGGAATTTCAGTCATAATTTCCAGGCGTGCATGCATTCAATCCTTGAAAAAAGGGGTTTAAATGAAAAAAGACATTGTTTTGTGCGGGGTTGGAGGGCAAGGCATTCTCACGATTTCCCGCATTATTGTAATGGCGGCACAAAAAGAAGGCTTTTTCTTCAAGCAAGCTGAAGTTCACGGCATGAGCCAGCGCGGCGGCTCTGTTTACGCACACCTCAGGCTTTCCAGAAAAAAAATATTCTCCCCAATAATTCCTGTAGGGGAAGCGGATTTAGTGCTTTCAATGGAACCACTTGAAGCGCTAAGGCACGCACATTATTTGAAAAAAAACGGTTTACTGGTTTCAGCTTCAAAAAAACTGCCCAACATTGAATACGATGAAAACACAGTATTGGCAGAAATAAAGCGCCTTAAAGGCTGCTTGATTGATTCAAGGCTGTTGGCGGAAAAAGCAGGCAGTGCTCTTTCAGAAAACATGGTTTTGCTTGGAGCAAGCGTTAAAGCCATTGGGTTAAGGAAAGAACTCCTTGAAACAGCAATCCAAGAAGCCTTTTCTTCAAAAAAAGAAATTGCAGAAACCAACCTTAAAGCCTTCAGGCTGGGATTTTCAAGGTGAAAAAATGAAAGCACTCCTTTTGGCTTTTTTGGGCTTTCTTGTTTTCGCAAGCGGTTGCAGTGTTCAATCCCAGCAAAACCCAGAGCAAAAAAAGGAAGTGCTTTCACCCTCTCCAATTGTTTCTGGCACTCAAAAGAATTGCATTTCAGTTCAACAATTGGAAAGCGCTAGTGCTTGCTGGGTTGCAGTTGACGGCATTGTTTATGACATGACTGGCATGAAGAGATGGGAGACTGGAAAGCATTTCAATTACAAGTGCGGGGATTCGCTTTCACTTAAAACCCTGCCTTCAAGTCATTCCAATGCAAAATATTATGGGCCAAGGGTTGGCGAATTGTGCAAGTGATTCAAAACCCTTGCCCTATGGTTTGCACTATGTTTTTTGCGTGATCGCTTACCCTTTCAAGGTTTAATGCAGCCTCTAACAGGCATGCCTGGCAAGTGCTTGGCTTTGCTTTTTTTCCGGTTTCAAGTTTTTCTTGAAGGATTCTTTGCAGGTTGTCCAGTTTTTTCTCCACTTCAAAAACCGTTTCAAAATATTTTTTGTCCCTTGTTTTTATTGCCTTAGAGCATGCTTCAAAACCAGTTATTGCAAGCAAAAAATATTCTTTCAGTTCGCTTTTTTCTTTTGCGCTAAAAACAGAATTGCTCTTGTTCATTCTTTCAGCCAACTCGAAAAGATTGTTTGCATGGTCTCCAACGCGCTCTATGTCTATGACATGCCCTTTGAGTATTGCCACTTCGCTTCTTTGTTTTCCGGATAACTCTCTTTTGCTGAGCTCTTCAAGCATCAAGAAAAGACTGGTTTTTATTTCGTCAAGGCATTCTTCTTTTTCAGGAATTGCCATGGCTTTATCCATGTTTTCTTCCACGAGAGCTTTCCTTGAAAGGGTTAGCATTTCTAGCGCTATTTCAGCCATGCGCTCCACTTCCCTGGCAATCTGACCTATTGCGACAGCAGGCATTGCCATTATGCTTTTGTTGACAAATTTCAAGCCCTGTTCTGTTTTTTGCTCTTCGCCTTTAACGATTTTTTTTGAAAGCCATACCAGAAAGGCGGAAAAGGGAAGCATTATTGCAGTGACAATTAGGTTGAATGCAGTGTGCGAGTTTGCAATCTGTCTTGCAATGTCTCCTGGAGCGGTTAATGCAATAAGGGAAGCAAAATTGGAAATGAATGGAAAAAACAAGGCAACGCCGATTATGTTGACTGCTGCTTGTGCCACAGCAAGCCTTTTCGCTGAAAGCCTTGAACCAATTGCTGCCAAAAGCCCTGTAACTGTTGTTCCAATGTTTGCTCCAAAGGTTAACGCTATAGCGGCTGGAAGCGTGAGAGCTCCAGCTGAACCCATTGCAATCACCAGCCCAGTTGTGGCTGAAGAGCTTTGGATTATGCCTGTAAAGACAGCGCCAGCCAAAACTCCAAAGAGAGGGTTTTCGCCAAAAAATGCAAGGATTGAAACTATTTCAGGCTCTTTTGTGAGCGGTTTTACCCCTGAAGACATCAAGTTCATTGCAAGGAAAAGCAATCCAAAACTGAAAAGAATGTTGCCCAAATCCTTGTACGCTTCTTTTTTTGCAAAAAAAGAAATAAAAAAACCGACAGCCATTAAAGGAAAGAAAAACAATCCTATTTGGAAAGCAACAATTTGCGCTGTAATTGTGGTGCCTATTTCTGCACCCAACATCACCCAAATTGCTTGTTCAAGGCCAATCAAGCCTGCATTCAAAAAACCAATCAGTGTAACCATCATCATGGAGGAACTTTGAATTATTGTGACAACCATTGCGCCAATGCCACAAGCTCGCAGCCTGCTTTTTGTGAGCTTTCCAAGCAATTCCTTCAAGCGATCGCCTGCAACCCGCTTAAGGGAATCCGACAAAAAATTAATGCTGAAAAGGAAAAGCGCGAGCCCGCCAGCAACAGAAAACAAAACCGAAACTGCATCGATTGCCATAAAATTCACATTTTCCTCTTGTCAATCACGCGTTTTGCTTTTCCCTCGCTTCTTGGCAGCAATCCTGGTTCAACAAGTTTCAAGTCAGCCTTGATCTGCAATACTGATTCAAGTTTGTGGGAAAGCCTTTTGAGAAGGCTTGCCTCAATTTCATTCTTTTTAGCAAAAGATTCTTTGCTCATTTCAATTTCAACTGCAAGAGTGTCAAGATTGTTAACCCTGTCAACCGTTATCTGGTAGAATGGCTCCAATTCCGGCATTTCAAGGACAACTGATTCTATTTGTGATGGAAAAACATTCACTCCACGGATTATCAGCATGTCATCTGTTCTGCCAGAAATCCTTTCAATTCTGGGATGAGTGCGCCCGCACTCGCATTTTTCCAAGTAAAGCTTTGAAATGTCTTTAGTGCGATACCTTAGCACTGGAAAGCCCTCTTTTGTGATTGTAGTGAAAACAAGCTCGCCCTCTTCCTCTGGGCCAAGCACTTCCCCAGTCTTTGAATCAATTATTTCCGGAATAAAATGGTCGTCAAAAACATGCAATCCGTTTTGTTTTTCGCATTCTGCTGCAACCCCTGGCCCTATGACCTCGCTCAATCCATACATGTCAAAAGCCTTTATTCCCATGCGCGATTCAATTTCTTTTCTCATGTTGTTGCTCCAAGGCTCAGCGCCAAACAAACCGCACTTCAATTTTATTCTGTTTTTGTCCACATTCATTTGCTCCATTGAGCCATAAAGGTAAAGGGAATAAGAGGGCGTGCAGCAAAGCACTGTAGTGCCAAAATCCTGCATTAACATTATTTGCCTTTCAGTGTTGCCTGTTGCAATTGGCACCACTGTTGCGCCAATTTTCAAGCCACCGTAATGGAATCCAAGCCCTCCAGTGAACAAGCCATAACCGTAAGCGTTTTGGATTATGTCTTTAGATGTAACGCTTGCAGCAGTGAAAGCGCGAGCCATCACTTCAGCCCACACCTTTTCAACATCGTTTTTAGTGTAACCCACAACAATTGGCTTTCCGGTTGTGCCAGAGGAAGCGTGAACCTCTATTATTTTTTGCAATGGCTCTGTGAACATGCCAAAAGGATAAGTGTCCCTTAAGTCTGTCTTGCTCGTGAAAGGAATCCGTGAAAGATCTGAAATTTTTTTCAGCTTTGAAGGAGAAAAATTGGCTTCCTTGAACCTTTTTTTATAAAAAGGGTTTTTTGCACACCTTGCAACCACCCATTTCAATCTCTTTAATTGCAGTTTTTCCCTTTCCCTTACCTTCATTGTTTCCATTTTTTTATTCCAAAACACTTTAAGCCCTCCAAAAAATGCAGACAATCGCATTTATTGGAAAATAAAGGCTTAAAAAAGAAAGCCACTGCAATTCCCTATTGTGAGCGAACCAATTCAAAAAGTCCTTCTAGTGGACTACGATGGGCCTCTTGCAAAAAACCTCAAGCTTGACAGTGCTGCATTTGAAAGACTGGCATGCCTTGCAATTGAAGGCTTTAAGATTGCAGTGATTACTGGAAGAACTCCAGCATACATGAAAGAATTCATGCAAGCTGCAGAAAAATCAGGAATTGCTGGAAAAATAGCGCTTTTTTGCGAGCACGGCTGCATTGAATGCTCTTTTTCTAGGGGAAAATGGATTCAAAAAGTGTTAAACACAAGCTTTCCGCACTGGAAAAAAGAAAGAGCAACAATAAAAGAAGCCTTAAACAACACTGTTTTGCCCCAAGGCTTTCAGGGAGAGAGAAGCATTACAATAGCCTCGCTTTTCTTCAATTCCAGTGATCCATCCAAAGTACGACAATTACAACAAACAGTTGCCCTAAAAGTGAAAGAAATAAACCTTTCTGGAAAGACAAAAACAAGACTGATAGCAATTCCAAGCAGGCACGGAATAGAGGTTTTGCCAGAAAAGGCAACAAAAAGCCATGCTGCTGAAAGATTCCTTGAAAGGATTGAAAGCCCATGTGCAGGTTTTGCCTTTGGAGACCTTTTTTCTGACAGGCTAATGGCAAGAGACCCAAGAATAAAGTTTGTGCCTACAAGAAACCCAAAACAGTTTTTAGAAAAAACCGAAAACCTTGCAAAAAAATTGCAGGCAAGCGCTATTGAAAGGCAAAGAAAAATGTCCCGCGCGCGCCTTGCACAAACCCAATCCCTTAAAAAAAAAGCAAAAAAATGGACAGGCAAGCCGGGAAAACCAATTCAAAAAAGAAGGCTTTGAAAAAAAGCAATTTGTTTTATTATTTTTGTTTCACTATTAAAATCTTACACTGGAAAAAACTTTCAAAAAAACCACAGAAAAGCATTAAAACCATTCAACAGTTTTCCTCTAAAAAAAGGTGTTTGAGTGAACCAAGAACAACTAAAAAAACTCTTCAACCCGCAATCCATTGCAGTAATAGGCGCAAGCAACACCCCCGGCAGCGTTGGCTTGGCATTAATGAAAAACCTGGTTGGCTCAGGCTTTGAAGGAACAATCTTTCCAGTAAACCCAAAAAGAAAAAACGTTATGGGAATCCACTGCTATAAAAGCGTGCAAGAAATACCTGAAACACCGGAAATGGCAATAATAGCAATTCCAGCAATTGCAGTGCCATCAATAGTAAAAGAATGCATTGCAAAAGGAACCAAAGCCTTTGTGGTTTTAAGCGCTGGCTTTGGAGAAATCGGCGAAGACGGAAAAAAAATAGAACTAGAACTAAAAAAAATAATTGACGAAAACAATTGCGCTCTCTTGGGACCAAACTGTTTGGGTTTCATAAGACCAGACATAAAACTCAACGCAAGCTTTGCCACAAGAAACGCTTTACCTGGAAAAATAGCCTTAATAAGCCAGAGTGGCGCCCTATGCTCTGGAATCCTTGACTGGGCTTTAAAACAAGAGGTTGGCTTCAAATACTTTATCTCGGTTGGCGCAATGATTGACATCGGCTTTTCCGACCTAATAGACTTTTTCTCCTCAGACCCAGAAGTGCAATGCATTGTAATGTATGTTGAAACAATAAAAAACGCAAGAAAATTCATGAGCGCAGCAAGAGCCTTTTCCAGGAGCAGGCCAATAATTGTAGCCAAATCAGGAAAATACGGTGAAAGCGCCAAAGCAGCAATATCCCACACTGGTTCCATGGCTGGAAACAGCGAGGTTTTTGACGCTGCCTTCAAGCGCGCAGGCATAATCCGTGTAGACACAATATTAGACATGTTCAATTGCTCTGAAGCACTGGCAAAACTGCCATTGCCAAAAGGCAACAGGCTGGCAGTTGTAACAAACGCTGGCGGTCCAGGCGTAATGGCTGCAGATGCAATAATAGAAAACAAGTGCAGGCTTGCAAAACTTTCACCGAAAGCAATGGCAGAACTGGAAAAAGAAATGCCAATGCATTGGAGCAGAAACAATCCAGTGGACATTTTAGGCGACTCTTTGCCTCCACGCTATGGCAAAGCCTTGGAAATAATCGCGAGAGAAGAAGAGGTTGACGGCATAATAGTCATTTTTGCCCCTCAAGCAATATCCGAACCACTGGAAACAGCAAAAACCGTCATAGAAGTCTGCAAAAAATACAACAAGCCAGTGCTTGCAGCATGGATGGGGGAAAGCTTTGTAGACGAAGCAAGAGAATATTTTAGAAAAAACAATGTGCCAGACTATAGCACTCCAGAAGAAGCAGTAAAAGTCTTCAGCTACCTGTACTCTTACTCTGAAAACAGAAAACTCTTATACGAAACCCCAAAAGAAATACCCCTTAAAGTGAAAAAAGACAGCGCCCTAATAAAAAAAATAATCTCTTCCTATAAAAAAAACCACATTCCTGTAATGAACGAAAACGATTCCAAAAAAATCCTTGCACAATACGGTCTTCCAGTCAACGAAACCCTTTTCGCAAAAACCGCAAAAGAAGCAGTAAAAAACGCCAAAAAAATCGGTTTTCCGGTTGCAATGAAAATCTCCTCCAAAAAAATAACACACAAAACCGATGTAGGCGGAATAGAATTAAACCTTTTAACCGAAAGCGCAGTCATAAAAGCATTCCATGGATTAAAAAAAAGAGTAAAAGAAAAAACAGGCATTTCAATAGAAGGAGTAAGCATACAACAAATGGTGAAATCAACAGGGCCGGAAGTGATAATTGGGGCAAGCAGAGACCCAATATTTGGCTCCATCATTCTTTTCGGGGCAGGCGGAATATCAGTGGAACTCTATAAAGACAAAGCCATTGCATTGCCACCATTAGACCAAACCCTTGCAAAGAACTTGATTGAGGAAACAAAAGTCAGCAAAATGTTGAAAGGCTTTAGAGGAAAGCCCCCGGTTAACATGCCAGAACTTGAAAGGATTTTAGTGCATTTTTCCAAGCTGGTTGTAGACTATCCTGAAATAAAAGAAGTGGACTTGAATCCAGTGATTCCCTCAGAAGACAAACTGTTTGTAGTGGATGCAAGAATTGTGCTGGACTTGGAATTTGAAAAAACAGAGCAAAACAAGTTTTCACATCTTGCAATAATGCCCTATCCAGAACACTTGACAAAAGAAGTAAGGCTCTTGAACGGAGCAAAAGTCAAATTGCGCGCAATAATGCCAGAAGACGAGCCAAGGCACCTTGCAATGCTGAGAAAGTTTTCCCCAAAAACAGTAAGGCAAAGGTTTTTCCACATGGTGCGAGACTGGGACCACGAAGCACTCATAAGGTATTGCTTTAACGATTACGACCGAGAAATAGCAATTGTGGCTGAAAGAGGCAAAGGCGAGCAAAGGGAATTGCTTGGAGTTGTAAGAATAATGAGCGATCCAGGAAAAAACACAGCAGAATTCGCAATAGTTGTCACAGATGAATGGCAAAGAAAAGGCTTGGGCACAATAATGTTGCGATACATAATGGACATTGCAAGGCAAAAAGGGCTTTCCAAAATCTGGGGGCACGTATTAGTGGACAACGCAGAACTAGTCAGCATTTTGCACAAAGAAAAATTCTCCTTTTCAACCTCAGAAGACAAGGGAGTGTACTATGTTGAAAAACCCTTATAAAAAAAACCAATTCATGGAATTAAAAGCTGGGCTGATAAAAAATGCTTGAATTTTTCACAATTTCCTTTTTTTCGGTTTTCCTTGTAGTTGACGCTTTGGGCAACCTTCCACTGTTCATTACCCTCTTAAACCGCTTCAACCAAAAAGAACGCATAAAACTGATAAGAAAAAGCTTTTTTGTAGCACTAGTGCTTTTTTATATCTTCAGTTTTTTTGGCAAATACATTTTTGAAATATTAAGCATAGAATTCTACTCTTTTTACATTGCAGGCGGCTTACTGCTTTCAATAATCGCCCTTGAAATGCTGCAAGGAAAAAGAGTGGAAACAAGGTCCTCAGAAAAAGAAGAAGAGCTCATGGCGGAAAAAGAACACTTGGCAATCACACCATTAGCAATACCCCTCTTGACAGGCCCTGGTGCAATAACCACTGGCTTGCTTTTGTTTGAAAGCATTGGATTGCATGCCAACATTTCAAACATTGCAAGGCTTGCTGAATTCATGATTGGCACTTTCTTGGCATACCTTTTATCATACTTTATTCTTTCAAGGTCAATTTTTTTCAGCAAATTGCTTGGCGACCTTGGATTGAAAGTAATGGCAAGAGTAATGGGTTTGCTCTTGCTTTCCCTTGGGATACAGTTTGTTTGCCGTGGAATAATCCAGTTCATGGCGGCAATGTAAACCAAAAAGCTTAATCCAAAAAGGCTCCAGCAACAATCAATGGAAAAACAAGAGTGGCATCCGCATACACTTTTATCATTCTGCCATCTGCCTTGATTTTGCCCCATGAAACCGCTTCATCAGGTCTTGCGCCACTGTCAGAACCGCCTTCCTCTGTTTCTGTGGTGACATAAACAGCGAAATCCGCGCCCTCTCTTAAAAGGTTTGCATTGCACACATGGTGCTTTACAAATCCCCCGCCTAAAACAATTATTCCGCTTTTTTCAGCGTTTATTGCAAGCGCTCCAATTTTCACAATGTCATCACTGATGTCCAGCTTGAAATCAGGGTGCTTTTGTTTGAAGAAAAAAATGTTGTCACCGATTGCCCCGTCAGTGATTGGAGGGCAAAAGCAGGGAATATTGTTTTTTGCAGCCCAATAATAAATGGATTTTTCGTCGTTCATTTCTTGCCCTAATTCCATAATAAACTCTGAGGTTGTAATGATTTTCCCTGTCTGTTTTTGTTTTTTGTAAAGTTTTTCCAAAAACTTTTGCATGAAAGCCTCAAATTCTATGTACCGGTTGTTTGCAACCAAAATGTTTCCAATGCGATTAATGCCTTTTTTTCGCAAGCCTTTTCCTTCAATGCCAAAACTGCCGAGCACAAAGGGACCCATTGTTTTCATTATGTCTTCTTCTATTCCTCCAGCAGTGGTAACCAAAACATGCACCATTTTGTTTTTTGCAAGAAAGGCAATGAGTTCCCTCAAGCCAGAGCTCACCATGTTCGAGTTATAGGCTAAAAAAATCGTGGCTTTTTCTTTGCGCATTTCCTTTATGATGTCTATGGCTATTGCGAGATGGCTTGCCTGAAAACCAGTTGTTTTATAGGATTCAAGGAATTTTTTGAAATCAAAGGGCTTTGAAAAATCAAAACCCTCTATTTTTATGCCGTCAATTTCACTGGCAAGACCGTATTCTGCCATGTACGCTTTTTGAAGTTTTTCTTCACTCAAAGGGGAATCCATAAAAACACTGCTCGGCAATTTTCACTTTGTCCTTACAAGGGCGGCAAGATCGCCATAACGCAAGTATTCCACTTCATCGCCATTCTTTAAGTCAGGCAGGTCCTCTGGTTTTTTCACTGAAATCAATTCATAAGATTTCATGTCCATTATTTGAACTTGGTCATCTGTTATTGCCACAACCTGCGCATTGCTTCTCTGAACTATGGGCACTTCCACGTCAGTGCTGGCTGGACCCAAAAACTGTCTTTTTTTGTCATCAAACAAGCCAAAAGCGGTAATGCGGCATTTGGCTGCACCGTGCTTTCCAGGCTTGCTTTTCTCTATAGCCTTTATTTTGCAGGGCTCTCCGTCAATCAACATGTAATTGCCTTCCTTTAACTGGCCAGCTTGCTTGAAGATCTTTTCAACCATGATTCCACCCCTTAAACAACCAAACAATGAAATGAAAGTGTGAAACGCAATCAATAAAAGAGTATGGCAAGGGTTTTTTATTTAATAGTTGCTTTTTTTTGGGATAAAATGACTGGAAAATTTTTAGTGTTATCATTTCTGCTTTTCGCTTTATGTGTTGCAAGCGCAGCAAACATGGTTATTGCGCCTTCTGTGGCTTTGGAAGATGGCAACATAAATGTTGTCATATTTTATGGCAGGGAGTGCCCGCACTGTCATAAGGCTTTAACGCTTCTTGAAGAGCTTGCAGTGAAAAACCCTGCAATAAAAATTGAAAAAATTGAAACCTGGCATTCACCAGAAAACTATCAATTGTTTAGGGAAACATTACAAAAATACGGTTATGATCCAAACCGCCCTGGAGTGCCATTCATTATAATAGAAGACCAAATCATAGAAGGCTATAACCCTGAAAAAATAAGGGCTGCAATTGTTGCTTGCGGACTTTCTTTAGACCAAAACCAGCAATGTGTTGATGAAAACCTTCCCCAAACAGTCAACCTTTTGTTTTTTGGACCAATTGACATTAGGGGTTTTTCGCTTCCAATGCTTTCCATTGTGCTTGGCCTTGCTGATGGATTCAATCCATGTGCTATGTGGGTTTTAATATACCTTATATCGCTCATGGTGGTAACTGATGACAAGAAAAAAATATTGTTGTTGGCTGGCACTTTTGTTTTTGCCTCTGGTGTTCTTTATTTTCTTTTTTTGACTGCATGGCTGAATCTTTTCCTTTTCATTGGTTTTTTGACTCCAGTGCAAATTGCAGTGGGCATTGTGGCATTAATCACTGGTGCAATGCACTTGAAAACGCATTTGTCTAAAAAAGAGGCAAAATGTGAAGTTACAACTGACAAGCAGAAAAGAAAAATCATTGACCGCATAAATGCAATGTCCAAGCAAGCGATTGTGCCAGCCACTTTTCTTGGAATTGTTTTTCTTGCATTCACTGTAAACTTGATAGAATTTGTTTGCTCTGCAGGCATTCCAGCGGTTTTCACCAAAATCCTTGCAGCCAAAAACCTTTCCATGATAGAATATTATTTTTACATTCTCTTGTACGATTTGGCTTTCATGTTTGATGACCTTATTATTTTTGGAGGTGCTGCGCTTACATTGCAATACACTGATTTTTCACACAAATATGCTCGCATTGGCGGCATCATTGGCGGCATTCTCTTGATTGTTCTTGGCATAATTCTGATTTTCTTTCCAAGCGCTCTTGCAGCCATTTAGGCAGGATTTTAAAAACTTGCCATTAAAAAACAATTTAATCTCAACACTGTTTTTTTTTGTAGGAGGTTTAAAAAATGGTTGACTTGAAGGCGAACCCTGCGCCTTTGGGCTTGATGGGGTTTGGAATGACTACAATATTGTTGAATTTGCATAATGCTGGATTGTTTGGCTTGGGTTCCATGATTTTGGGAATGGGCATATTTTATGGAGGCTTAGCCCAAATAATTGCTGGAATAATGGAATTCAAGAATGGCAACACTTTTGGCACAGTTGCATTCACTTCCTATGGGCTTTTCTGGCTTTCACTTGTTGCCATTTGGGCAATTCCAAAATTTTCTTGGGGTACTTCTTTTGCAAACACGCCAGTCGCAATAGGCTTTTACTTGCTTTGCTGGGGTGTTTTCACTTTAATGATGTTTTTTGGCACTCTTAAAACCAACAGGGTTTTGCAGTTTGTTTTCGCTTCACTTGCATTGCTTTTCTTTTTGCTTGCAATAGGCGATTTCACTGGAAACAAAGTGATAACCCAAATTGCGGGCATTGAAGGCATAATATGTGGTGCTTCTGCATTCTATCTTGCAATGGCGGAAGTTTTAAACCTTCAAGCAGGCAAAACTGTTTTGCCAGTGTTTCCAGTAAAAAAATAGGAAAGACGGCTTGCCTTCCTTTCTATTTTTACTTTTTTTTCTTTTTTTCTAATCCGCCAAAGTCCAGCAAAAGCGCCACACACTTTTTTTCTTTTGAATCAAAAAAGGGTTCAAATTTGTCACGCCAAAAATTAGCAGTATAGCCTTCCCTTTCAAGAATCAGCGCTTGCCGCTCCATGTCCTCCAAGAACTGCGCTTTTTCTTTTTCTGACAATTCAGCCGTTTTCCTTAACCCTTGGCTTTGCCCATCCTTATGCCAGGAAAGCAACAGCCTTGGATTTTCATTTTTTCCCCTTAAAAGCCTTACTGTTGCCGGCAGCCTCAACCCAAGCCTTTTCTTTTTATTCAATTCAATTAATTCCCTTATAATTTCAAATTGTGGTTTAGGATGCCGCATGTTGGTGTAATAATCTCCAACTTCTCTTGCAAAAAATTCTTTTACTGCAAACCCCCTTGAGCGCTCGCGCTTTCCATTCCTGCTTTTGACAGAAAAACGCACTCCATAAACATTGCCTTCAACCCCCCTGCCAAGAAAAACCTTTTCAGGCTCTTCAAAAACCCAAGTGCCCTTGTGATCCTTTTTTTCTGCAAAAACCCTTCTCCTTCCGCGAACAGGCATCAAAACACCAGAATAGAATTACTAGCATTTCATATTAAATAGGTTGGCAAAAATCGCTGATTCTTGCCTGTCTTTCTTTTTCCAATTGCAGGAATGGCATTGCCTTTTGCAAAACCACTCCATATCGTTTCAAGTCTTTGAATTCTTGAAACCTTTCACCGTTTTGCTTTGCCAATTCAATTTTTTCCACTGTTTTCAAGCCAATGCCTGGCACTCTCAAGAGTTCTTCTTTTTTGGCATTGTTTGGGTTGACTGGAAACCTTTCAAGGGAATTCAATGCAATTGCAAGTTTTGGGTCTTTTTCAAGGGAAAGCATTCCCTTTTCATTCAATGCCATTTTTAATTCTTTTAATTTAAAACCATACACTCTTAAAAGCCAGTCTGACTGGTACAAGCGGTGTTCTCTTAATGGGTTTTCGCCTTTTTTGTTTTCCAGTCCAGTTCCTTTTACAGGCGAAAAAGCGGAAAAATAAGAGCGCCACAAAAAAGTTTTTTCATACAAGGAATTCATTTTTGATAAAACTTCCAAATCGGTTTCACCGGCTGCACCCAAAATGAATTGAGTGGTGAAACTTATGCGAAAGCCCTTTTTGCGCGCTACATTAATCCATTCCAGTCTTTTTTCCAAATCTTTAAAGTAATCCTTTGTTGAACCCAATTCTGAAAAGCGTTGTGCTGACGGCGCTTCAATGTTTAAGGAAAGCCTGTCAGCATATTTTGCCATTTCAAAAATTTTGTCTTTTGACATTCCAGGCAATACTTTTAAGTGAATGTATCCTTGAAAGCGCTTTTCCTGCCTTAAAATGCGCGCGCTTTCAATCATTTTTTCAGCAGTAGAATCAGCATTTCTTGTAACAGCGGAACTCAAAAAAAGCCCTTCCACAAAACCCTTTCTTGCAAGCAAAGAAAAAGACTCTGCAATCTCTTTGGGTTCAAGCTCCTTCTTTAAACCATTAGAAATAGAGTTAACACAGTATTTGCAATCATGAATGCACTTGTTGGATTGCAACACCTTCATCAAGCGGCATTTTTCGCTTGTTGCAGCACAATCCTGAATGAAGGGCGAGAACTCCAAGGGAATGCCTGCCTTCCTGAAACTCTTTTGCTTTACTCCACCGCAAGAATCCCATGAAGCAGCAATGCCAAGCACTTGCAATTTTTGCAACAACATGAAAAAAATGTGGTTTTTGCGCTTTTAAAAAGCGCGAGGGCTGGTTTCCGCTGAAAATCACATAATTGAAAAAAAAGTAATATATTTAGGTAAGCAAATTATTTGTTTATGCCTCTTAGGTTGAGGGTTCCAAGGATTTTGCGCTTAAAACCTTGGATTGGAAGAAACAAGGTGGCAAAAAACCTGCCAGCAAATGCCTTTGAACTGGCATTGAGTGCAGCAGAGCTCTGCCGCTCGCAAAGCATTCTTGTCACTGAGCCTTCTTTGAGAAACGCAATAGCCGAACTGGCAAGAAAAAGAAAGGTTTCAATTGAAGCCCTGCCACATCTTGAAATAAGCGATGACCTGGTAAGGCGCCTGCAGCTTTTGAACCTTTATGCCAAGCAAAGAACGCCGGAAATGAGGAAAATCCACGGGCGCGTGAAAAAGGAAGACTTAAAGGCATGCCTTTCATTCCTAGAAAAATTCAAGGAAGACGGGTTTGCCTTCCTTGCTGGCACAAAATACGAAAGCAGCATAGGCATAATCGCCATCGATCCAAATGGAAACACTTTTGGGACAATCAAACTTAATTTTTTGGGCAAAAAAAGAAAAGTGCTCTGCATTGACGCAATCCAAGGCTCGCGAGGCAGAACAATGGCATTGTGGAAAACCAACACTGGACAAATCCCTTGGCCTAACCTGTTAGTCCAGCATGCAATAGAAACAGCAAGGCGCGCTGGCTTTTCAGAGGTTAGGCTGCTTAAGCCACAAGCAAATCCTTGGTGCAAGGATTATTATAATAAAAAAAACACAAAAGTAACTGTTTCAATGGAAAGGCTTTATTACTCTGTGGCAAAAAAGGAAGGCTTTAGGAAAGCAAAGGGAAAATTCTTTGTTCTCTATCTAACCTAAAGCTCTGCAACAAAAAAGGCATGGCAATCCTGTTTTTGCTCCACTCTTTTGGTTCCAACAAAGTTTTAGCAAATGTCGCAATCCCAAAAAAAAGCCAATTTTCCATTAAAAAAAAGGCAAACCAAAAAAAATAATGCTAAGCACTTTTTAACCCTTTGCAACTCCTTTTTCTTTCAATGCCCCCATAGTATAGTGGATAGCACGCCGGCTTCCGGAGCCGGAAACCAGGGTTCAAATCCCTGTGGGGGCAATCTTGTTTTTATTAAACAATTTACAATCAGATTGTATCAGAACAGCCAGCAATACTAACAACAATAATAGCGCTCACAGTGATTGCCATAACAAACAGGAAAAAGAAATGGTTTGCCAGGAACCTTTTTAAATAAGAAAAGCGTTATTTGGAATAGATGGCTGCAAGCAATTCTTTTCCTGAATCCAAAAAATACCCCAAGGATACTGCTGGAGCGAACATGTCCACTGCTGTGCCAGTGGTTGGATTAAATGACACAATTGGCCAAATAAAGAGAATGCTTTCAGAAAAAGCAGAGTCCTTTGACACAATCAGTTATATTTATGTGGTTGACAGCGAAAAAAAGCTTGCCGGGCTTTTTTCAATAAAAGAAGTGTTTAAGGCAAAAGAGAATGTTAGGGCTTCAGAGGTAATGAAAAAAGAGGTTGTTGTTGTAAGGCCTTACACTGACCAAGAAGAGGTTTCAATTCTTGCTCTCACCAAAGACATGAAGAACATTCCAGTTGTGGACAAAAACGGTGTTTTTTTGGGCACTGTTAGGTCGCGCACTATTTTCAATATTCTTTATTTAGAGCATGTTGAGGATTTTTTGAAGCTTGCTGGAATTCATAGTGCGCCTGGAAAGGCTTTGCGTGCTCCTGCATTCCAGCTTGTCAAGGCAAGAATTCCTTGGCTTTTGCTGGGATTGGTGGGAGGCATTATTGCAGCGCAAATCACTGGTTTTTTTGAAGAGCCTTTAAAAGAATTTTTTG
>JAVYME010000022.1:0-21598 GCA_038736825.1 Candidatus Iainarchaeum sp.
TTTCTGCTGGATAAAGGCATAAATAGTTTAGTTCTCCCTTAAAAGAAGGCACTATTTTTGTCAGCTCGTTTGAGTATTCTGTCTTAAAACCAGCTCTTTCTTCCAAAACCTCTTCTTTTATTTTTAAATGTCGTTCTGGGTCGAACAAGAAATAACCGCTCACTCTTTTTGTTCCAAAAGAATCTGCTTGCACGCCGTCAAAGGTTATTTTCAAGCACTGGAATTGCGTGTCTTCGTTTGCAAAAACGGTTTCTCCGGAAAGCTTGTACTCTATGCCTTCAAACTCCCAAGAATCGCCAATTTTGACTTTTTTTTCTGGTAAGTGAAAGGAAATTGCAGAGAGTTGTCCGTATTCCACGTTGCCATCACTGTGAAATTTAACTATTGCTTTTTTTTCGGGATAGGAAAGGGAAAGGCAAAGGTTTTCATTGCCAGCATTCAAGTTTTTGGCTTCAAGCATTAAGATTTTTAGTTCTGAAATTTTTTCTCCAGCGTTTTTTACCAAGGTTGCTGTGTGAAGTTCTCTTTCAAGTTTTGCTCCAGAGGAATCAGTGTAGGCAATCCTTGTCTTTTGGAACAAGGCACTGCCTTCTTCAAAGGAAAAATAAAGCAGGAATTCTTTTTCTTGGTTTTTTTCTTTTGGCTGGATAGTGCAGCCCAGCAAAAAAATGCCAGCTGAAAGCAAGCAAAACAAGCAAAAAGCATTCAAAACTTTTCCCAAAAAACCACCAAAAAGGCATTAAAGCCAAATATTGTTCCCCAAATCACTTTTTAATTTTTTTCAATGACTCTGAGAGAACCGCGATTATGGCTCTTAGCTCTTTTTCTGTTGCAGGCGACCTGGAAACAACATGCTTGAAGGAGTTGACTACTGCCTTTAAGTCCCTTATTTTGCCAGTGGATTCAGCCAGTTCTGAAAAAACACTGATTGTTGCAATTCTTGTCCTGCGCCCTGCAACATAAAAAAGTTTTTTTGGTTTTTTCCTGAAAAGCTCGTAAAAAACAATTGCTGCTGCATGTGATACGTTCAAGACAGGGTTTTTCTTGCTTGCCGGGATTGAAACCACAAAATCGCATTTTTCTATTTCGCTGTTGGAAAGCCCGATTGATTCTCTGCCGAAAACCAGGGCAATTTTTGCCTTGGTTCCAGAATATTTTTCTGCAAGAAATTCTGGCGAAACAGCCTTTCTCTTGCAGCCAGGGCTTTTTGAGGTTTTTGAAGTAGTTGCAACAGAAACATCAGCCAACGCCAGTGCTTTCTCTAGGGATTCAAAAATTTTTGCTCTTTTGAGGATTTCTCTTGCATGCATTGCCCTGCTCAAAGCCTTTTCGCTTTCCTTGTCGGCTTTTGGGCTGACCAGCACTAGTTTTTTCAAGCCAAAATTTTTCATGGCTCTTGCCACAAGTCCGAGGTTTTCCTCGTATTCGCATCCTACAAGGACAACAATGGCTTGCATTAAAGGCTTGGCAAGCGTAAGAATTTTATTTGTTGGAGTGCAAAAGCCGCTTTTTAACCCGAAACGCAGTGCAAGAAAAACCATAAGGATTATATTTGGCTGAGTCTTATTTTATAAGATGCCAAAATTGTCTTTTTATGCAAAAGCGTTTTTTTTGTGCCTTGCTTTTTCTTTGGCACTCCATCCAGGCTTTTGCTTGAATGAACGGGCTTTTTTTGCCTATGAATGTGATGCAACCGATATCTCCAATTTCATTTCAAGCGAAATGAATGTGCTGGAATCAGGGGAAACAGTTGGCAACATAATCGGCATAACCAAAGACAAAGAACTGTATTGTGTCTCTCAAATTGTTTCAAAGGGAAAAACCACTGGGTATGTTGCGGTAAGCGGTGGTGAAAGCCAGATAGTGACAGATGAAACCTTGAACAAGCGCCTTTTCCAGACAACAGAATTCATAGCACAATACCAGCAATTCAAAAAAAGCATTTCAGACAAAGCCATGCCCTGGTTTATAGCAAAATGGAATTATATTGGCACTATTTCAGTGAAAATTTCCAGTGAAACCCTTGACTTGGACCTCATAAGAAGCATGCTTAAAAGCAGCAAAAGCCAGTCAATAGTTTCAGAAATGGATTCAAAGCTGTCGCAAATCAGCACAGCATTGAATGTCTTGAAAAACAAAATGAGTGCTACTGAAAACCTTGAAAGCACTTTTATCACTAAACCTGCTTTGGGCGGCGAAAAAGCCTTAAAGGAGGCAATAGTGGAATGCTATGCTTATCTTTCCCAGCTCCACCAACTCAACCTTGAATACGCTGAACTTCAAAAAAAGCTGAGGATTGAAATTGCTGACGAGCCAGAGCTTTCAATAGAGGCAAAACAGCAACTCAACAAGGCAGCAGAACTGCCAGAAGAATTTGGCAGCATAGAACAATGGTATCAAAGCACTGAAAACATGGCTTTGCAGAAAACAATGGAAACAATTTCAATTAATGCCTCTTCTGCCTCGGCAGAGTTCGCCAAAAGAGTGGCAGTAATGCTCAAAAGGGACACAGTGTTCAAATCCCTTTATGCTGTTGACACAGACCTTAAAAAGAAAACCGATGGCAATTTTGCATCGCTTAAAGAGGCATTTGAAAAAATGACCAGCGAGCAAGCAAAAGATCTCTGGAAAGACCAGCAAAGGCTAAAACAGTTCTCTGATGAATGGACTGCAGCAGAAGAAAAATTCAAGGCACGCGATTACGACAAGGCTCTTGAATGGGCAAAAAAAGCCAAGGCAAGCGCGATTGCAGTATATTCAGCAGGGCTTGAACCACTGCCATCAGATGGCATAAACTATGAGCTCCTTATTTCCGCTGCTGTTATAATCATTTTTATCATTATAATTCTTTACATTGTAAAAAACCGGAAAAAGCTGCTCTCTTTTGTCAGTGGCTCGGAGGAAGAGGAAAAGGTTGTCTTTGATGGAATATAAAACTCTTTTCTTGTTTTTTGCAATTTCATTTTTTTGCAGTAGTGCTCTTGCGGAAATAAGCGCCAGCATAAGGCCCAAATCAAACCAAGAGGTTTTAGAATTATACCCTTTTGAGAGCGGAATTCTCGTGGCTTCTTTCAGGAACAATGGTGACACTCCTGAAACCAACATTTCAGTCAAGTGGGAGGCCGGTGAAGGGCTTGCCATTTGCAATAACACTAGCGGTTCTTCGGATTACTTTGTTTCAACAATTAACAGCTTGCTTCCAGGGGAGGAAAAGCGTTTTGAGGTGAAGGTGAAGCCTGTTGCTCAAAGAAGTGCTGCAAGAGGCAAAATGCTTGTTTCAGTATTGTATGGCAAGGGTTCTTATGATTATTATGCTGGCACGCATGTGCAATTGCGAGAGCCTGTTTTGCAGTTTGATGCTTCACTTGATGGAAAAAAACTCAAGCCTGGCTCTCAGGGAAGCGTGTGGTTTTCATTGAAAAATGTTTCTGAAAGCGAAATAAGGGTGAAAAATGCAAGGCTTGTCCTGCCAAGCTATTTTTATGAAGGCGGCAAAGCCGGCATTGGAACAACAGTGCTTGCCTCAGGCGGCAAAACAGAGGGGAAACTTGAATTTGGAACAGAAAAAAACTGTTCAGGGGAGAACACTATTGTTTTGGTGGTGGAATTTGATGATGCTTTTGGCCTGCATTCTCTTGAAAAGGACTTCAATGTTGAGTGCAGGACTCCAGAGTACGGTTTGCTGCCATATATTGCGCTAGTGGTGTTATTGATTATTTTTTTGTTTTATGTGAAGCAAAGGGAATTTGAAAAAAAGAAGTCGCAGTCAAAGGGCAAGGCATGAATTTTTTTCAACAATATATTTCGACTATGTCGCCTGTTTTGAGCACGAAATCTCTTGCAACCCTTTGCCCTGGATATTTGGAGCTTCCCCAAACCCTTGCATACTTGAAGTTTTTTTCAAAGTCTTGGTGGAGGCAGCGAGCTGCATCGCCGACTGTTGAACCTAATGGCAAGGCCATTGGTTTGTCTGCTTGCTTTTCGCCTGGTTTTTTTGTGAATACAAGGACTCTTTCAAGCATTGCAAAAAATTTGTCAACCAGCTCGTTTTTTTGTTTTTCATCAAGCGAGTTCACTTGCAAGAAGTCCATTTCCTTTGCAACCATTTCAATGTCTTCCTGGCTTGCCTTGAAGCCGTTTTTTTCCACTATTATTGCCATTGCTCTTTTGTTGACTGTTTTGGAGGAGAGCAGTGTTTCTACATCCCTGAGCACTGCATTCCTGTGAAACACTATTGTTACATTTGAAAGCCCTCTTTTTCTGAGAAAAGCCTTTAATTCGTTCAAGTCTTCCTTGTAAAAAGCCGGATTGACTATTGAGATTCCCAAAAACTTGGATTTTTCAATTGAAAGCGGGTTTTTTTCAGCATTCAATTCTATTTCTGCATTGGCAAATTCTTTTTTGAGTGTGAGGAATTCACTGCAAAGGGTGGAAGCATTGAGAACCAGTGCCACTGCATCACTGTTCCTTATAAGCCCGAAAAGCTCTCTTCCCATTGCCTTTCCACTGCAACTGCCTTCTATTATTGGCGGGATTTCAACCAGTTGAATGCGCGCGTTCATGAAGTCAATCATTCCCACTTGTGGGGTTTTTGTGGTGAAGGGGTAATCCGCTATTTCAACTTCCACGTTTGTGAGGGCTTTAAGAATGGTGCTTTTGCCAGAATTCGGCATTCCCACTAGAACGATTTGCCCTATTCCTTCTTTTTTTATTGCAGTGGAGCGCGCTGATGCTTTCTTTCTTTGTTCCTCGTTTTTTTCTATTTTTTCCCTTGTTTTTTTTATTTTTTTGCTGATTTCTGCTCGGAGTTTTTCTGCACCCTTGTGGTCTGGAGCGGTTCGCTGCATTTCAAGGAGTGCTGCCAGTTGTTCTTCTGGAGTGCGTGCTTCCTGGTAGCGTTTTTCCGCTTGAGCGTATTCCACTGTGACATTGGTTGGCATAATGAGTAGTTTTTAGAAAGAAAAATGGTTAAAAGAATTAACGGAAAACCTTGAAAACCGCTAGTTCTTCAAAAAAAAGCTTTTGCCTTGCAATAATGCAGTGCTTGAAGCCAAGCGAGGAGATTTTTCCTTTAATAAAATCAAAGCGGTTAAGGGAACTGCAAACAAAAAAGCATTTTCCTTTTTTTTCAAGGTGGAATGGCATTTCGTGCAAGAATTCGAGCAAAACTTCGTTTCCGTTTCGCCCGCCCAAGACAGAGCGGTCTTTTCTTTTGTTGCCTGGAATATAGGGTGGATTGAAAACAATGAGTTGGAATTTTTCGCTTATGTTGGAGAAAAGATTGCTTTTTTTTGCAGAGATTTTGCTTGCGAGCCCGAGCCTTTTCGCGTTTTCCAAAGTGTTTTTTACTGCATTGCGGTTAATGTCTGCCGCTAAAACGCTTGCTCCCTGGAGTGCTAGGTTGATTGACTGGATTCCGCAACCGCATCCCAAATCCAAGGCTTTAATCCCCTTTCTTGTTTTAATGTTTTCCGCTAAAAGGAATGAATCCTCTTGTGGTTCGTAGACTGATGGGAAAACCAAGAGCTCTGTTTCCCTGAAAAAGGCTCTTTTTAGCTCCATGAATAAATTGAAAAAGAATTTCTTTTTCAATCCTTCCATGTTTTTTGACGCACACTGTCATTTAAACGAATTTCAAGCGCCAGAAAAAGAAATAATTGAGTGCAGAAAGGCAAAAGTCGCTCTCATTGCCTCGAATTCTGTTGACTTGGATTCAATGCAAAAAAACCTTTTGCTGGTTGAAAAGTTTCCAGAAGTCAAGTGCGCGCTTGGATTGCATCCCAGCAACCTTTTGAGAATGAATGAAAAGGAAGCAATTGAAAGCGTAAAGTTTATTGAAAAAAACATTGAATTGGCTTCAGCTGTTGGCGAAATAGGGCTTGATTACAAGCACGCTGATTGCCCAAAGAAAAAGGAAAGGCAGAAAAAATTCTTTGAACAACAGCTTGAAATAGCGGAAAGAAATGGAAAACCAGTAATTGTCCATTCAAGAATGGCCGCAAAGGATTGCATTGCCTTGCTTCAAAACCATGAATGCAAGGCATTGATGCACTGGTTTTCAGGCTCAAAAGAAGAACTTGAAGAAGCAGTCCGCCTTGGCGCTTTTTTCTCAATAGGACCAGCTGTAGAGTTCAGCCAAGAAATCCGGGCAATTGCAAGGATTATTCCAGCAGAAAGACTGCTTTCTGAAACAGACGCGCCTGTTTCATTTCAAGGCAAAAGTTCTGCACCGCACTGGATTCCGCGAGTGGTGAAGGCAATCGCAGCCGCCAGGGGCGAAGAAAAAAGGCAGATTGTCCTGCAAATAGAAAAAAACTTCAAAAATTTTTTTTGAACAGCAAATTGCAGGAAAGGAATAGAATTAAAAAGAAATCTTGCCCTTTTTTTTAAGAATTTTTATGATTCTGGAAATTTTAGGCCTTCTTGCGATCTCATTGCTTTTGGGAAACGCTTACCTTTATTTTTATTCAAACAGCAATGGGCACAAATACAACGGCTATGAGGCTGGTCAAGCCGAGGAATGGGAGCGCTCTATTTTAAAATTGCAGGAAAAGGACTCTGAATTTGAAAAAAGAATTCTGGCGCAAGAGGAAAAGGTTTCAAGGCAGATAAGCGATCTTAGCAATAGCCTGGCAAGTGTTCAGGCAAAAACAGAGGATTCCATTAAAAGGATTGAAAAACTTGAATCCATTGTTGTGGGCGGAACTGCAAATTCTGAAAGCGGTTCTCTTTTAGCGCACAAGCTTGCAAGGCTTGAAGATTTTAGAAGGAATGCAACTATTGAACTTGAGGCAATAAAGGAACTTTTTCCTGAATTAAAGAAGAAAAAGGCTGTAACCCCCGACCCAGAGCTTGAGCAAAAAATCCATTCCCTTTTGTTCAGGGGAAAATCCAGCAAATGAAGAAATCAATCACTGTTTTTCCAGGTTTTTCTCTTGCCCTTGTCACCGGATTTTTCCCTTGCGGCTTTTGCAATAACGCTGGCTGCGCCAACCACTGGATTTAGGTCATCTCCCTTGACCATAAAGCCAAAGCCATTGCAGCCTTTCAAGGGCTTTCCGTCAACAAGAACCGGCCATTCATTGAACGGATTCAATGAAAAGGCTATTCCCTTGACGGCTTTTGCTTGTAGGTCGTCAACAGTGATTCCTTTTTTTCTTGATAAGTCAACAAATTCTGAGGAAAATTCGACTGTTGCAATTGCAAGAGCGTTTTGTGATACAATTTCTGCTTTGTCAAAAACATTGGATGTCTTTTTGCTGTCCCGCAATTCCCTTAACCTGTTTTTGTCGCCCAGCACTCCTGCCACTATCAGGGGGCCAAAGCCTTCGCCTCTGCCGACTTCATCTATGCCGAGCAGGATTTCTTTTTCAATGCAAAGTTTTGAAAGGACAAGCTCTTTGATTTTTTCTTCGTTTTCGCCTTGCACGACGAGTTTGCCGGTGGAGTAAAGGGTTATAGTGGAATTTGAAGTCTTCCAGCGGGCTTCTTCAAAAGGAGCAGTGGTTGCAGCCCTTTCAAAGGCTGAAAAAATTTCTTTGATTTTTTCTTTTTCGCTTTTGTCAAAGTTGAGTGTGAGCGCCAAAGGCTTCACCTTGTGCTGGCAATAACTTCAGACAAGAGTTTTGCGGCAAGGCTTGCAGTCATGCCGGAACGGTCTGCTTGTGGATTCAAGTCCACTATGTCAAAGCCCAGAATGCCTTTTGCGGCAATCATTTTTGCAAGTGCAATCGCTTGGTTTGGTGTCAAGCCGGCTGGCATTGGCTCTGAAACCCCGGGAGCAAAAGATGGGTCAATGCAGCCAATTCCAAGGCTCAAGTAAACCCTTTTGCCTGTCCTTCGCTTTATTTTTTGAAATGCCTTTTTAACGCCTGATTCTTCCACTTCAACTGCGGTTACCACTGCAAGCTTTTTCTTTTTTGCAATTTCAATTTCTGTTTCCTTGAAAGCCCTGCAGCCAATGCAAGCGCTTCGCTCAAGCTTGAGTTGTTTTATGCAGGCAGCATCCCTTAAAAAGGAACCGTGCGGGGAACCGCTTGCTGAAACGAATCCAAGGCTGGAGTCAAAGTAAACAATTGAAAATGGCTTGCGGGTTGCAGCGATTCCTTTCAAAGCGTCAAGAGTGCAAAAGCGCCCGCCTCCAAGAAGCACTGGAATCTTTTTTTTTGTTGCAAGGCGTTCAACAAAGCCGGAAACCTCTCTTGCTTCAATATTGTATGCATCGAGAACCTTTTTGTTTATGGGCAAAACCTGTGGCTGAATTGCAAGGTTTTTTCCAGAAGCCTGCATATAAAGCCATTTTGCGGAAGCAGTCCTTATTTCGTTTGGCGCTTGGTCTGTGCCTGAATAAATAGTGCCCTCGTGTCCTAAAACTCCAAAAACAACTATTTCGGCAGCATCAAGCGAGTAACAGTTCTGCCAGGCAATCTTCAAAATTACACCAAAAAAAGAAAAAGAAAGCAGTATTTTTAAACCCTTTCTTGGTGGTTTGTATTTGATGCCGAAAAAAAAGCAGTCTTATTCCAGAAAGAATTTTCTGGCATCCATGAAAAAAAAAGGAATTGAAGTCAAAATAATAGACCACCCGCTTATTCTTGAAGAGCTTTCAATGCTGAGAAACAAGGAAACAAAAAATTTTTATTTCAAGCAGGGTTTGCGCAGGATGGGTGAACTTTTAACCTATGAGCTTTTGCGCAATGCCAAAGTTAAAAGGAAAAGGATTAGCACTCCCCTTTGCACTACAACCGGTTACAAACTCCAAGACGGCTATGTAGTAATTCCAGTGCTCAGGGCTGGCTTGCCTATAGCCGAAGGCTTTGTGGCAATGATGAAAGATGCTGAAGAGGGCATTATTTCTTGCTGGAGAAAGCCAGACCTTAGCGTTGAAGTAGAGTATGCCAAAATCCCGCCAGTTCAAGGAAAACACGTAATAATAATAGACCCAATGCTTGCAACAGGGCACACGCTTTGCGCAGTAAGAGAGGTTTTAAAGCATTATGGAAAGCCAAAAACATGGACGATTCTTGCAGTAATTTCCACTGCTTATGGAATAAACGAGCTTTCCAAGTCTTTTCCGCGGGGAACAAAGGTTTACACTTGCGCTTTGGATGACAAAATTTCCGGCAAAAACTTCATTTCAATTGGCTTGAACAGTCACGGCTACATAGTGCCAGGCCTGGGTGACGCAGGCGACAGGATTTTTGGAACTCCAAAAAAGAAAAGAAAAATGGATTCCAAAAAGACAGTTTAAGAAAAAAAAAGGTTTTGCAATAACAGCAAGCCAGGGTTATTTCTTTTTTTTGGCTTTTTTTGCCTTAAAAGGCTTGGTTTTTTTGGCAAGAGGCTTTTTTGCTGGAATGGATTTTTTCAAGTCAGGGGTTTCTGAAACAAAGCTTTTTTGCTCTCGTGCTTTTTTTGGTTCAAATGAAGCCAAGCCGTTTTTTTCCATGAAAAGCTGGGTGAAAAGGTTTGCTCCAGAGGAGACAAAAACAAAAGAGACAAAACCAAAAAGCAAAAAATTGATTACTGGCAGGAAAAAAAAGAAAGCCAGAACTGAAAAGAGTATGTAAACGTACAAGTGAAAAAAAATCCAAAGCAAAAAATAGTCAAAGCTGAAAACCCCCTTGACAACCTCAAAATTGAACGCTTCAACAAGGCTTTCTTTTTTTACAAAGTTTACCAAGGCAAAAGGCAAAACATAATAAAAAAACACGCCAACTAATGCAACAGGCAGGACAGAGTAAAGGTTTTCAAGGAAAAGAACAGCAAGCTTTTCACAAACCCCTATGAAAAGATTGAAAAGAACAAATGGGTTAAAGCCAATTTGGGCAAGCCATAAAAGGCCGGTTCCAGGATTATAAAACATTTGACCCACTCTTGCCAGAAGAGGGGACAAAAAAAAGATTGAAACAAAGGCAACTGGCAAAAAATATGCCAGAATTATTGCAAAGGCGCAAATTGTCGTTGAGGTTATGCCCTCCATTTGCCACCAGCCAAGCGGTTTGCGCCTTTTACTTAAAAGCCTTTCAGACTCCAAAAGCCCAAAGCCAAGCAAAAAAATGTTGACTCCGGGCAAAGCACCAATTGCTGTGCCGAGAACCAAAGCCTTTCTGTCTGCAAAAGGCCTTTTGATTGCCTCAAAAAAATTCGCCATACAACAACCGAAAGAATTACAACGCCGAACTTAAAAAAAGTATCGTTAAAAAAAAATTGCAAAAAAGCAGCATCATTTGAAAATTTTTGTTTTAATAGAACAATTAATAAACTTTAAAATACTTTTCAAAAAAACAATATATAATCTGGTTAAGTTAAAAAATTAAATTATTGCATGCTGGTGGTGTTAATATGAACCAAAAGAAACCAATTTTGTTATTCATCTTCCTTTGTGCTTTTCTCTCAATGCCAATAATTTCCATGGCACAAACACAAAAACCGTGCACTTGGGATTCTGACTGCAAAAGCCTTGACAGGATTGTCAAGCTTGACAAAAACATTTGCATTGGAAATATTAAAATTTACAGGCCAGACTATCGCTTATTCGAGGCAAACGGCGCTCCATGGCTAATACCAGTTTTAGTGGGCAAAAATTATACAGATTACATTCAAACAGGCTACAAAGTAGAACACAAGTGCGGAAAAAACGGTTTTTGCGAAGTTGCAAGAACAGACTCTTATGCTGATGGAGCAAATGAATCTTGCAAGTGGGGGTGCCTTGTGACACCAATAGAATACAAGGGAAAAACACACTCTGATTTTTGTGTTTGCATGGGCGGCCTCTTGCCAGGCAAACCCTTCTGTGATTACAGCAGGGGAAACGATGTATACAACAGGTTTGCAGAATGGACTTGCGAAGTGGAAATCAAGACAACCATGTTATGCGGATACGGCAGCAAATGCGCTGTCCGCCCAGAAGGCGTTGGCTGCTGGCCAATTGAATCCCCAACAAGCCAGGGCTCACAAACCACACAATACGCTCTTTTAATTCAAGACATGTCCAAGCCAGTTTACGTGGCAACAATAAAAGACGGCACAATAACCTCAAAAGCACCCATAAGCTCAACTAGTGCCCTTGAATACATAAACAAATTCGGCCCCATAAGCTCTGCAAGCGCTCCCACATTTGCCCAACAAACAGGCCTGGCAAGCGCAAACAATCCAAGCATTCCAATAAACAAAAACACTAATGCTACCACTTATTCAAAAACAAGCAATTCACCAATTAGTGCAAGCAAAATTTCAACCACCACTAATCCGAGTTCAATCATTGCAACAACAAATTACAAAACCACAACACAGCCCATTTATTCAACCATTGTTAAAGGTTTTTCGCAACCCGCAAGCCAGCCAGCCAATTATTCAACCTATAGAAGCAAAAACACTGCAAGCACTTCCGCTCACAAAAATAATTCTAATCCTGTCTCGCCAGCCACTCAAAGCACAGCTCTACAAAATTACAAGGCAGGCAACACCCTAACTTCAAGCAACTACAACAGCACAAGAAATTATTACAATAACAACGCTTACAGTACTGGCTTGCAGGCAAACAGTTCCACAAGCAGGTACAGGAATTATTCAACCTATTCAACGTCCAACCCAAACACGCAAACAAAATACTATTATTCTGTGCGCTCAAGCTAACACAAAAAAACTGCCTTTTGGTCTAATTTGCAAAAAGCCTTAGGAAACTTTTTGCAAAAAAAAAAGACAAGAGAAAAAGTTTAACAATAATTTTTTTTAATGAAGCCCTCTAAAAGGTCAAAAGCAGTGCCAAGAATTTCCACGCTTGGAAGCGCCACAATCCTGAAATGATGTGTTCCCTTTTTTTGGCCAAACCCTTCTCCGAAAACAACGCAAACACCGGTTTCCCTCAACAAGTCAATAACAAAATCCCTGTCACTTTTTATTTTCAATTCAATTCTTGGAAAAGCATAAAAGGATGCTTCCGGTTCAACACAAGAAATGCCTTCAATTTCATTCAATCTCTTGTGGGAAAACTTTTGCCTTTCCCTTATTTTCCTCAAGTTTTCCTCAAGGAAATCCATTGGTCCTTCCAGTGCCGCTTTTACTGCAAACTGGAAGGGATGCACTGCACAAAGCCTTGCCCTTCCAAGCCTGAAAATAGCCTCCATTATGTCAGAGTTTTCCGCCAAATAATTGTTTGCAGCAATCCAGCCAACCCTAAAACCTGTTGCAAAAAAATTCTTGCTCAAGCCATTCATTGAAAGAACAGGCAAATCCCTTGCCACTGAACCCATTGGAGTGTGCTTTTTATCGTTAAGCAATTGCTTGTCATAGATTTCATCCGAAAGAATGACAAGGTTGTACTCGCTCGCAATATCCGCTATCTCTTCAAGGGTTTTCCTAGAATAATTTGAACCACAAGGATTGTTGGGGTTTACAATTGAAATGGCTTTGGTTTTCTTGGTTATCGCCTTTTTCATTCCTTCAATGTCAGGCTCCCAATTGTTTTCCTCATCCAAGTCATAAAAAATAGGCTTAATGTAAAGATAATCGCAGGCTGAAACATACAATGGATAAGTCGGTCTTGGCAACAAAACGCTTTCACCAGGATCCGCAATAGCCCCCATTGCAAACCAAATCAGCTCAGAAAGACCATTGCCAAGCATTACATTATTAGAAACAACCTCAACCCCGTTTTTCTTGTACTCTGCAGCAATAGCCTCTCTTGCCTCAAGAATGCCCTCAGAAGGACCATAGCATTCTCCTTCACGCTTGTGCGCTTCAACCGCATCCCACAAATGCTTTGGAGTCCTGAAATCATACGCAAGCGGGTCACCAATATTCAAATAATATATTCTTTTGCCTTGCTCTGCAACCCTTCTTGCCTCCAAAACAATGTCCCTTATAGGGTATTGAACCGAAGCAGACCTCTTTGAAGCAACATATTTCATCCAATCTCACCCTGCAATTAAAGGTTAATTTGTAAATGCAAAGGACTTAAAAAAGTGAGCGAAAAACACAAACCCCGCCTTTTTTTACAAAAAAGCGCCATTTATAAGAGTATCACTGCAAAAAATATTAAGTTTGCCTGCAAAGGCAAGCAATAAAACAAAGGTGAAAAAGTAAAATGGGAGAAGACAAATTCGGCAGGAAACTGTTCAAAGTGACTTGCACCGAGTGCGGACAGGAAACTGAAGTCCCGTTCGAACCCGATGGCACAAGGCCAGTTTACTGCAGAGATTGCTATATGAAGCACAAAAAGCCCTTCAGGGGCGGCCCAAGAAGGGAATAAACTAGTTCTGTAAAATTAGTTTAACCAATTCTTGTAAAAAAAAATTCTGATTTTTTTCTTTTTTTTAATTTTATTGCACCACCGAGCGAAAGCCATGCCTTTGTGCGAAAAATCATTTCCTTAAAGAGCCTGAAAAACGCCAAGCCCAAAGCAAAACCAAGAATAATGAAATTGCCTAGTTCGTCAGCTTTAAGCATTTCAATTGAAGAAACCACTTTAACTAAATGCAATAATTCTCAAGAAAAAGCAAAAAAAAAGCTTTAAGGCTTAATGCCACACTTTATCCTGCATGCTTTCAGTTTTTGTACTCGCAGTGGTTTTTTTCCTGATTGCTGTCAGGAGAATAGGAAAATTCAGCATAAAAATATGGCAGGCAATGCTTTTAGGTGCAATTGCAGTGCTCGCAACAGGACAGATTTCAATCCTGTCTGCAGTAAATGCAATCAACCTAGATGTTATTTTTTTCCTTTTTGGAATGTTTGTTGTGGGCGCAGCACTTGAAGAAAGCGGTTATCTTTCCCACTTGGAATACAAGTTTTTCAAGAGAGCAAAAAACTTAGACGAGCTGGTTTTCGGGGTTATATTTGTTGCCGGGTTTTCCTCAGCAATCCTAATGAATGATACTCTGGCGGTAATTGGAACACCGGTTGTGCTTTTGCTTGCAAGAAACCATTGTTTTTCTCCAAAAGCGCTTTTGCTTGCGTTGGCGTTTGGAGTGACAATTGGCAGTTTAATGAGTCCAATAGGCAATCCACAAAACCTTCTAATAGCATTAAAGGGCAAAATGAGCGATCCTTTTATTGATTTTTTCAGCGTGCTTTTTGTCCCAACAATGTTGAACCTCGTTATAGCATTCCTTGTGCTAAAATTTTTTTACAGGGAAGAATTCCATTGCATTCCCTTAAAGCACTCGCAAGAGCCAGTTAGAGACCACCAACTTGCTGTTATTTCAAAAGCCTCTCTTTTGCTTTTGATTGCACTGGTTTTCCTTAAAATATTGCTTGTTTTTTCACACTCAGGCATTGATTTCAGCCTTACCTATATTGCTCTCGGTGCAGCCATGCCAGTCCTATTATTCAGCAAAAAAAGACACCTCATAATTAAAAAAATAGATTGGGCAACCCTTGTTTTTTTTGCAGCAATGTTTGTGCTCATGCAAAGCGTTTGGGACAGCGGGTTTTTCCAGCAGTTTTTGAAAGAAAACAGCATTTCCTCCATTCCCATGATTTTGGTTTCCAGTGTTATTTTAAGCCAGCTGATTTCAAACGTGCCATTGGTGGCATTGTATCTTCCACTCCTGGTTCAAGCCGGCGCTTCACAAAAGGCAATGCTTGCACTGGCAGCTGGCAGCACTATTGCCGGCAACATGCTGATTTTAGGCGCTGCAAGCAATGTCATAATAATTCAAAACGCTGAAAAAAAAGGTTACACTATCTCGTTCTGGGAATTCTCAAGAATCGGCATTCCCTTGACAATAATCAACATTGCAATTTACTGGTTTTTTCTTTCAATGGCTTAAAAGAGCTAAATTTCCCTCAAATAACCCCAGTTATGCAATTTGTCGCTGTCCTCAAACCACCTGTCACCAATGTCTTTTCGGTAATACATGTCTGGAATGATTATGTTCTTTATTCTGCTATACGCTTGTTTTTGCGCATCCCTCATGGTTTGCCCTGTCCCACAAATAATAAGCACAACACCAGAAGTTCCCGTGACAAGCCATTCATCGTTTATTTTCTTTACATCCTCTATGTGCACGCCCTCACAAGGCTTTTTGAAAAAAATCACTGAATCCTTGGATCTCACTTCAAAGGTTTCTTTGTCCCTAAAAGGAAAAGGCGGCACAACAATCCTAACACCAATCTGGAAACCGCTCCTCACCCGGAATTTGGTGCCGTTTCCGTGGGCAAGCTCGTACAAAAACTCGCTTATTGGTTGCAGCATTGCCTCTTGCTGAATGCAAATCGTAGGATACCCAAACCTGGCAGTGAACTCTAAAGGGTAAATGCCATAATTGTTGACAATGCAATTAATGTCTATATAGCCAACATATCCCTCTTCCGCCAGCTTTAGCTCCATTTTTTTCAAGGTTTGATTGAACAAACGGTTCGGCCCAGACCAAAACATTGAAGTACCCATCTCGCCAGTAGAAGGACCCAAATCTCCAGGAAAAAGTTTTTTATGCTCAAAATTCACATTAATTGGATAAATAAAGTGTTTGCCATTAAAAAAAGCTCCAACTGCAACTTCAACTCCAGAAACCCTTTTCTGCAACTGGAAATAAGGAATCTTTTTAGACCAAGCCTTTCCATAATCACTTAAAACCTGAATCACATCCTTGCCGTCATCCTCTTCGCCAACAAACAACAAACCCTTAATGTTTCCAGCCTGACCACTAGGCTTTATAACATACTTGCCAGGGTTTTGTTGAACAAAAGCAATTGCTTCATCAAAAGAATGAAAATCCTTGTAAGGCAGAATCGGAATGCCAGCATTTTTCATTTCCTCTTGACCAAAAGCTCGATCATCCTCCAACTTGTCAGTATAGGGCGTGCCGCCAACAACCGCTTTGCCCTCCTCGCGAAGCTTTTTTGCCTTAACCCCAAACCCCAAAACATCATCAAAAACCACAACGTCAGCCCAAGCAACCTCTTTCTGCCAGTCATCACATTTTGGGACAAAGCCATCAGCAACCTCGCGCTCATCCTTGTCATCAATATAATATTTTACATTGTGACCTTCCTTGACACACTGCCAAGCAATATCCCCAATGAGCGCATCCCATGAAACAAAAAGAAAATTTTTCGGATCCATAATCGTGTTCCTTATCAAAAAATGATGGTGTATTATTAAAATTGTTTTGTTTTTTCAAAAAAATTTTTGAAAAAAAAAATAAAAAACATTTTTTCAAAAGAAAAGACGAAATGGCAAAAAATATATTATGAATTGACCACAAAAACAAAAAGAAGTGAAACAAAATGCACAACACAAAAATCCTTTGCACTATTGGACCAGCCTCTGAGAAAAGCGAAACCATAAAACAAATGTTTGAAGCAGGCATGAATGCTGCCAGAATAAACACTTCACACGGCACACTGGAAGAATACACTGAAAAAATAAAAAAAATCAGAAAAATTGTAAACATTCCAATATTGTTTGACACTTCAGGCCCGCAAATAAGGCTTGTAAGCAAAAAAGAAATCCTTCTAGAAAAAGGCGCTCAGGTAAACGCTGGTTTTTCTGCAAAAAAAAACCTTTATTTTTCAAGAAATTTCTTCAACGAAATAAAAACAGGAAGCAGCGTTTTTTTAAGCGATGGCTTGGCAGAACTCGTGGTGGTTAAAAAAGACAACAAATTGAAAGAAATAACGCTCAAATCGCTCAACCAAATCACCTTGAAAGGCAACATGCATTCAAACATTCCAAGCATTTACTTGGACATTCCAATCCTTTCCCCTAGAGACAAAAAAGTCATTGCACTGGCAAAAAAAACAGGCATTGACTTCATAAATCTTTCCTTCACAAGAAGAAAAAGCGATATTATCGCAGTTAAAAAATTGTTGAAGGGCTCCAATGTGGGAATAATCGCAAAAATCGAAAACTGGGAGGGAGTAAAAAAAATAGATGAAATCCTTTCAGAAGCCGACGGAATCATGGTGGCAAGAGGCGATCTTGGAATGGAAATCCCAATGGAAAAAGTCCCAATAGTGCAAAAGGCAATTGTAAAAAAATGCAATCAAGCGGGAAAGATTTCAATTATTGCAACACAAATGCTCGCATCAATGGTTAAAAACCCTCTTCCCACAAGGGCTGAAACAAGCGATGTTGCAAATGCCATTTTGGACGGAGCTGATTGCGTAATGCTCAGCAATGAAACAGCAATCGGCGAGTTTCCAGTTGAAGCAGTAAAGGTTATTGGAAAAATTGCAAGCGAAACAGAACAAGCAGTTAAATCCACAATAGATTCAAAAATGCTTTCAGGAGTTTCCGACACAATATCCAAATCAATTCACAACATTTCAAAAAACATAAAAGTGGACAAAATTGTTGCAGTCACTAGAAGCGGTTTTACTGCGAGAATGATCTCCAGATTCAAGCCAAAACAAAAAGTAATCGCAGTAACAGACAATCCAGCTGTTGCCAGAAAGCTTTGGCTTTCATACGGCGTTATCCCAGTCCTAATCAAAAAAATCCCAAAACAACACAGAATCCCCTTAATTGCAAAAATTCTCGCAAAAAAAGGCATTTTAAAAAAAACAGAGATTGCAGTCTTCACTGCCGGTTATTACTCCAAAAAAGAATATTCCAGCAACATGATTGTTGTAGTGAAAGCTGGGGATTTGCTGAAATAAAAAAAAACAAGAATAGGCTCAGGGTTGGATTGACTCTTCATTCCTTGCAGTCAGCAGGTGTTAACCTCATCACAGCCGTAAAAAACGTAGGTGTTAGCACTAAAAAACATATCGTTCTTTGCGAAAGGAATTTTGTGGATAAAATACAAACTAATTTAGCTTTGAGAAACAAAAATTTGGTTTGAAAAAATGGTTTTTGGTTATTGAACAAAAATTTGGGAAATGTCCGAAAATAAGGGCAATATATTTTTTCAATAGACAAAGTTACCTTGTTATTAATTTATTTTTCTGAGAGTAAACAAGCTAGTTTCATTAAAGAAAGAGTATGGTTCCATTTCACACACGGCTTTTTAAAAACAAATGTATTAATCTGCTTTATGAATAAAGAACTTGAAGACGTTGTTAAGGCTTATGCAACAAAACCGCATTCAGAATTAAATGCTCTTTTGCTTGGTAAGTCAAAGGATGATTTGATTGCTGTTATTAATAATATTTTAACTATTTACTTCAATGATAGAAATTCATCAACAATGCGAGAATATGTAACAGTCTCTTTGGCAGGATACAAACCTTCTGAGAAGAAAATTGGATATAATGGTTTCAAGCAGGACACTTCTATTGGCGGTAAAATTATTGCATGTGAATGTAAACCGAAAAACGTGGTTACAAGCGATGAACAAATCAAAAAACTTAGTGGCGGGGCGAATTTCACAGATTACACTTTTGAAAGGTTCAAGAGAGATAAAAAGGAAAATGTCAACATTTTGATGAGTGGTTTCGTTGATGGTCACCTAATATATGCGATTGAATTTCCTTTCAATTGTCCGACTTTTGTCAGACGATTAGCCAAAGTTTTGAAAAGGAGGTTTCCAAAAGGGGATATTTCTGGGCAATATTTGCGTAGTGCAACGTTCAGGTTAGCGGATTACAAGGATTGCCCACAAGTTAAGTTAATTTATCTTGATAGGATTGCAATGAAAGCTAATAAGAAATTTATTACAAAACAACTTTGCGAGTTCTTGAACGACATTAGTCAGAAGCAAAAATAGGTAATAAGGTTTTTTGGAATTTATCTTTACTTTTCTCTTTTTGTGTCCATTTCCCGTTTTCTTTTCTTTCTTTGAATGTTTCCCTAACTAAATGTTTGGCTATTTCTTCTTCAACTCTTTCTCTTTCATTTTCGCAGTTAGATAATCGCTTAATTGCGTCTTTTACATATATTGGAGAAATATCTATGCCAACATATTTGTGACCTAAAAGTTTTGCCGCAACAAGCGTGGTACCGCTACCAACATAAGGATCAAAAACAACTCCATTATCTTTTCCTATTACTGAATAAATTATTCGTGTTGGTAACTCTATTGGGAACGGGGCTGGGTGCCCATTCTCTCTTTCAGGCATTATTTTCCAAATAGATGTTAGAAGCGCGTGTTTAGACTCCAATTCTTTTCCTATTTTGTTTTTTCCAACTGGTTTATACAACCAATATATTCTCTCATCAACTTGCCAAAACCGCCAGCCTCTTATATTAGCCGCGATTGTTCTGTCCCAAATTATTTCTTGTCTTATTGTCCAATTTGTTTTTGTAAGCCATTCCATTGGATGAATCATTTGCCCTTTATTCCAACGAGTTTTATGGTTATAAAAAAAATGCCCTCCTTCTTTTGTTATACGATAAACTTCATTTAGCACTTCTATTTGCTGCTGTTGGTATGTATTTTCTGGAACATTATCACTGTTTGAATGATACTTGACATTTTCCACAAGCCAACCTTTGTGCTTCTCTCCTTTGTTGTATGGTGGTGAAGTAATAGAAACATCCACAAAGCAGTCTGGAAACTTTTTCATTATTTCAATCGCATCTCCTTGAAAAACATTGTTCAATATTGAATTCATTTCCATCAAATCACTTCTTGGTTAAATTGTTAGCTAATTCTTTTTCCATAAATTTTTCTACTTGCCTAGATAAAACGATGCCTTCTTTGTCACAATGTTCTTTATAATTGTTGTAAATTTTTTCTTCAATGCTTAAAGCAACTGTTTTCTTAGCCACCCAAACCACCAATCACATATATTTCCATATATTCTTATATATTAAGTGTTTTTAAACATTTTCAGACAGTGGATTTCCACTGAAATTTCTTTATAAAGACTGGTTCATCTTTATAAAGATTTTTTCAGTTCTTTGTCGTTTTTTGTTTTGATGTTTTACCGCACGGAGCAAGTTTTAAAACTCTAATCAATCACAGAACTTTTGAGGCGAAAATTGAAGTTGAAAGTTGGCGGTAACACCTACGTTTTTTCAAACTGTAACCTCATCATTGCCAGAAAAAATGTTGTTGTTAGCACTAATAAGCATATCGTTGACTAACAAAGGATTTAGTGGGTTAATAGGTTAAAATAATTGCAGGAGTTTGGTTCCTGCAATTATTTTTGTATTTTTTTGTTTTTATTGTTCTTTGGTTTTTTTCTTTTCTGATACGATTGCTTCTGTTGTTAAGAGTAAGGCTGCAATGCTTGCTGCGTTTTGTAATGCGGTTCTTGTGACTTTTGTTGGGTCTATTACGCCTGATTCTGCCAGGTTTTCGAATTTGTCTGTTTTTGCGTTATAGCCTATGCCTGTTTTTTCGCTTTTGATTTTTTCTACTATTATGTTTCCTTCTTTTCCGCAATTGCTGGCTATTTGTTTGGCTGGTTCTGCGAGGGCTTTTCTGATTATTTCTCCGCCGAGTTTTTGGTCTTCGTTTTCGAATTTTATTTCGCTTATTTTTTGGCTTGCTTTTAATAGGCTGATTCCTCCGCCTGGGATTACTCCTTCTTCTATTGCTGCTTTGGTTGCGTGCAGGGCGTCATCAAACCTGGATTTTTTCTCTTCTAGTTCGGTTTCTGTGGCTGCTCCAACGTTTATTACGGCTATTCCTCCGACGAGTCTTGCCAGGCGTTTTTGCAGTCTTTCTTTCTTGTATTCTGTGTCCGCGAGCTCTATTTGTTGTTTTATTAGTTCTATGCGGGCTTTTCTTTTTTTCTCGTTTTGGGTTGTTGTGTAAATTGTTGTCTTGTCTTGGTCTATGCGGATTTTTTCTGCGCTTCCAAAATCGGATTCTTGGACTTTTGAGAGGGACATGCCTTTTTCTTTGCTGATAACGTTGGCGTCAACTGCGACTGCAATGTCTTCTAGTGTTTCTTTTTGTTCTTCGCCGTAGCCTGGGGCTTTGACTGCAACCATTTTGAAAACTCCTTTGATGTTGTTGAGGATTATTGTGGGTAAAATTGTTTCCGAGATTTCTTCTGCTATTACTAAAAGCGGGCGCTTGCTTTTGGCTGTCAATTCTAGGACTGGAATGAAGTCGTCTAAAGAGTCTATTTTGAAGTCGCAAATTAAAATGTTGGCGTCTTCCAAGATTGCTTCTTTTTTTGCTGGGTCTGTTGCAAGGTATGGTGAGACAAAGCCTTCATCGAATTGTATGCCGTCCACTACATCTAATGTGGTTTCATAGGATTTGCTGTCTTCGACTGTGATTACGCCATTGTGGCCTACTTTTTCAAATGCTTTTGCTATTAGTTCGCCTATTTTTTCATCGTTGTTTGCTGAAATTGTTGCAACCTGTCTTATTTTTGTTCCATCGTCTACTTTGGTGCTCATTTTTTTTAGTTCTGCTGAGACAACTTCAACTGCTTTTTCCATTCCTTTTTTTATTTCTGTTGGGTTTGCTCCGGCTTCAATGTATTTTAAGCCGTTGCCGATCATTGATTGTGCTAAAACCACTGCGGTGGTGGTTCCGTCTCCTGCAACATCTTGGGTTTTGGATGCAACTTCTTTTAATAGCTGGGCTCCAATGTTTTCCATTGGGTCTTCAAGTTTTATTTCTTTTGCGATTGTGACGCCATCGTTTATTATTAATGGCAAAACAAATAGTCTTCGGAGAACAAGCTAGAAAAAGCATTTATGCCGGTGCAACCAAGCTTGCAGACACAGTAAAAGTCACACTCGGCC
>JAVYME010000023.1:0-17124 GCA_038736825.1 Candidatus Iainarchaeum sp.
GAAATGTTGTTGTCAAATTCTTCAAGCCACTTGGAAACAAACAGTTTGGAATAAGAATTTGACAACAACATTTCCGGAGTTCTTGCCTTAGACAATTATGCTTCAATTCCAGGGCTTTCCTGCCAGGGAACCACTTTTTGGAATTGGACCCAGTGCACTTATGAATGGGATACCACTGGCATTCCAGATGGAAATTATTTCATTGATGTTAATTTTTGGACTGAAACCCGCTCTGTTGGAAAAAACCATTCCCTTCAACCATTCATTTTGGACAACACTCCGCCCTCTCCAAGCATTGGCGGTGTTTCTCCCACTTGGGTTTACTCTAACAGGGTTTACTTGGGTTGCACTGATGCTGGTTCTGGTTGCAAGATGACAAAATGGTATTATTTCAGTCCAACACCTGAATGCTCTTCCTCAAAAACAGCGTACACTCTTTACACCAACGCTGGCTATATAGATATTACAACCGATAACAGCGATTACCTGTGCTTGTGGGTTGAAGACTTGGCAGGGCATAGTGCTAGAACTGTTTCGCCTCAATTGCGTGTTGACACTGGAGTTTACGTTGTTGGCAGTATTCCAAGCGAATCCATAAGCATTGCCACGCAGGACTTGAACAACGAGTGCCGCATGTACTTGGATCAAAATATTACGGTTGAATGTGCTTTCAAGAGCACAATAAGAATCAGCAGCCATGAAAAGGACTTTAACAGGGTTTGGCCTGAAAGCCCAGAGCTGGTAACATCGCCACCGAAAAACGTGAGGGTGTTAATCCAAAGCGAAATAGAGTCTTTCTATCACAAGGATTATTTCTTGAGGTTTGAAAGCGAGCAACGCACTATTACCAGTCAAGGAAATGAAAGGGATTATCCCACTGTTGTGGTAAGGCGCAGAGTCATGCCCTTGCTTACCACTGATGGACAAATTGAAATTGGCACGCTTACAATAAAGATAAGGCAACAGTGAATTCAAGAAAAACTTTTTTTGTTGATTATTGGCTTGAACCTGAAAAAAGCTTTTTTTTTTATGCTGGCACCAAAAGCGATGTAGCCAAAAGATAGGCGGAAACTGAAGTAATGAGCAATATGAGGCAGTGTTTTAATCCTGCCACAAGGCTGTTTTCTGAAATCTTTCCAATCATTGGTCCAGCGAAAAGGCTTTGCACAACCAAGAGATGCAAAAAGTGTTCTGAAAAATTTATTTTTTTCTGTTCACTGGATACTTGCATTGAAGAAATATCGCCTGCTAAAAGGCTTGCTGCATTTATTGACGGCTGATTTGCAATCAATGGCACAAAGTACACTTGAATGGCAATTATTATCATCACAAAAACATAAAACATCATGTATGCATTGAACAGCGTGGACATTGTGCGGCTTTTTCTTTGCTTTTTCAATCTTTCAATTTTTTCCACGTATTTTGCGCTTGTTGTGAAAACTTTCATGAAGTTGCCGCCAGTGCGCAGGGTTTGGTTTATTACAGTAATTATTTTTCTTATTAGTTGCGAGCGCACATCTGCAAACGTTATCTGCATTGCTTTTTCGAATGGAATTCCCAGTTTCACTTTTGCCGCAAGCCTTTTCACGTAAATGCTTAAAGGTCCATAATCGTTTCTGGCTGCTATTTGGAGTGCATCGTTTATGTTCACTCCTGCTTGGAGCAAATCCCTCAAATCGTCAAGCAAGACCCTGAAATTGTCCTCTAAGCCTTTTATTGCTCGGTTTTTGAGATAGTATGCCAAGAGCAGTGGAGTCAAAAAGGCAATTATTGGCACGATAAGCAAGCCCGTGCCTGCAAACAGGAAAAAAAACACTGTGCCTAATGCTATTCCTAAAAGGCTGAATTTCAAGTAATAAACTAAAACTTCATCCATTTTTCCCACTTTAGAAATTCATTCTGGTGATATCACGCTCATCACTATTATGAATGCAATGTTTGCTAGTGGTATTACCAGCCAAACCCCGTAAGTTACAAGTTGTTCTGTTGACAAGCCAAAAATGCCGGAATCGCTTGCAAACATGCCTAAAAGCATTACTGAAAAGAACAAAAACAGCGGTGCCGCTATCAAGATAATGCTGTAAATTTCACCCAGTGTTTCTGCTCTTTCAGCGCTTCTTTCCAATTGCAGCATGTATTCAAAGTATGCGTCGTCTGCACGCTTTGCCATGAATTCTTTGAGGTCACCACCGCTTTTCAGTGTTGTGTTTAATTCTTTTAGAAAGGTTTGAAATTTTATTGATGGCGTTAATTCTATTTCTTTTGCCACTGCCTTGCTAAAGGAAAGCCCTAATTGGTCCATAAAGCGCTGTATTTTTGTGCACTCTTTTTCAAGCCAGGGATAGTCTGGATTGCCTGCAATGGATTGAAACATGTATTGTGGTGGAGCGCCGCCTTCACTAATCGTTGACATTGTGAGTATGGCAAGTGGAAGGTTTGCCTCTATTGTTTTGTTTTTTTTTGATAATTCCATTGAAGGCCAAACAAAAGAGAAAGCGAAAACGCCTGGAAGAAGGAAAAAAGGCAATAAGAAAAGCAGTGGGATTGCCAGGATTCCTGAAAAGAAAACAATTGCTGCAACAATAAAGGCAGCAATTGTGGAAATGACTGAAAGCGCAAGCCAGTATGCAAAATAGTGTCCAGTGCTATAAGGGTAATCTATATGCGCTAGTTTTTTTTTGAGCGATTCCATTTCCATGTTTTTTGTGATTTTGTAAAAGGTTTTTTCAGCAAAACTGAAAATAATTGAGTTTATTTTTTCTTTTAGCATTCAGTCAACCTTCTTTTTGCGTTTTCAAGTCTTTTTCTTCGTCCTTGTATTCTTCCAAGCGCTTGGAGAACTCGTTGTAGTCTGAAACTCCTTCTTCCGCTAGTTTTTTCAAGAAAGCAGTCCGCTTTTCTATTTTTTTCTGCAATTCCAGCAAGGGAATGCTGTGCTCTTTGCTTATTTCTTTTAACAAAAAGCTTTTTCCAGTGATGGGGAAAAACTCTGCAATGCTTTTTTTGCCTCCCTGCAAGTCAGTTATTTCCTCTATTTCAGTGTTTTCAAGCAAGTCATTGTATTCAAGCCGCATTTCTTTTGCATTGTATCTTTTCACTTCCGCTATTGTCCTAATCCTTCTCTTAACCTCTTCCTCGCCTATAAAACCAATGTTTATTATTATATCCACTGATTCCAGCAAGGCAGGATACAAGTTTATTGGAGGGGTTGTCAGCCTTGAAACAACATCATCAACAGACCTTGCGTGCAATGTTGCAAGAGAACAGTGCCCTGAAGCCATTCCCTGGAAAAGCACAAAGGTTTCTTTTCCCCTTACCTCGCCAACAATCAAGTAGTCAGGTCTTTGCCTGAAGGACTCCATTATTAGAGTCATCAAGTCAACTTCTCCAAAGCGCTTTCCAGTTGCATCTGGTGGTCCAAAGCCCTGCCTTGCAACCTGCGGCAGCCAGTTTTCATGCTTTATGTTCAATTCCCTTGTGTCCTCTATTGATACAACGCGATTGCCGTATGGAATGAACATTGCTATTGCATTCAATACAGTTGTTTTTCCGCTTGCAGTTGGACCGGTTATCAGCATTGATTTTTTGAATTCGAGCACTGTCCAAAGATAGGCTGCAATCCTTGCACTCATTGTGCCATTTTTTATGAGCAGCGTGGGCGGCAAAGGTTTTTCCGGGAAAAGCCTTATAGTGAAGCTTGGGCCTTTCGTGGAAACAGATTTTGTTAGCACTGCGTTTACCCTTGAACCGTCAGGCAAAATGGAGTCAACAAGGGGGGATGCATATGAAACATATGTTTTGGAGAGTTGTGCGAGCTTGATTATAAAGTCCTCCAATACCTCAATATTGCTAAAAATAATGTTTGTTGCTATATGGCCTTCTTTTTGGTGGACAATGTAGACTGGGACGTCAACACCATCGCATTCTATGTCTTCTATGAAAGAATCATGCATTAGCGGTTCTATTCTTTCAAGGCCCAAAAGGTCTCTTGAAAGATAGTACATGAGCTTGTGCCTTCCCTGGCTTGAAAAGGAATAACCGCGCCTTTGAATGATGCTTTCCACTTTTTCAAACATTTTTTCTCGGCTTAATTCTTCAATGGTTATTACTTCTATTAGTTCGTTTTTGATTTTGTTTATTTTTTCTCTTTCGTCTGCACTGAGGTCTGGTTCTATCACATAGTAAACCTTTTGTCCTTTTTTTTGGGATATTATTTTTCCATAAGCGTAGCCTGGAATTAAGGTTATGAGGTCTTTTGTTTCGCTTGAAAGCTCGGCTTTTTTTCCTTCAGCGAAAAGGGTTTCTTTTAGGGAAACAATTGTTTCAGCGTGTTGTCCGGTATCAATTTCCATTTTTCTAAAATCTTCAATGCTTGCTTTTTCAGCCAAGCCAGAGCCTGTGGCAAAAACTGGCACTTTGAAAACTTCTTGGATTTTTTCCCCTGTTTGCACTCCCTTGTTTCCAAAAATTTTTCCAAAAGATTCTGTTTTTTTGGTTAAAAACGAAAATCTTTTAGAAACTGTGTTCATTAATCCTGGTTTTTTTTGAAAGCCAGTGGCTTCTTCGCCTGTTTCGCTTTCTTTTGTTTCAATAAAAAAAGATTTTATTTTGCTTATAGTTGATTGCCCGCCTTTCACTGGTTGTGGAATGCTTTTGCCTAATGGCAGAGCACTAACTATTTTTTCTTTTGTTCCACTGCCTTTGGGGGCAAAAACCACAAATTTTGCTTCCAAGGAGAATTGTTTTGCCAGTTGTCCGTAGGAATTAAATGCTTTCACGAATTCGCTTGCTGTTTTTTTTGCAATTTTTTCCCTAGAATTGAGTTTTTTTTCAGATATTTCTCTGGACAGGTTTTCCATTGCACTTGCACTGATTTCCATTTTTTTGCTTGCTTCCATTAGGGCTTGCTGCATGTTTTTTGGTTTAAATTCATTGCTTGAAAGAGTGTTTTCCAAAAAAACTAGGCTTGAAAGCCTTTCTTTTAGGGAAGAAAGCGCTGTTTTTTGCATTTCAAGCCTTTCAATGCTGTCTGTTGTCATTCTGGAACTGCCTCCAATATTGTTCCAATGCCTTCTTTTTCAGATTTTTCCTTGTATTGGTTTTTCAATTCGGTCATTGTTAAGCCAATGGTGGCAATTTCTCTTTCCAAGCGTTCTCTCATGCTTTCAAGAACCTTTTCCAGTGCAAGAGCTTGTTTGCCGGCTTTTTCAGCTTCAATTGCGCTTTCTTTGGCGTTTTTTGCCTTTGCCAGCAAATTTTTATGGCTTTCTTCTATGCGAAGCATTTCCTCTATTTCCTTAATGCATTTGTCTGTTGCACTTATTGCTTCTCTCAGTTTTTCCACAGTGTTTAACTCCATGTTGCATCACTTGCCCAGACTCTTACAAAGTCTGCTCCGCTTTCAAGCCTGAAATGAACATTGTATCTATGCCCTTCACCCACAATGCTTGCTTTTATTTCCCCCCATCCAAGATTATAACCGCTTTTTATGAATTCTGTTGCAATATTGACATCCTCGCCTGCATGGCTGTCCATGTAAAAGTCTACTTTGGCGTTAAGGTCAGCTGGCACATCCTTAAACCTGATTTTTTGAACCAAATTGTATGCTTTCATTGTTGTGTTGGAGTCCAGTTTTTTTATTGCAAGATAAATGTGTTCGTTTTCCAGTACTAGCACGTTTGTGTCTTCAATTGTGCCAACATAAGCGTCAACTTCCACGTTTACGCCTTGAAAATAGTTGCCTTGGCTTTTTCTGCTCCTGGGATTCATTACTTGTGCGCTGGTTTGCTTGTTCACTATTATCATTTCAGAATCCCCATTGATGTCCATGGATTCTTTTGCTAGGTTTATGCTTATTCTTCTTTGCGAGTCCTTGCCTTCAGCGGCAACAATTGATATTGTTTTGTCCATTTCCTTGAGCATTGATTCAAGGTTTTTTATTTCCCCATAATCCTGCATTCTGTTAAGATAGGGTATTCCCACTTGGAGCACAATTGAGACAATCACTATGCTCACTAGAGTGTAAATTATTGCACTAATAAGCGGGCTCACTCCTTTTGGTGCCACTCGTTTTTTTGATAATTTTGCAGTTTTGTTCATTCACTCACCACAATTTCATCCTGTCTGCGGATTTCTGCCCTGTAATCAAAGTCTTCTTTTAAGTCTAGAGTGTGACCGCAAATAATTAAGTCATAGTCATTATTAAGCCATGCTCGTGGAAAGGTAGCAGTTGTGCCGTTTGCGATTGCAACTGGGCTTCGCTTGCTATTGTAATAAGTGCAGTCTGCACCAGACCAGTTGCCTACAAGGTAGTGCACTGAAACACCCCTAGTGTATTTTCCGGAAAACACAAGGTTGAAAGTGTAGCCTTTTTCGCTTGAAAAGGTTTTGAAATTATTGCTTGTTTCAATCATTATTCTATTCAAGTCGTTTTGGAAAATTCCTGCAGTGTAAGCAAGCGGTATTTCTCTTTCAATGTTTTCCATTAAAAAATGTCCTTCGGTTCTTTGATGGGGTTGGGTTCTTGAAACAAAGGCAACAGCAAACATTAGCATAACCAATATGAGTGAAACTATCAGGTATGCTTGCCCTTTATTGTTTCTGGCTCTTGGCATCAAACCTTTTTTGTTGGGTCTCTTGCAATTTTGTCCGAGCATTATTTCACCTTGAAAACCCAGATGAACATTTGTATTTTTTTCATTGAATGGTTGGAAATGTTTCCATCAAACAAGTATGAAACAGTGGTGTATGCTTTGTCTGAGGGGATTTCTCCCCAGCAATTGGCGTTATTGTTTGCATCGCAAACTCTTAACGAATAAGGGTAGTCAAAATATCCATCCATGTATGCTTTCAGCATTGAAAGAGAATTTTCGTCTTTAACAGCGGCTGCCAGGTTTCTAAAGGATTGTTCTTCACAAAAGGAAAGGAAAGCGTCTTCTCCGGCTTCTCGCAAGCCAGTGTATTTTTCCTCTGGAACAAAATATGGAGATGAAATGAAGGTAATTGTTCCCAACAACAGTGCAGTTGCAAGCAGTGCTTCATAGGTTTTTATCATTTGAGTGCCTCCACTTTTTTTTAAAGCCGTTTCAGCCTCCAGTAAAGATAGGCAATAATGGCTGCCATTATTATGAGGATTAATGGCAGTGGAATGCTGCCAGGCATTCCTCCAAAAGAAACCTCTGAAGCTTTATGTTTTGTTGGCAATGGCACTGGAATTTTGAAAAAGGATGAAGGGCTTGCTTGCAGTGCAGTAATTTCTTCTCCAGTAAAAGATTTTTTTGGCTTGTATTTTATGGTTTTTTCCTCTCCTGGTTGCAGTGATGGGACAAAAAAGGAAAGCACTGGGTCAACTTCAACTATTTCAAAAAGCGTGTTTGCTGACAAAACAGATGCTTTCTCTCCAATGCTTTTGGGAACAAACTCCACTACATTGAATGGAGTGCTTTCTTTTTGGCTCGTGTTTTTGACATAAATTACAACCAACAAATGCGTTTCAGTTTTTTGCCCAGAACTCACTTCTAAAGCAATTATTTCGCGCTTGAAAGAGAGTTCTCTCCAAAGGCTTTTTGCATCTGAAAGGGCTTCACCGTTCAAAAATTGTGCCAGAGATGTTTCAAGGGAATCCCTGTCAACAGAATAATCTATTGCCTGCGTGCTTTTCACAGAAACTTTTGGGCTTGCATTCCCAATTTTTTCCAAGAGTTTTGCAGCTTCAGCGAGCTCGCTTTCCACTGAAACAACATTGCTTTCCTTGAAAGCCTTTTTTGCCTTTTCAATGTGTTCTTTTGCGGTTTCAAGCCAAGACCTTGCTTCAGCTCCAGGATCAACAAGGAAGGCGTCAAGTAAAGCCATTATGGAATTAATTGAATCCAAAAGCGATTCAATGTTTTTTATTTTTTCATTGAATCCACTGAAAAGCCTTAATTGCACGGTTTTTTCTGAAAAATTGTTTAAGTCATCAAACGCTTGTGCTTTAATGTTTGCATCACTCAAGCCGAGAGCCACTATATTCCAGTCAAAAACCGCGCTTTGCTTGTTAAGGTCTTTTCCAGAGAGTTCTGCAATAATTGTGCAATTCAAGCCATGGCAATTGCTTAGTTTTAGCCTTACGGTGTCTTCAGAAAACCTTGCTTTTATTTCAATTAATTCTTCGCTTTTTTGTTTTGCTTCAAGAAGGTTTAAGTCTGGCGGTGTTGCATCTATGGTGAAAGCCAGTTCTTCGGTTGCATTTAAGTCAAGCGTGTCGGTTGCAAAAACAACCATTTTTGTGTTTCCATCAATTGGCTTGAAAAAGACAGTTCCTGACAGGGTTGTGCTATTGCCGGAAATTGAAAACTCTGAAGTGTTGCCGTCACTATAGTCAATTTTTCCATATGCAATTTTTAACGGATAATCACTGTAAATTTTAATGGGGTGTTCGCCGCCAGCATAGTGTTTGATTCCATTTTTGTAAGTGTATCCTTCAATTGAAACCTCTATTGTTGGCGCATTTGCATCGACAACACTGCATTTTTCTTGGCTTAATTCTGAAAGATTGCCTGCCTTGTCCACAGATTGCACTCTATAACAGTATTTTGTTCGCCCGGTTGCTTTGTGTGAAAAGTTTGTGTCTTCCCTTGTTGCATAAGAGTTGGAGGAAGTTATTCCGCTTGCATTCGCATAATATATGCGATAATGGCTTATTCCACTGCCAACATCGGTTGCTTGGCTCCATTGGACAATGTTATTGGAGTCAATGCGTTCAATGCTGGTTATTGAAGGCATGGCTGGAGAGTTCCTGTCAAGGAAAACAGAGCGCTGGACTTTTGTGTTATTGTCATGGTTGTCAAAAACCCAAGCATAAACTGTCCTGTTTCCATCTGTTGCAGTGCAACCGTTTTCTGAAGTTATTGAAAAAGTTTTAACTGGAAAAGAATAAAAGTGGCTGGAATAATTGGCATCATTGCAGCTGAACCTTGCACTGTACAAGTCTATCCCAGAAACATTTATGTCTGGAAACTCTGAATTAACATACCATTCAATAAAAAAGTTAATGTCGGTTGGCGCACTAATGTCTGGCACAGTTGCGCTAGCACTATTAGAGAGTGCTGAAATGTTTCCAGCTCCATCCACTGCTTTAATGGCATAATAGTATGTGGTGTCTTCGTTTGCCATGCTCATTGCGTCAACATAGTTTGTGTTTGAACTGCTTATTGATTCAGAAACAAGAGTTGCACTGGAAAGATTTGAAGAATTAATGGCTGAAGTGTAACGGTACAGGAGAAAATGAGAGAGACCGCTCCCGCCAGAATCCAGAGGTGCACTCCAGTAAATGTTAAGATCGTGTTTTCCTAAAACATTTTTTACATTTAGGTCTGAAACAGCGCTTGGAGGGACCTCGTCTATAATGAAAGACCAGTTTAAGTCTTTATTGTTGCCAGCATTGTCTTCAAAATAAACGCTTACTGCCACGGTTAGACTTGAAATGTTGCTGTCTGGCTTGTAGGATAAAAGGACTCCGTTTGGAATCTGGGTTTTTTTAATGTTTGTGTCTGGAATTGGGTCCCCGTTAACCCACAAAAATATGGAAGAGGCTTTCACTCCAGATTCTGCATCCAAGAGTTGCACATTTATGTCTGGAGTGCGAGTGTTTGCATAATTTTTCGGGTTTTCAGAAGAATGGGTTGGAGAATTCAAGTCTATGCAAAGCTCTGTAAAAGAATTTTTTGTGCTAATATTGCCAACTCTGTCAACCTGTTTTCCAACAACATAAGACATGCAAGAAATGCTTTTGCCAAAAGAAGAAACTGAAAAGCTTGCTCCATAAATGCCATCGTTTGCATCAAAATCATTGTGTGCTCCATCATCATACAAGTTCAAGTCCAAAATTGTGCCTATTGAGGCAAAAGTGTTTGAATCCTTTTCCCCTGAAACCCTGATTGTCAGAGTTTTGCTCCCATTTAAAATGGAATTAATGTCACTTGCATTGGCGTCATGCCATACATAGTTTATTGTTGGACCAGTTGTGTCAAGGTTTATGGTATCGCTTGCGCTTGCAAGGTTTAAACTTGTATCTCGCACTCTTGCATAAACTGTTTTTTGGCCATCTCCGGTTGTGCAGCCTGGACCGGAATTCAAGTTGAAGGGGTAAGTTGCAGCATAATCAATCCAGCCACTGTAAGTGGAGTTATCGCAAGAGAACTGCATTTGGTGACCATCAACTGCAGAAATGTAGAGAATTACTTGGGGGGAATTGGTGTCAGGTTCGTTTTTTTGAATATTGAAGTCGGTTATTGAGACAATAGCGATGGTTGCTTGCAAGTATAAGAGGAAAATTGTGGCAAGGGTAATCCGGAAAAGCTTTTTTTTCATTCCCATCGTATATGAGTATTGTTTCGTTCTTTAAAAGCTTTATTAATATATTTAGAAACTTTTTTTTGAATGAGTGGGAAAAGCTTTTTTAGGCTGTTTCTTTGGTTGTTTCTGCTAGCGCGGTAATCCTTTGCTTGAACCATTCCAGGGAATAAAAGCCAGTGAATTTTTCGCTGCCCAAAATAAAGCAGGGCACTTCTTCTTCTGAAATGTTGTTTTGCCCCATTTTGCCTGGTTCTGCTTCAACGTTTACAATTGTAATCTTTGCAATTTTTGAAAGGTTTTCGTCTTCTCCGATTTTGCGCAAGATTTCTTGGAGTTTTGCTGAATCGCTGTCAAAGGTTTTAAGGAAGGCAACCACTTTTATTTCCCTTGTCCTTTTCACGTTATCATTTGGAATGATGTTCAATATTGAGGGTAAAACAAAAAAATAAAGCAATAAGAGCGATATTGCCAGTATCACTATTTTTCCAGCCAAAGTTAGTTTTACCATGCCAATCCCTTTTAACTACAATTTGTTGTTTTGTGGGAAAGGTTTTTGCAATCCCGAGAAGTGACTTTTATTTCTGCTGGGCTTTCTCCGGGGTCGAGTTGTATGTAAACTTTTCCATAAGCGCTCTCTTTAAGGTTTATATTGCAAATGTTGGTGTCAGATTCACCACTGCTGTACCTTACAGTTACAGTGAAGGAATTCAAGTCCACAAAATCAGTGTTTTCTAATAATATTGTGGCAATGTTGGTGTCGCCTGCATCAAAAGAGCATGAAACTATTTGAAAGCCAGCATTAGAGCATTTTATTTGTTCATCTGAAATTCTTTGCTGGTTGGACAACTCGTTATTGTAATAAGTGTACATCCATGAAAAAAAAAGGCCGCCTATGCCCATTGCCACTAAAACCAAGAGCATTGTTGCAATGAGCGGGCTTACTCCCTTGTTCATTCCAAAAAACACCTTTTTCAAAGCAGAATAAAATAGTGTTTTACTGGTTTAAATAACTTTCTGTATTGTTGCCTTAAGAAAAAGATTGAATAAATAAAATAAAAGAAGGGAAGGGTGAAACCCCATCCTTTTTCAAACAATTTAAAATTCAACCTGTTATATCGCTTTGGTTTACTTCTGTTGCAATGTTGCACTGTGTGGATTCAACTCTGACTCTTAATGGTTTGCTAGCGCCATTGGCAGTGCCACCCACAGTTAGAAGTGTTTGTGCGCCAGCGGCTATTGTTGTGTCAGCATATGTATTGGTGTCACTATTGCCTCCAGAATAGTATGCGATTAACTTGAACCCGTTTAGGTCTCTTGAGCCTTTATTTTGCACCACCAAGGTTGTGTTTTTTGTGGTTGAATTCCAAACGGGTTTTGTATCAGTAAGGTCAATTCCAAGACTCACTCCAGCGCACCCTGTCATTCTTTGTCGCTCTTGTTCGCTTTCCGTTTGAACACTTGACTGCATGGATGTCACCCATTGCCAGATTATTACTCCTACAGCCATGCACACTAGCAACAGTAATACTGTTGCAATCAGCGGACTAACTCCTTTTTGGTTTTTCATTGCATATCACCCTTTATAAATTTTAATGCATAAAATAAGCCTTAAGTTCTTTATAAGCCTTTCTTTTTTGTTTTTTAAGCCAAAAAGCAATCTTTTTCCGTTTTTTTTTGCTAAAAACGCGCTTCCTGCGGAATGTTTTTATTGAAATAATGCGTTATTAAATTGATTGCAATGAAGGCATGGTTTTTGCTGGTTTGGCTTTTGCTGGTTTCAGTTTTTGTCTGGAGTGCCTCTCCTTGGACAACCTTGAACCAACCAAATGGCAATCAAGTGATTGGAAGCACTTATACTGTTGATTTTAATGTAAGCGATGAGGATGGCACTGGCTTGAATGCAGCACTTTATTATTCTTCTGCTAGAGGGGATTTCAACAATTTTATTGCTGACTTGAATCTCAGCGATTACGCCAATTATCCTGGTCTTTCTTGTGGCAATTCTTTTTTTATCACCAACACGAATTGCACTTATGACTGGAATTTGTATCGCCCAGGGGTTTCAGTTAAAGATGAAAACCTTGTTCTTTTTATGCCAATGGATTCGTATTCTTTTAGGGATTTTTCGCTTTTGGCAAACAATGGTTTGGGTCAAAACTTTGACAAGACTTCTTCGAGTGGCATTGTTTCCGGCAAAGTCAATAGGGCTATGAGATTTGATGGTGTTGACGACTACATTTCAATTGCTGACAATGACAGGCTTGACCTTAGAACCAACAATTTCACTATAGAATTGTGGGTTTCACGTGCAACAACTGGTTCAAACCAAGTGTTGGTGGATAAAAGGGTTGATGCTGACAATGGTTATTTGCTTCAATTCAATGCCTCTGACCAAATTGAAGCCCAAATTTGTAGTAGTGGTTGCATTACTGTGGCTTCCACTAGCACGGTTAGTGATGCAAACTGGCACTATATTGTTGTGGAATTCAACAGGAATGCAAATGCTCAAATTTATTTGGATGGTTCAGCCAATGGTGCAGCAGTGAACATTTCAGGCAAGGCTGGCAACATAAATACTGCTGTTGCGCTTCGCATTGGAGCAAGAGCATACGGTGCCCTAGCAAGCGCGCTCAATGGTTCTATTGATGAATTGCGATTTTATGACAAGCTCTTGGGAGAAGCTGAAATCAAAAAGCGTTATTCAATGGTGCAAGGCACTGATTTGAACAGGATTGCTGACGGCAATTATTTTTTGGATTTGAATGTTTGGGATTCCAGTGATTTGAACGCAATTGATTCCAGCAATAACAGTTTTGCTGTGGACAATAATGCGCCAACCTCAACAGACAATGCGCCTGCAGGAGTGCAAACCTCTTCTTTTATTGTGACAATTTCTTGTGATGACACTTCTCACATTCCAGGCATTCAGGCAAGCGGTTGCTCGCATTCAGTTTACAGGCTTAATTCCGGGCAATGGAGGGTTTCAAGTGCAATTGCAATAAACAGTGACGGAAACCACAAAATAGAATATTTTTCAGTTGATTTGGCTGGAAACGCTGGCCCGATAAGGACAACATATGCTTCTCTTTTATTGACTGGGCATTCTTTCAGTTTTGGTTTAAAGTTTGATGGCAACTGGTGGGGCAGCCGTGTAAGGATTCCAGGGTTTGTTGTGGACCAAAACATGCAAAGCACTGTTTCACAGTCTTTAAGCCAGTCAACCAACATCGATTTTGCATGTTTTTCCCTTAACAGTCTTGCTTTGGGTTTGATTAGCACTGGTTCCACTTATTGGGCGGACATAACAAATGTTTTTCCATCCACTTTCAATATTTACTTGCAACAGTCTCGCAGGGAAGATATTGATAACGAGTTTTTTCTTGCTTTCACTTCAGGCAATTGCTCGATTTTTGAATCCCAAAAAGGCTATGTTAGAAGCGGGGAATTCCTTAAAAGGGTAAACCCGGCTTTTGGGGTTCCAACAACTGCAATTTACACTCTAACACTTGGACTGGATTACTATGGCAGCAATGTTGACATTAATGGAAACCTGGGCTTGGGGCCTGGCTCGCATTCTCTTTTAATAAAAAACCAGGGAACTGCTAACGAAAAAGTGGTAATAGGCATTTCTGAAGAATGATTGGTTCAAGGGAAGCTTGCTTCCGAAAAGCAATTAAAGCCCTTTTTAGCATACTTTTTTCATGCCTTCAAGGGATTTCATTTCAGAGGCAGCTGAAAGCATTTTAAGAGTTGAAGAGAAAAGGCAAAAGCTTGCTGCCAAAATAAAGCCTTTCAAGAAAAACAAAATGAACGCTGAAGAGCAAATGGTGGAAAAAACAGAGTGCGCTAAATTGAACGAAAGAATTGCAGGAATAGATTCAGGTTTTGTTGGTCAAGAGTTCTTTTCACTGGACTTAGTCCTTGTAAGGGCAAGAGGTGTCATATTTGACTACCAGAATGGCTGCCTTGCAAGAGCAATCTATTATCCAAACTATTATTCTTTTCCAGAGCCCTTGATTTCAAACAGAGCACTCCAAAAAGAAGATGTTTCTTCAAACAAAAGCCTGCAAAGGCTTGCCAAAGAAATAATTTTAGCGCAAGAAATAATTGAAAGGTTTTCCCCAGATTATTGCTTTCTTGACGGTTCAATTGTGCCACAGCATGCAGACAAGCCCCGCTCCAACTCTCAAATGCAGCCATTCTACAAGGAAGTCATAAAAAAATTTGAATCGCTTTTTTCCATTGCAATTGAAAAAAACTGCACTCTTGTGGGCTGTGTTGAGGACTCGCGTGGAACTCGCTTCAAGGACATTGTGGAAAAAATAATTGGCGAAAAAGAATTTTCAGGCATAAACGAGTGTTTTGATGCAGCACTATTGGACTTGCTTTTAGCAGAAGGAGAGCGCTCTTTTGCTTTCCCTTACGCTGAAAACATAAAAGAACACCCCGTATTGCAAGATTTTTCAAAAGAGTTTGCGGAAATGGTGCACGCTTTTTATTTAAAACCCTCTGCCCTAGACAAGCCTTTAAGGGTAGAGTTTTTGTTGCAAAAAAGCCATGGCAAAAAAGAAACCGACAGGATTGCATCAGTTGTTTTCGCTCAAAGCCGGCTTCACCGCGAATACTCTTATCCAGCAATCCTTATAGAGGCAGACTTGCGTTCTCGCTTAAAGGAAGAGGAAATTAAAATAATTTGCGACAAAATATTTGACAGGATGGGGGGAAGCAAAAGGCTTTCACTTAGAAGAGGCAAAAGACCGTTTTAAGGGTGCTTGAATGAACGATTTTTTGGGAACAGTTATTTCAACACTTAATTCGCCCTCCCCCAGCGAAATGAGCTTTGTGGTGACAAAAGGAGAAGTGCACAGAGGGCAATTCGTTGAAGCAGATTATTCTGAAGGCACAATGGTTGCACTCATCACAAATGTGATTAAAACAAACCGTTATTTTGAAAGAGCTGATTCCGTAAAAGAATTTGAGGCAAGAGGCTCAGCTCTTTTCGAACAGTTTCCCACAACAGAATGGGAATACCTTGTTGCCAACACCAAACCATTGGGAGTCTTTCAAAAAGACAAAGTTTTAAGGGCAAGCTTTCCGCCATCGCCTGGCACAAAGGTCAGGCTGGCAAGAGCAGAAACCTTAAAAAAATTCTTCAAGTTTGATGAAGAAAAAGGCTTAAACCTTGGAAAAGTTGAATTCCATGACTTGGATGTAAAATTAAACCTCACAAAACTCTTGAAAAAGCACTTGGCAATCTTAAGCATTTCTGGCGCTGGAAAAAGTTATACTGTGAGCATTCTATTGGAAGAACTCTTGGACCGCAAAAAAGAACACGGCAGGATTGCCTGCATTGTATTGGACCCACACGGCGAATACTCCTCCTTTGCCGAACCCGTAAAAGACAAAGAACACACAGATTACAGTGACCGCACCCTTTTAGTGAAAGGCCGCAGTGTAAGGATTGCAGTGCCATCGCTCAGCGTTGGAATGCTGGCTGGCATTGTAGGCGGCTTGAGCGGACCACAAAAAAGGGATTTAAACAAAATCATCTCAAAGCTCTCAGGGGAAATGAAATCTGGACTTGGGCCTTTTGATTTTGAAAGCGTGAAAAAGGAAATAATTCAGGATTCTGAGATAAAAGAGAACACCAAGGGCCCGCTTTTGGGCTGGATTTCCGAATTGGAGCAAATGCGCTTGTTTTCAAAAATTGATTCTCCGAGCGTGCGCGACATTGTAAGACCAGGCTATCTAACCATAGTTGACCTTTCAGACATAATTGATGTAAAGAAAAAACAGGTTATTGTAAGCCATTTTTCGCGCAAGCTTTTTGATGAAAGGCGAAAGAAAAGCATTCCGCCTTTTTTGCTTGTTTTAGAGGAAGCCCACCAGTTTTGTCCAGAGCGTGTTTCAGAAGAGCAGGCAGTTTCAAGGAATATAGTTCGCACGATTGCTCGCGAGGGAAGAAAGTTTGGTGCATCAATTTGCCTTGTATCCCAAAGGCCAGTGCAATTGGATACAACTTCGCTTTCCCAGTGCAACACCAAAATAATTCTCCGTGTAACCAATCCTTATGATTTAAAGCACTTGGCTGAATCCTCTGAGGCAATTGACCAGCGCTCGCTTGAAATGATCACTTCACTCCAAGTGGGCGAGGCACTAATAATAGGAGAAGCAGTTAATTATCCATTATTTTTCAAGGTAAGGGAAAGAAAATCGCTTCCATCCAAGCACGAAATTTCCTTAGAGGACGCTGCCCTGCAATTTGAATCTTCAAAGAAAAAAGAAGAAGAGGAAACAGAAGCGTTTTTGTGAGGTTTGAAAAAACTCAAATTTTTAGCACTGTTTAAGCTTTTTTTACTGTTCAGGGGAAGCGAACTCTATCAAGTGCTTTTTAAACCCGGAAAGCGTGCTTTTTTGCATGACTCTCGGCACAGCGTATTTGGATACTGTAAAGTATTTTGAGGGCGAAGGCAGGATTGCTGTCCTTTTTAAATCCCTTGATTGTGATGGAAAAGAAACAGAACTTTTTTTTGATTTCCTTCCAGAGATAAGGCTTCCAACAGGCAATGTTTTCAAATCTTTTCTGGAATTGGTTTCACCCCAAGAACTAATTTTCCAGCAAACAGAAAAGGGAATGTACGCTAACTCTAAATCTTTTTCTGGCTTGAAATGGCTGCATTCCCTTTTGTCTGTTTCATTCAAGGAAATGGTTCCACTCCTTGAACCGGAAAGACAGTTTTTGCTTTCCCGCAACTGGAGTTATTTTGACAAATTTGAAATCAGTGAAAT
>JAVYME010000024.1:0-17100 GCA_038736825.1 Candidatus Iainarchaeum sp.
ATCAATTCTTTTCAATTCCTTTTCTGGAATTGTTTTGAAGAGATTCCAGGCAATGTCTAGGGTTTCCTGTATGGAACGGTTTTCCTCGTATCCCTGGGCTATGAATTCTTTTTCAAAGCGTTCAGCGAATTTCAAGAATTGCTTGTCCCTTTCGCTTAAGGCTTCTTCGCCTACAACCGCCACCAAGTCCTTTTTGTCCATTCCTTCAGCATAAGCAGCATACAACTGGTTTGAAACACAAGCATGGTCTTCCCTTGTTTTTTCTGCGCCTATGCCGTGCGACATAAGCCTGCTCAGAGAAGGCCTTGGATCTATTGGTGGAAAAATGTTTTCTCTGTGCAATGCCCTGCTCAAAACAATTTGCCCTTCCGTAATATAGCCAGTGTTGTCTGGAATTGGATGGGTTTTGTCGTCATCCGGCATTGAGAGGATTGGGAGCTGGGTTATTGAACCGGGTTTGCCTTTTATTCTGCCAGCTCTTTCATAAATTGACGCCAAGTCTGTGTACATGTAGCCTGGATAGCCTCTCCTGCCAGGCACTTCCTCTCTTGCAGAACTGATTTCCCTTAATGCCTCGCAATAATTGGTCATGTCTGAAAGAATTACTAGCACGTGCATGCCTTTTTCGAAAGCCAGGAATTCTGCAGCGGTTAACGCTATCCTTGGAGTAATGATTCTTTCAATTGCTGGGTCATCCGCATAGTTTAAGAACATTACAACTCGTTCAAGGGCACCGGTTTTTTCAAATTCTTCTCGGAAAAAGTTTGCCTCTTCCTTGGTTACCCCCATTGCTCCAAAAACTATGGAGAATTTTTCGCCACTGCCAAGCACTCTTGCCTGGCGAACAATTTGGGCTGCAATCTTGTTGTGTGGCAGTCCAGCACCAGAAAAAATTGGAAGTTTTTGCCCTCTTACAAGAGTGTTCATGCCGTCTATTGCGCTAATCCCTGTTTGAATGAAATCGCTTGGATTGTCCCTGCTTGTGGGATTGATTGCCATTCCGTTTATGTCCAATTCTTTTTCCCCGATTATTTCTGGGCCGCCGTCAATGGGTTTTCCAGTGCCACTGAAAACCCGTCCAAGCAATTCCATGCCCACTTTCAGTTTTATTGTGTGCCCTAAAAATTTAACGCTTGATTTTTTTGTGTCAATGCCTGAAGTGCCTTCAAAAACTTGCACTACAGCCATGTCTTCGGATACCTCTAGCACTTGCCCGTTTTTAATGCTTGAATCAGGCAGTTTGACTTGCACTGTTTCCTGAAACATCACGTTTTTAGTGTTTTTAACGAAAACAAGCGGCCCTGCAACCCTTTCAATAGTGGAATACTCTCGTATCATTGTTTCGCCTCCTTCTTTTTAGCGGAAGCCTCTTTTTTTCGGAGAGCTTCAAATTCTGCCTGGATTTGCTTCATCAGAGAAGCGATTTCTGTTTTGAATTTTTCGTTTTCAACAAATTTTAGCCTTGAAATCCTGTAAACTGATTCAAGATTGCTTATTTCTTCAGCGTCAGGGAATTCCAGTGACATTGCCTGTTCCCTGAAGAAAAGTATTGCGGAAATGATTCCAAGCTGTTTTTCGAGCGGGCAAAAAGTGTCAATTTCATGGTAAGCGTTTTGCTGCAAAAAGTCTTCTCTTACCATTCGCGCTATTTCAAGCGTCAAGCGCTCTTTTTGCGGCAAAGCATCAGGGCCGATTATTTGCACTATTTCAAGCAATTCTGCTTCTTTTTGCAATAATTCCATTGTGGTTTTTCTCGCTTTAGACCATTCCCTTGAAATGTTTTTGTCAGCCCATTTTCCTGTTTCTTCAGTGTAAAGCGAGTAAGAGGAAAGCCAGTTTATGGAGGGAAAATGCCTTCTTTCGCTTAAAGAGGCATCCAAAGCCCAAAAGACTTTGGTGATGCGCAAAGTGTTTTGTGTCACTGGCTCTGAAAAGTCGCCGCCTGGAGGTGAAACCGCGCCGATTGCGCTTACAGAGCCAATTGTTTCATTCAAGGTTTTCACTCGCCCGGCTCTTTCATAGAATTCCGCAATTCTAGTGCCAAGGTATGCTGGATATCCTTCTTCGCCCGGCATTTCCTCCAAGCGAGATGAAACCTCTCTCAAGGCTTCAGCCCACCTTGAAGTGGAGTCAGCCATTAATGCGACATTGAATCCTTGATCGCGATAGTATTCTGCAATCGTGATGCCAGTGTAAACCGATGCTTCCCTTGCAGCCACTGGCATGTTGGAAGTGTTTGCAATCAAAACGGTTCTTTTCATTAAAGGCTTGCCTGTTTTTGGATCCAAGAGTTTTGGAAATTCTGTGAGCACGTCAGTCATTTCATTGCCTCTTTCACCGCAACCAACGTAAACAATTATGTCAGCATCAGCCCATTTTGCAAGGGCTTGCTGGAGGACAGTTTTGCCTGAACCAAACGGGCCTGGAATGCTTGCAGTGCCGCCTTTTGGCACTGGAAACAAAAAGTCTATTGTTCTCTGTCCTGTGACAAGCAGTTCAGAGGGTGAGAGTTTTTCAAGGTAGGGTCTTTGTTTTTTCACCGGCCATTCCTGCATGAGCTGGATTTTTTTTCCATTGATTTCGCAGATTGTTTCTTCAACCGTGAAATCGCCTTCTTTTAAGCCTGAAATTTTTCCATGTATTGCGGGTGGCACTAGAATGTGGTGTAATATTGTTTCGGTTTCCCTTACAATGCCGATTTCTTGTCCGCCTTTCACTGTTTCCCCGTTTTTTGCTGTGGGCTTGAAGTGCCATTTCTTTTTTCTGTCCAGGGCTGGCGCTGAAACCCCTCTTGCAATAAAGTCTCCGCTTTGCTGTTTTATTATTTCAAGCGGTCTTTGAATGCCGTCATAAATGCTTCCAAGCAATCCGGGTCCCAGTTCAAGGCTTAAGGGGCTGCCGGTGAGTTCAACTGGTTCGCCTGGTTTTATGCCACTGGTTTCCTCGTAAACTTGAATGGTTGCCTTGTCTTTTTCCAAGCGAATTATTTCTCCAACCAGTTTTTCGTTTCCAATCCTTGCAACTTCGTTTATTTTGGCTCCCTGCAGGTTTTTTGCCTCTATTACTGGGCCTGAAATTTTGGTAATTATTGGTTTTTCCATTGTTTTTTTCCTCCTCAGCTTGAACCTGAAGCTTTTTTTGTTATGTGTTCGGTTATTCCAATGCTTTTTTTTCCGGTTTTGTCCGGAATTTCTATTATTATGGGGTTTTTGTTTGCTTCAATGAATAAAAAAATTTCTTTTTTTATTGGTGAACAGGAATTGTCAATTATGAGGATGCCTGTGCTTGGATCGGCTGTAAGGGTTTCAAACTGTCTTAATAGGGCTTGAGGGTTTTCCTCTGCAACAATTGTTTTTTTTATTCCGGCTAGCTTGAAGCCGGTAACCGTGTTTTTGCTGCCTAAAACTGTGATTTGCAGTTGTTGTCCTTCTTTTTTTTGCATTGAATCGCTCATTTTTCACACCGCTATTGCGATTTCCATTATTTGTTCTTTTGGCAGTCCAAGCCTTATGCCATTCAATATTGTTTTCAGGTTTAATATTTCTCTTTCTTTGAGGGCTAAATAGCAGGCAATCGGGGTTAAGCCAAAGGGCTGCCTTAAAGAGTAGGCATTGATTTCTTGAGCCCAAAATTCGTCCAATGCTTTTTCTGCTTGAAAGAGCGAGCCTTTCTCCAATTCTTTTGCTTTTTCTGAAAGTATTGCGTGATAGGGAGTGCCTTCAAGCGCGCTTATTGCACTGTTGATGTCAACTGCTTCTGCAAGCGCTTCTGTTTTTTTTTCTTGAATGAAATAACCGTTTTTGAACAAAAGGGTTTTTGTTTTTTCAGTGCCAAGCTTGTCTTTGATGCAGCGCAAGACTATTTTTATTTTCAGTATGTCTGCTTGCATTCCATAAATTTTTCCCAGGTATTGCGAGTCCTGCATTATTCCAGCGTTTCTGGCGGTTTCATCTATTTTTGCTTTTCTTAAAATGCTTTCAAGCAAGTGCTTGTCCAAGGCTTGCTGTATTTCCCTTGGAGTCGGGTTTTGTGGCAATGATTCCACTGCTTCGCGATAGCTTGTGGCTTTCAGCAATTCAATGATTTCCTGCATGGAATTGGCTTCACTGAGTTTTTGCAAAAAGGCTTCAGAGAGAGGGCCTGGATAGAACTCTTGGATTGTTTGCTCTGTTTCTTTTGCGGCAATTATTGCTTTAATGTTTTCAACGTCGTATTTGGCGCTGACAATTTTGAAGAACTGGGTTGCTTTTCTCGGGCACATTCCAATTATTGCTTTGTAGTCGTGGGCTAAACTCAAGGCAAGCGATTTTTCTATTTCTTCAATTCCTGTTTTTCCTGCAATGAAGGTTTCATAGCCTGTGCCTTCAAAAGAGCCTATTACGTCCCTTAAATCCATTGATTCCACTAGTTCCCTTATTTTTTCGCGTCCAAGCATTTTGCCTTTCATTACCCTTACTCTAGAGGAAGGGTAAGAGTATTGGGCTATTGGCATTGCCTTTATTATTAAAAACATTAAGGCGAAACCGCCAGCAAGTATTGCTGCAAGCAAAATGCTGTCAACCAGCAATCCAATGCCGAAAAGCCCGGTTGCCATTTCATTCACCGATTTCCTTCAACAATTCTTTTTTCAGTTCTTGTTTTTTTTCTTCAAGCAATGCTGCAAAAGTGCAGTCAATTTTTATGCTTTCGTCAGCGCTTTTGATTATTGCGCCTGGGCTCATGTTTTTCACTGTTTCAATTTTTGCGCTTTTATTGTTTTTTTGCAAGAGTTTTGCGTCCTCTGGTGAAACTTGAATTGTGATTGTTCCTGCTGGCATTTCTTTTATGGCCTCTGTCACCATTGAATTGAATTTTTTTGCAAAGTTTTTTTGTTTTCTCAGCAATTGAAGGGTTTTGGATGCATTGCTTATTATTTCTTCCAGTTTTTTGTCCAAAAGCAGTGCGATTTCTTTTTGGGCGTTTAGGTTTGCTCGCGCAATTTCTCTTTTTTTTGCGGTTTCTGCTTCGCTTTTGGCTTTTTCTCTTGCCATTGCAATGATTTCTTGCGCTTTTGCTTGTGCTTGGGATTTAATGCGCGCTGTTTCCCTTTCGCATTCGGTTTCTATGGCTTTCGCTCTCTTTTGCGCATCGCTTTTTATTTTTTCCATTATTCCTTGCATTTTTTTGCCTTTTGTTTTTTTTTCTGGGTTTTAAAGGAATCCAGCGCCGGCTGCAACCACAAAGATTATCAGGATTGCAATCACAAGCCCGTATATTGCTTGGGTTTCAGGTATTGCGGTTAATACGAGCATTTTGCCAAAACTGTAGTCTTTTTCTGCAACCCCTCCTGCTGCGGCTGCTGCTGCAATTCCTTGGCCTAAGCCTGAACCTGCTGCAGCTATTCCCACTGCAAGCCCTGCGCCTATCATCATTAAGCCCAAGGCGTTCATTGAAACTGGGTCAACCATTTTTTTGCACCTCCGTTTTTTTGGTTATTTTTCTTGGCACATGGAATGGCTTGAATTCTTTTCCATTGCCTGCGTAAAAGAATGAAAAGAATTCCACGAAATGCAGTCTTAAAGGGTGAATGAAAGAGCTTAAAATGTTGAAAACCAGGTTTGCTGTGTGCCCGAAAACCATTATTATTGCCCATAAAGCAAATCCAATGTATGGTATGTCAAAGAAAAGCTTGGCAATTATGTTGATGGACATTGCAACTGCAAAGGTTGCAAGGCTTAAAACCATTAGCCTTAAATAGGATAAAGTGTTGCCCATAAAACCGGTTATTTTCATTAACCCCAAGGGTCCGCCTGATAATAGCATTAGGGCGAGCGAGGCAAGCAAGAGGCATAATCCTGCAAGGATTGCAATTTCTTGTCCTGGAAGGATTGTTCCAATTGCGTACAAGGCAATTCCGCCTTCAAGCAACAAGTAAACCATTTTGTCTTCAAGTGCTGCCTTGTAGTTTTTTTTCCTGAGTTCTTCTTTGAAGCCCAAAACTATTGCAAGGGTTAAGTGAAGCAATCCAACCAAAATCATTGCTCCAATGAAGAGCAATGCAATGCTTTGCCCTTCAAGGGTTTTGCCGAATGGATCCAGTAAAGCTATTTTTTTCATGCTTTCGCCGCCTAAATCGCCAAAAAAGCCGCCGAAAACCCAGCCGAAAAAGATTGTGGCAATTGAGCCGTGAACCAAAATGCTTGAAAGCTGTTTCCAGGAATCGCTTTTTTTTCCAAGAAAGTGTTTTAAGAAAAGCGATATTGCAAGCAACACAAAACCGTAACCAATGTCAGAGAACGCTATTCCAAAAAAAACAGGATAGAGTATGGCAATAAAGAAGGTGGGGTCAATGGAGCCATATTCTGGCAATCCATACATTTTCACCAAAAACTCGTAGTTTTTAAAATAGCCCTTGTTTTCCAGCATTACTGGGGCTTCCTCTTCCTTGAATTGCATTTCTTCAATGTAATGCCTGCCTTTAGTGTTTTTTTCAATTTTTTCCCTGAACCTGTTTTCCAGTTTTTCTGGAACAAATGCTTCAAAGAAAACTGTTTTTTGAGTGCGAGCGAACATTTGAAAGGCTTTGCCCTTGGATTTCTCTATTTCAAGCAATTCTTGCAAGACTGAAACCCTTCCAGCGTGCTTTTTTTCCAGTTGTCGGCATTCCAAAACAATTGCCTTTTTTTCCTCTTCCAGCTGGCGCAATTCCTTTTCAGCCTTTCGTATAAGGTTTGCTGGCTTGCCAGAGCGCTCTGGCACTATCAGCCTGTCAAAGCCGATTTTTTTAAGGCTTTGCATTATGCTTTCTTGCGCTTCTGTTTCCACAGAGAACAAGACTGTTTTTTCTCCAACGCTTTCAGTTATCTTCAAAAGGGATGCTTGTTTTTGTTTTTTGAAGAAAGCCAGCAATTCGTCCTCAAACTCTGGCGGGATTTTTCCAACAACAACCGAAATGCTTTTGTATCCTGCAAGGAGGTCCAATTCAATGCCGAGTTCTTGAATGCTTTCAAGTATTAGTTTTTCCTTTTGAATTGCTATGGAGCGCTCTTCTGCTTTTTTCAGTCTTGAATCCAGGGCTTCAATTTTGCTTGCAAGCCCGCCAAGGAATTCGTCAGCGCTTTTCTTGAACGAATTGAAGTCAGCGGGAGCTTTTTCCTTTAAAGGCTCTCTTGTTGAAAGGAATTCTTTTATTTTTTCTTTCAAGGATTGCGGTTCAGAGTGCGCTTTAAAAAAACCTAAAATCCTTTTCGCGCGCGTTAACTGGAATGAGGCAAAGCGCTCCCTTTCATTAAAATCAAAAGCGTTGAGGTTTTTTCCTTCAATGTCAACGCGCTTGAATTCAACCAGTTCTTCTTCGTGAAAGTCATCCAGCACTTTTTGAGTGTCCTCTTCAAGCAATATTACTGAAAACTTTTTCATTTTAGCCGGCTTAAGCATCCAAAAGCCTCCGCAAAACAATTGCTTGCAGTTCACTGCTTTTTTCTGAAATTTTTCTTTCAAGCGCTTCCATTTTTTTGCGTGAAACCCTTTCTATTTCTTTTGCCTTTTCCTGTCCTTCAAGCCGGCCTTTTTCAATTATTTCGTTTCTTTCCTTTTCAGCTTGCAATAAAGCGTTTTTTATGGTTTCTTGGGCTTCAAGCTCTGCCTTTCTGGTTAAATCCTCTTTTCGTTTTTCGGCTTTTTCAATCAAAGCATTGCTTTCCTGCTCCAATTGCCTTATTTCCTTTAAAACCTGCATTTTTTTCCCTTTTTTTGTTTTTACTGAAAAAAAAAACTTGAAGGCGAATATATTTCCTTTCCACCAAACCTTTAAAAGCATTTTTTAAAGGATTTGTGGATTAAAGAATGCTTATGGAGTTAAGGAAAGGCATAGCTGGGGCTTTTTCTGTTGCAGCAAGCGTGCCCTTGGAAAAGGCTTTGGCTTTGATTGAACGCCCTCCAGACAAAAAATTCGGAGATTTTTCCATTCCAGTGTTTTCTTTGTGCTCTAAAAGCGAAAACCCAGCAAAAAAAGCACTGGAAATAAGGCAAAAAATGAAAACCCCGGAAGGAATTTCAAAAATAGAAGTTGTTGGACCTTACATTAATTTTTTCCTGGATGAATCAGTATTTTTTGCTTCAGTAATGGAGTCAATTCTTTTATTGCAAGAGAATTTCGGGAAAAGCGATAAAGGCAAGGGCAAAAATGTCATGGTGGAATATTCTGCACCCAACACCAACAAGCCATTGCATATAGGGCATTTGAGGAACGACTGCATTGGCATGAGCGTTAGCGCTTTGTTTGAGGCAGCTGGGTGGAGGGTAATTAGGGCAAACCTTGTGAATGACCGCGGAATCCACATTTGCCAGGCAATGGTTGCCTACCAAAAATTCGGTGAAGGCAAAACCCCGCAATCCGCGAAAACCAAGGGCGACAAGTTTGTGGGCGATTTTTATGTGCAATTCAATCAAAAAGCAAAGGAAAACCCTGAATTGCAAGAGGAAGCCAGGGTTTTGCTTCAAAAATGGGAGTCTGGAGACAAACAAACAAGGGCTTTATGGAAAAAAATGCGCGAATGGGTGCTTTCAGGATTCAATGCAACCTATAAAAAGTTCGGTTCAACCTTTGAAGAAACCTTTTTTGAATCCGATTTTTACGACAAAGCAAAACCATTAATAGAATTGGGCTTGAAAAAAGGGGTTTTTGAAAAAACACCAGAGGGAGCCATAATTGCCAGGCTGGAAAAACACGGCTTGCCTGACAAAACCGTTCTCAGGGCTGACGGAACAAGCATTTACATTTCAAACGATTTGGCTTTGACAAAATTCAAGCAAGAAAAATTCAATTTGCACAAAAACATTTTTTGCGTTGCAAGCGAGCAAGACCTTTATTTCAGGCAATTGTTCAAAATACTGGAATTGCTTGGGTTTGCTTGGGCTAAAAACTGCGAGCACTTGAGTTATGGCTTGGTGTTTTTGCCGGAAGGCAAAATGAAAAGCCGTGAAGGAAAAGTGATAGATGCAGACGACCTAATAGCAAAAATTGAAGGCATTGCATTAAAAGAAGTTGAAAAAAGGTATCCCAAACTAAAGGAAAAGGAAAAGAAAAAAAGGGCTGAAACCATAGCCCTGGCGGCAATAAAGTTTGCAATGCTCAAAATAGACCACAAAAAAGATTTCACTTTTTTGCCAGAACAATCCTTGAGCTTTGAAGGCGAATCAGGGCCATACCTGTTATACTCTTATGCAAGGGCTAAAAGCGTTTTAAGAAAGGCTGAATGGAAAGGCACTGGCAAAACAAAAACAGATTTTTCCAAGCTTTCAAGCGAAAAAGAAAAAGCAATTTTGAAAACCCTTGCGGTTTTCCCAGAAACAATTGAAAAAGCCTTGAATGAAAGAAACCCGAGCCTTTTATGCCATTTCCTTTTATCACTGGCAGAACAATTCAATGCCTATTACCATGAAACAAAAATAATAGGTTCAACAGAGGAAAAGGAACGGCTTGCGCTCACAAAAGCAGTTTCCATTGTCTTAAAATCAGGCCTTTCGCTTTTAAACATTTCTGTTTTGGAGGAAATGTGATGAAAATCAAAATTGCAAAGCCAAGCATTAAACTGCCGCCCTTGCGGTTTCCAGTGCCAGCGCCAAAGCAGAAAACCCAAAAACCAAAAAAGAAAAAAAACGATTCCGAGTTCTCCAAAGAAAAAAAAGAATTGCTGGAAAGCATGAAGCGAAGCTCTGGCAGGGCTGACACAAAACTTGTGGGAAAAGCCCTTTCCTTTATTGCAAGCCTTCCACGCATTCCACGAGAAAGAGGGGAACGAATTTTGGTTGAAAAGGCCTTTTTGTTCTCAGAGCAAAAGCATGGAATGCAGAAAAGGCTTTCAGGCGACCCATATTTTTCGCACTCCTTTCAAACAGCACTAATTCTTTCAGAATACGGTTTGGACAGCAACACCATAGCGGCAGCCCTATTGCACGATGTTTTAGAGGACACAGAGGCAAGCGATGAAGAAATAGGAAATGCCTTTGGCGGAGAAGTCCTCAAACTAGTGAAAGGCGTAACCAAACTAAAACAAAAAGAAAAAGCAAAAGGGGAAAGCGAGCAAGAGGAAAAAGCCTATTTGAAAAGCGTTCTGGCAGCCTCTGCAGAAGACCCAAGGGTTTTACTGATAAAGCTTGCTGACAAAATCCACAACCTGCGCACCATAGAATTCATGCCTGAAAAACGAAAAAAAGAAATCTGCGAAACCGCACTGGAAGTCTATGCTCCGCTCGCTGAAAGGTTTGGCTTGAACAAAATGAAGGAAGAAATCCAAGACAGATGCCTTGCAGTTTTGCACCCCCAAGAATTTGAATCGCTTTCAGCTGAAATAAGCAAGCGCCGCAACATAAAAGAAGAAGAAATCAATGAAGCAATCAAAGTGCTTTCCGGAATGCAAGTGCAAGGCAGGAAAAAATTTTTCCAAAAATACTCTTGGCGGAAAATGAGCAAAAACGTTTACTATTACTATGAAAAAACCACTAAAAACAAAAAAAGCCTGGACGAATTATACGATTTTGTCTCCCTGGTTGTTTTATGCAACACCATAGGAGAATGCTATGAAGCCCTCAAAACAATCCACACAGCCTTTTACCCGATTCCAGGAAAACTAAAAGACTTGATTGCAACACCACACTACATGACATACCAGTCAATTTGCACTTCAGTGATTGGACCGAAAGGCTTTCCAGTGAAAATCTTCATTAGAACCAAAGAAATGGACGAACTTGCAGAAAAAGGAATCGCTGTCTGGCTAAAAGAAAAATTCAAGCCAAAAGATGAAGAAAAAGAACTCGAATCACTGGCAGAAATGGCAAAAAAACCCTGCGAACCAAAAGAATTCTTTTCAACCCTAAAAACAGACTTTTTAGGGGAACAAATAAGCGTTTTCAGTGAAAACGGTTCCAAATACAGCATTCCAAAAGGCTCAACAGCCCTCGATTTTGCCTTCAAACAAAACCCTGGAAAAGCCCTTTACGCTTTAAGCGCAGAAATAAATGGAAAACAAAGACCATTATGGCATGAATTAAAAAGCGGGGACAGAGTGGTTTTCTCTTTTTCGCAAGCAAAAACTGTTTCAAGGGACTGGGCTGGTTTTGCAAAAACCTTTGGAGCAAGAGAATGCATTTTAAAAGAACTCAACCTTTACTCAAACAACACCCTATCAGGAAAAACCCCTTTGGCTGGCTATTCGTTTTCAGCAAAGCCAAGAAAAGGCTTATTGAAAGAAATCTTTTTGGTTTTAGGAGAAAACGCTTCAGTTTCAAGTTTTACCGTTAAAAAGGTTGCACCGCACAGGGTTGAAGGCTCGCTTTTCCTTGAACTCAAAAAAAACACTTCAATTGAAAAAATTGAAAAAAAGCTTGGCAAAATCAAGGGTTTAAGCGAAATAAACAGGATTTAACGATTGCAAGCGAAAAAGCATTTTTTTATTCCAAGAAAATGGCTGGTTTCAAGGGAAGCGCTGAAGAGGCTTTCTGCTTGAAATCATTCCCTGCCTTTTCCTCTTCAAGGATTTCAATTTTACACTCAAGCGCTCTTTCCATGAAATCCTTTCCTCCTTCCAGAACCTCCAGTTCGCAAATTTTTTGCACTTCCTTTAACTCCATTGCCTTTCCAGCAAGCCTTTTAATGACGGTTTCAGCCTCTTTTCCCTTGGATTTCACTTCAGGGCACTTCATTGCCTCTTTCATTGCAAGCCCGAAATCAGGCCTGTCAATTTTTTTCACTGCTTCAAGGGCAATCCATTTCCATGGGGCTGCCGTGAAAAAAATTGCCTTTTTTATCCTGGTTTTGCCTGTTATTTTCATGATGTTTTTTGCGTCTTCAATGCAAGTGGAAAGCAAGGTTTCGCTTAAGTCAACTATTTGGCTTGTTTGCATTTTTTCCGGGAGTTTTGATTTAAAGATTGATTCCTTGTGTTTTAGCGAGTTTCTCCAGATTTCTTCGGCGATGTGGGGCATGAAGGGGGCTATGCATTTCAGCCAAACCTCTGTTATGTATAAGTTAAGGCTTTTGTTTTCTTTTTGTTTTCTTGTTTCAAACCAGAGCAAGTCTTTTGCGAACTTGAAAGTGATTTCCTGCACTGCAGAGCGCAGCATGGCGCTTTCCATTGCTTCAAGGAAGGCATTCACCCTTTTCCTGAAAGCATTCAAAAACCATTTTTCCGCTTGGTCTAAAACAGCTTCATCTAGTTCGCCGCTTTCAGCGGACTCCAAAGCGCTCTCTTGCACCCATTCAACCAAATCATTCAGTTTTTCAACCCCCTTGTCTATTTCCCTTTGCTTCCAATCCATTTCCTCCCAAGGCTCAACAGAATTCATTAAAAACAAGCGCACATAATCAGTGCCAATTTTTTCACACATATCGTTTATCAAAATTACATTGCCCTTCGAGGAAGACATTTTTTTGCCCTCCAATACAAGCATTCCAAGATTAAGAGTGCCCTTTTGCCTTTTGTCAGGCGGAAAGATTGCAGTGTGCTGGAATATGGAAAAAGACATGTGGTTTGGAATGAGCTCTGTAGCGCTAACATTGAACGCCAAGGGATACCAGTAATCAAACTCTTTCCCCATTTCCTCCAAGTCTTTTCTGTCCAAACCACTTTCCCTTGCAATTTCCTCCACTTTGCCTTTTCCAAGGAACACAAAGTCAAAAACCTGCTCGGAAAGCCTTTCAGGCGGCAATTTTTTTATAATGTGTGAAATCGTAAAATACGCCATGTAAATAGTTGAATCAGCCAATGGCTCCAATATCTTGTCCTGCTGCCAGGGAAACCTTGTCCCCAAGCCCTTTGAGCGAGTGCAAGGCTTGTCATCAAGCCAACTGAAAACATTATCGTATTGAGTGCGAAAAACCTCTGGCACAATCTTCATTTTTTCAAGCGTTTTCCTGCTCTCCTCCTTCCATTCAGGATCAGAATATGTAACAAACCACTGGTCCTCCAAAACACGCACAACACATTCAGCTCCGCACCTGCAAACCACTCTGCCCTCCAATTCATAAAATTTTTCAGCCTGCCCTTTTTCAATCAATTCCTTTTTCACCAACTCTTTTGCCTTGCTCACCGGCATTCCAGCATACTTTCCACAGTTTTGATTCATTTCACCCTTGTGGAACCCTATCCTGTAAACAATTTTTTTCGCTTCCTCCAGTTTTGCCTCATCCTTTTGGCTTTGAATTCCCAAGTCTTTAACGATTTTTGCCGCAGACTCCTCGCCAAACTCAGCGGTTTTAATTATGGGAATGGTTTTCAAGGCAAGCACTTCGCTTTCATTCAAGCCATACCTTTCAATCATTGCAGCATCCTTTTGCAAATCCAGTAAAGCCACCAAATCAATTGGAGCATCGCTTGGCACAGAAGTGACAATCCCAGTGCCAGTTTTCGGATCACAAAAAGAGCAAGGCAAAACAAGCACTTTCCTTTCAATGCCTGGCGCCAAAGCCTTCTTTCCAACCAAAACAGCACCACTTATTTTGCCCTTCTCGATTACCCCGCTCTTTTGCTCTTTCAGTTTTTCAACAAACTCCTTGCTGCCAATCCATTCCTCCCCATCAACTCCAGCAATAAAATATTCAATTTCAGGGTTAACCCACAAATTGGTTTGCCCGAAAACAGTTTCAGGCCTCAAGGTTGCAGCAACAATAAATCTGCCATCATCCATTTTAAACTTTAAAATCGTGAACTCCTGTATGCCCAAGCCCTCGCCTTCAGCCAAATCATGGTCTCCAACAGGATTATTGTCTTTCGGGCAATACCTTACAGGATATTTTCCCTTCTTGATATAGCCTTTATTGTAAAGCTTTTTGTACTGCCATTCAATGAACTTCTTATAAGTTGGATCAATGGTTTTTAGCTCCCTTCTCCAGTCAATTCCCAATCCAAGCTTTTTAAAACCAGCCTTATAACCATATTTTGCCTTGTTCACCATGTAATCCACAAAACTCTCAGGGCTTTCTGTAAGATATTTCAAGTCTTCTTTTGGAATCCTAGAGCTTTCAGTGAAAACTTTCAACACTTTTTCATTGCCTTTCTGCAACGCCTCAACAGCAGCAATAACCGGAGTTCCAGAAACATGCCAGCCCATTGGCATCAAAACATTATAACCTTTGAGCATGTGATATTTTGCCATTATATCCGTGACAGTGTAAGTGCGCGCATGCCCGATATGCATTGCCCCGCTCGGATAAGGATAAGCAACTTGAATATAAAAAGAGGGCTTTTTTGAATCCACTTTCGGCTCAAAAAGGCCTTCCTTTGCCCAGGCATCCTGCCATTTTTTCTCAATTTGTGCAAAATCCATTCCACCACCAATAACCTATATTCTTTCCAAAAAAGGGGTTTTAAATATTGCCTTCAGCCAATCGCCCTCAAAATGAATTCCCTGTATGGAAGCGCTCCATAAACTATTTCCCTTCCAGCAAAGTGCGCTATCACCTGCTTTTTTGGAAAACCCATTTTCACTGCAAGCTTTGCACTCAAAACATCTGCAAGCAATTCCTCTGCCTGTTCGAGTGAAATGCGGTGTGCTAAAGCAAATTCCCTTAGTTTTGGTTTTGGAAAGTGCGCGTATTCATGGCATAAAGTGAGAATGCCGTCCAAAGACATTTTTTCTCCCTTGAATATGTGTTCAACTGGAAGGTTTATGTAACTCTTTCTTTCAATTCTGCGCATTCCGCCAATTTGGATTATCCTGTAAAAGGAAACGTTTTCGCCTTGAGTGACAAAAAAAGGGTTTGCACGCATTACTTTTCTAGGGTAAAAATATATTGGCGTGTTCGCCAAATTCAATTCCATTAATTCAAACAATTCGCTTTCAATGCCGCTTTTCGCCTCTTTTTTCAATTCTTTCAAGGAATTCGCAGCATGCCTCATAAAGGCATCCAATGCCTTTTTTCTGGCTCCACTCAACACAGGGCTTTCAGGGAATTGCATGAAAAAAAGAACAACCGAAATCCTTATTAAGCGGGATTTCATAATATTATCGGCTTTGGTGGATTGAATGGAAATGCCGATTTGGGCGATAATAACGCTTTTCTTGGCAATTAGTGTTGCATCTCTCATATTGCTTTTTGGGACTGACATGCTTGCCAGTGCAAGGAATGCCTTGAACAACTGGTTTCCCCAAGAAAGTCCTCAAATTATAAGGCAACCCTCGATTTCAGACACCCAAGTGGCTGAACTCATAGAACAATGCTATAAGAACAGTTATGGCAAGGCATTAAAGCAGGAAGTCTGCTTTTCCATCACTTTGGACAATGCAGTAAACCTGAAATCAGCTTCAATTTCTCCGCTTGTCAAAATAGACCAAAACCATTTCAAAATAAATGATGGCAACACAAGGTCTTTTTCAATTGTATGGGATTTTGCGAATTCAAAGGTTGAGGTGATACCATGAAATCTAAAGGAATGGAAATGCCAATACAAATCTTCATAATACTGTTCGTGCTACTTGCAGTGGCAATGCTGGTACTGCAAATGGTGTCGCAACAGTTTGCTGAACGGCAAAAAAAATTAAAGGAAGAGGAAATGAAGCGGGCGTACAATGAAAAATTGGCTTCAATGAATGAGACTTGCAGCAATTTGTGCGCGCAAGCCAATTCTGATGGAAGTCTTTCCTCAAAGGTTGCTTTTTGCGCTAAAAAGTTTGAGGATGGTTTGGACATTACAAAGAACTCTATGACTGGAGATTATACTGAAGAGTTTTCCAATATTTTTGGCGTGGGCATATGTGAAGACATGATTTATTGCCCGCACACGCATAGCTGCAAGATTGGCGGTGGCACTGCTTTGACAATGGACACTTGCAAGACAATAATGTGCCAATATTTTGCCAACCAAGGCTTTACCCAGGATGAGCGCACTGAAAAACTCAGACAATTCATACGCCCCGGAAACTGTTATTTTGAGAAAGCCAGCAATGTTCCAAACCACTGGTACACTCGCTTGTTTGACAAAGACGGCAGCAAGACAGTTGACTTGAACTCCGAAGTTGTTTGCCCTTAAGTGAACGGAGTGTTTTCATGGAAAACATTGTCTGGGCGATTTTTGGAGTTATGGCTTTCCTTTTAGCAATAGGCATACTGGTAAACTTGGTGGTAAGCGGTGTTGACGACCGCAAGCTTGCAGTGAGCAGGAATGCTGTGAGCGAGCTCGGGCAATGGTGTCGAACGGTTTGCGGTTCGGACATTGAAAGCAGGCTTTCAAAGGAAATCACAATGGCTTCCGGTTCAGAAGTCAAAGCAGAAAAATCCGGAGTTTGCATGTCTTTTGGTTCTTGGAGGGAATGCAGTGATTGCATCTGTGATTTGAACACGTTCTATCTCAATCTCAACAAGCCGGAAATACTGCAAATGTATGAAAGCCACAAATTTGCCTGCACTTTTGAAAGACAAGGCGGGGGCGTGGTGGCAATTGACTGCAAGGGCTGAAGGCGTTTCCAAGCCTTTGCGCTCGGAGCCCCCTTTTTTGGGTTTGAAGGGAAGCACTTCAACCCAGATAATTTTATGGGTTGGTGTCATAATCATTGCTGGAATAGGGCTTTACTGGTTTTTAAGCCATTTTTATAATGCTCAATATCTTTTCGAGCTAATAGACAATGAAGTGCTTTTTTTTTCTGGGAAAATAAACCAGAACTGTGATGCCAACTATCATTATTTCAGCCGCAATCCGATAATAGAGGATGGCAACATTTTTTTTTCAAAGAATGAGGTTTGCATTAGATCAAAATCAATTGAAAAGTGCGCTTTGCTTTCCTGTGGACCGGACAAGAACGTTTCAATAGATTTGGCGCAAATAGTTTACATTGAGGGAATCAGGTACGGCGAACTCAGAATCAGGGGCGTTAAGTGATGGAATCGCTTGCTTTAAGGTGGAATGCGGAATGAGGTTTTTTTCAGGGCAAAAGGGCGTGCAAAGCGTTATCACTGCCTTTTTTTTAGTGGTGGTTTTTGTCACGGTATTGCTTTTGCTAATATACTTCAATTACGAGGGTGTTGCAAAAAAACAGGCTTTATCGCAATCCTATCATTTTTTCCAGCAAAACGCTTTCTATAAAGACCAAATAGAGAATTGCTTGAAAATGCCAGAAAAGCAGGAC
>JAVYME010000025.1:0-16905 GCA_038736825.1 Candidatus Iainarchaeum sp.
AAAAAATCTCGCTTTCACTTTGCAACAAGCCATTACTGGAAACCACCCGGTAAAAATACTTGGTTTTCGGAGTCAAACCGTAAACCACAATACTGTGCTCGGATGTCTTAACACCATCAAATTCTGAAAAGCCAAGGCTTGCAGTGGTTCCATATTCAACCAAAGAGTCTGACTCAAAAGAGGTTTGCCAGTAAAAAACAGCATAAGAAGAAAAAGGCAGAACTTTAACACTGCCAGGCAAAATTTCCAATGATTTCTTGACCAAAACGCATTGGTTGAAAGCATTGCACTCAAAGCCTGTCTCGCAAGAACCACACTGTATTGATTGCCCGCATTCATTGCTTTTAGCGCCGCACTCGCCTGCCTTGCATGAAACCAGCGAACAACACTTGCCATCCACGCAATTCTTTCCCGAATTGCAACCACAAATAATTGTTCCATTGCAGTTGTTGCTGAAAGAACCGCATTTTCCAGAAAAGGCGGAACAGTCAACAGGCTTGCACAAGCAAACACCTGCAAGGCAGCCTCCCTCGCAAAACTCTTCTTTTTCCCACGAACAATCAGAAGCCTGGTAACCACGCCAATTCTCCTTGCCAGGCAAACACTTCCAGCCCACAACACACTGCAAAGGAGAAGGGGTAACAGTGGGAGTAGGAGTAGAACCACCACCAGGCTCCTCAGTACCAGGCTGAAAACTAGTAGGAGTAGGAGTGGGCGTACCATCACTCGAACCATCATCCCCAGAACCACCACCAGGCTCCTCAGTACCAGGCTGAAAACTAGTAGGAGTAGGAGTGGGCGTACCATCACTCGAACCATCATCCCCAGAACCATCATCGCCAGAGCCGCCAGAGCCCGGGCCAAAAGCCAAAATAGCTGGCTGGATTAATATAATCAAAACCAGAAGAAAGAAAAAAAACAAGGAAAGGCGAACGCCAAGCCAATTTTTATTTGAAGGCATTACAATCAACAAATATACACGAATCAGGAATATATATTTTTTCTTGATAAAACAAACAAAAAAAAACCAAAGAAAAGCTTAATAAAATTAACTGGAATAAGTTATAATTAGCTGGGTGGTGAGGTTCATGAAATTAATTGAAAAATTCTTTCCAAAATTAAGCCTTTTTTTAATTCTTTTTTTTATTGTTTCAAACACGCATGCAACGAGTTGCAGTGCAGACAGAGACTGCGCACACTTAAATGAAACAATCAAACTTGACCAAAACTCTTGCGTTGGACAAGCATATACCTTTGAAAACATCCAAAGCAGCCTTCTTGGAAGCACCACTGGTGGAGCAGCCATTCCATACTTGATGGGCAAACAATACACTCAACAAATCCAAACAGGATACACAAAAACATACAGTTGCCAAAACAGGCAATGCCAGTTAACCTCCAGAGTGCCAATAATACAAAATTGCACTTATGGTTGCCTAATAACCCCAACACAATACGAAGGAAAAACATGGCATGATCTCTGCATTTGCAAACCAGGGTGGGTGAAAGACGCAAGGGGAAACCCAATAGTATACTGTGGACCAAACGGAAGCCGTTACGCTTATTACACTCACCTGGACTGGACTTGCGAAAAAATTGAAAGGATTGCTGGAATTTGCGGGATTGGCGAAAGATGCGTGGTAAAATCAGGGGAAACAACCTGTGAAACAATAGGCGGAGAACAACCAATAAACTATCCTGATGGAACACAATACACTTTCAAAATACCACACAATCCAACCCAGCCAATCACAATTGCTGTAATCCAAAACGGCAAAACAATCGCCCAAAAAGCAATAAGCAATCTAAGCGCAGAACAATACTTATTGAAAAACGGTCCAATCACCTCCAGCCAAGCTTATGCTTTTGCGCAAAGCACTGGATTGACTTCAATTGTGGCTTCAGCACTCCAGCAAAAAACAACAACCACTGCTTCCAGTAAGCCAAGCACAACCTATTCTGCATCATACAATGGCAGCACAAACTATTCTTCAACTCCAATAAGAATGCAGGTTGTTGCCAGTGCCACAAACAGCCTTTCAGCCTATAGAGCGCCAACTGCAACCTACAAAACATATTCAACCACAAGCACAGCCAGCACTGCAACATACGCTTACAGCACAAGCCAAACCAAAAGCACTTACACAAACAATTATTCTTCAAGCACAACCTATTCGCCGACAAAAACAACTTACAGCACTGCAATTTCCCCTTATTCAACTTCAAATTACAGGATTCAAACAACAACCGCTTATAATCCGACAAGGACAGCATACTCTACAAAAAACCCCTACACAAGCGCTTACCGCGCCACAACTCAAACCACTGCAACAGTTTCAACATACAAGTAAAACTGGCTGGCTGAAAACCTAAAACAGTTTAATTGTTTGAAGATGGTTTTTGCAGAAATGGCAAAAGCCAAGGGTTTCCTTTAAAAATTTTTTCCACAGCTTTTTTTAAAAGGGGGAATGGCAGTGAATGAAAATTTGACAAAGCTAAACATATCCATTTTTTTGACTACAGCGCTGGTTTTCGGCGCAATAGCCGCATTGCTTGGCTTGGTTTTACTGGTTTCAGGAGCCACCGGCGGAGAAGCCATTCTCTTGTGGATTTTCATTTCATTCTTTTTCATTTTCATTCAATGGTTTTTTGGCCCTGCAATAATCAAATTATTCACTCGCGCGAGAAAGGCTGGCGAGCAAGAGTTTCCCGAATTGCATGAAATGGTTGCAAGGCTGAGCAAAACCGCGGGAATTCCAAAACCCACTCTTTACATTGTTGAAAACCGTAACCCTAATGCTTTTGCTTTCGGGCGAACACAAAAAAGCGCTGGAATCGCAGTGCACACTGGGTTATTGCAGGTTTTGAACAAAGAAGAATTGGAGGGCGTTATAGCCCACGAAATAGGGCACATAAAGCACCGGGATGTCACAGTAATGACTATTGCAAGCTCTCTGCCAGTGCTCTTGTACTTTTTGGTTGTATTGTTTGCTCCAAGGGACCGCAACAAGGGCTTGGCTGGAATGCTGGCAGTCATTGTAGGCGGCATTATTGCCAGACTAATAGGGCAATTGCTTGTAATGTGGCTTTCAAGGAGAAGAGAATACTATGCTGACGCCTTTGCAGCCCATGCTACAAAAAAACCCTTGAATTTGATGAGCGCTCTCGCAAAAATCACTTACCGCATTGAACCAAAAAACGAAAACGAGGGCTTAAAATCACTGTATATTGCCAATCCCTCTTTTGCAGAAAAGCAAAGCATTGCGGAAATAAGTGAAGCCCTGGCAAAAGGAAACAAGCAGGCAATAGAGGAAGCAATTGAAAGGGAAAAAAAACACGGAGCACTGGAACTATTCATGACACACCCGCTTACAGCAAAAAGGCTTGAAGCCCTCTGGAAAATAAAAAAAGAAGCCTATTGAATTAGCACAAGCAATTTTTCCTGCAAGCAATAAAAAAAACTGCCTGAAAAAAAGCACTATTTCTTTGAATCGCTTTCAATTCAGAAAAATAAAGGTTTTAAGGCAGTTTACACAGTTAATTAACACAATAAATTACAACTTTCGAACAGGCTGTTTTATTTTATTCCGAGTTGTTTTTTCATTTCTTGGTGGGGTGGTGGGGTTCTGAGGGCGGCTGCGGCTTTTAGTCTTTGTTTTTGTTTTTCGCTTATTTGGTGTCTTTCAAAGGCTTTTTCTAGAAAGGTTTCTTTTTTGTGGATTTCTTCCCTTATTTCGTTCCATTGCCAGGGAGTCATTTTTTCGAATGCGTTTTTTTGCGCTGTTTTTAGTGCGGTTCTGTCTCCAAAGAATAGGCCGCAGAATAAGAAGGCTGTGTTTTTGTCGCCTGTGTTAGTGGGGTTTACGTGAATGTGTTCTTTGCACAAGGGTAGTTTTTTTTGTCTTGCGATTTCTTGGAATCTTTGAGCGGCTTTTGGATTGGTGGCTATTATTGCGTAGTCTATGTCGCTTGTTGGTTGAGCGTAGCCTTTGGATGTGCTGCCAAAAACTGTTATGCCTGTGAATTGTTCGCCGAATTCTTGTTTGAGCTGGCTTGCAATGTTTTTTAGTGTGCTGGTTCTTTCAAGGATTTCTTTTAAGTGGGTTGTTGCTGCAAAGGGTTTTCTGGTTGCAAGCAATAGCCAGCGGGTTTTTTTCTGTCTGGCTAGGGCTTTTTGCGCTTCAATTGAAATTGCGGGGTTTTCGCTTTTGGCGAGTTTTTCTATTTTTGGGGTTTTTCTTTTTTTTTCAAGGATTTCAATTAAAGATTTTGCGGCAGCTTGGGCTACAAAAGGGTGTGAATCTCTTGCGAGTTGTTCGAGTTCTGGAATGGCTTTTTCGCCTATTTTAACCAGTTCTCTTGCTATTTTTTCGCGAAAACTGGCTTTCAAGCCTTTTGCGATTTTTTTTAGTTCTTGCAGGTTTCCTTTTTTTGCGTGAAATTCTATTAAGGCGTTTGTTCCGGTTTTGCTTAAAAACGGGTTTGGGTCTTTTGCCATTCGCTCGAGTTCTGAAAGGTTTTCGTTTTTTAAATGAATTCTGGCTATTTCGCTTGCTGCAATCCAGGGCGCTCTGTCAGAGAATTGTGGAGGGTTTCTTGCAATTCTTTCAAGTTCTTGGATTTTTCCTTGGCTGGCAAGTATTTGGATTATTGAGTTTGTGGCTGCCTCGCGAACCAAAAGGCTTCCATCTCTTGCAAGGCGTTCAAGTTCAGGCAAGGCTTTTTTTCCAAGTTTTGCCATTGATATTGCGCTTTGCTGGCGAACCATTTCACTTGAATCTCTTGACAATTCAAACAATTTTTCTTTTTTTTCACGGATTTGCGCTATCGAGTTTATGGCTTGCCGGCAAACAAAAGAATGGGAATCCCTTGCAAGGCGTTCTAGTTCTGGCAAGGCTTTTTCGCCCATTAAGCCAAGCGCTCTTGCGGTTGCCTCGCGAACCCGCCATTCTGGATCTCTCGCCATTCGCTCCAATTCCGGCAGGTTTCCTTTTCTTGCATGCACTTCTGCCAAAGTGTTCAAGGCAATACTGCTAGTCCGCCATTCTGGATCCCGAGAGAGTTTTTCCAGTGTTTGGGGATTCAAGCATTTCAGGATTCGCTTGTCAGTTAAGGCTCTTTCAAGCGCAGTTTTTCTAATCACTGGATCACTGCTTTCAAGCATTGCTTGAAGCGCTTTAACGTTAACCCTTGCTTTTTGCAGTTTTCGCAATGCATGATCGCTTGGCACAAACTGTCTTGGAAAAGTCGAAGGCGGCGGCTTAATGCCTATTGCCATTATTTCCTTTCTGGCTTGCACTCGTTGCTCGCGCAACCGATTGCACTTTTTTTTCCTTGAAAGCATTCTATTATTACTTTAATGTATTGCTGTTTTTTTATTGGTTGTGCGAACAAAAAAAAAGCAGTTTTTGCATTAATTGCACGCTTTCACTCGTAACCGTGTTTTTTAATAAACCAGGATTTCACTCTTTGAACCAGCATTAAATAGGAAGCGGTTATTCCGGCAAGGAAAAGGAAATATGTTAGAGGCGGCATTACAAACCCAAAATATGGACCCAAAGGAGTAAAAGGCAAAATCAACGCAATAGTGGTAATGTAAATCGACATGAAAACCAAAAACTGGCTTGGCTTGCTTTCAATGAAAGGAGTTTTGCCAGTGCGAATGATGTGCACTACAAGGGTTTGAGTGCAAAGCGATTCCAAAAACCAGCCCGTGTGAAACAAGGCAATGGCTTCAGGGGTTTGCAAGTGCCCTCCAAAAACAAACCACATTACTGCAAAGGTCATAAAGTCAAATATTGAACTGATTGGACCAATCACTAAAACAAATTTTTTTATGTATTCAACATTCCACAATCTTTCCTTTAACAAGTATTCTTCATCCACTTCATCGGATGGAACTGCTATTTGGGAAATGTCGTAAAAAAAGTTGTTTAACAGGATTTGAATTGGCAGCATTGGCAGGAATGGCAAAAACAAGCTTGCTCCAGTCATGCTGAACATGTTGCCAAAATTCGAGCTCGCGCTCATTTTAACATACTTCAAAATGTTTCCAAAGGTTTTCCTGCCCTCTTGAACTCCGCCTGCAAGAACATCAAGATTGCGCTTCAACAAAATAATGTCCGCTGATTCCTTTGCAATGTCCACTGCATTGTTGACTGAAATGCCAATGTCTGCAGCCTTCAAGGCAAGAGCATCATTAATGCCGTCACCCAAAAAGCCAACCGTGTGGCCCTTGTTTTTTAAAACATTGATTATGCGTTCTTTGTGGAATGGGTTGAGTCTTGCAAAGACTGAGGCTTCTTCTGCAATTCTGCCAAGTTCTGCGTCGGACATCATGTCTATGTCTGCGCCTATAACTATTTTTTTGACTTCAATGCCTACGGCTTTGCAAACTGAAGCGGTTAAAATTTCGTTGTCGCCTGTCAAGACTTTCAATGTGATGCCGTTTTTCTTTAACAAGGAAATGGATTTTTTTGCAGTTCCTTTGGGTGGATCCAAAAAGGCTAAATAGCCTTTCAAGATTAAACCGCATTCGTCGGCTCTCGAATAGGTTTTTTTTGATTTGGGTGTGCGCTTGTAGGCTACTGCTATCACTCTAAAGCCTTGCTCGTTCAATTTCAAGTATTCGTTTCGCAGTTTTTGCAATAAATTGCTGGTGAGAGGTTTTATTTTTCCGTTTTTTTCATATTTGGAGCATCGCTTGTAAATGTCTTCTGTTGAGCCTTTTGACACTAAAAGGTTTTTTCCGTTTTCTTCCACAATCACTGTCATTATTTTTCTGTTAAAATCAAAGGGGACTTCGTCGACTTTTTTATAGTTTTTAACAGAAATGCTTTCATGTTTTAAAACCGCTTTGTCCAAAGTGCCTTTCAAGCCTGTCTGGTAATAACTGTTAATGTATGCAAGGTTGAGAACGCTTTCATCCTCTTCCAAGTCAACATTGCAGTGTTTTTCCAAAACAATTTTGTCTTCGGTTAAAGTGCCGGTTTTGTCAGTGCACAAAATGTCCATTGCGCCAAAGGTTTGAATTGAACTCAATCGCTTTACAATAACGCCCTTGCGCGCCATTGCGCTAGCGCCCTTTGAAAGGTTTAAAGTGATAAGCATTGGAAGCGCTTCAGGGGTTAAACCAACAGCAACAGCCAGAGAAAAAAGAAGCGATTCAACCAAAGCGCCTTTCAAAAAATAGTTTATTGCAAAAATCACCAGTACAAGGCAAACCATGAGTTTTATCATTAACCAAACAAACTTTTTCACTCCCTTTTCAAAACTGCTTTCAACCGCATAACTTGCAAGCCTTTCAGAAATCGCTCCAAATTGAGTGAAAGCCCCAGTTTTCACTACTACGCCTAATGCGGTTCCGCTTACAACACTTGAGCCCATAAAGGCAATATTGCTTAGTTCAGAGGGCGAAAGCCTGTTTTTGCAGGAAACCGGTGCAGCGGTTTTTTCAACTGGAAAGGATTCTCCTGTTAGAGAGGACTGGTTCACAAACAAGTCTTTGGAGGAAACAATTCTGAGGTCTGCTGGAATAATGTCTCCAGCTGACAAGTCAACTATGTCGCCTACAACCACTTCCCTTAAAGGGATTTCCTTTGGTTTTCCATTCCTGTAAACAGTGCAAGTAGTGCTAACCATTTTTCTAAGCTTTTCAACCTCTTTGCTGGCATTGTATTCTTGGAAAAAACCCATGAAAACACTAATAAACGCAATTGCGTAAACCAGCAAAGCGCTGACCTTTTCCCCAAAAAAAAACGAAAAAGTCGCAATAAACAACAAAATAATAATCAAGGGATTCAAAAACTTTGAAAGGAGTTGGAACAAAATGCCTCGCTTCCGCTTTTTAGCCAGCTCATTAAAACCATATTTTTCAATGCGCTCTCTTGCCTGCTCTTCAGACAAGCCTTGAAGCGAAGAATCCAGGTTTTTCAAAACCTCAACAGCAGGCGCATTAATGTAATCAAAAGCCCATTTCTGGCTAGCCCTCTTTCTATTATTAAAAGAATTCAAAAAATCCAGAAATGCCTGCTTGAAAGGCATAGTTTAATCTTACAACACATAAACATATAATGATTTCTCACCCAAAAAAAAAACAATTAAAACCAAAAGAGAACCTTAAAAAAAAAAACAATCAGTCATTGTCTTTACTGAAATACGGGTGTTTGAATGGATGAACCCAAAAAAGAAAAAAATTCCTCAATATTTCTGATAACCGCAATATTATGGGGTTTTGTGGGAACAGCCTGCTTGTTGGACTTCTTCCTAAAACCAGCCCAATACTTGCGAGCAACAGACTTGGGTTGGGGGTTAGCCTTTTGCTATCTCGCAATAGTTTTCGCTTACCAATACCATGCAAGCAAATCAGGAAAAGAATTCAAAACAAGCAATAAAAAACTGGCTGCCCTGATTTTAATCGCAATCCCGATAGCAATAACTTCCACAGTCCTAGCCAAACCCATAATCCATTCAAGGCTTTTGAATGAATGCGAGCAAATCCCAGTGCTAGCAGCAGAAGGCATGACAAGCCCAGCACTAGAATACTGCTATTACAATGCAGCAATCCAAACAAAAGACGCCACAATTTGCGAAAAAATCAAAAACCCAGAAACAAAAAAAGACTGTTATAGCAAAACTCGCACCCTAGAAGGCTAAAAGCACTAAACCACATTAACTGCAAACAAAAAAAAAACAATCATTGCACTCAAAAAACACCAGCCAAAAAAAAATCTTTCCAAAAAAATTCTAAAAAAAAAGGCTGGCAAAAAATCAAACTTTTATCTTAAAAGGTAATTCAATGGCAATGCCCAAAATGCGGTTCAACCGAAATAGAAAAAGGGCGAACAATCTCTGAAAAAAAAATTGTCTTTAAAGGCGAAACCCAAAGCGCACTCGAAATGGGACACGAAATAACCCCCCATGCATGCAAATCCCGTGGCTTCACAGAATTCTATACGGAAATCACAAAAAAAAGAAGCTTGGGCTCGCTCTTCACCTTGCAGCCAGCTGGTCCTCCAAAACAATAAATTCGAACAGTAAGCAAAGGAATAGAAGAAACAAAAGAACGCCAAAAACCACGCTCAGCCGCGCCCCCCTTTCAGCCACACCACTCAACCCATCCAAAAAAAAAACACTACAAAAAAGTGCAAAAAAAATGCCTTTCTCGAATAGGCTTTTAAGTAGAACGTCTTATTTTTTCTTGCAATGGCTCATGGTTTGATAGGCTTTGCCGCCAGCATTTTTGCCATTTCAACTGTTATCTTTTTTTTCTTGACGGGAATTACCTTTATTCTTTTGATTTTTTCATTGCTTTTTGGTTTCAACTTTCCTTGGCCTAACCCGTATCTTGATTTTTTCGCGCTTGGCGGTTTTTTTTCTTTGGAATTTTGCCTAGTTTTTGCTGGCATTGAACGTGTTTTGCTTGCCAGGCTTATAAGGAAAAAGGAAACGTCCAGCATTTTAATGCTTGAAAAGGGTCTTAACGAGGTTTCAGGCACTGTCGTGCCACTCGAGGGCAAAACAGTTGTTTCACCGCTTTCAGGCAAAAACTGCGTTTATTATTCTTATAAAATTGAAAGGGAAGGGATAAAGGATTGGCATACAGTGAAAGAAGAGGTGATTGCCAACCCCTTTCTTTTAAAGGACAGTTCGGGCCAAATCCTGGTTTTGCCAGAGGATGCAGAAATGCAGTTAGCGGGCGAGATAAAAAAGAAGGGAAAGGAAAGGCATTCAGAGCAAATAATTTGCCCTGGCGACAGGCTTTTTGCCGTCGGTGTTGTCGACGACGCTGGACGAGTTTCAAAAGAGATTGGTGTTCCATTTTCATCCAAGTTTGTGTTAAAAAAACGCGGTTTTTTCTTTGCCTCCCCCTGCATCATCTCAAATCAAAGCAAAGAAACACTCTTGAAAGAATTAAAGGACGAATCGCTTTCTTTTTTCGCCATAGCAGCGGTTTTCCCGGTTTTAATAATTGTGGTGGCTTTGCTGGAATGGCTGTTCTAGTTTACTGCATTGAATGAAAACGTTTTTGGCACGCTAAAAACCTGAAAGAATGGCTCCTTGAAAAAAAAGGATTGGTTTTGGTTTGCCGCCTTTTGCACAAAAAAAAAAACGTTAACTCCGGCAAAAAAAAAACATGCAATCACAAACACGCAAAAATAAAACCCTGTTTTTAGGGCTTTAAAACCCACTAAAAAACACTTTAAAAAAAAAAGCAAGAATAATGCCAGAGAATTAAAAATTTAAACCCTTAAACCCGCTTTTCACAAAAAAAAGCCAAAAAAAGCCAGAAAAACAATTCAAGGAAAGCAATTCCAAAAACAAAAACCAAAAGAATTAAAACAACCAAATTTAAACCCGCAAAAAAAAACAAGAGTGCGGGGTAGCAGATTCGAACTGCTGAAGGCACTAAGCCACAAGGCCCTCAACCTTGCCGGTTAGACCGCTCCCGCAACCCCGCAATCATAACAATATGTGAAACGATTGCTTTTAATTCTTTGCAAAAAGCGTTTTTTACTGCAATGGCTTTTTTGGTTTGGGGTTTTTTTGCAAAAAAAAAAGTTTTATTTTATTTCTCTGGCGATTTTTTTCTGGAATTTTTGTGCTTCGCCTTCTTGGTAGGAGTGCTTTGGCCACTTGAATCCGGCTTTGTCGTTTTCAAAGCGTGGGATTATGTGCATGTGAAAGTGCATTATTATTTGTCCTGCTGTGCTGCCATTGGATTGAATGAGGTTGATGCCGTCGGGTTTTAGGGCTTTCTGGATTGCGATTGCGATTTTTTTTGTTGCAATTATTGTTTCTTTTAGTTCTTTTTCTGGGATTTCTTGAAGGCTTGAAAAGTGTTTTTTTGGAATTACTAAAGTGTGGCCTTTGTTTACTGGGGCTATGTCTAGAAAGGCGAGAGTGTTTTTGGTTTCATGGATTTTGGTGCTTGGAATTTGTCCTTTGGCGATTTTGCAGAAAATGCATTCACTGGAATTGTTTTTTTTCAATTTCAAGCCACCCTTATCTGGGCTAAATTTACGTTTCTGAAAACAAAAGAGACTGGGCCTGCGGCTGTTGCTGCTTTCAGGCTGCCATGGATTGCGCCTGTTCCATTGCCTCTTACTACAATGGATAAATCCCATAAAAAGCCGTCTGTGAGCGCGTGGATTTTGCCGCTTACTGAACTGATTTCATAGGTTTTGCCGCTCAAGTCTTTGTGCAACTGGCAGGTTTTGCCAATCATTGAAATCGCTATGTTTTTGATGCTGCCGCTTGCGGTTACTGGCACGAAAACCATTGCTTGTTTTTCGCGCATTGTTTTTTGGATTGCTTCAATTATGTTTTCGTTGTCGTTTATTTTTATTTCCACTAATTCTTGCATTACCATATCACCCCGGAAAGAGAATTGCAAAAGAGCATTTATAGAAGGCGAATAAACTTTTAAACGTTTTTGCTGGCTGGCATTTTTTTGGCGGTTTTTGAAGGCACTAGAAAAAAGTTTTTTCGGGTTTTGCCGAACGCTGGGCAAACCAATTTAAAATAATAAAACTAGTAATTATTGGGTGATTTTATGAAAAAAATGCTTTGGTTTTTTGTTTTTGGCTTGTTTTTTGGGCAAGTGTTTGCGCAGGCGGTGGTGGAAGCGCCTGCAGTAAACATTGTTGGTTCAAGTGGTGGCTATTATCCTTACAACCGCTATTTTTACATTAGCATTAATGAAAAGTTTTTGTTGGGTGACAGGGTTGAAGCACAGGTTTGCGGTTCAGGCATTGCAACCCTTGAAGTTTACAGGTTTGAGGATTTGTCAGTGTTGATTAAGCGAATGTCGGCTTATTCCAGCTCGCAACCCGAAGAATTACTGAAAAACGAAAAACCTTTAAAGGTTGTAACGGTTCAGCTTGGAATGGGTGAAGAGTGCAAGAAAGCGGACCTGCAAATTTCACAGGGAGGGCTTTATTTTGTAAAGGGTTATTCCACAGAGTCAGAGCAAAAACCAACTGCGTTTTTTTCAGTTGAAGAAATTGCCTTAATGGTGAAATCCGGAAAGCAAAAAAAAGTGTTTTTTGCAGTTGATGCCAAGTCAGGAAAACCCTTAAGCGGGGTCGAAATATTCTTGATAGAGGCAAAAAATTCTTGGTTTGAAGAAAAACCGGAAATAATTGAAAAAAGCATTGGTTTCACCAACAATACTGGATTGCTGGAATGGCAGAGCGAAAAACCAAAGCAAAACTATTCCTTGCAAATGTTTATTGCAAAAAAAGGCAGTTCTCTTGCCTTTGTGACAGACTACACTTACTGGTACGAGCAAGAGCAAAAAGCATTATACCTTTTCACTGACCGCCCTATTTACAGGCCAAACCAGAGGGTTTTCTTTAAGGGAATTCTTTGGAATACTGGAATTCAAAAAAGCGCTGTTGAAGGCGAAAAAATAGAGATAAAAATCAGGGATTCAAAGTATGCTGAGGTTTTCAGGGAAACCTATACCACTGGAGCGCTTGGTTCTTTTGAGGGCAGTTTTTTGCTTGGAGAGGAACCACCCCTTGGATATTATTATGTTGAGGCAAGAAAAGGCGAACAATATTTGGGGAGTGCGTCCTTTCAAGTGCAAGAGTACAGAAAACCAGAATTTGAAGTGAAAGTGAATCCTTCAAAGGAAGTGTTTGTTGGCGGTGAAAGAGCGCGCGTGGAAATAAAGGCAGAATATTTTTTCAAGGCACCAGTGCAAAACGCAAAAACAATGTATAGAGTGTATTCTTCTTACTATCAAAGCCCTTGCTATGGTTATTGGAGGTGCGCTTACTATGAACTCCAAGAAACAGGTTATTATGATTCTTATTATCCTCCATATTATTATGGAAGAAACCTGATTATAGAGAGCGAAACCATTACAGACAGTGAAGGCAAAGCCTTTATAGAGTTTGACACAAACGCTGACAGAGAGAAAAGGTATTATATTGAAGCAACAGTTGTGGATGAAAGCAACCGGCAGGTTAACGGTTCAGGGCAAATAATTGTAGCGCCAGCGCTTTTCAGGCTAACAGTAATGCCTGACAAGTGGTGGTATGCTGAAAACGAAAAAGCCAGAATAACGGTTTCATTGAACGATTTTGAAGGCAATCCGGTTAACGCAGAGGCTTCAGTGAAAATTTTTAAATTAAACTGGAACATTGACTTGAAAAAATACGATCAAACAATAGTGAAACAGGAAACCTTGGTGGCAAACGAAGGCAAAGCAGAATTCTTTGCAGTTTTGCCGGCAGGAGAATACTTGATAGAAGCAACAGCGGTTGACGCAAAAGGAAACACAGTGAAAGGGCAAAACTCTTTCAGTGTGAGCTCTCAAGCAATCGAAAGCAAAATCCAAGAATTGCAGGCATCGCTTGACAGGGACATATACTTGGCAGGCGAAAGCGCGATTGTGACAATAAAAATGCCAGAGGCACCGTTTTATGCGCTTGTTTCAGTTGAAGGCACAGATCTTTTCTCTTATGAAACGGTTTACTCTGAAAAAAACAGCCTATCCTATCAAGTGGACATAACAGAAAACCACCAGCCCAACGCATTCGCATACATAACAGGGGTTCAGGGCGGAAAAGTCTTCACAAAAAGCCTTCGCTTAAACGTTCCACCCAAAGAAAAGAAAATAGATTTAAGCATTCAAACAAACTCCCAATACTACAAGCCAGGCGAAAAAGCAAAATACACAATAAAAGCCACATCCCAAGGACAACCCATTGAAACAGAAATCGCAATAATGATAGTGGACGAAGCAATCTACCAGCTAGCAAAAGACAACAAGCAAGACATTTTCAAATTCTTCTTCAAACCAGAATACAATCAAGTGACAACCCAATGGAACCTGGGAGGATACTATTACGATTACCATGCAAGAAAAACACTGGGCGGCGAAGGCCCAATGCCAACGCCTTCTGCGCCTCCAATCATGGAGGAAGCCCAAAAAGTTTCAGGGGAAAAACAGTACGCTCAAGCAGAGGTAAGGAAAACCTTTGCAGACACAGCTTACTGGAACGCTTTCCTTAAAACCGATTCCCAGGGAATAGCGGAACTGGAAGTGCCATTGCCGGACAATCTCACAACATGGCGTGCGACAGCAATAGCAAACTCCAAAACAAAGGCAGGCGCAAGCGAAAACAAGATTGCAGTCACAAAAAACCTGATTGCAAGACTGATAATGCCCAAGTTTGCAGTGAAAGGCGACGAATTCACAGTAAAAGCAATAGTGCACAACAGCCTTCCCGAAATGAAAACCGCACTCGTAAAAATTGAAGCCGACAACCTGGAATTCCCGGAAGGAAACGAAATGGAAATAACAATTGCAACAGGCAAAAGCGAAACCGCAGAATTCAAGGCAATAGCAAAAAAATGCTGTTCTGCAAAAATAAAACTGCAAGCCCTAACAGACACAGAATCAGACGCTCTGGAAATAACAATTCCAGTGCTGCCCTGGGGCGTGAAAGAATTTGAAACAATTTCAGGCGAAGCAGGGCAAAAAACCACACTCGACATTGTCATTCCAGAAAACACTGACCGAGAAGCAGACAAAATAATAATTAACCTGAATCCCACGCTTGCAGGCACAATAATTGACTCCCTGGAATACCTTACCGGATACCCGTATGGCTGCGTTGAACAAACAATGTCAAGGTTTTTGCCGGACGTGGTTGTAGCCCAAACCCTGAAAGACTTGGGCTTAAAAAACGAAAAACTGGAAACAGAATTACCAGACATGGTGGAAAAAGGATTGCAAAAACTTTACTCAATGCAATCCTCTGACGGAGGCTGGGGCTGGTGGTACAACGATTCATCACAACCATATATGACAGCATACGTAATGTACGGTTTAACCCTTGCAAAAAAAGCCGGTTTCAAGGTAAGAGAAACAGAATTCGAAAAAGGACTAAAAGCCCTCAAAGAAAAATTCCCAAACGCAACATACTCTCACTATTATTACACTGAAAACTCTTACAAAACAGAAAAAGACCGCGAACTCCAAGCATTCATTTCCTACGTTTTATACTTGAACGGCGATACAAGGTTCGTGAAAGAAGTGAAAGACTCCAAAAACGAGTTAAGCGATTACGGAAAAGCCCTGCTGTTATTGCAATTGGACTCAAAAGAAGAAGCAACACCAATACTAGAAGAACTATCCAAAAGCGCTTCCTGTGATCCAGTGTTCTGTTCCTGGAAAGGCAAAACCTGGCGCGCTTACTGGAGCGAAAAAGACATGGAAACAACCGCAATGGTTCTAAAAGCACTCGTGAAATGGACACCTGAAAACGAAAAAACAAGAAAGGCAATAAACTGGCTTTTAAGCAAAAAACAATACAATAGATGGCGATCCACCCAGGACACAGCAACAACAGTAATGGCACTGGCTGACTTCCTGAAATACTCAGGAGAACTCGAACCAAATTACACTGCAAAGCTTTACATAAACAATGAATTGAAAAAAGAATTCTCTGTCACCAAAGAAAACCTTTTCAATGCAATCGAAAAAACAGAAATAAAAATGCCTGAAAAACAAACCCAAGTGCGCATTGAAGTAGAAGGAAAAGGCAAACTCTATTACTCCATAACAAAAGAATACTTTTCAAAACAAGAAAAGATTCCAGCAAAAAGCAATGGCATTACAATAAAAAGAACAATGGAAAACACAATCAAAACCGGACAGGAAACAAAAATAACACTATCCATTACAGCAGACAGAGAATACGATTACGTGGTAATAGAGGACTTTTTGCCAGCAGGAACAATAGCAGTCGACTCAAGGCAAAGAAACAATTATGGATACTATTACTGGGACTGGCATCCATACTGGTACTCTCAAATAGAATTCAGAGACCAAAAAACAGTGTTCTTCTTCAACTACCTCAAACAAGGCACAACAGAAGTAACCTACACCATAAGAGGAGAAGTGCCAGGCACCTACCAGCACTTGCCAGCACAAGCCCACGCAATGTACAATCCAGAAATAAACGGTTACTCTGAAGGAAACACCTTCACAATAACAACAGAAAAAGCCTTTTCACTGCCAAAAATAGAAGTGCACCCGCACTACATCTGGATTTACCCGCACCCCATACCATTAAAAGAAACAATCAAAACAACAATACTGGACTCAACAGGAAAAGAAATAATAACAACAACAACACAACCACAAAACGGAAAAATTGAAGTGCCGCTCCCAAAAGAACTCGCAAACGGAACCTATTCAGTGAAAGTGTCAACAGAAAACACAAAAACAACAAAAGAATTCCAAGTCGGAAAAGTGGAAATAAAAAAAGCAGACCTTTCCAGCACAAACTACTTCAACGACTTGCTGGAAAGAACAATCCAGCCAAAAACCGCAAACCCAGCGCAAACCTTTTGCACCAACACCGGCGGCACATGGAACAACGGAAAATGCAATTGCCCGAAAGGAAAAAACTGGTTGTTCGGAATAGGCTGCATTGCAAGCGAAACAATCCAAACACCCATTCCGCCACTCCCGCCAAAACCAGTGGAAATAAACACTGCATTGCTGGCACTAACCGCAATACTCATATGCTACATAATCCTGGCCTTTGTTTTCTTCATGAAATCAAAGCCTGTGACACAAGAAAAAACAACAACAGAAAAAACACAGCAAAAAACAGCAAAAGAATCGCGGTGGAAATTCAAAGAAAAATAAAGCAAGAGCCTTTAAAAAAGCATTACAAGTAAATCCAGTAATGGACAAGGGAAACCTTTACCTTACAGGCTGTGCCTTGCTGTACTCATTGCAGCCAATATTCGTAAAAACATCAATACCGCAACTGCCAGCACTGCAATACTATGCATTCCGGTGCCTTGGAATGCTCTTGATATTCTTGCCCATAATAGCGCACTACAAAAACAAAATAGTGAAAGAAGCAAAACAAT
>JAVYME010000026.1:0-16841 GCA_038736825.1 Candidatus Iainarchaeum sp.
ATTCTTGCATGAATTGCTTTTTTTCTTTGAGGTAATTGAATAGGTCTTCAATGTTGCCGGCTGGCTTTAAAGTGAACTTATAGTTTCCTTGCGTCCAAGAAACATCGCCATAAAACAGGTTTGGTGTTTTTTCACCCAATATCTTTTTGGCCTGTGATTCCATAAATTTTGCCATTCCTTCATCAAACCATGCTGTGCCTGAACTGTTCCATTTTATTGCTTGTGCATTGAACGCGTGAACGGATTCGTGCAAGATTACTGCGGTTGCGTTTTTTTCAAAAGCGCTTTCCTTTAAGACAATTATGCCACCGCTCCTGTAAACTCCCTCGCTATAGTAATTGATTTTTTGCAAATATTCTTGGTTGGAGAGAACAAGCACTGGTATTTTCTTGAATGGCGCATTAAAACCCAAAATCCTTGGCAGGATTTCAAACAAGTTGTCTGCTTGCTTTAAGCCGTTTTCAGTGAGTTGCTTTTCTGCAAGGCTGCTTTTGTTGAACAAAAAAAAGTGTTCAAATTCAATTCCGGCATTTGAATAAAAGGCTGAAATGAAAACAGGTCCTTTTCCGGAAAGCTTGAGTGTTCCATTGCTTATTTCGCCTTTGAATCCCTGGCTTGATTCAAAAGAGATAAGCGTTTCGCCTTTCACTTCAACTGTTGTGATTGAATCTTGGCTTCCCGGCAGAGATAGTTCCACAGCATAAAGTGGCGCAAAATCTTCAAAAGCGATTCCTTCAACCTTGTACTTTATCTGGACTGTTTCTTTGGTTTTTAAGTTTCCCTTGTTTGTTTCAAAGGAAAGAGTGTCATTTGAGACAGAGTATTTTTTTATTTGTCCCATTGAATCGCGCAAGGAGACCAAAATGCTGTTTGGCGGCAAAGAAAAGTTGTTAACCGTAAAAGAATTGGCTGGAGTTGAAGAGTCTAATCCAATGGTTGTGGTGAAAAACGCATTTTTTCCCTGTAATTCTATGCTGTAATTGAAATAGCCGCCAGAGGCATTCATCAAGCAAAAAATAAAGAGTGCTGGCAAAAGGGCTCTTTTCATGAAAAAACTATTGTTGTTGCCTTTTTTAAAACCCTTTTTTTTGGGAATTTTTGCCCCACAAACCTTTTTTAACCTGAAACACGTATTCTTTTATTGTTGCTTTCTTGTTGCAATGATTTGATTGTAATTGGTTTGGATTGGTTTGAATGAATGCTTTGCTTGTTGGGCTTGGCGGTTGCCGTGAGGTTGGCAGGAGTGCTTTTTTGCTGGATGCTGGAGAAAAATTTCTTTTAGATTGCGGAATAAAGCTAACACCTGAAGGCACAGAGTATCCCTCGCATGTTGATACAAACATTGCGGCTGCAATAATTTCTCATGCTCACTTGGATCATTCCGGCAATCTCCCGCACTTGTTTCTCAAAAGCAATCCCTTGTGTTATATGACTCCTCCAACTTTGGAGTTGGCTGAAATCTTGTGGCATGACACTTTAAAGATTGCCGGCATAGAGGGCACTGTTGAAAAATTCTCCAAAGAGGAAATCCGCAGAACAAAAAGGTATTCTTTTCCTTTGGGTTACAAGCGCAAAATAGAGATTTCGCCAAACGTTTCACTGGAATTCTTTAATGCAGGGCACATACTTGGCGCGGCAATGACAAGGCTTGAATTCAAGTCCTTTTCTTTTCTTTACACTGGCGATTTCAAGGCAGAAGAAACAAGATTGCATGAAAAAGCCGATCTTAAAACCGGAAAAAACGATTTTGTTTTAATGGAAAGCACTTATGGTGACCGCGACCACCCTGACCGCTTAAAAGAGGAAAAGGCTTTTGTTGAAAGGGTTAAAGAGACAGTTGAGGGCGGAGGCCACGCACTGATTCCTGCATTTGCAGTTGGAAGATCGCAGGAAATAGTGGATGTTTTGTTTGAGCACAAAGTCAAATTTCCAGTGTTTCTTGACGGAATGAGCCAAAAGGCAGCTCTTGTTTCATTAAAATACCCTGAATACTTGAAGGCGGCAAAGCAATTAAGGAATTCCCATAAAAAAGTGGAATGGGTGCGCACGAAAAAGGACAGGCTGAGAGCACTGGATGAGCCAAGCGCGATTGTGACAACTGCGGGCATGCTTGAAGGCGGTCCAATTCTTTCCTATATAAAGCAGTTGTGGAATGATCCTTCGTCCAGCATTCTTATCACTGGCTATCAAGTGGATGGAACCCAGGGTAAAAGGTTGTTGGAAGAGGGCGTAATCCATATAGACGGTCGCGATTACAAAGTGGAATGCTTGGTTGAAAAGTTTGATTTTTCAGCGCATGCTTCGCAGACTGAAATGGTTGAATCTGTGAAAAAGTGGTCTCCAAGACAGGTTTTGCTTGTGCACGGAGAGTTTGAAAAGGCAATGGCTCTCAAGAAAAGGATTAAAGAGGAATCTGGCATTGATACTGTAATCCTTGAAAGGGACAAACCGCACAAGCTGGACTTGAGTTGAGTGCAGTGTTTTTAGTGCTGTTTTTCCCTCATTGGATAAAATTGTGTAAGATTTGAAATGAACTTTTTTGAATTCCTCAAAGATGCTTTTAGTGCACTTAAAAGCAATCCAAAGCTTTTTGTTCCAAAGCTTTTTGTTGCAGCAGTCTATGGCGTTGAAATGGTGCTTGTAGCCATTTATTTGAGGGACATTTACCCTCTCTTGAAAAGCGTGCTTGAAGGCGATTCTTTGGCATTGCAATCAGAAGCCCTGGGACAGGCAATGCCTTTTGTTTGGCTTGCATTTTTCTGGTCGGTTTTTTCACTTTTTGCAGACATTTTTGTAAGCGCAATGTATCCTGTTCTAGTGCGCGATTTCAAAAACAAAAAGGCAATCTCCCTTACAAAAGCCTTTTATGATGCTAAAGCGCGTGCCATAAAAGTGATTCCAATGGGCTTCTTGATTGTTTTTGCCTTTGGCATTCCAACAATTGCAATTTCAACCATTGCATCGCGTTTCACTGGAGGCCCGTTTCTTTTAATATATCTTGCTTTGGCGGTTGTTGTTTCCATTTTGGTTTTTTTTGTATTGTATTATGTTTTTCCAGTGCTTATGCTTGAAGAGGGTTCTGCCTTTGAGGGGCTTTCAAGGGGATTTAACTTGAGTGCCAAGAATGCTGCGCTTACCTTGAAGGCATCGCTTTTCCCGCTGGCAATATCTCTTTTAGATTTGTATCTTGCCTTTGACATTTTCAATCCATTTAATTTTTTGCTTTTTGTTTTTACTCGCTTTCTTATAGCAATCATTGCAGCCTATAATGCGACACTGGAGCCCATTCTTTATTTTGGGGTTGCGGGGCGGAGCAAGTGATTTGATATGGAGGAATTTTGCCCAAAGTGTGGTTCCATTAAAGGCCCTTTTCTTGGGGGTTTTTGCAAGGCTTGTTATTTGGAGGACCACGAGATAATTGTTTTGCCTGAAACAATTGAAATAGAAAAGTGTGCTAGGTGTGGAAGGATTAGGTTGTCCGGGCAATGGGTTGAGGACAACAATGCATTAATTGCAGAGTTTTTGGACAAAAAAACCAAAATAAAAGACATGGATGATGCAATTGTTTCAGTGGATTTTGAGGAATCACTTAAAGTCGACAGGATTGCAATTGTAAAAGCCCAAGGGGAAATTTCTGGCGTGCATGCAGAGGTTGCAAGAAAAATATTGCTTGCTTTCAAAAGGGTTGCTTGTCCTTCCTGTGGAAAGATTTCAGGAGGCTATTTTGAGGCAAAAATTCAAATAAGGTGGAATGGTAAGAGAAACTTGAAAAAAGAAAAAAGTCTTTGCAGTGAAATGAAGCGACTGCTTTTTGCAATGAGTCAAACAGATCCACTGGCGATTGTGACAGATGAATCTGAAGCCCAAAACGGGTGCGATCTTTACATAGGTTCTAACAAGGCAGCCAAGGCAGTGCTTTCAATGCTAAAAAACAGGTTTGATGCAACAGTGCATTCATCTGCAAAGCTTTCAGGTTTCACCAAGAGTGGAAAGGAAAGATACAAAATAACTTACAGTGTGAGGCTGAAAGGGGAAAAGTGATGAGGGAGGCGCGAGATAATATTTTGAAAGCCATAAATGCCTTAGCTTGGCTTCTTATAAGTGCTTTCATTGTTGTCTTCTTTGCATGGTTTGCTGTCCGCCTTGCAGCAGAGACAATGCCAAATGCTGAAAAACTTCCAGCTGGAGTTCCTGTAAGAAGACAAACTTTTGAATGGATTGCTGACAGCCTTCTTGCACCAATCCTTCTTTTAATTGCAGTTCTTTTTGTTATTGTGCTGATAATGTCGCTTTTGCACTTCAAACAATTCAGAATTTGAAAGCCCTTTTTCAAGAAACCTTTTTTTGCTGCCAGCATCAAACTTCAAATTTTTTCAGGGTTTCCTTGATTTTTTCCACGGGTTCTGTTGTTACAAGCAATGGGATTTTTTCGCTTTCCGCTATTTTTTTGGCGATTTCATCCACTTTTTCTGGCTCTTTTGGGCCATGCAATACTACAATGCTTGGTTTCATGTCAGTGCTGAACCTGCCGATTTTTACAGCAATCATTGGAGAGCGGCCGTTTTCGACTTTTTGGAATATTAGTGCTCTGTCTGGTGTTCTCCCATATAATTGCATGTATTCGTGAACTGGCACTTCTATTATTACTTTCAATGAGTCAATTAAAGTGTATCCATAAATGCTTGTTTCTTTGAGCCTGCTCTGGTTTGCAATGCAGGTTGCCCCTATTTTTTCAGCAAAGTCTTTTCCGGTTATTGCAGAAGCGAATTCGTGGATATCGAAAGCCTCTTGGCTTGGCCCAAAATCTTTTTCCAGCTGTTTTACTATTTTTCCGCCCCTGTTTTTGTCTATTTCTATTAGTGCGGTTACAAGCCGGTTTATGACGCCTATGCCTGGGCTTTTCCTGCGCCCGCCTTCATAGTCGCTTATGGTTGAAGAACTTACTTTGAGGAAGTCAGCCAGCTCGGTTTGTGAAATGCTGAAGATTTCGCGCCATTTTTTCATGCTGCCCCCTGGGTCTTTTGATAGCGTTATTTCTCCAGCAATTGTAATTGCAAGCTTTTCCATGTAAAAAATAAAGCAATGCAAACTTAAAAAAGGTTTCGTCAATCGTCCAATTTAAAAATAGTTTTTGACGAATGTTTTTTTGTGGTTTTTTAAATTAAAATTAGAATTCCCAAAAGGCAAAAAAGCGGGCCCGGTGGGATTTGAACCCACGACACCCAGATTAGGAGTCTGGTGCTCTGTCCAAACTGAGCTACGGGTCCTCTGCTTAATGGGTGCCAATTAATACTTTTGGCTGTAAAGATTTAAAATAAAAAGGCTTTTCCTTTTAATTTTCAAGTGAAAAAGTATTTGGTTGTGCTTTCTTTGCTTTTTTTTCCAATGTTTTCGCTAGCCTATTATGCAGACATAGAGATTGAAATTGAATCTGACGGTTTGGCAATAATTTCTGGTACAACAAACCATCCAGCTCTTGCAGCAGGGCAAAGCCAGAAACTAACCTCAAAGAACAACGGGCAATGGCTTTTCTCCATAGACTTGAACGAACAATTTTCAGATTTTGTTTTTTCAGTTCTTTTGCCAGAGGGAGCATCAATAACCAATATGGAGGTGCCATCGCCAAGGATTGAAACAAGGAATGGCAGAATTGAAGTGAATGGTTTTGGAAGAAACCAGCCGTTCTCAGTCAAAATACAATATTTAATTGAACCACCCAAAAAAGAGCCTTTGCTTCCACTTTGGGCTTATGTTTTACTGTTATTCGCTTTTTTCATTACTGCAAGCTATTCTATTTTAAGATACAAAAAGAAAACCCTTGCAACAACAAAAGTAATTGAAAAGAAAGGGCTTTCAGAAAAAGAAAAAGCCGCATTGACTGAAAGACAGCTGGCAATAATTGAAATTGTTGAAAAAAACAATGGAATGATTTCCCAGAAAAAATTGCAGGAAGCTTTAAGCATTCCAAAGGCATCCGTTTCAAGAAATGTTGAAGCCCTTGTAAAAAAAGGATATTTGAAAAAGGAACAAAAAGGTATGACCAACATGCTTTTCCTGCAAGAAAAATGAATTTTTTGCTTGTTCCGCTTTGTTCCGCTTTTTCTCGCAAAAACTTAAATAGTTGTTCCACTGCAATATTTTCCATAAAATTTTAAAAGGAGGAAATAACTATGAACAAGAAAATTTGTTTCGTTTTGCTTGCATTGACGGCATTGCTTTTTTTGCCAGCAGTGCTTGCAGAAGAGACAACCCCAACTCAAGAACCAACAGAAACACCTGAAATCACTCCCACACCACAAGAAACCCCTGTGCCTGAAGTGACAGCAACACCAGAAGAAACTCCAGCCAGCACTCCAATGCCAGAGGAAGGCACAGACCCTGAAACAGGCGAACCAATAGTTGACGAAGAAACATCACAAGAAATCCAGGCAATAAATTCTGGCTATGGAGCTCAAGTAAGACTTTTACAGCTCGAAAAAGCCGTTGTAAGAGCAATAGCCAGAGGAGAAGCAATAGTTTCCTTTATAAAGGAAAAATTCCCTGAAAAAGACACCAGCGGCCTTGAAGCAATATTGAAAGAATTTGAAGCCTTAAAAGAAGAAATAAAGACAGAATACGAGTCAGTTAAAGCAAATGGAGTTGACGAAGACACAGTGAAAACCTTTGTGGACTTGAAAAAGGACGCTAGAAGCCTTGCAAAACAATTCAGGGACACTGTCCGCGAACTACTGAAAGGAAACGAAAAACAAGGCCTTGCCCAATACCTCAACGAAAAGCTTAAAGAGACAGACAACCAAGAAATCGAGGAATTGAATTCCAAAATCAGGGAAAACGCGCAAAAATTCAATGCAGAAAGGCTTGAGGCTTTTTTCGCCAAGCTTGAGCAAAAAGCCCCTGAACTGGTTGCAAAAGTGCGAAATGGCGAAATCTCCCTTGCAGAAGCAAAAGCCCAGTTAAGAGAAATAATGAAAGGCTTGGATCCAATTCCAAAAGGCAAAGCCTTCCAGTGGATGAAAGAAGTCACAGCAAGGGAAAGGGTTTTCGGTCAAGCAAAAGCCTTGGAAGCGCAAAAGAATTTCCTTGAAAGGCGCATGAACCGGCTTCAAGAAAGAATTGAATGGATGAAGAAAAATGAAGAAGCCGGCGAGGCAGCCAAAAAAATAATGGAGAGAGTGCAGGAAAGAATTCAAAACAGAATAACAGACCAAAACCTTTTGGCTGGCAGAATGCTGTCCAAAAACAAGCCTAACGGAAAACCCAGTGGAGCGGGAGGAAGGTGAAAAAATGAAAGCATTAATTGCAATTGCAGGATTGCTTTTGGTTTTCGCCTTTTTGGCAGGCTGTACCCAGCAAGGCAACGAGCCAACACCAACCCCAACGCCAGCCGGAACAGGAACCACTTTGAGCGAAGCCGAGCAAGAACAAGCAATCAGCGAATTCAATTCAGGCCTTGTGGATCCAAGCAAAGAAATAGACCTTGGGGAAATGGCTTAAACCCATTTCTCTTTTTTTCTTTTTTTTATTCTCTTACTTCTGTTCTTTTAACATATTTTTCCAGCATTTTTGCCATTCCTTTAAGGACTTCCACTGGATACGGTTTTATTTCTTGAAATTTTTCATCCAGCAATGGCACGTCGTTCACAAACTGTTGCAGTGCAAAAAATTTTGCGCCTTGAACCATGATGCCTATTTTTTCAATGTCTTCAAGGCAAATTATTGGAGGCACAACTGTTGTGCGAAACTCGTAGTCAACCTTTCCCTCTTTTAAAATAGCTATGCTTTCTTTTACTGCCTCAATGTCTACGTGCACGTTTGCAACCGAATCATATTTTTCCAGTGGCGCTTTGATGTCCATTGCAATGTAATCCACTTTTTTTTCGCTTATGAGTTCGCGCAAAAGCGCTGGATTTGTTCCATTAGTGTCAATTTTTACCTTTAAGCCGAGTTCTTTAACTTGAGTTGCAAAAAACTTTAAGCCTCCGTGTACTGTTGGCTCGCCTCCAGTAATGCAAACGCCTTCAATGTATTTTTTCCTGTTTTTAAGGAATTCAAGGGCTTCTTTTTCGCTTATTTCCCTTTTCTCTTTTTCCAGCACTAACAGTGGGTTTTGGCAAAACCCGCACCTGAAATTGCATTTGTCAACGAAAAGGGTTGTGGCAATATGATGGGGGTAATCAATCAAGGTTGTTTTCTGGATTCCTCTAAAAATCATTCAAAACACCACAAGAAATAGGGGCAAAAGCTTTATTGCCTTGCTGTTTGGAGTTTTGAATGCTGTCAAGTGAATTAACCTTTTCCAGCAACATTTTATTTGGCTTTTGCTTTTATTTTACCGCACTCTTCTCTTTCAAGGCATTTTTTTTCTGAAAAGGTTTTGCGTTCTTCGAATTCTTGGGCTTTGCCTATATTCCATTGCTGGACTGGGCGATAGTAGCCGACAACCCTTGAATAAACTTCGGTTTGTTTTCCACATGTTGCCATTTTTTCACCTTTGGTTTTCAATACAGGCTTTTTTTCAAGTTTTTCTTTACGGGTTATTTTTTTACCTCCAAGGTTTTGTTCTCTTTGCTTTCACTCACTTCAACCGGGCAAGTGTAGTGTTTTCCCGGAATATAGCCATGCACTGGACAAATGCTAAATGTTGGCGTAATAGTGTAATATGGGAGCTTGAAATTGTAAGCAATTGTTTTCACCAGCTTTTTGCAGGCTTCTCCACTGCTCATTCTTTCACCCAAAAACCCATGCAAAACTGTTCCACCAGTATATTTGCATTGCAATTCATCTTGGTGTTCTAAAGCGTCAAAAATGTCATCAGTGAAATCCACTGGCAATTGAGTGGAATTCGTGTAATATGGTGCTTCTTTTGTGCCAGCCGTGATTATGTCCGGATAGTTGTCTTTGTCAATTCTTGCAAGCCTGTAAGAAGTGCCTTCTGCAGGCGTGGCTTCCAAGTTGTAAATGTTTGTTGTTTCTTCTTGGAAGTCTTTCAGCTTGCCTCTCATGAAATCCAAAACCTTTAAGGCAAACTTTCTGCCTTCTTTTCCAGCAATGTTTTCCCCTAAAAAGTTCAAACAGCACTCATTCATTCCATTCAATCCAATGGTTGAAAAGTGATAGTCAAAAGTGCCAAGATATCTTTTAGACCAAGGCAAAAGACCGTTTTTCATGTTTTTTTCAACTTCTTTTCTTTTTATTTCAAGAGCCTCTTTTGCCAAGTACATTAAATAGTCAAGCCTTTCAAAGAAATCGTTTTCATCTTTTGAAAGATATCCGAGCTGTGGCATGTTTATTGTGATAACCCCAATTGAACCGGTTTTTTCGCCAGAGCCAAACAATCCACCTGTTTTCTGCTTTAATTCCCTTACATCAAGCTGGAGCCTGCAACACATGCTTCTCACATCATGCGGTTTAAGGCTTGAATTCACAAAGTTTTGGAAATAAGGAGTGCCATATTTTGCAGTCATTTCGAAAAGCAGGCTTGCATTCTCGCTATCCCATTCAAAATCTCTGGTAATATTGTAGGTTGGAATTGGAAATGTGAAAATTCTGCCATTCATGTCGCCTTTTGTCATTACTTCAATGAATGCCTTGTTAATTAAATCCATTTCATCCTGGAAATCAGAGTAAGTTTCTGGGACTTCTATTCCACCCCAAACTGCCGGCGTGCCCTTCATGTCCTCTGGAACTGTCCAGTCAAGTGTGATATTTGTGAAAGGCACTTGGTTGCCCCACCTTGAAGTTGCATTTATTGCAAAAACAAATTCTTGAATGCTTTGCTTTATTCTTTCATAATTCAAGTTGTCTTTTGCTGCAAGCGGAGCAAGATAAGTGTCAAAAGAGGAAAACGCTTGAGCGCCAGCCCACTCGTTTTGCATTGTGCCCATAAAGTTCACAAGCTGGCCGAGTGCGGCATTGAAATGCTTTGCTGGCTTTGCAGCAATCCTTCCAGGCACTCCATTAAAGCCTTCCTCTAAAACCTGTCGCAATGACCATCCAGCACAATATGCAGCAAAGGTTCCCACGCCAAGATCGTGAATGTGGAATGCAGCACTCTTGTGCATTTTTCCTATTTCAGGGGGATAAATGTATTTCAAAGTGTATTCAGAAATTATTGTGTCAGAAATGTGTGCTTGAAGACCACTCAAAGAATAGGATGCATTGCTGTTCTCCTTGACACGCCAAGATTTTTCCAAAACATACTCGTCTATTATGCTAGAAGTCTTTTCCAAGAATGCCTTTGTGTCCCTAATTCTGTTGCGTTCCGCCCTATACAATATAAAGGCTTTGGCTGTTTGAGCGTGACCGCTTTCAATTAGTTCTTTTTCAACTTCATCCTGTATTTGCTCTACAGTGGGGATTTTTGTGCCAAACTTCTTTTTCAGGCGGTAAACAACCCTGTCTGAAAGCTTTCTTGCAGTCTCTCTGTCCTTGCCGCCAACCGCTTTTGCTGCCTTAAAAATCGCTTCCTCTATTTTTTCTCGCTGGAATGGAACAATGCGGCCATCGCGCTTCTTTACCTTTTCCAAGAATCTCTTCATGCCCCCCACTCTCTGCAAAAAAGTCGTGCGTATTGAATAACTCAACCAACATTTAAAAAGTTTTTGCAAGAACTTGAAAAAAAACTATAAAATTATGTAGAGCACGATGCCAGCGGTTATTGGAATTGAAAAATTGTCGTTTACTGGAAGCAATTCTGCCAGCATTGCGACAGCAGAAACAACGAAAACACTTTCCCAAGATGGCAAAAAAAGGGTTAGGGCAATGCTTGAAGCAATAAAGCCTGAAATTGTGCCCTCCCAAGTCCTATTGTTTGCAATCAAATGCTTTCCCCATTTTTTTCCGGCAATTGTCGCAATTCCGTCTCCAAAAACAAGTGGCACTAGGGCTGGAGCAATGATTTTTTCGCTTTGCAGTACAAATAATGCCAAAAACATCAAAAAAGCAGTGCCAGCAAAAAACAGTATGGCGCCTTTTCCTGGCATTGTTTTTTCGCAATCCCTTTGAAACAATTCCACTAAAAGCGAAAAAACCGGCAGTTCAAATCCTTGGGCTATAAGAAAGGAAAAAATCATTCCGGCAAAAAGAGCAATGCAGGTTATTGTGAAAGTGGTTTGCCCGCCAAACAGCACAACGCTTGCAATGAAAAGCGAGCCGAAAACCATGTGGATGATTTTCCTTCCTGTTTCATCCATTTTTTCACTTTTTTTGCAATAAATAAAACATGTGGTCTTTTTCAAAGGGTTTAAGGTTTATTTCCTGCAATACCTTGAATTTTTCCTCCAAAACCTCTTTTTGCTCTGAAAACACTTTTGTGCAAGGCTGTGTGCTTGAAATGCTTTGCGATTTAATTGCAATCATGCCAAAATCGCCTTTTGAAAGGAACAATTCTGCATTTCTGTTGAAAATTTCAGCCTGGTTTTTTTGCGCCACATCCTGGTAAAGCAGGTCTATTTTGCAGCCTTTAAGGTGTTCAGCGTATTCCTCTGGCCTTGCAGCGTCAGCAAGTATGGGCAAAATGTTTTGCCTGTCCTCGCAAACCCGCAAAAGCCTTGTCATGGTTTTTTCGCTTATATCCACTCCAAAAATCGCTCCTTTCAGGCCAATTATGTCGCTTATGTGCGAGGCAGTTGTGCCTTCAGCTATTCCCAAGTATAAGATGTTTGAGCCTTCCTTTAAAGGCATAATTGAAAGACCGTTTTTTATTGCAGCGCAAAGCTTTGAACGATAGGGAATCCATTCCCTGTATTCAATGCCTTTCACTTCAACCAGTTTTTCACCGTAAACCTTTTTTCCAATTGAAAGGTTTTTGGTGAAAATCCTGCCTTTTTCGCTAAAAATTCCGAAGAAAAGCTCTTTCATGGCAAAAATAAAGGTTAAAAGAAATTAAAAATGGGAGCAATTAAAGCCCCCGCAAATTTTTTTTTCAGTCTTTTATGTTGCACCATAAAGGGTTGTTATTCCCTTGATGTCGCCTGCGTCTAGAGTTCTTTTTTCGGTTTCGCCTTCTGTGGAATAGCCATACATTGTCTGAGAATAACAGGAAGTGCTGTAAAGGTCAGCCAAACCCAAGCCGTGCCCGATTTCATGAGTGGCAATGTTTTGCAAATCCATTACTGTTTTGTTTGTTGTTGCATCTCCCCACTCAAAATCAGTGTCAAACAACACGTCAAATTCGACTATTTGCTTTTTGTTGCCTGAAAAATAACCCCAAATGTTTGTCACTGCAATGACACCGTTTTGCGGATAATTGCCAAAAGAAAATTCGTTCCTGTTGTCGGGCACCTTGTCATCCCAGTTAGCGCTTACATCAATAGAGTATGAGCCAAACAGTGTTGTGGCTGTCCACTTATCCCATTCCAAGGCAGCATTCCATACTGCTTGTGAAACAAACTCTTCACTTAAACCGTAATTGTTTACTGGATTTATCAATAAGTTTATGGGCAGCGTTTTCCATTTTAAGTCTTTGCCCAAATATTTTGTGCAAGAACTCGGCGTGGCTTTTGCAGAAGGCGGTTGCGATTTTTCAAAGCCTTTTTTGTAATGTATTATTGTAATTTTTTCCACTGGTTCTTTTTCTTGTGGCAAAGCAAAAGCCATTGGTGCAAGCAAGAGCAAGCCAATAAAAACAGGCAAAAATATCCTTTTGTTCATTCAAGCCCTCCTTTTTTTACAAAACCAGATGCCTAAAAATGGTTTTTAATATATGGTTGAAAGGCTTTAGTGTGATAAAAATCAAAAAAAACTGTTTTTTTTGCCAAAAAGAATGTTTTTAAATCATTTTAATGGAAATATTTACTATTGTTTTTTTTGTGGAGGGTGGTGGGAAATGCCGTTGTTGCCAAAATATGGTTCTTCAGAGGCTAAAAGGGTTAAAGTTCAAACAGAAGAAAACGAAAAAGACGATAGCCCGCTCAGAACTCTTGCTGAAAGGGGTTTGGCAAAAAGTTCAAGTTCTGAGCCAAAAAAACAGGAAACCCCAAAAAAAGGCTTTTTTGCAAGGTTTTTTGGAAAAAAAGAATGAATTTGTTGGCAGCTGAATGCTGCCCCTTATTTTTCTATTTTAGTTCTTGAGCCCGCTTTTCCAGTGCTTCCAGCATTTTATCTCCAGTGTCTTTCCTTCCAAAATAGTCCTCTTTTGCTGCAAGAGACAATTTGTTTGCAAGCGCTCTTGCAATTTTGCCCCTGTTTTTGCGCTTAACAGAACGCATTAAGGGGTGTTGAAAAATAAAACCGTGTTTTGGAGGCTTGCTTCCAGTCTTTAAGTGCTGGAATAAAGCCTTTTCAGCACCCATAACCTGTATTGTTGAAGACGGCATCATTGCAAGCCTTTTAAGCGAGCCAGCTGCATTCAAAAGCCTTGCCCCCAAAAGCGGTCCAGCGATTTTTGAAAAATTCGGCATTTGAGTGTTCATTTCAGATTCAATATAGGACGCCAAAGCATTTCTTTGCTTTTTCAAGCCAATCGCTTTATCAGCAAGCTTTTGGATTCGCAAGCAATCCTTTTCTTCCAGTGGAGAACCGACGCTTTTCTGTGCAGCCTCTGCAATTTTTTTTGCCATTTCCTTGTTTTGGTAAACTGTCAAAATGTTTTGCTCTGAAAACTTGCTGCGCTCGCAAAGTTCAGCCACTAGTGCAAGAAATGTTTCATTGCCCTTAACTATTTTTTCAAGTTCCGGAAAGTGAACGGAATACCATTCCCTTACATCCTCAAACAAAAGATTGAAAACAAAATCAATGTCTTCAAGCACATTGATTGCGCGGATAATGTGCACATCCCTGCCAGTGTAATGCTCTAAAACCTGCCTTTTGGTTTTTTTTATTAGCTCCTTCCTCAAAGCATCAATTTTCTGCATAACAACCTTTAAAATTTGGCTACAATTCATTAAAAAAGGTTTCCAGGAGATTTATCTATTGGCGGTTTTAATGCCCAAAGAAGAGCTTTTCAACCTTGCATTGCGCAGGCAATTGTATTTTCCATCTGCTGAAATCTATGCAGGCTCGCCAGCAGGCTTTTGGGATTTTGGACCCATAGGCGTAAGAATAAGAAACAAAATCGTTGACTTTTGGAGAAAAGAACTCCTTGAAAAAGAAGGATTGCTTGAAATAGACGGCTCAGTGGTTCTGCCAAAACCAGTGTTTGAAGCATCAGGGCACCTTGATTCCTTTAACGATCCAATAGTGCAATGCTCCAAATGCCGCGCCCTTCACCGAGCAGACCAGTTAATAGAGGAAAAAACAAGCGAAAAAGTGCCAGAATCAAAGCCAGTAAAAGAGCTTGAAAAAATAATTAAAGATAAAAAAATAGTTTGCCCGAAATGCAAGGGAATGCTTGGAGAAGTGCGCTTGTTCAACATGATGATGAAAGTTGAAGTTGGAGCAACAGGAGACCAAACCTGCTTTTTGAGACCTGAAACCTGCCAAAACATTTTCTTGGATTTTGACCGCTTGTACAAGAGCGGGCGATTGAATCTCCCGCTGGGCATTGCGCAAGCAGGCAAGTCCTTTAGAAACGAGATTGCACCAAAACAAACGCTTTTAAGGGAACGCGAAATAGGGCAAATGGAAATAGAGTTCTTTTTCAATCCCAAAAAAATAAACGATTTCCCGCGCTTTTCAGAAATAGAAAAATACGAATTGAACCTTTTAAGGCTTGGAAAGCCATTAGAGAAAAAAACCTGCAAAGAAATCATTGAAAAAAAAATAGTTTCTGGAAAAATAATCGCTTACTGGCTTGCTCGCACCCAGCAATTCTATGAAAAACTCGGAATTCCTCTGGAAAAAATGAGGTTTCGCGAGCTTGAAAAAGAAGCTCGAGCATTTTATTCAGCTGAAACATGGGATTTTGAGGTGGAAACAGATTTGGGCTGGGTGGAACTTGTTGCGTGCAATTATCGCACAGACTACGACCTTGCAAGCCATTCAAAGGGAAGCAAAAAACAACTTAAAGTAAAAGAGGAAGGTGAAGAGTTCACTCCGCACGTTTTCGAAATTTCCGCAGGAATAGACCGCTCTCTCTATGTAGTGCTGGATTGCGCTTTCCGAAAAGAAAAGCGCGGTCCAGAAGAAAGGATTTATCTGAAGTTGCCAGCAAAGCTGGCTCCCTATATTGCGGGAGTTTATCCTTTAGTAAATAAAGACGGTTTAGATGAAATTGCCGAGAAAATAGTAATTACATTGCTTGATGAAGAATTCGAAGTTTTTTATGATAGGGGGGGCAGTATTGGAAGAAGATATTCTCGTGCGGATGAACTGGGGGTGATAGGGGGAATAACAGTAGATTATCAAACAAAGGAGGACAATACAGTCACATACCGGGACAGAGATTCAATGAACCAAGTTAGAGTAAAAATTGATACACTGCCCGAATTGCTAAGAAAGATAAGAAGGGGGGTGTCAATTGAAAAATTAAGTATATAAAATACTAATCATTTCTCTGTCTTCTTCAATTAAATTATCAAAAAAATTTTGTAAATCAAGACTTAATGAGTTGCACATTTTTCCCAATGCCCAAACCGGAATTCTATTCTTTCTTTTCCTCCAAGACAAAAGAGTGGCTTTTTTGAAGCCCAGTGCATTTGCAAATTCTTTGTCACAGGCAAAATTTTTTCTAATGGCATTAAATAATTTTTTATGATATTTTTTGTTTAGTAAAACTGTTGTTTTGGGGCTAACCTTTTCGGGATTTAAAGATTTTAAGTTATCTGGCAAAATTATTTTTTTCTGTTTTGCAAGAGTTTTTAGGTAGTACCGGGCGGTTGACTGCCCGCACTTAAAATAGTTTGTTAAGAAAATTATTTCACAGTTCTTTACTTTTTTTAATAGTTTGAATATTTTTTCTTCCGAGATTTTAGCTGTGGGCGAATGATGAATTACGGGGCTTGCATTTAAATCACCATTTAACCAGTAAAACAATTTCCGCTTTTGGGTATTTGGTTCTAAATATTCTAATAATTTTTCCTTTTTATTTTCCAAGTAGGCATTTATGGTGAAGTTGTTCCTGCAATCTTTTGAAATGCCAAATTTTATGCCATCCTTTCTCCAAATTTCAGCAAGGGAATCGATTAGGGTTTTGCTCTTTGAAGTGAAAGTCATTTTACTCTGTTTTGTGATACAACCGTCAAATGTAATTAAGCCAAGAGCAAACGCTTTTCTAGTTATCATGCCGCATCTTCTAATTGCTTCTGGTTCAAAGGCATCATCTGATTTATTGCCTGGCCAGACAGAAAAAAATTTCATGAGGTAGCGAGCCAGTATTTTGTTTGAATATACAACTCTCCACGAGTTCTGTTTCTTTTTGCAGATAATTGGTTTGACACCGAACTCTTTATCGACCAACTTTTTGAAAAAAAGCACATTGTCCCTATATGCGTCAGATAATTCGATAGTATAATGGCATTGGGCTTTCTTTGAATTTTTTATCAGGTCATCCAACATTTTTTCATTTGTTTTGTTTTTATTGATGTTTAGATAGAACTCTCGCCTTTAAGGTGAATAATTCTGGGAAAAATGCTGTTTCTTTTCCGACAAGAAATGGGCAGTCTTGGATATCTCATTTTTATTCTCTGCGGCAAAAACCACTTGTATGCTGAGGCTGCCGTCTGCCATAAAAGAACCCACGAATTTTGATAGGTGAATATTCAACTTTTTGCAGGCTTTTACTGGTTTTGAAGATGCTGAATTGACTTTCAAATATTCTGTTTCTTGAATAATTCTTCTCTCGGCTTTTTTGTCCCCTGCATAGTCACATAGGGCTTTTATGAAGGGATTGCATAAAATTTCTTTTTTCCGCTGAGAAGCATTTTGAATGTTGTGTGTGAACACCTTAATTTCGAAGAAAGAAG
>JAVYME010000027.1:0-15165 GCA_038736825.1 Candidatus Iainarchaeum sp.
GGTTAAGGGATTTTTTTGCCACTATTTTTTTTGTTTCGCTTGGATTGCAGATAAGTTTTGCTTTCACTAGCCTTCCTTTTGCAGTGTTGCTGTTAATGTTTTTGGTATTGTATTTTGTCAATCCAGCACTGTACTTTTTAATTTCAATTCTTTTTGGGCTTAAGCCGAAAAGCGCTCTTTTTGTGGGGCTCGCTTTAGGGCAGGCTAGCGAGTTTTCCTTCATTTTGGCAAACCAAGGCTTCAAGTTGGGCCAGCTTTCCCCTGAAATCTTTTCTGCCAGCATTCTTGCCATAACAATTTCAATGGCTTCAACTCCCTATTTAATGGAGAAAAGCGATTCTTTGTATTCCTTTTTTTCAAAGAGTGTAAAGCCCTTTTTGCCAAAAAAGCTTGGATCAAAACTGGGGCGAAGGGAAAAAAGCCTTGACTTTCTTCCGAAAAGTTTTTGTGAAGATCACTTGGTAATTGTTGGTTCTGGGCTTTTGGGAAAACAGCTGATTTCTGCTCTGAAAAAAAGGCACAAGATTGTGGTTGTAGACCATGATGCAGAAATAGCTCAAGCCAATGCGAGCAAGGTTCCAACAATTTATGGAGAGGCGGAAAGCGATGAAATTCTTGAAAAGGCTTGTCCTTCAAAGGCTAAAGCAGTTATTTCAACCATTCCAGACACAAAAGCAGCCTGTCTTGTCATAAAAAAAGCCAAAAAGGCAAACCCTAAAATTTTGGCAATTGCAAAAGCAAAAAATTTTACTAGCGCTCTAGAATTGTATAAAAGCGGAGCCGATTATGTGTTGTTGCCAGAGGTTGTGAGCGCTAATGTTTTATTAAAACAGCTTTCCGGCTTCCTTGAAACCGGAAACATTAGCAGAATATCCAACCTTGAAGACGATTTCAGAAAATATTTGGAAGAAAAAGCCAGAGAAGAGCAAGGAGCTTAAGGCTGGTTTTTTTTTACTTTTCTAAATTACTTGAAACGGAAACAGGAACTGAAAAAAGTAGGGCTGAAGCAGTGAAAGAATTTGAGGAAATGTGTTTGGATTTACTGAGAGTGGGTAATGCAAAAGCCCCACTAAAACTTAAGAAACAGTTTTTTTTGCTTTTGAGCTAATTCAATGGCTTACAAGCGTAATTTCTGTTTTAGCTTTAGCCAATTCAAGTCCATTGAATTCAACTGAAGTGAACAAATCGTAGGGGCCTGGAAATACTCCGCCACAGCCAGCAGTGCAATATGGTGTTGTTTCGACAAATTCTATTGTGTTTTGCCCTTCACTTAAATCGACAACTTTTTCGCTTTCAATATAGTTTTTAGAGTAGGGTTTTATTCCCCAAATTTTGATTTTTGCATTTTTAAGGCTTTCTGAAACGCTTGCTGTGACAGTTATGGTTGCTTTTTCATTGGATCCGTATTGGTTTTTGTCTGTTGAAATGGAAACCGATGCTTGTGGTTTTTTTTGTGGTGTTGCAGTTATTGTTTCTTTAGGCGAAGTTGTGGGTTGAGGGGTTTGAGTTGCGGTAGTTTGTGTTGGAGAAGGCGTTTGTAGTGGCGTGTTGCTTGGGATTGTATTGCTTTTGGGGTTATTGGAAGCGTTTTCGTTTTGAATGCAGCCACTCAAAATCAGCGCGAGTGCAATTAATGCAATTAAAGCCTGCAATTTCATGGAAAGACTATACTTGAAAGAATATTTAACTATTTGCATATTTGAATAAATTTTTTTAACCACGAGTGTTTTGGGCTTTAAAATTTGCTTGGCAAAATAGTTGCAGTATTTGTTTTGAATGGCTTGCAATCAATCAAACACTAAATTTTGGTTAATGGCTGTATTTTCAATAACAACAGTGGGCGATTGCTTTCTTTAAATTGTTCCGGGCAAAGAAGAAATCAAAAAATGGCTTTCAAACCGTTAATTTTTAAGCACCAATGCTAAAGCATAGTTTAAGCAACAATAAAAAATATTTTGAGAAAGCTTGGTGTTTTCTTGTCTGAAAAACTGAAAAAGAACGTTTTGGTTTTAGGGCTTGTCAGCCTTTTGACTGACATTTCCAGCGAAATGATTTTTTCCATACTGCCGGTTTTCATGTCAAGCGTTTTAATGCTTGACAAGGCAGTTATTGGCTTGATTGAAGGAATAGCCGAATCAAGTGCAAGTGTTTTCAAGCTTTTGTCAGCAAAAGCGGAAAAATTTTTAGGCAAAAAGAAAACCGTCATACTGTTTGGATACGGGCTTTCAACTGTTGTAAAACCATTGTTCGCTTTTGCAACAAACTGGTGGCAGCTTCTCTTGTTTCGGTTTGGGGACAGAGCCGGAAAAGGCTTGAGGGGCCCTGCAAGAGATTCCATAATTGCTGACTCTTCCGCGCAGCAAACAAGAGGTTTTTCCTTTGGATTCCACAGAACAATGGACACCATTGGTGCAATAATAGGTCCCTTGCTTGCTTTTTTAATCCTCTCCCTTCTCAGCCAAAACTTCAGGCTTGTTTTTTTGTTATCCTTCATTCCGGCATTTTTAGCAGTTTTAATAATATTGTTTTTTGTCAAAGAGGAAAAAAACCCAGTCAAAGATAACATTAAAGAAAAAACACTCCAAAACACGGAATACAAGTGGTTCCTTTTATCAGCCTCTGTTTTTGCACTGGGAAACCTGAGCTTTGCATTCCTCTTAATAAGAATACAAGATCTTGGCCTGCCAGTTGCCTTTATCCCGTTAGCCTACCTTTTTTTCAACATCTCTTATGCTTTCTTTGCAATTCCTTTCGGAAAACTGGCTGACAAAATAGGCAGAATTAAAGCCCTTGCCTTGTCCTTTGCCCTGTTTTCGCTCACATTCACTGGCTTTGCCCTGGCTAAAGAGGCATGGATTGCAATAATTTTACTAGCAGTATACGGAATTGCCACAGCTGGCACTGAAACAGTGCAAAGAACAATTGCCTCGGAAATCGTTCCAAAACAAAAAAGAACTGGTTCTCTTGGAACCTATCAAGGAATAACTGGACTGCTATTGCTGCCTGCAAGCATTATAGCCGGAATCCTTTGGAGTTTAGCTGGCGCTGAAACCGCATTTGCCTTCAGCGCCATAACAAGCATTTCAGCGCTTGCGCCCCTTTACAAAATACAAAAAAATTTCCTGAAACCGCAAAGAAGAACAACCAAAAAGGAAAAAAAGGTTTGAATGGAAATAAAATGCGCTTGCTAAAAACAAATATTTGGGCATTAATCTTTCTTTGATTTTGGAAAGCCATTGCGGTCTATCACAAACTTGTGGTTTGGATCGCGCGTGCAAACATAAACTCCGTTGGATGTCTCCTTCAAAGGCACAGTAATAAAGTTTTTTCCATAACATTGTGGGCAAAAATACGCCATTCATACCACCTCGCTCTTACAAAAGTAGAAGCTATCAGCCAAAAAGGCGCTTTAGCTGTAAAGCAAGGCGAGCTTCACCGCCATTTAACCAATACTACAAATCTGCTTAAAAAACAATTCATAACGAGGCAAATAGCGCCGAAAAGTTCAATGCCTTTTCCTTTCTAGGGAAATCGGCCAAGTTTGTTCCAACAGTATGTGCTGTGAGGTTTTATTTAAGGATTTTGATTTGATCCTGTATGATCAGAATAGTTCTTCGAGGACTTTTTCTAGGTTGTTTTTGTATTTTTCCTCGCTGCCGACCACTTCGACTTTTTCAGCCCTTTTCCTGACTTGTTCTTTTGAGAGCTTTGCTTTTTTTATGCATGCTTGGATGTCCTGCCAGTCCCTTTCACTAAGCCTTGCAATCTTTGAGACAATGATGTCCAAGGGCGACAATGCAAGCAATTCAATATACTCGAATTTTTTCCGGACAGGAATCGCTTTTTCAGCGTAATCTTCCGGCAATTGCTGCGAGAAGACCAGGCCGTTTGAGAAAAGGTCTATTCTGTAACCTGAAGCGAGGTTCTTGATTGCTTTTGCAATTGTTTCGCGGTCTTTTCCGCTTACATCCAAGTCGATGTCGATTGTCGAGTTTTTCAGGCCTAACAAGGTCATTGCTGTTCCGCCTACCGCGACAACCCTGATTTTCCTGTTCAGTTCCTTGTCCAGTTCTTCCAATAACTCGAACAATTTTTGTTTTCCGATTTCAGATGACATTATACAACCTCATTTTTTCCTTTAAAGCATTCAAGTCAACTTTTTTGCCTTCAATGCCGCTTTTTTTTATTAGTTTGATTGCTTTTTCTGTTTCCTTTAATGGCTTGATTTTGTTGAATGCTTCAAGTAATCCGAGCAGTTCTGGCAGTTTTCCATATCTTGCGCACATGAATGCCAGCAAGCGGTAATTGGGCTTCCTGCCGGCTTTGTTGTCGAAAGCTTTTGAAATAATTACCGGAATCGCTTCCTTTCTCCTTGCATCGCCTTGCAATAATATTGCCATGGCAATGCTTTCAATTGCAATGTTTTCGCTTGACTGCAGTTTTTCCCCGAATTCAGTGTAACCAAACCGGCTAAGGTTGTAGAAAAGCTCTTTTTCGCTAGCTTTCGCTGGCTTGAACTCCTCACTTTCCGCCTTTACAGTGATTCCTTGGTCCATTGCGCGCCTTATTGAAAGCCAGAAAGCCTGCGGCGAATAAAACGCTGTTTTGTCTGAAAGCATTTCCTTCAACGCGTTTTTGCCCTGTTCTTTCAATAGTTCGAAGAACTCGTTTTCCCTTAAAACCAAAAAATCCGCTTTCAGGTTATGTCTTTTCTGAAGCAATTGCATTGTAGAATAAATGAGCTCTATTTCGTTTTGGATTGCCTTTTCGCCTTCCTCTTTTGAATCCCATTGTTTTTCTGTTTCAGTCAAAAGAGGCTCCCTTAAAAGGAACAAAAATTCGGCCTTGTTCAACTTTGCGTTTCTCGCAGGCCTCATGATTGAAATGGATTCAATGAAATAAAACCCGCGAGAAAAAGTGCTTTCCATTGCAAACAAAAACGCCTGCATTTCTGGGTTTTTTTCCAAAAACTTCCTTTTTTTGGCAAACTCCATCTCGCTCAACAAGTCAAAGGTTGCAGGGTTTTCAAGGTTAAGGCTTACAAGCGAGGCCTTTCCTGCAATCTCTAGGTTCAATATTTTGTTTCGCGCGAGTTCCTGCGTCTTCTCGTAAATGTTCTTATAAGTGGCTTTGCCTGATCTTTCCTTTACTCTCTCTTTGAGGCTGCTTATGGAGGTATTGTTGCCCAGGCTGCTTGCAAGTGCATCCAGTATTCTGAAATTCAATTCATCCATAAAAACACCAATTATATCATTAAAGATATAATATTATATCTTTAAGGATATATTTAAAAAAGAATCTTTTAAATAAACCCGCAAAGCTTTGGAGTTGCCAAAGTTTAAAATTAGGGCATGCAAAATATTGCTTGTGTTTTTACCCTTTAGTTCACTTGCCTTTCTCGCCGCTGTTCAGCCAGTTAAGGAAGGACTTCAAGAAGAGCTTTTCTAGGTCTTTCCTTGCAAACTCGCCCCCTCCAGTCTTTTTTTAGCCTTCTTATTATCGTGCACGGGCTGGTGGAGTTCCTTATCCCCCTAGCTTTGCTTAGTCCGCAGAGAAATTGAAGTGATTGTATTGCCGTACGAGTTTTCAGTTTTTTTGCAGAACTGTTTTCGGTTTTAACGCGCTGAGCTGTATCTTCAAGCGTTTTGCCAAATTCATGCAGTTTTTTTCACAGCCCTGCCTTCCTAAACCGAAGCACTTTTAAAAAGGCGAGGTAGCGATCCCCGAATTCCATGCACGGGAGCGGATTCGAACCGCTGAACGCACTAAGCGGCCAGCTGTTTTCAGCCGAAGCCTGTGCAGGCCGAAGCCTCCTAAAGCTGGTGGGTTTGGCCACTTCCCTACCCGTGCGATGTAAATAATATGTGCGCTCTGGTTTTTTTAAAATAGTTTTTTTTGTGTTTATTCTTTGGATGCAATTATTCTGCCAATTATTTCTGCAGCTTCATCGCAGGAGTCTGCTATTGCTTCCAGTTTTTTTACTGATTCGTGCCAGATATAGTATTGTTGCAGGGAAAGACTCAGGCTTGAATGCACAAAGTCTTCGCAGTGTTTTCTCCTGATTTCGTCAACTTTTTCTTCTGTCACATGGACTTCGTTCAATTGCTGTAATAGTTCTTCTGAAATGCAAGGCATGCTTTCCAGGACTTTTGCCAGAGCTTCCAGTGTTTCAACACTGGCTTTGCATATTTCCTGTAAGCCCTTGTTCAAGCTGTCCGGCAATCTTATTCCGCGAGACATTCTTGCTCTGTATGCAGTGGCTTCTATTGCCTTTGAGGTTTTGGAAAGCGCTTGGTTTAATAAAAGCAAGTCCTGTCTGCTTTGAGAGTGACCGACATTTAGGATTTTTTCATTTAGTTTGGCGCTGTTTTTGCTGCACTCCTTTTGAATTTCAAGGGTTTTTTGGACAAGACTGTCGTGCTTTTTTCCCCTTAACTCCAAAATGGCTTTTTCCAAGAGTGCAGCGCTTTCAACCATTTTTTTTAGGTTTGCAAGCATTTCCTTGTAGATTTCGTCCTCTTGCATGTTGAAATAGAAAATTCTGCCAACCCTCATTTTTTTCTCCCACCATTCTTAAAGTCAGATTTCTTTAAATGGGTTTCCATTTCCCTTTTGACTTTTTTTAGTTGTATTGCCAGCAGGGGAGGCACAGCCAGTGTTGTCACAAACACCATCGCGGTTATTGCTGCAACAATTTCAAGGCCAAGCCCGTACGATGCACCTATGCTGGCAATCACGAGAGCAACCTCTGCTCTTGGAGTCATTGCAATGCCAATTGCAAGCGATTCATTCTTGGAAAAGCCGGAATAAAGCGCCGCCAGGCCACAACCAGCTGTTTTGCCAATAAAAGCCAATATAATCAATCCAATGGTGAAGGCAAGCATTGCATGAGAGAAAAGGGTTTCAAGCTGTAAGGCCATTCCTGCGGTAACAAAAAAGACGGGAATGAAAAATGATTCTCCGAAAACAGAAACGCTTTCAAGAAGGTCTTTGGAATAACGGGATTGGCCGAGCACGAGGCCCCCAAGGAAAGCCCCTACCACCAGTTCAAGACCGATTTCTTTTGCCACAAGACTGTAACAAAGCGCTACAATTACACCCAGCAAGAGCAGGTTTTCAGGGCGAAAAGAAAACCTTTTTGCAAGGCGCTGGAAGGCTTTCATTACAATTGAAAGGGAAAATGCAAAAAGCAAGAGTGAGGCTATTACAAGAAACACTGTTTCACTCAAATGAACTTCCCCGCTTTTCACAATTCCGCCAAGAACTGCCAAGGCGATTATGCCGTAAATGTCATCTATTACGGCGGCTCCCATTATGGTTGTGCCCATCCTTGTTCTAAGCATTTCTTTTTCGCTTAAAATTTCAGCATTTATGCCTATGGATGTTGCTATGAGGGCAGTTCCAGCAAAGAGCGCTTCAAACTGAGAAAAACCCATTAATAATGCAAAGCCATAACCCAAAAAGAAAGGCAGTAAAGCGCCTGCAGTTGTTATTACAAGGCTTTGCCTTCCAAGGCGCTTGACTTCTTCAAAATCAAGCGCAAGACCAGAGGAAAACAATAAAATTATCACGCCGATTTGGGAAATTAGCGCTATTGGTTGCAAAACCACTGAAAAGAACAGGTTTCCAAGTATCAGGCCTGCCAGCAGTTCGCCCAAAACAAGCGGTTGATCGAATTTCTTGCAGGCAAGCCTTCCAGCAAGTGAAGCCACTAAAACTACTAAAAGGAATTCAAGTGATGCTTCAACCATAAAGGTCAGTTCAAACAAAAAACAGGGAAAGGTTTTTACGCTGTTCTTTGGCTGCAAGCGCACCAATAGATTTTTTTATTTGTGGCAAGTATTTTTTATTATGGCGAGAATAATTAATCCAAGGCGCACTTCCTTTGATTTGCCAGAAGATTTCAAGCCTTACTCTGACAAGTATTTCCTTCGCTCTAAAGAACTCCTTGAACGAGAGGGATTGAATCCCTGCGTTAAATACCAGGTTTTTTTTCAAAAAGGACCTGGAATTGTGTGCGGCATAGATGAAGCGATTGCAATAATCCGCAAATATGCTGGTCCAGAGATTAAAATTCGCGCTTTATATGACGGCGAACCATATTCTGCAAAGGAAACAGTAATGGAAATAGAGGGCAAAGTGCAAGAATTGATTGCTTTGGAAACAATGTATTTGGGCGTTTTAAGCGCTGGCACAACCATTGCTTCATCAATAAACGAAATTTGTTCTATTGCAAAAGGAAAAGAAGTGTATTATTTTGGTGCAAGGCATTGGCGTTTTGATTCTGACAAAGAACTATCCTATGCTGCATGGGTTGGCGGTGCAAGCGGAGTGAGCACTGACATTGGAGCGTCTGCTTTTGGAGAAAAAGGAATGGGCACAATCCCACACGCCCTCGTTCTGGTTTTTGAAGACACTGTTAAAACAGCGGAAAAATTCGAACAACAGTTTGGAAGACAATCAAGAGTGATTGCACTAATAGACACTTTTAACAAAGAAATAACAGATTCGCTTCGCACTGCAAAAGCCTTGGGTGAAAAATTGCACGGAGTGCGAATTGACACTTGCTGGGAAAACACCGGCGAAGGAACAAGAAAAGGAAAAGGCGTTACAGTGGAATTAGCCAGAAAAGTGCGCAAGGCATTGAACGAAAACGGGTTTGAGCACGTTAAAATTTTCCTCTCCTCTGGCTTCAATGCAAAAAAAACCAGAGAATTCATGAAAGCAGAAAAAAAACACGGCAGATTTTTTGACGCCATTGGCACAGGCTCTGTTTTTGACTTCCGGTTCGCCACTGCAGACATTGTTGAAAAAAACGGAAAACCCTGCTTTAAAACAGGCAGGCCTCCAAAACCAAACCAAAGACTGCACTTGGTTGAATGAAGGGATTGCCGGTGGATTGCGCAATTATTGTTGTTGACATGCAAAACGATTTTGCCAAAAAAACCGGAGCGCTTTACGTTCCAAAAGGCGAAAAAACAATTCCAGTCATCAAAGAACTGCTTAAAACAGCACAGTCAAAAAAAGCCCTGGTTGTTTTCACAATGGACTGGCATGAAAAAAACGACCCAGAGTTTTCCAGAGACAATTGGCCAAAGCATTGCGTGAAAAACACGAGAGGCGCAAAAATAGTCAGTGAACTAAAGCCTTTCCTTAAAAACGCAAAAATTGTCAAAACAAATTTTTACGACAAATTCCAAGGCTCAAAACTTGAAGCCTTTTTGAAAAAAAAGCGCGTTAAAAAACTCTTTTTTTGCGGTCTTGCAACAGAATACTGTGTGAAATTTACAGCGCTAACTGCAAAAAAACTCGGCTTTGAAGTATTTATAGTAAGGAATGCCATCAAGCCAGTGAATTGCCATTGTGGTCGTGCAGTGCTCCGCGAGTTGTCTGGCAAAGGAATAAGGATTATTTTTTTAAAAAGTGCGAAAAACTCAATCTGAAAAGCGCTTTTTGTTGCTGGAGGAACTGAAATCGGTTAAAAAAAAGGGAAAGGCTTAAATAACCGATTTCTTTAAATTATTGCTGTAGGAACTGTTTTATTATAGGGCTTTTTTGTCTTTGCTTCAAGCATTCCTTTCATTTTTTGTGTTTTAGTGGAGGTTTTTTTATGAAGAAATTTTTAACTTGCTTATTTTTTTTTGGTTTTTTTGCTTTTGCCAGCGCAATTGTTCCAGCATATTATACTTTAAAGGTTGATTCTTCCTCTTTCAAGCCTTCCATTGTTTATGCTGGCAACGAGGTTGCAATTGCAGTAAATGTCAGGAATATCAGCAATTCTGTGAAGATTTCTGATGTCAATTTGCAGCTTTTGACTGGAACAAATTTTGAGCCTATTGAGACAGAGCTTTATTCTCAAGAGATTTTGGCCAATCAAACCAAAACCTTTGTTTTCAGGGTTAGGGCGAAAGACGGAATTGCCGCTGGCAATTATGTGCTTTCCCTGAAAATGCAGTACTTGAATGTTGGAGAAATAGTCAGCGATTATGCAACTATTTCAGTGCCTGTTTCAGAAATATACCGTGTTTCAATTGACAGCTTGAGGGTTTCAGATTATTACCCCCACATTGGCGAGGAGGTTTCAGTTAAAGCCAGAATAAAGAACACTGGCTCCATAGAGGCAAGGAATGTTGTTGTGGATTTTTCGCTTATAGGCGCAACCGATTTTGGAAAATTCATTGTTTTGTCTGAAACCAAGCGGGATTTGGGTTCAATTCAGCCAGGCAAGGATGTTGAAGTGGAATTCAAGCTTAAGCCAAGCCAGAAAATAGAGCCAGGGGTTTATTCTTTTAAGGTTGCATGCAGTTGCCTTAATTGTGACAGCATTGTAGAGCAAAAATTCGCTCTTCACGTTTACGGTTACCCTGAACTGATAGTTTCAGGCATAGATTATTCCATAAAAGGCAAGGATACAAAAAACCTTGTTCAAGGCGAAACCTTTTCGCTTTCAGTGCAATTGGACAACTTGGGCAAAGAGGATGCGAAAAAGGTTGAAATAGAGGTTGTAGTGGATGAATCCATTGTCGGGCAAAGGAAAGCCTATGTTGGCAGCATTGAGTCTGATGACTCCAGTGCAGGCATTTTTGACTTTTTTGTGGCAGAAAACGCCAAAGTCGGCTATCACGAATTGCAAATAATAATCTCTTATATTGACGAGCTCGGAAAGCTTCAAAAAATCGAGGAAAAATATTCCTTGTATGTTTCCAAAATGCCAGAGCCCAGCCCTTACATTCCCTTTGTTTTCATAATAGTCATTCTTTTACTGGTTTATTTAATTATAAGAATGGTTTTAAGGCAGCTTGCAATAAGAAAGCTGTGAGACCTGCTTGAGGGCTTGGTTTGAATGATAAAGCTTTCATTCCTCAACCTTTTCAGGCGCAAGAGCCGCACTTTCCTTTCAGTTTTGGGCATAGCAATAGGTGTTGCTGCAATAATCGGCATGATGTCAGTAGTGGATGGCGTCAAAGGCGAATACGAGGGCCTTATTGGCAGCATTCAAGGGGTTTGGGTTTGGGAAAAGGATGCAGTGGATAATTCCCTTTCAAGGATTGATGCTTCATATCAAAGCCAAATAGAGTCAATGCAGGGCGTCAGAGTGGTTGTGCCAGAATTATGGCTTATTCCCACAAGCATTGATGGAAAAACTGTCAGGCTTGCAGGCAGTGGCTCTATAATGAGCCCTCCAGCCATATATGCTGCAGACCTTACAGCATACAACAAGTTGCGCAACAATATTTGGATTGGCGAGCTTTCAGAGGGCAGCATGCTGGAACCAGGCGATTCTGGCTATGTTGTTGTGGGAAAAGGCCTAAAGGAGGACAGGCACAAATTTCTTGGTTCCACAATAAGAGTGAATGACAAAAAGTTTAAAGTGAAAGGAATTCTTAAAACAGAGTCGGATTCTTTCAAAAACTTGATTTTTATGAGCATAGAGGATGCAAGGCAGATTTCTGGCACTCCGCCAAACATAGTGCACACTTTTTTTGTTGAACTTCAAAATCCTTCAGAGGACCAGGCAATGGCAAAAAAAATGGAGTTCAGGCTGGGTGACAAGCTTGACTTCATGACAACTTCAGACCTTTCAAGTCTTTTTTCCGATGTCCTTGGCTCTTTCAACATTGTTGCCGTGCTTGTGGGCGGTCTGGCAGCGCTTGTTGCCGGAGTCGGAATAATCAACACTATTTTGATGAGCGTTCTTGAAAGAACAAAGGAAATTGGTTCAATGATGGCTGCCGGCTGGACAGGCGGCAATGTCATGAGAATGGTTTTATATGAGTCTGTTTTCATGGGAGTGCTTGGCGGCATTGCAGGAATCTTGCTTGGCTTTTGGGTTTCAATGGTTGCAAAAAGCTATGGATTGCCTTCAATAGTCACAGGGCAGGTTGTTGCAGGCTCTTTTGTTTTTGCAGTATTGCTGGGGCTTATTGCTGGAATTTATCCAGCATGGAGGGCAAGCAAAATGGATCCAGTGGAGGCAATAAGGAGCGGTTAAAAATTTGCATTTGGAGAGAAAAAAATGGCGAGTCTTATAGAAGCAAGGAATGTCACCAAAAAATACAGAATGGACAAAGTGATAGTGGAAGCATTGCGCGGAGTCTCAATAAAAATAGAAAAAGGCGATTTTATTGTGATTGTTGGGCCAAGCGGTTCAGGAAAAAGCACTTTGCTGCACATTTTGGGCGCGCTTGACAGGCCAACAACGGGACAGGTTTTAATTGAAGGCAAAGATATTTCCAAACTGGATGACTGGAGCCTTGCAATGATTAGAAGAAAAAAAATCGGTTTTGTCTTCCAATCCTTTAACCTGATTCCCACCTTGAATGCGCTTGAAAACGTTTTAATTCCATTAGAGCCAGCCAATGTGGACATGACAGAGGGCATAAAAAGGGCAAAGAGCCTTCTTGAATTGTTGGACATGAAAGACAGAATGCTGCACAAGCCAGGCGAGTTAAGCGGAGGGCAAAGGCAGCGGGTTTCAATTGCTCGCGCCCTCATAAACGATCCAGAAATCATACTGGCTGACGAGCCCACAGGAAACCTTGACACTGCCACTGGAAGAAAGGTTGTAGAGGCAATGCTGCACTGGAACAGGGATAGCGACAAAACCTTTGTGCTTGTCACCCACGATCCAAGCCTTTTGGATTTCGCCACAAGAAAAGTGTACATAAGAGACGGACTGATAAATATTCAAGAAAACAATAAGCCGAAAAAAAGCGCTTTTGGCTTTAAGGGAACTGAAAAAGGTGCTTGAATGATAAAACTGGCGTTTTACAATCTTTTTCGCAGGAAAAGCCGCACTTTCCTTTCAATCTTAATGATTGCAGTCGGAGTTCTTTCCATAATATCGCTTGTTTCAATTGTTGACGGTCTTTTTGCGGACGTGCAGAGTGCAGTAGGACAACTTCAAGGCATAATGGTTTTCCAAAAAGGCGGCATGGGGCCGATGTCCTCGCAATTGGATGAAGACTATAAGGGAAAGCTTGAAAGCGTGTATGGAGTCAAAAAAGCAGAGCCTGCAATAATGGCACTGGCAAAATCAATTGAGGGAAAAGGCATTGGCACTGACTACATGAACATGGTGCGCCTTATTGGAACCGATTTTTCGCAAGAGGTGAAAGAGCAGTCGGTTTCAGGGGTTACTGGCGAAATAGTTTCAGGAAGAGGCATCAAGCCCGGTGAAAGAGGCAAAGTTGTTATTGGAACAGAGGTTCAGGAAAAATACAACAAGTTTCCAGGCAACAACATTAAAATCAATGGAGAAAAATTCCAGGTTGTCGGGGTTTACAGGACTGGTTCAAAAATGTCTAATTTGGCAATACTCATGAACTTAGACGACTTGCGCGATCTCATCGGTTTTCCTTCCAAAAAAGTGGCGTATTTTTCTGTTTCAGTTGACAATCCAGAGGAAATAGACCGAGTGGTAAAACTGTTAAAGTTCAAGTATGGGGAAAAACTCCAAATAGCCAACACAGCCCAGTTTTCTGAATCCATTGCTTCCGCGCTTGGCAATGTGAGAAGCATGGTTTTTGCAGTTGCTGCAATTGCGGCAATAGTTGCAGCTGTCGGCATAATCAACACAATGCTGATGAGCATAATGGAAAGGTTTAAGGAAATCGGTGCTTTGAAAGCAACCGGCTGGACAAATTATAATGTAATGGTGATGGTTTTGTACGAGTCAGCCTTTATTGGGGTTTTGGGGGGCATTTTGGGCTGCATTTTTGGAATTGCTGCCAGTGAACCGCTTTCAGAGATTGCTGGTTTTTCTGTTCTTGTATCGCCAGCGCTTCTCTTGGAGGCTTTTGCTTTTGCTGTCTGCATTGGAATAGTGGCTGGGCTTTATCCTGCCTGGAAGGCAAGCCGGTTTGATCCAGTGCAAGCGCTTGCAATGGAGTGAAAAACTATTTTTTTTCCACTAATTCTTTCAGGCTTTTTCTAGGCGCCCTAAAAGGTTTTTCTGCAGCATAACCTATTGGAATGATTGATATTGGTGCCATGTTTTCTTCCAAATTCAAGGCTTTTGAAACCTCTTCTTCATCAAACGCGCCAACCCATACTGATGCCAAACCAAGAGCTGTTGCTGCAAGCTGGGCATAGCTTGCGGCAATGGTTGCATCTTGTATTGAGTAAAGGCTGCCGCGAGCACCATATCTTTGCTCTGATTTCTCAGGCAAAGAACAAAAAACAAGCAGTAAGGGCGCTTGCACTAAAAATTTTTGGCCAAACGCTGCAAAGGAAAGCTTTTCCTTTAATTCTTTTTTTTCAACTACGACTATTTTGTAAGCTTGCAGGTTGCCTGCGCTTGGAGCAGAATTTGCGGTTTCAAGTATTTTTTGCAGTTTTTCTTTTTCAACTGTCTTTTCTTGGAATTTTCTGACAGAATGCCTTTGCAGAACAGTTTCAAAAAAATCCATTTTTTTCCCTATTTTTCTCTTTTTCCAAAAATTTTGTCCTCTGCTTTCATTATAATCAGGGTAAGGATGATGAATACAATTGCGCCTATTGCTATTCCGTCAAGTTCTTCTATTGTGAGAGGAACCACCCTGAAAAACTTGTTTAGCGGGGAATATATTACGCCGAGCTGGAGTGCAATTGATGCAAACAATGCAATCCAAAGCCATTTGTTGCTGAAAATCTTTGTTCTAAAGGAAGCCCTCACAGTTTGAACTCTCACCATTTCAAATACAACGAAACAGGTAAATGCCGCGGTTTGCGCCCTTGCCATTTTTGCAGCAGTTTCTGTTTCAACAGAATTAAAGAATTCCAGCAAGAAAACCCCTATTATTACTGCAGCCATTGCAATGCCAACTGTTAAAATAGAGAAAACCATTCTTTTGTCTATAATGCCTTCATCTTTTTTTCTCGGCTTTCTTTTCATTACAAATTCTGATTTTGGATCCAAACCCATTGCGATTGCCGGCAAACCGTCCGTTAAAAGATTGATCCATAAAAGTTGTGCTGCTGTAAGGATTACTGCGCCCGGCCCAAAACTGATTGCCAGCGAGAGAAGCGTGAAAATGAAAACCGCCAGGACTTCTGCAGTGTTGGATGAAAGCAGGTAGTTGACAAATTTTTTAATGTTGTCAAATATTCCCCTTCCTTCTGCAACTGCGTCCCTTATTGTCACAAAATTGTCATCCAATAGCACTAAATCGCTTGTTTCCTTTG
>JAVYME010000028.1:0-14187 GCA_038736825.1 Candidatus Iainarchaeum sp.
GCGGTTTTTTTCCCGAACCCAGCGAGTTTTTCAGCAAAAATCCAAAAATTTTTCCTCAAAAAAGGTTCTCCACCCATTATTGTTATCCTTGAAGTGTTTTTTGAAAGACCCCATAGTTCAATAGTTTTAATATAGTCTTCAAGGATTGCATTCAATTGTTCCAATGAAAGCTCTTTTTCAAAATTTTTTTCAGAATAACAGTGCTTGCATTTCAAGTTGCATTTTTCAGTAATATGCCATTGCAAGTGAAACGATTTTGGAATGTAATTCTCACTATCTTGTTTGACCATGCTCTTTTCCCAAAATTTACTGTTCTGGCCTGCCAATTGGGATTCGCCCTCTTGGCGATGGCTCTGCATAATTTAGCAATCCAATTTGGCACATCACTTCATCAAGCCTTGAATATCTTTCCTTGAAGAACCGGCTGGCCAACAAATAATCTTCACTGGAATTTATGGGGCTTTCTTGACCACAAAACTGTTTTAAAAGGTAAAAATTGTAGGCAGCGCAAACATTGCCTTTTTCTTTTTTAGCCATGCTTTCAAAAGACTTGCAAAAAATTGGCACAGCCTCGGTGTTTTTGGGTTTGCCGGCAGGAACTGACTGCAAAAGCAGCCTCAAAATGGTGGCTTTTTTTTTCATTGATTCCAGTGCTTTGCCTGTCTGGCTCGAATACTCTATGTTTATTGCGAGCACTTTTTCAAAAAGTTTTGGGTTGTATGTTGTGCCTAGCTCTCCATAAACTAATTGGCATATTGTGATTCCTAGCACTGCGGGCAAATCGTTTTCTTCCAGCACTTTTTTTGACTCTATTTGTTGCTCCCAATATTGCATTGCACTGGCAAAAGTCTCTTTGGCAAACAGTTCTGTTTTCAAGCCATCAGTGTTGCCTCTTTCTTTAACAAAATAAGCATATTTGGACATGCAATAAGGCATTAAAACAGTGTAAGGTTCGCATTTTTCCAGTTCTAGGTTGTTGCACTCTTTTGCAAAAAAGCCCTCGGCAATTTTAGCATCATCCTTGTAGTCTTCGCCTTGAACTTGCAAGCCAAAATCATCTCTTAAGACATTTTTGACCACCCTATACTGGTACCAGCCATAAGAAGAGCTTTCCGCCTCTGAAAGAAATGCCTTGGGTTCGAGTTCACTTGAAAAATACTGCTTTAACTCAGAGGCAGAGCTTTGCATTTCTGAAAAAAGCAGGAAAGGGTATAAGAAAAAAGCGAAAACTGCAAAGACGGCTGCCAGCACTATAGCAATTATTAGAAAATTTTTCCGCTTTGAATGTAGTGGCAGCATATCGCAATAGTAACCCCATTCAACTTTTATTTTTTATTCCCTCCAAGGGCATTGTGATTTTTTTGAGGTTTTTTTGAATTCAGAATATATCTCGTTTCTGTCAAAAAATTCGCTTATTTTTGGGCCTTTAACTCCACCACAATATTCAATTTCACCATTTTTTTCTTTGAAGAGTTCAAGGCACTCCAAGCAGTTTTTTGGAATGAAAAATTCTTCATAGAACTCCTTTTCCTTTTTTGCGTTCGCATCTGTTATTTTGACAGGTCGCGATATCTTGAATATTACCTTGTTTTTCTTCAATGAATAAAGAAATGCCTTGAACCGAATTGAATCGCGAATACCAAGCCGGCCCCTGGTAATTGGGCAAAGCACAAAAAGCCTTATTTTTTCCCTGTGTTTTTTTGACGCCTCAACTATTTTTTTGGCTAGCTTTTCAAGGTCTGCCTTTGCGGGATCAAATTTCAAAAAAACTCCACTGGCTGAGTTCTTGCTGATTTCTGTTGAGAGTTCGAATTCGCTGAATTGCATGGAATAATAGAGTTTTTCACTCTTTTCCGACAAATAAGGCTTTATTTTTATGACATCGCGTTCCGCCAAATATTTCATGAGTTGCAAGGTTTGCGTTTTTCTTTCCAGGCATCGTTCTCTGTCTGGTTTTGCCATATTGTTGTTTTTTTCCAGGTTTTTTAGGGGGCAGCCTCCCCAGCAAAGCTTGAAATCACAATCATAGCACTCGCTTTTTTTGTAGTAAGAGCGCAATTTTTTGATTTTTTTCCAGTCCATCAAAAATCCCTTTTTTCGGTTAAAGCAGCCAAGCACAAGTTGTTTCATTCCTTGGTGAATTTTCAGGTCATCTGTGTTTGAGTACATCAGGCAGCCAGAGACAGTTCCATCCGTGCCAAGGCAAAAATAGTTTCCAACTGAACAATACTGTGTTTTGCCCTTATATTCAAAGTAGTGTTCAACCGCAAGGCGGGATTTTAATCCAAAAGAATCGCAAAACTCTTTCAGTTTCATTTGTGAATCTGCGAGCACCGCCCACTTATTGCGCTCTGAAGTTTTTATGAATTCGCAGCCAGCTCCCAGATCGCTAACTGTTGAGAAAACTATCACTGGGACCTCTAGGTTGTAAAAATATTTGAAGGTTTGCTCTTCTCGACCAACATGGTTTGAGGTAAGCGTGGTTTTTACCATAAATTCCTTGTTGTTTTTAACCAGTGTTTTTATTGTTTTTTCCACGGTGGCACTGCTCTTTCCGCCATTCCTGAGAGGTCTTTGTCTATTTTGAATTTCAGGCGGGCCGTCACAGGAAACTTGGAACCTGCCCATTCGATCCGCAATATCGGTTAAAAACTTTGGGTTGGTGGCACCGTTTGTTGAAAATTTGATTCTGGCAATTTTGAGTTTTTTTTCAATGGAACCCAAAGTTTTTTTCAATAGCGTGGGTTCAGTTGTCTGCTCTCCAGCAGAACTGAACATCACGTGGACTTCCTTGTTTTGTTGACCAATATATTTAATTCCAGCACTCAAGATTTCCCAATTTGAAGTTTTCTCCTCTCTTTTCTTTTCTTTGCCAAAGCAATATGTGCATCCAAGATTGCACTTGCTTGTAATGACTGGCGAAAAAACATTAAAATAGCCTTTTTTGACAAAAGAGGGCTTTTTGTTTTTTGCTAGGAATTTTTTTCCAAGTGCCTCAAAGGCTTCTTTGTCCATGATGAAAAAGTTGTTTGAATTGCTACAAAAAGCCACCAATCGCCCTTTTTTTTCAAAAAGCAAGTGAAGAAAGGGATTATGTTTTGCGAAAGCCGCAAATATGTCTCGCTTGCTTTGCAAACAGGCCTGTGTTGCGCCTATTATTTCAACCTTCAAAACACCACCAAAGCTAATAAATAGTTCTTTGGCAGCATCGTTTAAAAAGGAAGGTTTCTTACAGCATTAGCTGCAGAAATCTATTGCACAAATCGCCCCGCAACTGTAATGGCTGTAGTGTGATGAGTGTGAGCTGTGTGATGAGTGTGAGAAGTGTGAGCCGTGTGCTGAGTGTGATGAATGCGAGGAGTGTGATGCGTGGTGTCCGTGTTTTGCAGTGACATTGCCTGCATTCCAGCTAACACTAAAATAATTTGAGTGTGCGGCTTCGACTTCGGGTAAAAGGTTTAAGATGGAAATCGAGCCCAAAAAGGCACCAATTGAAATCATTTTGAATTTTGAAATTCCGCCTTTTTCTTCTATTAAAAAAGAGGACACCTTTCTTTTTATTTCTGGCAGTCTGTTCTTTATTTGTTTTTTCATCAATAATACAATCCTTTTAAACTTTAAATATTTATTGTTTTGTGGTGATTTTCCGTATTGGCTTGAATTCTTCTTCTCCGGCTAGTGGTGGATAAGAGCGCCAAATCCTGCAACATTCGTTTTTTGCTTTGCAATAAAAGCATTTTTTTGCAAATTTTAGTTCTTTTTCCTGTTTTGTAATGCCTTTGGCGTGTTCCCAGTATTTGTTGCTTATTGTACACAAAGGGAAGTGGAACATTTTCACTTCCACTTTGTTTTTTTTCAGCACTTCAACTGCTTGTTGAACGAAAGGCACCAAGGTTTTATAGTGCACAAAGAGGAGTTGCCGGTTAATAAATGCATTGCCAGTGTATTTTAGGTTGATGAAAACCACTCGAAAAACGCCTTTTAGTTCCCTTGCAATGAATTCCGCTGTTTTTGCCAAATCTCGATAATTTTGCTTGCATACCAAGACCCTGACTTCTATTGCGAAACCGAGTTTTTGAAGGTTTTTTATTCCTTGAATTGTTTCGTTCCAGCTTCCACGGATTCCTGTCAGAAAATCGTGGGCTTTTTCTTCATGGCTTAATAGGGGAATGCCGAAAAAGAGGTTTTTGCCAGAAAATTTTTTGAATTGCATTGCATATTCTTTTTCTGCAAATTTTCTTCCATTGGTTACAATGAAGATTTCTCTTTCAGGGTTTTGTTCTAGAACAAATTCCACTATTTGGGAGAGATTGGGTGAAAGAGTTGGTTCGCCTCCTGTTAGTCCAATGCATTCTTCTTCAGGTGTGCTTTTGATTTTTGCTTTTATTTGGTCTGCTGGCGGGTTTCCAAGCCAGGGCATCTGTCTTGTATCGTAAATGCAGAAAAGGCATTTGCTATTGCATTGAAATGTCACAGGAATGTCCATTTATTTTCCCTTTATTGCTTTGAATTCGTTTTCTCCTTTTTCTTTTAGGTATGCTTTTTCCACGCCAAAACATTTTTTTTCAAGAATGCATTTTTTGCATTCTGCGAGCTTTTTTTTGCCTTTCAGGATTTGTTTGTCAAGGGAAGTTTTGCCTTCAAACCAGTAAACCTCTGTTTTCAGTTCGCAAACTGTATTGTCAGCCTTTTGCGGGATAATGCAAGGCGGCACATTGAGCGCCCAAACCCCGGCACTGCCTTTTTCAGCAATTTCAATGGCTTTCAAGAGATAGGGTGCTGTTTTGGAATACGCTGGCACCAAGTGTTTGTTTTGTGAAAGGTTTCCGTCAATGCTTGGAAAGATGAGGCAAAACATTTTTGGCTTGAATGCCAAAACTTTTTTCACTATTGCTGGCAATTGTTTGAAGTTGAGGGCATTTATTACAATGTTTGCCCTTATTTCCCCCCCTTTTTCCTTGAAATTTTTAATGCCTTGCATTAATTCTGAAAAACAGCCGTTCACTTGCGTCAGAAAATCGTGTGTTTCCTTGTCCGCGCCATGAATGGAAAAAATCGCGCTGTTTAATCCGCTTTCAAGCATTTGTTCTGTAAAATTTTTGTCTGAAAACATTCTACCATTGGTTGTAACGGAAATTTTTTGAAAGCCTTGTTCTTTTGCAAAGTGGACTATTTCAAATATGTCTTTTCGTATGGTGGGTTCTCCACCTGTAAAGCAAATTTCTTCAGCTCGACCTTTGGCTGAAATAACTTCTTTTTTGACTTGCTCTAATTGCTTGAAATTCCTTGACTTGTGTACAGAGCAAAAAAGACAGTTATTGTTGCAAGCAGCGCCAAGCACAATTTCAATTTTTGCCAGTCTCATGAAATATTTGGCGCATTAATGGTTTTTAATTGGTTTATTCGCCAAGCTGTCTTGCCACAATTTCAAGGCATTGGTTCCTTATGCCTTCTTCGGTTACTTTGTTGCATAAGGCTTTGTCGTTATTCAAAACACCAAAGCAGTAATTCTTTATGTTTGCGTTGTAAATGTAATTGCAATAATTGTTGTTTCTTGCTTCATAGGCTTCCTGGAAAACGCACCAATCAGATTTTCCGCTTGCAAGTCCGCTGCACTTGCTCAAATCAAAGCTTGACTCGAGTTGTGGGCAATAAGTATTTGTATTACAATCTGGCTTAGCTTGCAATCCTAAAAAAAACCCAGCCAAAAAGAAAACTATTGACGTTAGAACTAAAATTGCAAATCTCTTAAAATCAAAAGCAATTTTTTCCATGAAAACCCTATCCTATATGTGTTGTTTTCCTTTTTAATCTTTTTCAGCCACTTTATTTCCATGCCTTTTGCTGAAAAATCCATTGCAGAGGCAATGGCAAGGCTTTCCAGTGAAAGCCGCGCTTTTTCTGACAAACAACGACTGAAAAAAGGAAAGTTTTATTATCCGCCATGCATTAAAGGCCATTTTTCTTTGCTCGAACTTTTGGCGCTTAAAAACGGCTTAAAGCCAGCGGTAAGCAATAAGGTGCCATTTACGCCTGAAGCCTGGCTGGCACTAAAAAAAGGGATTAATGAAATGGGTTTTCTTTGCGGGCACACTAGATTCAAGTACCTTATAAACACAATCCAAGACCTTTGCGAGCCAATTCCTCTTGATGACCCGCGCCTTGGGGAAGTTTATGCGATTGCAGCCAAAGACTTTGAAACCATTAAAAGGGCAGCGGATGCCTATGCCAACGACACAACTGAATTTGGTAGGCTAATGGGTTATCCTGAATGCTGTCTGGCGTTCGGAAAGAGCTTGTGCAATAATGTTGGAATTAAAAGCAAAGTAGAGCAAGACTATGTTTGGTCGCGCATTTATTTTCGCTCTTATCGCAATTCAACGAACTTTTCCAAGTGGTTGAATGTTTATTCTGGCTTTGCTTTGATTCATCACATTCCATGCCATTTGAATTGCCCGGAAAGCAAGAAATACGCTCAAACCTTGTACGGTTTGCTGGAAAAGGAAAACGCAAAACTGGCAAAATTGTATGATTTTTTCATGCACTTGCCAGTATTGTTTTGGAATTGTGCGGACTCGATTTTATTCCAAGGCGAGTTTGAAAAGGGAGTTTTTCACTACTGGGATTGTTTTCCAAAAATCTCTTCAGATTCATTTTATGTTTCCGCACCAGACTTTTCATTAGCCAAAAGGCTTTCCGGCTATGCTGAATTAGTCAAAAAAGGCAACAGCCTTAAATTATCAGATAAGTGCATTGGTGTTTTCAAGGACAACAAAAAGATTGGCATTATTCCAAAACAATTTGAATTTGAATGCATTCTGGTAAAACCTGACACTGACTTGTCAGAGTAAGCCTATTTGGAAAGCGCTATTACATTGTTTGAAAACCAGCCAGCAAGTTCTTCCAAGTCAGTTCCTTTTTCTGGAAAAAATTCAATAAAGGTGAAATGCCCTTTTTTTGATTTTTTGAATTTGATGTTTTTTGGAACAATTTCAAGTGCTTTTTGCAGGGCTTCTTCAAAATAAATGCCTTCCCTGAATTTCATTCGCACGCTTTTGCGTTTTATTTCAATCAATGCTTACACCTTTGGCTTTTTCAAGCCCTTGGCTTTTTTTGGAGTCCATGGTTCTGCAATTCCTTCAGGGTCCTTCAAGTAAAGGTCTTCGTCTTCATTTTCAGGCATTCGAATTTTTTTTGCTTTTTCTTCAAGCACTGGCTCTAAAGGGTTTTCTATTGTTTGCTCGCTTGAAAGGTTTGTTGCCAGTGCTCGCTGGATTATTGCCTCTCTTATTGCTTGGTTCCTTGCAGCTTGAACTGCATAAACGGAATAATTGATTAATTCGTTGTTGAAATGGTTTGCTATTTCCTCCAACGCCTTTGCTCCTCGTTTTTTGTCTCGCGCTTTTATTGTCACCAAGATTTCTTTTGCAGGATCTCCGTCCAAGAAAAAATAGGCTTTGTCAAGCAAGACATATGCTGCAGAATAAACAACTTCAAGCGTGAACACTTTTGGGTTCACTGAAACAATTGCTTTGCCATGTTTTGGAAAGAGCTTAACGTGCTCCATAAATAAAATATCTACAATAAAGAATAAAAGCGTTTTTCGTACAATTTTGCGAAAAATTATTCAAATCTGAGGATTTTGGCCGGTTTTTTTATTTCTAGTATTTTTTTATCGCTTTTGAATACTTGGAATCTTATATCATCCGTAATAACCTTATCGCCTATTTTTATTTTTTCAAGCACTTTTTTTGGGGTTCTGGTGGGAAACTCAAGAACTGAATCGTATGTGGCTTCGTTTTCAATTTGATCTTTGCGACTTTCATTAAGAATCACAAAGTCGAGTTGGTTGAAGAAAACAAATGTTTTTTTTAAAGTGTTCTCTATTTCTTTAGCGAACTCCGGCATTTCATTTTGCAAAACGTTTAGTTTTTTTCCTGATTTTTATGCTTTCTTTACAGTTAAATGAGCATGGAAAGTGAAAGATAAGAAACATTGCTTTTTTCCAAATTTCAAAAAATCGTTCTTTATCCCAGCCAGAGCCAATGTTTTTTGAAATCGCTGAGGCTAAGATGTTGGTTTAAAAAGGAAATGGTTTTTCAGAATTTTCAGCGATTGACCATTCGATTGCTTTGCCCTCTTTGCCAGCCAGGGCGTGCTTTTTTATGCTGCGCACGCAGCATTCAGGGTAACCAAAAAGTCGGCCGATGTGTTCTCGGTTTTCTGTTTGCTCAGCCAAAACCATTTCTTTAAGTAGGGCAGTGTCTTTTGAGATGTAGAGCACTTTGTTTTTTCCAAGCCCATGATAGTTTTGGAAATAGTGGATTTTGGCATAAATGTTTTGTCTTGCACATTCTTCGAGGAAGAGATCAATTTGGGTTTGATGTTGAGAACTAAGTATAACTCTTGAAATTGGCTTGATATCATACTTTATTCCAAAAAACTCTAAAGGAGTAAATCCGATATTTAATATTCTGGACTCAACCATTCTTCCAAAACTCCAATATTTTACTCAACACGGGGCGTTTATATTTTTTTTTCACCTTTCTTTCATCATTTTTTTGATCTCTTTAACCATTTTTTTAATATCTTTAGCTTGTTTTTTTCCAGCACTAGCAAGCGATAAAAACTGGCAAAATTTGAACAAAAGATAGGTTTTTTTTTCAAAAGCGTAATTTTCTCCAATTTTGCCCCCCATTTCAGCATAAGTTTTCAAAAAATGTTTTGAAAGGTCTGGTTTTACTGCTTTCAATGCGTTTTCAGTGATTGCAACATCAAAAAGGCAGTGACCCAAAAAGGCGTTTTTCCAGTCAATAACTGCATTGATTTTTCTGGATTTGTTGACTAAAATATTTTCAAGCCACAAGTCTCCATGACAAATGCAAGGATTAACCTTTTCAGGCAATGGGGTGTTATAAACAAAGAAAAGGATTTTTTTCGCAAAACTTTCTTTCACAATTCCATTTTTCACTGCAATTTGAAGATTTATTTCAATGTTTTTTCTGACAAACGAACCCCAGCTTTGAGTTCTGTCTTTCCATTCCAAATCTGTTTTTTTGGCTTTGTAGTTGGGCTTTACAGAGTGAAGTTTTGCAAGAATTTCAGCAATTTGTTCAATCAAAAATATTCTTTCGGGTTCGCTCATTTTGGCCCATTGCGCTGTAACAGGTGTTCCTTCAACGAATTCAAATTCCAGCAAGCAAAAATCCGGGGATTTTTTTAAAGAAAAGATTTTTGGCACTGGAAGGTGGTTCTCGAATGCAAATTGCTGGAATGCTTTAGCGCGCAACACTTTTTTTTTGTCAAACCAAATCCAGCAAACCCTTTTTTTTCCATTTGGCAAAAACACTTTAAACATTGAATTGCTTTTTTTAAGTGGAAAAACTCGGCTTTTTTTTCCAAAGGCTTTTTTTGCAAAAACAATTTTGCTTTCCAAAGAGTTCATCATTCAAACCACAAAATTTTTGCTTATTTTTTTAATTCCAAAATTTTTTGCCTGTTTTTAAAGACAGCGAGTGCTCCATTTTCCGCTTTAATGCGATTGCCTTGCCTGATTTTTTCCAAAATTTTTTTCGAAGTCGTAGTGGGGAATTCAAAAACCGATTCATAGAATGCCTCGTTTTCGCTTTTGCCTTCAATGGCATCATTTAATAGAACAAAATTGAAACTTCCAAAATAAACCATTGTTTTCTTTAAAGCGTTTTTCGCTTGCTCTGCCAACAAAGGCGCCTCTTTTTCCAAAACTCTTTTGTATTTTTTTCCCATTTCAATGCTTTTATTGCAGTTAAAAGAACACGGAATATGGTAAATGAAATAAAAGCTTTTGTTTCGTGCCTCTTTCAGGCAATTGCATTCAAGAGCATTTTTTGGCTTGAAATCCGAGGCAGTGTAAAGAACGAAATTGTTGTAAAAAGACAAAGGCTTTTTGGAATTTTTTAATACTTCAAATGCAATATTTGACCGGTTTTCCGCCTTTCCGAAAAAAAACTCAATACAGCATTCTGGAAAGCCAAAAATCCGCCCAATTTTTTTCACATCACGCGCTTTTTCCGCTTCAATTAATTCTTCAATGGTTTTCATGCGTTTGCAAACATAAAGCATTGTGGTGTCGGGCCAAGCCCCCGCAAAATTTTCAAAATATTCCAGTTGCCATTGCAAGCCAAGCCTTTCACATTTTTCCCTGAACTTTTTAAACCGCGTTCCAAAAGATGCTTCTTTTGGATTAACACTCATTCTAGAAATAGGCTTAACTCCATGCACTAATCCCAAAATTTCCAGTGGCGAAAAACCCATTTCGTCACGCCAAGAGAAACAGTTTGCCATAACCGAAAACTCTATCAAACCAATTAAAAAAATAACCAAAAGCCTTTTTTTGCAAAAACCAAAAGTGTTTTTTTGCCAAGCAAACCTTTAAATTAAAAGAATATATTAATAGATACGAGAATTTAACTTGGCATCTCTTAAAGGTTCCCAAGGGAGAAAAAATGAAACAACAAAATAGGCAGCACCCTTCAAGGATTTTGTTGTTTATCGCTTTAGCCTTGCTTGCGCCATTTTATTCCTTTGCCCAAACTTGCACTGGCGGTCTTTCTGGGAGCAACCTACAAAACTGCACTGGAACAGACTATTCTCCTTGCCATAAATGTGATGTTAACGACATGCAGTTCGAAATAAGGGCACCAGATGGCGTGACAACTAGTGGTTGGCAGACAATGACTTATTCTACAGGTTCGGGCACATGCTCTGCAGGTTGCGCTGACGAAACTTGGACCAAAAGCTATGGTTATACTTTTTGCCCACAAGAAGGCACTTATTCAGCTAGAATAAAAGCTGGCGCTCAAAACAGTTCATCTTATGGTTGGGAGACAAGCGATTGGAACACTTCTTTTTACACTGTAAACTGGGATTCTTCTCAAGGTTGGTGCACTTGCAAAACTGGGAGCAGTGCAAACTGGTTTGCAACAGTTTCAGGTGGCAGCAACGGCCAGTGCTGTGGGGATGACGGCGCAAACGACAATTTCTATTACCATAGTGCAGAGCCCTCCACTGCAACCTCTCTGGATTGCACTCGTTGCTTGAATGGAACAAAATATGGTCCAATAACATTGTATGGCAATGGTTATTTGTCTGGTTCTGGTACCTCTCGAACTTGTTATTATGGAGACATTAATTGCACTGCCGGTTCTGCTGAAAGTGGCACTAGCACAATAGTGTATGGCTATGGCCATTGGTCCGGTTCTAGTCCAATAACTGATACAAGCGGGGTTTGCTATTATGGAACGCCTTCTTGTGGGGATGGATACTATTCACATGGTTCCTTTGGCACTTATTATGGCAATGGTTATACAAATGGCAATCCTACAACGGATACAAGCAGTCTCTGTTATTATGGGGATATTTCTTGTTCTAATGGTTTTGCTTCCAATGGTGCCTCAACAACAGTTTATGGCAACGGTTTTGTCTCAGGCACAACATGCTATTATGGCAACTGGGTTTGTGCAAATGATACTGCAAGCAATGGGGCTAGTTGCACTCTTGCATGTGGTGGTCTTGGCACAAGTTGTTGTCCAACTCAAAACATTTTCCGCAACACAATAACTTGCTCTGAAAGCGGTTGTGGTTATAGTGATCATGATAGGGATTCTGGAGAAAGCTATTGCATTTCCAACGCGGGTGGTTGCATGGCATTTGTTTGGGATTCGTTGGGCAACAAGTGCTGTGGTGATGATGGTGCAGGCGACAACTTTTGCACTTTGGGTGGTGGTTCCTGCATAAATGGTTCTTGGAATGCAAACCATTGTTTTGACGGCATAAAAAATTGTGATGAAACTGCAGTTGACTGCGGTGGAAGCGATTGCTCGGCATGCGTGTCAGATAACAATCCGCCAACAACAACACATGATGCCAACCAGGAATGGCAGACAACAAATCAAACTATTACTTTGATGTGCAGTGACGGTTCAGAGGTTGGATCCACAGGTTGTGCTCACACTTATTATTGCATTGATGATTCTAACACTTGCAATCCCACAATTGAAGGAACCACAATTCAAGTAAGTTGTATTGTTGGCGATGTTAACCGTGTTTTTGTGAGGTTTTATTCTATTGACAATGCTAACAATGCAGAGCAAGTAAAAAGTGTTTTTATTAGAATTGACAAGCAAAACCCTGTCACAACTGCAATTGCTCCAACTGATTGGCAGGATGCAAATACAGCAATAACCCTTTCATGTTCTGATGGCGCTGGGGCTGGTTGTTTTGCTGTCTATTTCCGTGTTGATTCTAATCCGTCAAAAAATGTTTCTTTTGGTTCTTGGACCAGCTATGAGGCTCCAATAATTTTTTCATCTGATGGAAACTATTTGATAGAGTTTTATTCAAAAGATAATGTGTTTAACACTGAAACAACCAATGTGGCGCTTGTTTTAATCGATAAACGCTTTGCTTCTCTGGGTAATGAAAGCCTTTATTCTAGTTATACAGATTATAATGGCGTCATAGTTGTTCCAATTACAGTGGATGGCAACTACCGAATTGACTATAATTCAACTGATATTATTGGCAACATTGAACAGATTCGCACTGGTTGGGCAGCATTGGATAAAACACCGCCTTCAACAACAAATGACTTGAACACTGCTTGGCAGAGACAGAATTTTTCAATAACGCTTTCATGCAGTGATGCAACGTCGGGTTGTGCTCTCACGCGCTATAGAATTGATTTGGATGACAGCGAAAATATTTCAATGGGTGCTTGGCAAAATTACTCTTCACCCATAAACATTTCCTCAGATGGGAACTGGGCAATTGACTATAATTCAATGGATGTTGCAGGCATGCGCGAAAGCATTCGCACGATTTATGCCCTTCTTGACAAAACCGCTCCAATAGTAAGTCATGATGCAAACACGGCTTGGGTGAACGAAGATCAGGTAGTGCATTTAACTTCAGTTGATACAACATCTGGCATAAATGCAACTTATTATTGTGTTTCTGATGCAAACAATTGTATTCCCTCTACTAGTGGCAATATGGTGAATGTTACTTGTACTGCCAATTCAATATGTCACAACTATGTGAGATATTATGCTATTGATAATGCAGGCAATCAAAGCAATGTTAGCGCCACAAGCGTTATCAGAATAGATAAAGAAAATCCTCTTACAACAACTGATGCTAATACTCTTTGCCAGAAAACAGACCAAAACATCGTGATTTCTTCAAGTGATGGTTCTGGTTCTGGAATTGCTGGCACTTATTATTGTGTTGATGACTCTAATTCTTGCACTCCAAGCACGAGCGGCACTATAGTGACTGTTTCTTGTGCGACTGGTTCAACTTGTCAAAAGTTTGTTCGGTATCGCTCTCAAGACATTGCTGGCAATACTGAAAGCATTCGCTCTATTTTGTTAACAATTGACAAGCAGGCGCCTACAACAACAGATGATGCAAACAGTCAATGGCAGAGTGCAAACCAAAGCATTACTTTGACTCCTACTGATGGCTCTGGCTGTGGAGTGCTTGCAACTTATTATTGTGTTGATTCTGACAATTCTTGCACTCCGTCTACAGTTGGTTCTTCTGTTAGTGTTTCTTGTGCTGAAAACTCTGTTTGTCAGAAATATGTGCGATATTATTCAGTTGACACTGCAGGCAATAGTGAAACAATAAAATCAGTGCTGATAAGGGTTGACAGGCAACCTCCAATCACACAACATGATGCAAATACTGCTTGGCGGAATTTTAATCAAACTGTGCATTTTACCCTAAATGATGGTTCTGGTTGTGGCGGGAATGCAATATATTATTGCATTGATGACTCAAATTCTTGCAATCCAAACATTTTGGACACTTCGGCAAATATCACGTGTGATGCCAATGCCGTATGCCAAAAATATTTGCGTTTTAAGGGAATTGACTGTGTTGGCAACCAAGAACAAGTAAGAGCAGTGCTAATAAGAATTGACAAGAATGCCCCCCTAACTTCAAGCAATGCTCCAATAAATTGTGTTTCCTCAGACCAACAAATAGCCTTGACTCCGATTGATGGATCTGGCTCAGGAGTGCTTGCAACTTATTATTGTGTTGATTCTGACAATTCTTGCACTCCGTCTACAGTTGGTTCTTCTGTTAGTGTTTCTTGTGCTGAAAACTCTGTTTGTCAGAAATATGTGCGATATTATTCAG
>JAVYME010000029.1:0-14124 GCA_038736825.1 Candidatus Iainarchaeum sp.
GCAAGGCACATTCCCTTTTCAAGCTTCCAAGTGCTTTTAGCACTTATTCCCCTGGGAAAATCGTGGTCTTGCAATCCTATTCCGTGGCCTAAAGCGTGCACCATTTTAAAGTTTTGTTTTGCGAGCACGGATTCAACTGCATTGAACAGCATTGAAGCCTTTGCTCCAAGCACTGCTTTTTTTTCTGCTTCCTTTTTTGCGTTAAAGGTTAGCTCGTAAAGGGTTTTTTGTTTTTCTGAAGCCCGCCCTACAAAAAAGGTTCGGCTCAGGTCTGCGCAATAGTTTTCAAATCTTGCTCCGCAGTCAACTATCAGAAAGCCTTTGCTGATTTTTTTTTCTGTTGGAATGTAGTGGGGTATTCTTGCGTTTTTTCCTGATGCGGTTATGGGCGGGAAAGCGGTTGTGTCTGCTCCGTTTTCAAGCATTTCTATTTCGATTCTTTTTGCAAGGTTTTTTTCGCTTGTTCCTTTTTTTACAAGCAATGGTATTTTTTCTAGGGCGCGCTCTGTGATTTTCACTGCGCTGGCGATTTTTCTTTTTTCGCTTTCGGTTTTTGTTTCTCTCAGTTTTTCAAGTTGTTTTGAAATGTTTACAAGCTGTTTTCCTTTCATTATTGCTTTCAGTCTTGCAAGGCTTGCCGGGGAGAACTCTTGAAAGTTTATTCCGATTTTTTTTTCTGGTAGTGTTTTGAGGATTGTTTCAATGAATTGTTTTTTGTTGTTTGCTGTTTTTTCAATGAATTCTTTTCTGTTTTCCAGTAATCCTTGGCTGAGGGTTGTGGTTATTATGGTGGGTTTTTTGCCTTTTGCGAGCGCAAGCGCGCTGTCTTCGAACTGTTTTAATGGCAGTCCTGTGAAATATGAAAAATATGGCTGGCTTGGGTTGTGGTTGAAAAACAGTGCTTGTTGCGCTGTGGTTGAATCAAACAATTCCTTTATTTTTTCTTTCATTTTGTGGTTTCACGCTGCCAGTTTTTTCTCTTTTTATACTGTGAACTTTCCTTTGCGTATTATCCAGTGTTTTTTTCCTTTTTTGTCCAATCCATAAATGTCCAGTTTTTGCCTTGGCGAGTTTATGACGAAATCCCAGTGGTATAGGGTTTGCCTGTCTGGTTCGAACCCTGAACCCAAGGCAATGTGTATCATTTTTGCGATTTTTTCGTTTTCTATCAAGTAATTGCTGAGCCTTGCTTTTGGGTTTGTGTTGATTGCGAATTCGCCCACTCTGTCAAGGTTTTCCTTGTATTGTTTTATTATTGGGGCTGGAAGCGACTTGTTTTTTTCGTATTCTTTTATTAGTTTTTTTGCATCGCTTAATTCTTTTTCCATTTTCTTTTTTATTGCGGGTGGTGCTCTGGCAAGGCGCCAGCGCCCTTTTTTGAATTCCACCACTAGGGGGTTTTTTGGGTTGAGCACATGGCTTCTGTCCAGGTTTATTACAACGTCTCCGATGGCTGTGCCTTCAATGCTTTCAGGAGTGCAAAAGGCTTCACCGCTGGGAAAATTTGCAAACATTCCTGAAAAAAGGCCTTCTTCTTTTAGGATTTCCCTGTTGAGTTTTTTTGTGGCATCTGCATCGCTTGTTGTCACTTTTCTTCTTTTTTTGCCTTTTGTTAAGAGGATTTCTAGGTTTGTAAAGCCCTTGCTTTGCACTATTATTTTTTCGCTTTTGCTCATTTGTTTTTTGATTGCAAGGGTTAAAGCCCTCATTTCATTGTAGTTTATGTTGCAAGTGCGGACAAAGTTTTCTATTGGAAGGGTTTCTGTTATTCCAATCCTTGTTTTCGGCATTCGCTTGTCGGTTTTTGTCTGGGGATGCCATGCTGGCTTTAAGAACATTGAGCTTGGATTAGTCCACCTTGTTTTTCGGTTTGGCGAGGGATAGCCAATGGTTGTTCCAAAAATGTGCTTTCCACTGTATCCTTTTCCGATTATGGAAAAGGCAGCGTCAGCGTTCTCCCATTCTTTTGCTCCAATTTTTGATGAAAGAATTGAATATTTTTGGAATACTTTTTCTTTTACTTTTTTGTCGTGCTCGCAGCCTGAAATGATTGATTTTAATTCTGAAATGCGGTTCATTGGCTCCACTTTGGATTTCCTGTTTGTGCTTGAACCCATTGAAACGCTGGCGCCTCTTTTTTTTGCCTCTTCAGCCATTGCCAGCGCTATTGCAAAATTGTCCAGGTAGTCTTCAAAAGGCAATTCCCTTTCTGTTTTTTTTGGCATTATTTCAAACCCGATTGAAAAACGTTCCCTTTTTTTCAATGCAAATCCGTCCACTATGATTCTTTTCGCTGTTTCCCTCAAACCTTTTTTGCATCTTTCCTTGAACCATTTTTCCCTGAAAGGCAAAAACCAAGCGCCCTTGCTTGTTTCAACAAAAAAACAGTGCTGGCATGCGCTTATAACGGCTTCAGGGGGGCTAAGTGCTTTTTTGATTTTGCCTTTGCCGGCTTTTTTTTCTGCTTCTAATATGAAGGCTTCAAGTGCGCTGGATGCAGGGCTTTTCACTCCTTTCTCTAAATCCAGAAAGGCTTTCCAGGCATTGCACAATATTTCAAGGTTTTTGCTTTTGCCTTCGTGGAGTGAAACATTCAAGTCTGCGTTGAGCTCGTGCAATGCTTGCGTTAGCGGTGCAAGCGAATAATAGGCTTTTTTGTTATTCCAATTGAATTCAATTAAAACTGTTTTTTTTGAAAGGGATTGAAGGCATTGCCTGTATTTCGCTGTTGCTGTCGCGTAATATTTCAAATCGTATTTCATTCGGTTCACCTTTCACATAGAAGGCATTATTTTTTCTTTATCATTGGAAGGCCTGTGCGCTGGTTTTCAACCACAGTCATTCCAGGCGGCAGGTCTATTGCGTTTTTTGGATCACTGCTGAAATACATGAGTTTTCCGTTTTGGTGCAAATAGTATTTTTTTCCTTTTGAATTAGTGTGCTCATAAACCATTGGCAACACCCCGAATCTTTCAATACTATGAATATTGGTTTGGTGTTAATAAGGCTTTTGGTTTGTTTTCGGGTTTAAAAACCTTTCACGCACTCAATGTTTTAATGAAAAAAAGAGAGTTGTTGCATAAGTTCAGGGAATTCCTTTTGTCTGCAGGCAAAACCGAGCGAATTGCAATTGTCCACCACCGTGACACTGACGGGCTTTGCGCTGGAATTGTTTTTTCAAAGGCATTGGAAAAGCTTCGCGGGCGCGGGACTGATTTTGTCTTAAGCACTGAATATTTTGAGTTCGGGGAAGTGCTTGCAGGGCTTAAATCAATAAAGCCTGACAAAATTGTTTGCCTTGATCTTTCCATAGACCAGCGCCCAAAGGAAGTGAAGGCACTGGAAAAAATCGCTCCATTGCTAATAATTGACCACCACAAGCAATACCGGGACTGCAATTCCAAGCGCACGCTTTTCATAAAAGCGGAAATGGTGAAACGGATTGATGGCAGCAAGTATCCTGCCTCAAAGCTTGCATTCGATCTTTGTTCAACCCTAGTTGGCTTAAAGGAAGAGCAATGGATTGCCTGCATTGGAATTTTGGGCGACATGGGTTACAAAAACTGGAAGGGTTTTTTTAAAAAAGCAATAAGGGAAAACAGGGTTTCCTTGAAACAGCTGGTTTCACTTGAAGAGCTAGTGAGTTCAGTGGAAACAATTGATTCAAGAAAATTTTCAGAATTGTTTTGGGAGTTTCATTCAAAAAAACCAAGGGAACTCCTCAAAAGCCCTTTTAACAAGTACAAAAAACTTTTGAAGAAAGAACTGGCGAAATGGCAAAAGGACTTTAAAAAAAACGCAGAGTTTTATGAAAAAGAGCAATTGATTTTTTATTTTTTCAAGCCAGAAATTGAAATAAAATCTGCTTTGATTGACTCTCTCACTCTCAAATACCCAGACAAAACCTTGATTGTTGTCCAAGATTCAGGGGAAAACAATTTGCGCTTTTCAGCGCGAAGGCAGGATTTCAAGGAAAAAATGAACGCTCTTTTAGAGAAAGCAACCAAGGGCATTCCAGGCGCAAGCGGTGGAGGGCATGTGCCAGCGGCTGCTGGAAGCGTGCCAAGGGAAAAACTCCAGGTTTTTAAGGAAAACGTTCTCAAAATTTTAAGAGCAAAACAAAAAAAGTGATTTTATGGCTATTTTGAGCGATTCAGACATCAAAAAGGCTTTAAGGGAAGGCAGGCTCAAGATTTCCAATCTTGTGCCGGAAAACATTTCAGTTGCCTCTGTTGACTTGAGATTGGGCAACGAGTTCAGGGTTTTCAGGCACACAGAAGTAACCCATGTTGATGCAAAGGAAGGGCTTGCTGAAGAGTTCACAGAACTAATAAGAGTTCCCACTGGAAAGCCTTTCACTGTCCACCCCGGAGAATTTGTTTTGGGAAGCACTATTGAAAGCGTTTGCCTTCCAGCAGACCTCACTGCTCGCTTGGATGGAAAATCCAGCCTTGGAAGGCTTGGCTTGGTAATCCATTCAACCGCTGGCTCTGTTGATCCAGGCTTTGAAGGCGTTTTAGTGCTAGAAATAGCGAACATTTCCAAGGTTCCAGTCAGGATTTGGCCTGGAATGGAAATTTGTCGCCTGACATTTGAAGAGCTTTCCTCTCCAAGCGAAAACCCTTACAATAAAAGGAAAAACAGCAGGTTTTTAGGGCAAAAAGGGCCTTGCCTTGGAAAATAGGCTTTTCACTTCTAGTTAGCGCTAAAATGTTGCATTAATTTTTTTAAAGAATCTTTTTTTTTGCTAGAAAATCAGTCTTCGTCTTCTTCGTCTTCCATTTCTTCAATGAATTCTTCCCTGCATTCTTCGCAGCAAAAATACCTTATTTTGCCTTTTAGTTTTTTTTTCACAGCGGTTTCTTTTTCTATTTCTTCGCCGCAGTTGGCGCATTCTGTGGTGTCTCCGCGGTCGTATCCTTCAAGGAATCCGGCTTCAGCTGGGCTTATTTCATCGTCTTCCTCTTCAGTGTCTTCTTCTTCGAAATCATCGTCTGGCGCCACAAAAAAAGCCCCCTTTTTTTAGTGTTTGCAATAATAAAAAACTCCATGCTTAGGGTTTAAAAAAATTTGGGTTTGTTCTTTGCAATCAACAAAAGCTTTGGTGGCGTTTTACTGGAAGGTATTTTTTGGTGGTTGGCTGGATTCCTTGAACTTCAAAGAATTTGCATTCCAGCAAAAAAACAAGCTGGCAAGGCTTAAAAAAAGGAAAAATCCCAATTTAAATCGTTTTTTTATAAAACGATATGTTTATAAAATCGTTTTTTTTAAAAACAGTTGTATGGCTGTATTGGATGTGCGTGTTGCTTTGGATGAATGGGCTTTGATTGCCGCCAATCGGGCTTTGAAGCCAAGGGCTGTCAACTTGGATGGCTTAATCGGCTTAGCTGAAAAACGCGTTGTTTCAATTACTGGAATCAGGCGGTGCGGCAAGAGTTCTGTGCTAATGCTTTTGTATCGCAGGCTGTCTGAATTGGGTTTTAAAGCAGTTTATGTGAACCTTGAAGATAACCGCTTTCGCTTTCCGGGCGCCCTTGACGAGGTTTTAAAGCACTCCGGCTCAGCGGAATGGCTTTTGCTTGACGAAATAACCTCTGTGCCAGGCTGGGAGGGATGGCTTCACAGAGTCAATGAAATGAAGGCAGTCAAAATAATTGTTTCCTCTTCACTTAACAAGCTTTCAAGGTTTCCTCCAAAACCTTTGAGGGGAAGGCTTTCCTATTCTGAATTATTCCCACTATCTTTTTCAGAATTTCTGGAATTCAAGGGAATAAAGCCCGAGCCTTTTACTTTAAAGGGCATTGGAGCAATTGAGTCCGCGCTCGAGGAATTTTTGGTTTTCGGAGGCTTTCCAGAAATAGTTCTCTCCGACCGCAAGGTGGAACTCTTGCAAGAATACTTGAATTCCATAGTTGCACTTGACATTGCAAGCTTTTCATCCTCCTCGTTTTCGCTTGTTTCTGATTTTTCCGAACTTCTTTTGAGTGCAACAATTTTTTCAGCAACAAAGGCAGAGAATTCAATGAAGGCAATGGGCCATAAGGTGAGCAAGAGCACTTTGCTGGACTTGGAAAAATTTTTTGAAACCGCGCATCTTGCCTTTTTTGTCCCGGTTTTTTCGCACAAAATAAAGGACAAAAAATTGTTTCCGAGAAAAATATATTTCGGGGATTCTGGCTTTTATTATGCGGCAAAAGGCAAAAGAGATTTTGGAAGGCTTTACGAAACAGCGGTTTTTTTGAAGCTCAGGCGTTCCCTGAACCCGCTCGAGCAAATCGCTTACTATAAATCGAAGAACGGCTTGGAAGTTGATTTTGTTCTAAGACAGGGAACAACTGCAAAAAAACTGATACAGGTTGCATACGAATTGAATGAAAGCATTGAAAGCAGGGAAGCCAAGGCATTACTCGAGGCTGCCAAAGAGTTTGGCCTCAAAGGAACAAAAAAAGAACTTCTCATTATAACCAAATCAATGGAAGGTCAGGAAAAAAGTGAAGGCAGAACCATAACTTACCTGCCATTGTGGAAATGGCTTTTGGAATTACATTGAAACGGGGTTAATTAAGAAGTTTTAAATGCAATACTGGTTCATTGTTTTTGTTTGCTGGCGTGAAACCGCAAAAGGGCTTTCAAAATGGCAATTTTCTGAAAAGGATTAATTGAATTCAAATCTCGCATCCTGCTTCTTGGAGTTTTTTGAGTTTTGCCCATTCTTTGTCCACTTGTGCTTGGATTTCCTTTATTTGTTCTGGGGTTAAGTGCTTGAAGCGCCCTTGCGCTTTCAAGTATTCTTCAACCGGTTTTGGCTCTGTAATGTCATGCGTTATTGTGACTTTTCCGTTTTCTATTTCGTATAAGGGTGAAACCCTTGTTTGAAGAGCAAGCCTTGCCACTTCAATTGCCTTGGATGAATCACAATACCAGCCAGTCGGGCAAGAGGAAAAAATTTCAATATAGGTTGGCCCTTTTATTGCCATTGCTTTTTTGACTTTTCTGTGAATGTCGTTGATGTCGCAAACGCTTGCGGTTGCCACATAGGGTGAATTGTGGGCTGCCAAAATTAATGCCAAGGGCTTTTTTTGCTCTCTTTTTCCAGGAATTTTTTTGCCTGCCGGCATTGTGGTTGCAGCTGCTCCAAATGGGGTTGCAGAGCTTCTCTGAATTCCAGTGTTCATGTATGCTCCGTTTTCATTGCAAACATAGAGAATGTTTTCGTTTCTTTCAAAAGTGCCGCTTATTCCGCCAAACCCTATGTCAAAGGTTGCTCCGTCTCCGCCAAAGGCAAGCACTTTTACGTCCTCGCGACCTTGGGCTTTTAAGGCTCTTGCAATGCCGCTTGCAGTTGGAGCGGCTGTTTCAAATGCCACGTGAATCCATGGAACCTTCCAAGCGGTTTCAGGATAGGGCGATGAAACAACTTCCATGCAACCTGTTGCTTGCACCACTATCACGTTTTTTCCAGTTGCTTTTAGGACATGCCTTAAGGCGATTGCGCCACCGCATCCAGCGCAAGCCCTATGCCCTGGTGCAAAGAATTCTTCTTCAGGCAATCCCCTAATCATAAAAGCCACTCTCCTTGCTTGCTTTTTGCGGTAAGAAGGGCTTTTTTCAGTTTTTCAACAGTAATGTCTCTGCCGCCCAGTCCTGCAATAAAGCCATTGATTTCAATTCCAGAACCATACAATGCAGAGCGAATGTCTGTAAAGAGTGGGCCTTCAAAGCCCATTGAAATATGCCTGTCTATCACGCTTAACCCTTTCAAGTTTTTTGTTGCTTTTTGCAATTCTTTTACTGGAAACGGCCTTAGAGAGCGCAATTTTATCATTCCCACTTTTTTGCCTTTTGCCCTTAACTCGTCAACTGCAATCCTGGCAGTGCCGCACAAAGTGCCCATTCCGATTATTGCTCTTTCCGCATCCTTCATTTTGTATTCTTCAATCAAACCGTTTCCATAAGAGCGCCCGAATTTTTTTGCAAATTCTTTGTGCACTTTTTGGATTACTGGAAGAGAGCCCATTATTGCTTCTTGTTGTTGTTTTTTGAATTCCATGTAAGAGTTTGGAAAGGCAATTGGGCCAATTGAAACCGGTTTTTCTGGGTCTAGTTTTGCAAAGGGCTTGAATTCTGGCAAGAATTTGTCAACTTCTCCTTGTTCTGGCACAATTGCTCTTTCGCACACATGGCTTAAAGTGAAACCGTCAATGCAAACCATTCCAGGCAATAAAACTTTGCGGTCTTCGCATACCTTGTATAACTGGATTGTGGTGTCTATTGCTTCTTGAGTGGACTCGCAATAGATTTGAATCCAGCCCTGGTCTCTTGCGGAAACAGCGTCAGAGTGGTCGTTCCAAATGTTTATTGGAGCGCTTAAAGCCCTGTTTGCAACAGCCATTACTCCTGGCAGCCTGTTTCCAGCCATTATTGGAAGCAATTCAAACATTAGTGCAAGCCCTTGAGATGCGGTTGCAGTGTAGGTTCTCACTCCTGCGGCTGCTGCTCCAATCATTGCAGCCATTGCAGAGTGCTCTGATTCTGCGTGCACCATTTCTGCGTCCAGTTCGCCGTTGCTTATGAAGTCTGCAAGCCTTTCCACTATATGGGTTTGGGGCGTTATCGGGTACATTGAAATCACTTTTGGCCTGCAAAGCTTTGCTCCCAATGCTAGTGCCATGCTTGCTTCTACAACCATTTCAGCCATTAAAACCCCTCATTTCATGACTTTTTTCATCCATTTAGCGTAATCCTGGTTTAATTGTTCTGCATCTATTGCCTTAATGCATGGTGTTTCATAAGAATGCATTTCTTTCACTGTTTTGGTTATTTTTGCCAGTTTTTCCTTTTCTGTTTTGCAAAGCAATAATGCCTCGTTTATTTCCTCTGTTTTGCCTTCATTCAAGTACATGCTTGAAATGTTTGGCACTATGTTTATGCAAGCGCATAGTTTTTTTTCAACCAATTCCAGTCCAATCCTTCTTGCTTCCCCAAAATTTGGCATGGTAATGTAAACAATTTTTGCCTTCATTTCTTTTCCAGCTCCATAATGATTGCCTTTACAGGGCACTCGTTTGCACAGATTCCGCACCCCTTGCAATAATCATAGTTTATAACGAATTCGCCTTTTTCGTTTTTTGAAATGCAGGCTTCAGGGCAGTAAGCCCAGCACTGCCCGCACTTTATGCATTTTGCAATTTCTATTTTTGGCTTCATGGAGCGCCATCCGCCGGTTTTGTTTTTTGCAGTTGAGCCCGGTTCATAAATCACTGCCCCCAAATTAAAGGACAGTTTTCCACCGCATTTTTTTTCATTTTTTTTCATTCAAGCACCCTTTGCAATATTGAAAAGTTTTTCAGCGGTTTTTTTGTTCAATTCGCCGACTTTTGGCTTTTCTGCAAATTCTTGGTCTATTGCCTTGTAAATCGAGTTGAGAGTGATTTCCCCGGTTATTGCAGCAAAAGCGCCCAGTGCTGCAACGTTCACAAAAGGCTTGCCAATTATTTCAAGTGCAACCCTTGTAATGTCAATTGTTTTGATTTTTGCCTTTGTGTTCAATTTGAATTCTTCAGGTTTTCTGTCAGAATTTATGATTAGAATGCCATTCTTTTTCAACCCTTTTGTGACATCCACGCATTCTATCAAGGTTGGATCTAAAACCAAAACATAGTCTGGCTCGTACACGTGCTGCCTCACCAGTATTGGCTTGTCTGAAATGCGAGTGAAGGCTTCAACTGGAGCGCCCCTTCGCTCCACTCCAAAGCTTGGAAACGCTTGACAGTATTTTCCGTCAAAAAAGGCAGTTATTGCCAGAATTTGAGAACTGGTAACCGCGCCTTGGCCTCCGCGGCCGTGAATGCGAATCTCTTTTAGTGTCATAAGGAAAGAATAGGGATTACAAAAGAATTTAAATATTTGTTTCAAAGGCTTCAATCATGCAAAAGCGCCTTCACGTGCTTGTTTTCGGTTTAGTCCAAGGTGTTTTTTTTCGCGCTCACGCAAAAGCGTGGGCGGAAGAGCTTGGCTTAAAGGGTTGGGTGAAAAACCTGTCTGACGGGCGCGTTGAAGCCCTAGCTGAAGGAGAGGAAAAAGCGCTCTTGGAATGGCTTGAATTGCTGAAAAAGGGACCGCGGGCTGCACGGGTTGAAAAAGTGGAGGTTGAATGGGGCAAGGCGAAAGGCGAATTCTCTGTTTTTGAAGTGCGTTATTAGTTGGGCAGGACTTTGAGGACAATGCTTTCTTCAAAGTATTGACCGTTTATTTTGGCTAAAACCTTTATGCCGTATTCTCCTTCTTTTATTCCGTCTTTGGGCCAAACCAAAAAGTTCACTTTTCTGTTGAGGCCGTTTTCTATGAGCGAGATTGTTTCAGTGTCGCTTGAGGAGGTGCCAATTATTATTGACTGGTTGTCTTCTGCCTCTGCTTTCACTATTACATTTGATGCTTTGGCGCCTGTTGTGTTTGTTATTGTTGCGTTGAGGACAGTGAACCTTTTTTCTTTTAAGCGCAAGGGATTGTCGTGCAATGAGAGGGCGATTGGTTTTGGTTGGAATGCAATGAATAAAACCATTAAGGCTAAAACAATCAATGCAAAAACCAGCACTAAAAAGAAGGCTTTCTTTTTTGCTTTTGAGAGTTCTAATCCAAAGCCTTCTTCGTACAAGCCCATTTTAACACCAACCAATATTATAAGGTAACTCGCTTTTTTTAATGGTTTGCCTTTATTTGGGTTGGGTGAACAAGCGGTTGCCTTCTCCTTTCAGGATTCTTGCCCTTATTCCTGCATCAATCCAAGCGTGAGCATAGGAATAGGATGCAAGTGCTGTCAGCAAGTCCCCTTTTTTTTCATAGTATTTGCCGTCACTTAAATAGTTTTTTGCCATTTCAAGGAAATCTATTGCGTTTTCAAAGTCTTTGGAGTTTTTTTCAGCGGAAACCATTGCAAGGGACAGTGCTTTTTCTGTGAGCAAGCGGTATTTTTCGGTTTTCTTTTGCAATTCTTTTTCTAGGCTCATTTTATTTCCTCTGCGAGTGCTTTCAATGCTTCTAATTCCTTTTCAGAGAGTTTGGCGCAAACTATGAGTGCTGCTGGGAGCGGGAATTCTTTTTCTTTTAAGGTTTTTGCTTTTCCGAATGCGATTTTTTCTTTTGAAGAGCCCATTGCCGCCATTACCACAATTGTTGTTTTTCCTATAATTGTTTTTTTTCTTTTCTTTTCTATTGCAAGCAATAATTCTAGGGCTTCTCTTGGATTCATTTTTTTTTCTGGGGTTATGTCTAAAAGGCAGAGCGAGTGCAATCCATTGCTGGAATTGGAGAGGATTGAATCGTAAAAGGATTCAGGGCAATAGTTTGGCTGGCGGAATACAATGCTGGTTGTCTTGCCAAAACGGTAGGCATTCAATCCTGTTTTTCCAATAAAGTCTTGGATTGAAATGCCGGGAATTGTCTTGAATTCAATGCCTTTCTCTTTTGCATCTAAAAGGATTTGCACGTGAGTGGTTGCAAAAAACGGGTTGCCTATTGCAAGCAATGCAATGTTTTTGTTTTTTGCTTTTTCAAAATCAAAGTTTTCCTCAACTTTTTTTCTGTCCAATTCGGTTATTTTTTTTCCGCAAAGCGTTTCAATTTCCTTTATTGAGCCTTCAGGGAAATCACTGGTGTATTTTTCAAAAAATATTTCCTGGCATTCTTTTAAGGCTTCAATTGCTTCAATTGAGAGGTGTTCCGGCTTCAAACCAACCCCGATTATGTATAACATTTCACACCAGCCCTATTTTGAGAATGCTTGCAATTCCGGTTGCAAAACCCATTATTATGAGAAAGGTTTTAATGAACCCCTTGAGGTTTTCGTTTTTTATTTCTGTATCAGTGTAATAAACGATTGCTAGCACTAAAAATATTTTGAGCAAGAGAAACAGGACAGGGCTTATGTTTATCACCGCTTCAGAGAGCGGATGCTGTTCCTTAAAACCGTAAAAAAATATTGCAAAGCCAGTGGCAGTGCCGTCAATAACCTGCCCTGAAACCGCGAGAAGGTTTTGAGTTGAAGCGATTTTTTTGAAAAATTTTATTTTTTTCAAAACAAAAGCGATTGCAAGAGAAACCACAATGACTGCAATTATGACTGCAAAAAAACCCAGCCAGTTTGAAAAATGCAGGAACTGGAACAAAAGCAATGGAAACGAAAAACACAAGCCTATTTTGAGGAAAGCGCTTTCAAAAGAAAAAGCCTTTTTCCTTTCAAGCCAGCGCGCAAAAAACAATCCAAAAATTGCAATGAAAAAAGTCAAAAACCACACTCCAGGCGTGAAAGTCCAAAACCCAAACTCTAAGGGATTCAATGTTTCTCTCACGCCAGGCAAAAGCCCTGAAGAAGTGATTGCCCTCAAAGAAGTGCCTATGAGAATATAGGGAATCAAGGCAATGCAAAACCTTGCATTGAATTTCACTTCCCTTTTGTTCAAAAAAGGAAAAATCACAAAAAAAGAAAGCACTAAAAGGATTGCGCCATAAACCGCAGTGTTCACCAAATTATAGCCTTGCGTGCCAGGCACATAAACAGGCTTTGCAAAATACTCGTAAAAAAACCAATTCAAATCCATAAATAGAATTTAAACTGTTAACCATTTTAATATGCTTTATGCCAAGCGGCTTATCTGTGCCAAAAACCAAAGCGGAAACAACAAGGCTTTTTTTGCTTGAAGAACGCTTGCTTGACACTTCAAAAGAACTCAAAAAAACAAGCACAGAAATAATATTTCCCTTACTCAAACAAATCTCAAAAAACCAAGAAAAAGCCTTAAATGCAAAAAAAATCGAATTCAAAAAAGTAAAAGCACGCTTTGCCTTAAAAAAAGGAAAACCGCGTTCTTTAGAGGAAGCATTGAAAGGAGAACTCTCAAAAAAAGAACTATCCGAACTCATAACCTCTTTTGACATAATCGGCAAAATCGCATTAATCCTAATTCCAGACAAACTGTTGCCAAAAGAAAAAACAATAGCAAAAGCACTCCTTGAAGCAAACCCTCAAGTGAAAACCGTGGCAAGAATTTTAGGAGGGCATGAAGGCGAGTTCAGGATAAGGCCAGTGAAAATCATTGCAGGAGAAAACAAAACCGAAACATTACACTCTGAATGGGGTTGCAGGTACAAGGTTGCAGTGGGAAAGGTTTTCTTTTCCCCGCGCTTAAGCCATGAAAGGCAGAGAATCACTGGACTAATAAAAAAAGGCGAAAGCATTGCAGTATTCTTTGCAGGCGTTGGGCCTTTCGCGATTGCTTTTGCAAAGCATTCAATGGCTGGAAAAGTTTTTGCAATTGAATTGAATCCTGATGCATTCCGGCTTTTAAAAGAAAACATTGCCCTCAACAAGGTTGAAGGCAGAGTGGAGGCATTTGAAGGCGATGTCAAAAGCGTGGTTCCTGAAAAAATTGCCGGCAAATGCGATAGAGTGGTAATGCCTTTGCCGCGCGGCGGAGAAAACTTTTTGGATGTAGCGTTTATGGCTTTAAAGCCAGAGGGCGGAACCATTCACTTTTACCAGTTTGTGGAAAAAAGCGAGCTTTTCAGTTTACCTCTTGAATCTCTCAAGGAAGCTGCAAAAAAAGCGAAAAGAAAAATAAAAATTCAAAACAAGAAAGTGGTGCGCTCTTTTTCTCCCACAAAAGTGCAAGTGGTGGTGGACTGCCTTGTTTTTTCTAGTGCTTGATTTTGGCTTTCACTGTTTTTGTGTTTTAAGCACTTCCAGGAATTCTTGAATGGCTCTTTTCCTGACTTCCAAAAGATTTGCTTTTTCGCGCAATTTTTGCAGTCTTTTTGTTGGCTCAAAAGTCATTGCTTGATTGTAGTCGCTGTAAGATGTTTTCCTCTTTATTGCATTAATCTCTGCCATCGTAAAACCGGTTTGCATTGCGATTTTTTCCGGATTGGCTCCTTTTCTCAAAAGCCTTGCCACGTGGTATGGCTTGTAGCCTTTCGGGCTTACAGCTCGCGGGCTTTCCATTCTTTCCTTTTCCGCTTGCCTTTCTATTTCAATTTTAACACTATTGATTTGTTCTTGCAATAAAGCAATCTCTCTTTGCATTTCTTCTTCCAGCATTGCAATTTGCGCTGGACTTTTAGCCCTTTCTC
>JAVYME010000030.1:0-14077 GCA_038736825.1 Candidatus Iainarchaeum sp.
ATGCTTTTTCCTCTTCAATTATTTTTTGCAGTCCAGGAGAGCCTATTTCAGCTGCGTTTTTAGTGCTTGAAAGCAAATAGCGTGGAAAGGCAATCCTTATTTCAACCCACTGGTTTGCTGGAATATTGAATGCTTGAAACAATAATTTTTTGTTTTCCAGCAAACCGATTTTTCCGTTTAATTCTGGGTGGCCCCAGGAAAAAACTTCTTTTGCATCGTTGACTGTGCCTGGCAATTCAATGTAGCCAATTATTTCTCCAAGGCTGTTATCCCAGCCCTCTTCCCAAACCTTCCAATAAAATTCGCCAACATCGGAGTACGCTTTTACTGCGCGGCTTACAGTGTACTCTATTTTGAAGGTTTTCCTTTCATTATGCGCAGAATAATACCAAGTCAGCCTTTGACCGAATTCGCCCTTATTCCAATCGGTTTTCAATTCAATTGGAGTGCCGCTTGTTATGTCGAAAACCCTTGCTGTTCCATAAGTCCAGTTTCCTTGGGCGAAATCCTTGTAAGCAAAGGAAAAATCTCCAGAAAAATTAAAAGTGATTTTTTCTTCTGCTTTCACTAATCCGTCTGGTTCAATTTTGTAATACAGTTCTGCTTTTTCCAAAGAATAGCTTTTAGCCCAAGCCTGGCTTAAAAGAATGAAAAGCAAAACCAGCAATAAAGCCAAATTTTTGAAACGCATTATAATATCGCTATTGCACTCTTAAAATATCTTTCCAATGCATACCATCAACTTTTTATTTTGGGGAGTCATTATTTTAGTGTATGCCTGCTGAAGTTATTCCCCTAACCACTGTTGGCGTTATAGTGATTCTTGCCCTTTTCGGAGGGCTTTTTTTCAAAAAAATGCGGCAAAACGAGGTTATCGGGTTTATTCTTGCAGGCTTTCTCTTGGGACCGTTTTTTTTGAACTTTTTGCATCCCGAGGATCCCTTGATTCAAGGTTTTTCACAACTCGGGCTTTTTTTTCTACTTTTTTATCTTGGCATAGAGCTTTCCTGGAAGGAATTTGTTAACGCTGGCTCTGCTGTTTTTGGCCTTGCAGTGCTTGACTTGCTGTTGATTATGGGAATAAGTGCAGCGTGCATGCTTTTAATGGGTTACAGTTTGTTTTTTTCGCTTGCGGTTGCTGCAATGCTTGGAAACACTAGCACTGCAATTGTGGCAAAATTCATTTTTGACAAGAATTTAGCGCACAGCAATGGTGCAAAGGTTTCCCTTTCCATTAATGTTTTGCAGGATTTTTTTGGAATCCTTTTGCTGGTTTTCCTTACAAGCATTGCTTCAACTGCTGGAAAGGATTTAAGCCTTTGGGAGATTGCTGGAACTGCAATCACTGCACTGGTTTTTGCTGTCAGTGTTTTTTATGCAGTGAACCGCCTTTCAAGGATTGTGGAGAAATGGATGAAGGGAGAGGGTTTTGGTTTTAACAGGTTAACTCTTTACGCTCTCGGTGTTGTATTGATTGTTTCAACTTTGGGTCAAATGCTTGGGCTTTCTGAAAGCTTGGGCGCTTATTTTGGAGGTTTTGCTTTAAGCGAAACCAAATCCGGAAAAAGAATAAAAAAAGACTTGGTTTTCATAATGGATTTTTTCTTGATTTTCTTTTTTGTGGCTTTTGGAACCACTATTTTGTATGATTCAAGCCTGCAAAAAGTGGTTTTGCCTTCCATGACAGATTTTCTTTTAACGCTTGGGCTTGCGCTTTTGCTGAGCTTTATAGTGATTTTCGGGCATTCTTTTGCAATGCGGTTTTTTGGAGCAATTTTTGGGCTTAGCGCTGAAGATGCTTCCCTTTCAGCAATTCTCTTGTTTCCCTTGGGCGAATTTTTGGTTGTGATTGCAACAGTTGTTTCCACTGTTTTGGTTGGAGCTGAAGCGAGAATTGTGAGCCTTTTGGGTTTCCTTTTAATAATAATAACCCTTTTGTTGTTCCAGCCGGCTTTTGAGCTTGCCGCCTTGCACCAAAAAATAATGTCTTGCATTCCAAGGCTTCCAAAGCCAAAGCCTGTCACTGTAATAAAGCCTTACACTCCGTACTCTTTAAAGCAAGTGAAAGACATTGGAGTGAATTTGTTCATTGTTTTATGCCTGGCTTGGATTGCAATAGTAATATACCTCACTTTGCCGGATTTCAATGTTCCAATTCTTTACAGCAGGGAAATCACCACTGTCCTGGTTTTTTTGTTCTTTGCCTCTTATCCTTTTTATAGTGCTTTAAGGGCTTTCAAGAGGATTGTGAGGCAGACAGCCTACTAGGCACGCTTATGGTGTGAGAGAGTGCTCTAAAACAATCCTTGCCCCTATTGCTATCAAGATAATGCCGCCTAAAATCTCGGCTCGGCTTTTCAAGCGAACGCTTGCTTTTTTTCCAAAAGCAATTCCGCCAAGTGAAACAAAAAAAGTGGTGATGCCAATAAGCAAGACAGAGAAAAATATGTTTGTTCCAACGAAAGCAAGGCTTAATCCGACTGCGAGTGCATCAATGCTTGTGGCAACAGCCAAAAAAAATAAAACCTTGTTTTCAAAATAGTTTGTTTTTTTTGAATTGCTTTTTTTTCTTGACTCTAAAGCCATTTTCACTCCAATTATTGAAAGGACAAGGAATGCTATCCAGTGGTCTAAGCCGCGAATTAATTCCAAAAATTTTATTCCAGCAAGCCAGCCAAGCAAGGGCATGACTGCTTGAAAAAAGCCAAAAAGGAAAGCAGTTTTAAGCGCTTGGCTTAAGCTAACCTTTTTGGTTGAAATTCCTGCAGCAAGGCAAACTGCAAGGCAGTCCATTGCAAGGGCAAAAGCTACAAGAAAAAGTGAAAAAAAATCCATGCCATTCAGCCTTTTGCAGGTTTCATTGAAGAAAGGGCTTGTGCAAGCAAACCGCTCTCTTTTAAGATTTCAATAGTGGGCGCAAGCAATATAAATGCAATTTTAGGAAAAAAAACTAAAACTGGAAATTGGATTGTTTTGTTCATTTGCAAGCCTCAGGTTTTTGGAAAGTTTTCCCCAATCCAGTCTCCAACAAAATGGGTTATTATTACTACCGCTATTGCTATAATCAAGTGTTCTATTACCACTTCATGGGTTTTTTGCTTTCCCTTGCAGCCAATGTATGCACTGAAAACCACTATCAAGGTTAAGCCATAGGCAACGCTTGCCATTATGGCTAGTTCAAGGCTGTCAATCAGGAAAACTGGAATCACAAAAGTCATTGCGAAAAGGAATTTTGATAAAAAAGTGGCAAGAGTGGATTCCCAAACCTCTTTTTGAGAGTGCTTGTTTTCTGATTCCTCTGAAATATGGATTCCCAGTGCATCTGAAAAAGCGTCTGCAACCGCAATTGCTATCACGCCGCCAATTACTGCCATTTTGGAGTGAGTGCTTGAATGCAATCCAACCATCATTCCAAGAGTGGTAATTATTGCAGAGGTTAAACCAAAACTGAACCCTTTCTTCCAAGAATCGCGCATGCTATAATAATCAGCTTATTGCTTTAAAGGGCTTACTCAAAAAAAAGCCCTAGCAATAATTAAATACTTGAAAAACAACAATTATACCATTCTTTTAGTTAAAGCTTGCAGGAGATGGTTTTTTTGAAAAAAAAAGGACTTTTTGGAAACGGGTTGTTAATAGCATTACTGTTTATTACAATTATTTTGCTGGTTCTTTCAGCAATCAGGATTGTTGACATTTTGAAAAAAAAGGATGCAAACGCTCCCAACCAAAACGGTTCCTTGGATACGCCTGTTCCCGGAAAAACCTGCAGTGATGGCACTCTGTATGGAAAATGCTCTTTGCAAGCGCCAATGTTTTGCTCTGATGGAAAACTGGTAAGCGATTGCGTTTCCTGTGGCTGCCGTCTCAACCAAGAATGCGACAAAACCACCGGGCAATGCAAGCCTAAAACTGTCTCGCTTGCCGAGGAATGCCTTACAGTTGAAGGCACTCGAGGGCGCACTGGCCCCAAAGCAGTTGAAAAGGTTTTATTGAAATGGGATTTTGAAAGCATTAATGAAAAAACCTGTGATGCCTCAAGCAATGCTTCTTTTTTTTGTGATCCAACCCAGTTTTCCATTAGCTTGGCATACAGGCTTAAAGGAATTGCTGAAAAAAGCATAGACCAAAATTCCCTGGTTTCTTCAGAGGAATTCGAATCTTTTTTGATTGCGGATAATTTTTCAGAGGATTTCCAGAAAGACTTTGCCTTTTACTATCAAAACACTTTTTTTGAAACCCCTTCTTGGTTTAATTCCAGTCCAATGCCTTGGGTGAAATATTTTTCTGACACTAAAAGACTGGTTTTTTCGCCTCGCGACATTTTAGGGCAGGGTTCTGGCTTGTACAAGGTAAGGCTTTTGTTTGAATTTGAAGGAAACAACAAAAGGTTTTTTGACAATGGAGAGCCAACTGCAAAAATCACAGTGTTTTTTGAGAAAAAGGGCGATTTTGAGGGCGAAGATTCAGCCTTTTACCATTTGCCCTTGAATGGAATGGTTGGAACCAATCGCCAGGACGAGGATGGAAAGACCGAGAGAAAGGATTATGGAACAGGTTTTACTGAAAAACAGCCCAGAATTGTGTTTGCAAAAACCAAAAGCGGGGACATTGATTCCAGTGCCAAAAGCGGAAAAAATTCTTTTGCAGTTGTTGTTTTGGACACCTTTGCTGGCACCAACAACAAGGCTGGCTTTGTAGCCCAAGTCAATCCAAAAAACAATTTGATAATTTTTTCTCCAAACTATGCTGTGGCATTGGTGGCTGGAATAAGGCTTGAAAAGGGCTCTGGCGGAATTTTTTACAGGATTTTTGAAGGCTTTGAAGCACAAGGCGCAACATTAAACCATTTAGCGTATTGGACTACAGTTGGACCGCTCAAGGCAGGCTCTGGCTTTTATGGAGGAAAGCCGCTTGAACTTGAACCGGATGCAAAAATCGGGGACTCCGTGCAATGCTATGAAATAACTCCAGAGCAAAAAAAAGAGGTTTTTGGCTTGCAATGGCAAAACGCGGTTGCAGGCGAAAAAGTGTTAGTGGAATCCTTTCTTTTCATTCCATTTAAAAAGCGCTTGTTGGTTGAAAGCGTTTGCTCTGATCCAACCTTTGTTTTTGCAACTTCAACCCAAGCAATGTCGGGTGCAACAAAAAAAATGGAATTAAGCGAATCCGCTCTCAAAATATCAGAGTTTTATGAACTTGTTGGTTTGGTGAAGGAAAAGGATGTTTGCGTAGTTGACTGGGGTGGCGGGGAAATATTTTACTGGAATTCTAATTCGTTGAGAGCGCAAGAGGGAAGCGCGATTTCTCTTGCACTGGAACGCCTTGGCTCAGGGCAAACAACGCCGTCCCTTTATCCAAGCGCTTTCCTTCAAAGCTTTTCACAATCACAACAATTAAACAAGTCTTTTTCAAGCGATTCACTAGTGCCATTCAACACTGGAAAACCGGTTTATGGATTGTCAGTTACAGGAAAAGCAACACTCTCCAAAGAAAACAGCATTATTCGTGTCATAATGGTGGATTCCAAGGGAAAAGAGTTTTTGGCTTTTGAAGCAGTTCCGCTTGTTAACGGCACTGGCTCTTTTTCGTTTGAAAATGTTTGCGAGGAAACCTGCGCACTCAACGGAATAATGCCCTCTTTCCTGAAAATCCAGGCAAGCAACGCACAAATCGAGCTCGCACTGGTTTCCTTTTCAACTGACCCGCAAAGAATTTCGCCAGCCCTAATGCCGCAAGGACTTCAAGCTTACAGCCAGCAATTGAAAAGCCAGCAAGAAGATTACAAAATCCAAAAAATCAACGAAGAAATAAAGAAAAAAGGCTTGAAATGGATTGCAGGAAAAACCAAGCTTTCACAGCTCTCTTATGAAGAGAAAAAAGCATTGTTCATGGAACCAAACGAAAAAGGGGCACTGCCCTACCTCCACGGATTTGAATATTGTGCGAGTGGCTCTTTTGAAACTGGAGAGAAAAGCGTTTCGCCAACACTACAATCACGTTTTCCAGAAAAATGGGATTGGAGGGAAAGGCATGGAGCAAACAATCCCTCATCACCCTATTACATGGGGCAAAATGGCTGGCTTTCAAGCATTAAAAACCAAGGCGATTGCGGTTCCTGCTGGGCATTTTCAACAATTGCCGCATTGGAAAGCACTGCAAACCTTTACGCAAACAAAAACTTGAACTTGGATTTGTCAGAACAAGAACTGCTTTCCTGCAGTAGCGCTGGCAGCCCTGAAGGACCCTGTAAGGGAGGATTTATCAACAGCGCACTAGAATATATAAAAAACAAAGGAGTTTCCAGCGAGCAATGCATGCCATACCAGGCAACATTTACTGAATGCCAAAAGTGTGCTGAATCAAAGGCATCTCTAGTAAAAATTGGTTCTTTTGCCTCTTTCGAAAGCAATGAAGCTGTAAAAGAAGCAATAATAAAGAAAGGGCCTCTTGCAGCAGCAATTTGGTTTGATGCAGCCCATTCAGCTAAATCTCATGCAATGGCTGTGATTGGGTGGAGAAACCTTGAAGACGGGCAAATTGAATGGCTTTTCAAGGACAGCACTGGCTTGGGTTCTCTGGAATCAGGCTATTATAGAATAATAATGCCTTGGGGTTTCAGGTACGCTTACACTGTCCTACCACCAATCTCTATTGGAGGAAACGAAATCCAGCCACAATGCTTTGATTTTGACAAGGATGGTTATTGCAATTGGGGTTTGAGTGAAAAAAAGCCTTCTTCTTGCCCGGCTTCCTGCAAGGAAGAAAAGGACTGCGATGATTCAAACCCTGCGTTAGGGCCTTTTGATGAAAAATTCAACTGCAAACCGCTTTTCGCTGCAACCCATAAAGAGTGCGTGAACAATGCTTGTGTTGAGGTTGCAGGTGAAGGCGCAGACAAGTGCCAAGATTCTAGCCAGTGCGGGCAAAAAACCCACAAGGAATGTGTTTCGGGAAAATGCTCTGTTGTGGCAGGCGAGGGCGCAGACCAATGCCAGACAGATTCTCAGTGTGTTGTTGCAACCAGAAAGGTTTGCCAAAACAATCAATGCATTGAAGTGCCTGGTTCTGGTGCAAGCGAGTGCTCTTCCAACGAGCAATGCATTCCAGCCAAGCCTGGAATAATAATGGTTAAAAGCAATCCAAGGGCTTTAGTGTTTTTGGATGGTGCAAGCTATGGCATGACTCCATTGCTGGGTGACTGGGGCAAAATAGAAAATGTTTCCCCTGGAAAGCACACAATAAAGCTTGAAAGAGAGGGCTTTATGGCAAAAACCCTGGAAGTAAGCCTTGCTTCAGGGCAAACGGTTTTTGTAGAGGAAACGCTTTCCCCTGCTTAAAACCAAACAAAAAAATTCAATTACTTAGATTTTCCTTTTTAGTTTTTTCCTTAAAAAAACCAAAACCACTATTGCAATAAAAACCAGTGCGATTATTGGCAAAAAATCGGATTGTTTTTCAATTGAAGGGCTTGGCGTTGGAGTTTGTTCAATGCAATCCAAGTCAATTCCTGTAATGCAGTCTGGATCGCAAATTTTGTCTTTTAAGGGCAAACAATAATTGTCTTTTTTTTCCAGGGGGCAGTCTTGTTCGCAGGATAAAAAGTTTTCGTTTGGATTGCATTTGCCGTCGTGATTGCACAAAACACTCAAATCAAACCTTGCAATTTCTCCATTCAATCCCTCTAAAACCACAAACCTTGCGTTTTCCATGTAGGGCAGCCAAATTGTTTTAGTGAAATTTTTTTCAGCGTTCTCGTAAAACTTGTTGAAATCCTCTTCAGTCATCTGGGTTTCGGCGCCATAGGGGGGAAACGCCACAACTCCCATGTAGACAAGCAATTGGTAAAGGGTTTTGTTTTCAGCGTTCTTTAACTTGATTGCATGCTGTCCAGTGGACTCGGTTTCGCTAAGGTAATCTGCCACCACTTTGACACTTTCTATGGATAGCACTCCATCATTGGATTCAACTGAAACCATGAAGGTTTTCACTGGCTCTTTTGCAGTGCAAGGCAATGGCAAAAGCAAAAGGATTGCAAAAAAAACAATGCTTTTTTTCATTTAATCGCCGCCAGCTTTTTTATTGCCTCTTTTTCAAAACAATCAAAATCGTAGGGGATTAAATCTTCTAAACCGCCAACCCCCATTATGCTTAGCCCTGTTTGACCTTCTGTTTCTATTATCCTTCCACTGCAATCTGAAATATTATCTGGTAAATTTGGGCAGCACGTTGTTAATAAACCTTTCTCGTAATCGCATTTTTCATATTGGACAGGACATTCTCTACCTACCGGCTTAGATCCAAGTTGGCGAGTGTCTGGATCAAAATAGAATCTGGAAGGCAGTGCAGTGGCTACAGTAGTGCTGCCAACAAAGCCAGGGTATTTGTTTTGACAGCCAGGCAAAACCCCTTGCTTGGCTGGCACGCCTGCTGCCTTCCGCACTGAATCCAGTTGTTTATATTCTCTTGAAGAGTATTGGTCGCAAAAATAGAAAAATGCATGTCCCAATTCGTGGACAACCACGCTAGGAAAATTTGTTGAAACTATGTTATTAGCGCCACCAATACAAAGGCCCCCAGCACTAGTAAGAAATCCATCATCATAAAGATCCAATTTCAGACTTTCTTCTGAATTCGTGAGCAGTATTAAAGCAGAGTTTTCAGAGTTCAAGGGAGCGCCTATTTTTTCAGAAATGCAGTCCACTTTTTGTTCCAATAAACTAAGTTTGAGATTAAAGAGATCAAGGCTGTCCAAATCGCAATCTGCAAATTCAGTTTCTTCAAAGTTTATTACTATAAAATCATTAGGTTCTTCCAGCCCTGTTTTTTTCCTGAAAAACTCAGCTTGTTTTAGGCTCCATTAAATTGCCAGAATCTGGCGGTATAACGCGGCTTGCAGTGACACTTGGATTGCACCCAGTCATTTTTCTTATTGTTTCTTTTTCAAAGCAATCGAATTGTCTTTGAATTAAGTCGCCGAGCTCTGCATAATAAGCGCCCATAACGCTTGTGCCTCGAATAGTGCCTGAAGCGGTGTTTATTGGAATAAAGCGCCCGGTGCAGTCTGCCACTGGATTGCTTGAATTCGGGCAACAAGTGGTGAAAGAGCCTGTTTCACTATTGCATTTTGGGTATGAAGGGCAAGTTGCTGGATTGAATGAAGCTGGAACTTCTAAAGAGTTTTTTGTAAAGACTACATTGTATCTTCTAATGTTGTCTGGGCCTGGGTATTTGTTTTGGCATCCCGGGGTAAAGCCTGGCTTTCTTGGAATGCCTTCTTGCTTGCTTTTAGCATCTTGAATTTGGAATTCGCTTAAACGGTATTGGTCGCAAAAATTGAACAATACGTGTCCTAGTTCGTGGGCTATAGTATAGGAACTGTTAAGGTTTGCAATGATGGTGTTGCCTCCTGTTTCAGTGAAACCGTTTGCAATTATTGGTTCTTGTCCACGGCGGGGATCCACAATTGCAATGCTTGACTGGTTTGTGAGTGCCACAATGGCAGAATTTGCAGAATTAATCTGAAAGCCTGTTTTGGATATAACGCAGTTTTTCACTAAATCTATTGAACTAATCGGGTCTAACCTTTGCAGGTTCAAAGAATCAAACCCGCATTCTTTGACATCGCTTTCTTTCAAAAACCTTATTGAAATATTTTTGCAGTCCTGCAATCCTGCAATTTCCTTGAAAAAGTTAGCGCTTTTTTGGGCTTTTTCTTCAAATCCCCCCGAAGAACTATTCCATTTAAGTGGAAGGAAAATAATATTGTATTCACTTCCAGAGGCTAGTCCAGGGTATGGTTTTGTGGTCGGCGCTTGCGGGGTTTCAGGCGCTGGGTCTGTTTCGTCTGGAAGGTTGTCTCCATCCTTGTCTGGTTCAAGCAATATTTCTACAGGGTTTTTGGCTTTGCCTGCAACAATTTTTTCAAGCAATCCTGAAAGGTTCCATTTGATTTTTCTTTCTTCAATGCACGCGTTTTCTGCTTTTATTTGTTCTATTGCATTCCTTGCAAAGGATTCTGGGCTTGCGGGAGTGCCCTCGTTCAATGCAATCATTTGTTTTATTCCGCCATTGTAAATGCCTTTTCCCAAGGAATATTTTTTGCCTGAAAGGTCTGCTTGGGTTATTGTAATGCTGACATCGGCAGGAGCGCACAAAACGGCTATAAAAGTGCCTGCTGGCATTGCTGTTGGGGTTATTAGGTTTATGTTTTTGTTTGCTGGATAGTTTGATAGGTCTAATAGGATGGCGTCTTTTGGTGTGTTCCATTGAGTGCAATTTTCTGGTTTTATGTTGGCTTGAACGCCGTCGATTAAGCTTATTCCTTGCGAGTCAATCCAGGTAAAAAGGCTTAAAGACTCGTAATCGCTTGCTTCAAAATATTTTTCTTTTGTGGCTAGAGCGTAATAGATTTTTCCTCTTGCAGTGTTGCTGGTTTCCAGGGAAAGAATTATGGGGGAAGTCTGGGTTAACTTTGACACTTGATTTCCAGAAAACTCCATTATGGTTCCATTCTTTAACTCAACAAAAGAACCAATTCCAGAAACCGAACCCAAACCCAAACCACTGGCAACAGAATACTGTGCACCAAAATCCACAACCCCAGAACAAGCAAAAGAAAAAACACTGGATGCAAAAAAGAGCAAAAAAAATGCCATTGAAAACTGTTTTGAAGTGTTCATTAAAACCAATAACTATTACAATTAACAAATTAATAAAAGTTTTGCATGGGCTCTTTTTTGCCAGTTTTCTAGTTTTTTTTGCAATAGAAAGGTTTTTTAATTTTTCAAAACAGGTTTTCTTTTTTTGAAAAGGTTTTTTTATGAAAAAACATCCTGGAAAGCCTTCAAGCACTAACACCATAGCACAATTTTTGGGCATAGAGCCATCCAATTTTACTGTTGAGGCACTGGCAAGGTTTGCAATGGAAAACAGCATTGAAATACTCAACTTTAATTATGTTGCAGCTGATGGCAGGCTTAAAACCTTGAGTTTTGCCATTAGAAACGAAGAACATTTAAAGGAATTGCTTGAATTCGGGGAAAGAGTTGACGGTTCAAGCCTTTTTCCATACATTGACACTGGAAACAGCGATCTCTATGTAGTGCCAAGGCTTAAAACAGCCTTTTTGAACCCTTTTTCTGAAATTCCAGCCATTAACATTTTGTGCTCTTATTTTGACAGGAAAGGCAAAGAGCTTGAAATAGCCCCAGAATTTGTTGTAAAAAAAGCCCACAATGTTTTCAAGCAAAAAACTGGATTGGAATTGAGAGCTCTTGGAGAACTGGAATACTATGTTGTTTTTCCCAAGCCAGAACTGGAATTGTTTCCTGGAAAAAGCCAAAAACACTATCATGAAAGCCCTCCCTTTTCCAAATTCCATTTTTTGAACGAGCAAATACTTGAAACGCTTAAAAACATGGGCATAAAAGCAAAATACGGGCATGCTGAAGTTGGAAACATTGAATTGAACGGAAAGCGCTTGGAACAATTTGAAATAGAATTAGATTTAGAGCCAATAGAAGACATGGCTGACAACATAGTGCTCGCAAAATGGGTGATGCGCAACACTGCCTTGCTGCACGGAGTTGAAATAACCTTTGCACCAAAACTTTCAGTCGGGCACGCTGGCAGTGGAATGCACATTCACATTGCAGCATTCCAAAACGAAAAAAATGTTTTTTTGGACAAAAACCAAGAATTGAGCGAGACAGCAAAAAGGATTATAGGAGGCTTGATAGAACTGGCTCCAAGCCTTACAGCTTTCGGCAACACAGTGCCAGTGTCCTATTTAAGGCTTGTACCACACCAAGAAGCCCCAACAAATGTGTGCTGGGGTGACAGCAATCGCTCTGTCCTCATAAGAGTGCCATTGGGTTGGAGAAACATTGAAAACCTCAGCGCAATCGCAAACAATCAAAAGAAAAAAACAAAAATTCAGCCAAAAACAAGGCAGACAGTGGAATTGCGCTCTCCAGATGGCTCTGCAAACGCTCACCTGTTGCTTGCAGGAATTGCTGTTGCCGCAAGACATGGTTTAGAAAACAAAGAATGCCTTGAAATTGCAAAACGCACTTATGTTGGAGTCAATATTTTCAAAGAAGAGCATAAAAAAATCCAGGAAAGCCTTGAACAACTGCCAAGCTCTTGCTTTGAATCAGCAGAAAAACTCAGAGAACAATCAAAATTCTACTTTGAAAACAATGTTTTTTGCGAGCGCATCCTTGAAGGCATTCAAGCACAACTCAAGTCCTACAACGACAAAGACTTAAACAAAGACTTGAAATTGGACAAAGAAAGAGCCGAAGAATACATAAAGGGCTTCTTGCACTGCGGTTAAAACCAGTCTAATTTTGAATTAAAAAATTGAAAGATTGCGCTTTGATTAGTGAACATTTTAAAACCAATGCAGCAAAATTCCTTTCATGCCAAAAATGGTTTTCTCTCATTCAAGGCTTGAAGCCTTTGAAAACTGTCCCTTAAAATTCAAGTTTGAATACATTGACAAAATTCAAACAGGGCGCGAAAGCATTGAATCCTTTATGGGATCGCGAGTCCACGAAACACTGGAAAAACTTTACAGGGACAAGCGCTTTCAAAAAGAAGATTCCCTGCAAGAGCTTTTGGATTTTTATTCCAAGCAATGGGACAAAAACTGGCATGACGGCGTTCACATTGTAAGAAAAGAATACTCTGCAGAAAACTATGAAAAAATGGGCGAACAATATGTTGCAGAATATTTCAATCAATACAAGCCCTTCAACCAATCCAAAACCCTGGGATTAGAGGAAAAAGTCTCCATAGACTTGGGTGACGGGCACAGATTGCGCGGAATAATAGACCGCCTGGCTTTGGCAGGCGACTTATACGAAGTGCACGATTATAAAACCAAAATGAACCCTCCAAGCCAGGAAGAAATAGACTTGGACAGACAACTCGCCCTGTACGCCATTGCAGTGAAAAAGCGCTTTCCAGATGCAGAAAAAATAGACTTGGTATGGCATTATTTGAGCATTGGAAAAGAAATGCGCTCCAAGCGCACAGAAGAACAATTAGAAAACCTCAAAAGAGAAGTGAAAAACTTGATTGAAAAAATAGAGTTAGCGCAAAAAGAAAACGATTTTCCAGCAAAAGAATCCGCGCTTTGCGCTTGGTGCGAATTCGGAGAATTCTGTCCAAAACAAAAACACCTCCTTGCAACAGAAAACCTTTCCCCAAAAGAATTCTTGGAAGAAGACGGAGTAAAACTAGTCAACAAATACGCTCGCCTTGAAAGCCTGAAAAAAGAGTTTTTGGAAAAAATAGAGCCAGAAATAGAAACAGTGAAAAAAGAATTGTTCGAGTTTTCAAGACAAAATGGAGTGCAAAAAATTGCTGGAAGCGATTTCATTGCCACCCTTGCCAGTTATCCACACTTGTCCTTTCCAGAGGAATCAAGAATGCACATAAGGAAAATTTTAGAGGAAAACGGAAAACTAGAAGAAGTACTAGACATAAACTATTACGAGCTTGCAAAAAAATTGAACTCAAAAGAATGGGATTCAAGGCTGACAGAAAAACTCTTAGAACACGCCATCAAAGGAGAAAACAAACGCGTTTACTTGAAAAAAACCAAAACCGAATGCGATTAATGCATTCAAAGGTAAGCCAGCAATCCAAGCCCGCCATGCACTATTGCAAGCAATATGGAAATCTTTGCCATTCTAGGATGCCATTTTGGAGCAATAACAGTATTACCCTTTGAATTCATTACAGCAATAAAGGCAGTGAACAAAAAACACAAAAAAGTCAAAATGCCACCATAAACTATTAAAGGCAAACCAAGCACTGGATAAAAAGTAATTTCATTAAACATTCTTTCACCCCAAATAAAAACACTAAACCCATTAATAAACTCTTTCAGTGTGAATTAAATGGAGAAAATGACAAAAATAATAAAAATCAATCCAAAAAAACCAGAAACAAAAAAAATCCGCAAAGCAGCAGCCATAATCCAAAAAGGCGGCATTGTGGCTTTTCCCACAGAAACAGTTTACGGTTTGGGCGCCAACGCACTCAACGCAAAAGCAGTCAAAAA
>JAVYME010000031.1:0-13674 GCA_038736825.1 Candidatus Iainarchaeum sp.
TTGGTGTTGGTGTTGGGGTTGGTGTGGGTGTTGGTGTGGGTGTTGGTGTGGGTGTTGGTGTTGGTGTTGGTGTGGGTGTTGGTGTTGGTGTTGGTGTGGGTGTTGGTGTTGGGGTTGGTGTGGGTGTTGGTGTTGGGGTTGGTTGTTGTATTGTGAATGTTCCTGTTTTTGAGGTAGAGCAGGCTCCTTCGTCGTCGCATGCAAAGGCGTAATAGTTTTTTGTTCCGTTTTCAGTTTCAAGTGTTGTGTAGGTGCAACTTGTTGGGTTTGCTGTGGAAAAGGATGGTGTGTTGCACCATGCTCCTCCAGTGCAGGAACCGCTTGAAATAGAGTTTGTTTTGCAAATGTGTACTTTTACTAGTTCTCCTGGATCAGGGTCACTCCAGTTGGTTGCAAAGGTTATAGTGTTTCCTGCAATCACTGGGTCAGGCGAGCCAGAAACTGATTCAATTGATGGAGGATTGTTTGGAGTATAGGTTCTGGTTTTGATTTGCACTTCTGTTATGGTTACCTTATCAGATGGACTAGATGTTATATAGATTCGCACATATCTTGCTTGAATTTCATTGAAGGTATTTTCAGTCCAAGTGTTGAGATTACTCACCTTAAAGTCGCTTGAAGCAGTTGTCCAATTTATGGCATCATCTGAAACCTGTATGTCTTGCACTTGAGGCAAATAGTTTGAACCAGTTCCAATGTAGAGCTTTATTCCACTAACACATTTTTTGCTTGATAAGTCAAAATAAATCCAGCTTGGACAACAAGAGTTGTTTCCACTTAGCCAGTGAGTGGTGGTAAAATTGTCATTGGCATTTTGGCAAGGGTTAGCAAGGTATGTGGATTGACATTTGGGGGTAGTTGCTAATGAGAAAGGCGGAGTGCTGTATGCTGCTGTGCCAGTGCATGCTGCCCAAGTGTTTGCAAATAAGAGCAACAAAAGCCCCAAGAAAATAGAGGTTCTCTTCATTTTTATCTATATAATTAAGGGGTTGGAATATAAATATTTAAGGTAGGCTGCATTTAGTGATTTTATTGTTTTTCCAAGCAATGCTTTTTATTGTTTTTTGATTAAAGATAATGGCATGCCGTTTGTTCCAAGAGTTATGGTTTTATGCGGGAGCCCCCGCTCTGGCAACTCTGAATCCATTTCAAAAAGGCTTGCTGAACTTTTGCGGGAAAACGGCGCTCGAGTGGATTTGGTGCTTTTAAGGGAAAAAAACATTTTGCCCTGGCATGCCGGTCATGAAAAGGCAAAGGATGACATGCAAGGTTTGCTGGAAATGTTCAAGAATTCTGACGCTTATGTTGTTGTTTCCCCGACCTATTATGCAATGCCGCCTGGAATTTTAAAAAACTTTATTGATCGCACGGATGTTCTTTTTGGAACTCAAGACCAGTTCAAGGACCGCGTTGCTTCGATTGTTTGCATTGGGGCTTCCCCTCTTGGGGGCGGAATAGAGCATAATGCTGAAAACCTTTGCATTTTTTTTCGCATGATTGGGGTTAGGGTGATGGATTGCCTTTACCTTAAGGGAAATCCAGAACCTGAAAAGGATGAAATCTTAAAGTCAAAAGATGTAATTGAAAGGCTGCCAAGGCTTGCCATAAACCTTCTTGAAGCGGCAAGAAAGCTTAGGGGAAAATGAATGGCTGAACCCTATAGAATAAAAATGGTGGAGCCAGTTCAAATTCTTTCACTTGCTGGAAGAGAGCGCAGGATAAGGCAAGCGCATTACAATTTGTTCAATTTGCGCTCTCAAGACATTTTCATTGATTTGCTCACTGACTCTGGCACTGGTGCAATGTCTCAAAACCAGTGGGCTGGCATAATGGTTGGCGATGAAGCGTATGCAAACTGTCGCAGTTTTCAAAGCCTTGAAAAGGCAGTGAAAAAAATTTTTGGCTTTAAGCACTTCATGCCAACACACCAGGGCAGGGCTGCAGAAAACGTGCTTTTTTCCTCAATAATCAAGCCAGGCATGATTGTTCCAAGCAACATGCATTTTGACACAACTCGCGCCAACATAATGGCTAACGGCGGCATTCCAGTGAATTTTCCTTGCAGGGAAGCCGCACAGCCTTTCAAGAATCTGCCTTTCAAGGGCAACATGGATACAAAAGCGCTGAAAAAATTTTTGTCTGAAAACAGTGAAAAAGTGCCTTTGGTGATGGTGACTGTGACAAACAATAGCGGGGGAGGGCAGCCGGTTTCAATGAAAAACATTAAAGAAGCATCAAAAATAGCGCGTGATTTCAGAAAGCCCTTTTTCATAGATGCTTGCAGGTATGCTGAAAACTCTTATTTCATCAAGCAACGCGAGAAAGGATATAAGGAAAAAAGCCCTCTTGAAATAGCGCAAGAAATGTTCTCTTATGCAGACGGCTGCACTTTTAGTGCAAAAAAAGACGCAATTGCAAACATTGGAGGCATTCTTGCAATGAATGACTTAAGGCTTTTCGAAAAATGCAGGGACAGGCTGATTTTAATGGAGGGCTTTCCAACTTATGGAGGGCTTGCAGGCAGGGACTTAGAGGCAATAGCGCGCGGCTTATTTGAAGGGCTTGACCTTGCATACCTTGAAAGCAGAATAGCGCAAACCAGTTACCTTGCAAAAGGCTTGAAGAGTGCAGGAATTCCAGTTGTCTGGCCTCCTGGTGGTCACGCGGTTTATGTTGAGGCAAAAAGGTTTTTGCCGCATATTCCTCAATGCCAGTTTCCAGGGCATGCTCTTGCAGTTGAATTGTATATAGAGGCAGGCATTCGCTCTTGCGAAATCGGTTCCATGATGTTTGCAGAGCCAGGTGAAAACGGCAAAACTCGTTACCCAAAGCTTGAGCTCACGCGCTTGGCTATTCCCAGAAGGGTTTACACAAACGCGCACATGGATGTGGTTATTGAAGCGCATAAAAAAATTGCTGAAAGGAAGGAAAAGGTTTCAGGCTACAGGATAGTCAAGGGCTCTGGACCGTTAAGGCATTTTACTGCATGGCTGGAACCAGTAAAGCAGTCACTTTAATTCTTTGAGTTTGCCAAAATAATATGCTTTGTCTTCTACAAGCCAGCACTCGAAATCGCTTAAATTGCCTTGAAGGAATGGGCTTAGTGGTTTTTCCCTTAAAATATTTGTGCCAATGGAAATCATGTCAAGGCTTGGCAAAACTATGAGTTTTTTTTCTTTGAATTTGCCTTTCAAAAAACACTTGAACATTTCGGATTTCACGCCATCTCTCAAAGCAATAGCTGGGTGCTCGTGGCCAATTATAATGGTTTTTGCTTTTTTGAATTCTGCACTGTGGCTTAGTTTATCTCCGTGCAAAAACAAAACACCAGCACTTGTTATGTATAATTCTTCCCGTATTTTTAGGCGTTCCCATTTCACGAGCGGGCCAAGAATTTTATCATGGTTGCCTTTCAAAAGAGCGATTTTTTTGGCTTTCCCTTGCAGGAATTGCAGCATTTCAATCACTTCCCTCCATTCCTGCCTTGAAATAAAGCCAAATTCGTGCTTTAAATCGCCAAGAATGACAATCATGTTTAATTCCGGCAATTCCTTGAACATGCCTTCAAGGGTTTCCTTTACTTTTTCAAAATTTGTGCGCGGCAAAAAAATACCCTGCGAGTTAAGCATTTCCTCATAACCCAAGTGCAAGTCCGCTATTGCAAGAATCCCTTCCCTTTCAAAAAACAAACCCAACCCAACAGGTTTTGCCCCGCCAAAAATCTCTTTTTTCATTTCACCCGCCTATTTTGCTCATTACCCTTGAATGCATTCTCTTTATGAATTCAAGCCTTGACTCCATTTTCACCAAATCCATGCGCCCCATGGCATAAATTCCAAACGCAAAAGGACTCGGGGTTTCAAGCTGGATTTTTTCAACCCTGATTTTTCCAGAATTCACCATTTCAATCACCCTCTTTGCATTCCCTATATCCATCAAATCCTCCATTACCTCGCGCTTTGCCTCCTTTAATATGGAAAAATTTTCATCAATGCCCCTCACTGCACTAAGCAACAGCCTTGCACTCATTTGCTGCTTTCCAACGCTTTTCTCTCTACCCCTGTAATTCCTCAAAATCATCAAAGCACGCGTAGCACAATGCCTGAACCTCCTCTTTAAAACTTCCGAGTCCTCTATAGCCCTCTCCAACACCACCCGCAAATCATTTTTTTCCAGCACATTAAAAGCACTTTCAATTGGCATTTTTTTATTGGTTGTAAGCACAAAACCGTTATCATTAACACTCACCATTACATCAGTATGAACTGTTTTCGACAAAGCCCAAGCAAAAGCCCTGCTAAGCGCATCATTAACCCTGCGCCCATACAAAGAATGAAATATCAGCGAATTCTCTTCACCCTCCTTCACCTGTTCAACCACCATCCTCCTCTCATGCGGCACCCTCGCATAACGAAATTGCTCGTTAAAATAATTGAATATAGCCTCTGCCGCATTGGAATCACAATAAAGATATTTTTGCAAAAAATCCACAGCCTCCTTTCTCTTCACACCAGATTTCAGCTTTTCCTCCATCAAAAAACGAAATTTCTGGATTTCATTAGCCAAATCAAAACTTAAAGGCAGCATTTCAGAACTCCAGCTCGGAATTGTCGGCGGCCTGAACTCTGCAGCCCTAACCTGCACAGTCATTCCACGCGAATAAAGAAATTCAAATTTCTCCCCACCAAGCACAAAAACATCGCCTTTGCGCATTCTTTCAAGGAAAGCCTCATCAATGCTGCCAATAGTGTGATTTCCAATTTTCACTTTTATTTGGGCTTCTTCCGGAATAGTGCCAACATTTGTCATATATATCACGCGAGCAAATTTTCCCTTTCGCCCAATAAAACCGCTTTCCTTGTCATACCATATTTTTGCATAAACATGCCTGGTTTCAAGCGAAGAATATTCACCGCTAAGATAGGCAATCACTTCATTAAAGTCAGCCCTTGAAAGCGAACGATAACAATAGCTTTTCCTTACAAGAGAAAACAAGTCCCGTTCATGAATCTTTCCAGCAATAGCAATGCCATAAACCTGTTGAGCCAAAACATCCAAGCAATTCTGGGGAATACTAATCCTGTCCAGTTTTTGCTCTACAGCATTCTTCAACAACACACAACATTCAACCAAGTCATCGCGGTCCAAAACAATTATGCGGCCTTTTATTGTGTCATGCAAGTGGTGCCCGCTCCTGCCAATCCTTTGCAGTGCCCTGGCAATGCTTTTAGGAGAGCCAAGCAAGACAACCAAGTCAATGTATCCAATATCTATGCCCAATTCAAGGCTTGTCGAGCAGACAACCGCCTTCAATTCCCCTTTTTTCAGCTTGTCCTCTATGCTTAACCGCTTTTCCCTGCTCACTGAGGAATGGTGTGCGCCAATCTGCCCTTCATATTTGCCTGGAAATTTTTCCTTCAAGTGGTTTACAACGCGCTCTGTGGCTGAACGAGTGTTCGTGAAAACAAGCGTGGTCTTGTGTGATTGTATGAGTTCATCCAGTTTTTCGTAGAGTTTTTCACTGATTTGCTCTGAAGTGGTGTTAATGAGGTCTGGCAGAGGACTGACTACTTTAAGATCCAAACCCTTCAAAAATTGAACATTCACAATTTTGCAATCCCTTTCCTCTTTTTCGTTTTTCATTCCAACCAAAAATTTTGCCACCTCTTCCAGCGGGCTGATGGTGGCACTCAAGCCTATGCGACAGATTTCCGGGTTCAATTGCTGCAACCTTTCAAGGGAAAGGCTTAAGTGAACACCTCGCTTGTTTTCCGCAAGCGAATGGATTTCATCAACTATAACCCACTTTGTTTTTTTGAAGTTTTCCACAAACCTGGTTGAATTAAGAAGTATTGCAAGCGATTCCGGTGTGGTTATCAGTATATGTGGTGGTTTTTTGAGCATTGAAGACCTTTCACTTGCAGGCGTATCACCTGTTCGCACAGCCACGCGCACGCTTATTTTTTTCCCTATCTTTTCTGCAACCCTAGTGATTGCATTAAGCGGTTCATTCAAGTTCTTTTCTATGTCATTGCTGAGCGCCCTCAAAGGCGAAATATAAACACAGTAAACCCTGTCCTCCAGCTGGTTGTGCTCTGAAAGCGTTATTAATTCATTAAGGACTGCGGCAAAAGCCGATAATGTCTTTCCGGTTCCAGTTGGAGCTGTAACCAGGGTGTTTTGAAGGTTATGAATGTTCATTATTGCATATCTTTGGGGTTCAGTAAAAGAACCGAATTCATGCTTGAACCATGCTCCAAGCAATGGATTGAGTGATGCATATATTTCCGCATCAGAGTACTTTTCTGTCTGAAAAGAAACAGGCATAATCTGTTATTGCCCGGTTAAGGTTAAAAGACTTAAATTTTTTTGCGAAATGAGCTTATTCAGTCTTTTTTTGCTTTACTGCTTGTAAAGAGTGCAATTCTGGGTTGTTGTAACCCAATAGGATTTTCCCGGATAAAGGATTGAGGTGATTATAGTCTGCTGGCTTCCACTGCTATAATCATAGTATTTGAATTTGAGGTTTTCAAGCGCGCAATTGCCCTTTATTTGTTCTGTTGTCACTTCCGAATAAGGCGCTCCTATCAGATATGCCTTGTTTGCCTCCAAGTTTAATGGTTGGAAGTCCCAGATTGCACCATTCAATGATACAGTGCACTTGTATGAAGAATAAGCAGAAAAGCCTGTTCCGGGTTCAAGGACACGGCTTGGAGTGGATGAATAATATAGGTACTTATAAGTGTTGAGATTTGGGTCATAATATGAAACTTGGGTTATTCCACACAATTGGTATAATTTTGAAAGAGTGAAAGATTGATCGCTTACTGGGGTTGAAAAATAATTCCAGTTAGCTATCAGTGGAAGCTGAAAGTCTTTGGTTGTACTACACTCGAATGTTATTGTTTTTGGTGTTCCGTCTATTGTTGTGTAGTTGTATCCTCCGCATGTGCTTTTCCATGTTAGTTTTGTCCCGTTTGTTCCTTGTATTGTTGTTGTGCAGCTTGTGGTTCCTGTGCATTCGAATTTTTGTTCTATTGTGTAGCAGGTTTGTGTTGTGTTGCTGTTGTTGAAGATGCATTTTATTTGTTCTGTTGTGGGGGTTGGCGTGGGTGTTGTTGTGGTTGGGCAGGTGAGTGTTTTTTCTAGGCTGTTGTTGTTTTCGTTTGATTCTTTTATGTAGTTTAGTGAGTCTGCGAGTATTTTTATTTGGTGGGTTTTTCCTGGTGTGCAGGTCCAGCCTGGCATTGTTCTGGTTGTTGTTGTGTTGGCTGGTATTTCGTACATTGTGTCCCATGTTGTGTATTTGGTTGATCCGTCTGTGAATAGGTCGTTGTAGAATGTTGTGTTTGTTATTGGGGTGTTTCCTTGGTTTTTGATTTTGTAGTTAATCTTGTTATTATCAGAAATCCAAATGTCTTCTATAAGCAAATCCGGTCCTCCCTTTTTTATGATGCTGTAATCAATGCTTTTTTGAGACTCTTTGGTTACTTCCAGCTTTATTGGGTATGTTCCATCGGGGAAGCTGGAAATGTCGATTTTGCAGATAATGCCTTTTGTTATTGTTGCTTTTTCAGAGCAGGCTAAGGTCCAGTCGACTGAACTAAGGTCGCTGTCTTTTTTTGAATGGTAAAGTTCGAACTGGTCTCCTATTGCAGTTCCTTTTATGATTAAATATGTTTCTGGTGTGCCTTCTATTGCGTCTAATTCTGCTATTGGTGGTTTGGATGATTGCACGGCTTTTGTTGCATCAATTCTGCCCCAGCCTTGCGCGAATATTGTGTCGCCTATGTTTTTTGCAGTGTTTTTTATTGCCGCTTTCACTTCGCTGGGATTCCAGTCTGGGTGGGCTTGCAATACAAGTGCTGCAAGTCCTGCGACATGCGGTGTTGCCATTGAAGTGCCAGAGAGAGAAATATGTTCTTCATCCAAGCAGGTTTTTGTGCTTTTTTTGTCATATCTTGCAGCGCATATGTAGTCGCCTGGGGCGGAAATGTCCGGTTTTACCAATATGCCTCCGCTTGAGGTTTTAACTGGTCCACGCGAGCTGAAATAAGCGACAGTGTCTTTTTTTGTTGTTGCTGCAACGGTTATTGCTTTTCTTGCACAGCCAGGGCTTTTTACTGTTTCAGTTGAAGGGCCTGAATTTCCGGCTGCTACGACTACAACACTGCCTGCTTCCACGGCTGAGTCAACTGCTTTTGACATGGGGTCGTCTGGGTTTCCATAGCCACCTAGGCTTAGTGAGAGTATGTCGGCGCGGTCGGAATAGTCTCCGTCTTGGTTTGGGTCAACGGCGAGTTCTATTCCCTTTATTATTCCTGTTATGGTTCCAAAGCCGTAGGAGTTGAGGACTTTGTATGCGAGTATTTTTGCATCTGGTGCGACTCCTTTTAGTGTTCCATTGCCTGCTGCTATTGCTGCGCAGTGTGTCCCATGACAGTGGTCGTCCATTGGATCGCTGTCGTTGTTTATTATGTCGTATCCTCCTATTACTTTGCAGTTTGGTCCAAGGCAGCCGCCCAAGTCAGGGTGTGTGTAGTCCACACCTGTGTCTATTATTGCTATTTTTTTGCCTTTTCCTGTTATTTTTTGCCCGCTGTTGTCGGTTAGGTTCCATGCTTCTGTGGCGCCAATCAATGGAATTGATTCGTTTAACAGAGCTTGTACTTCATAGTTTTTGTGGACTGCTTTTACGAATGGTTTTTGTTCCAGCAGTCTTGCTTGTTCTTCTGATATTTTGGCGTATATTCCGTTGAATGTGTGCTTTATTTCGGTTATTGTTCTTTCCTGTATGCCAAGGGATTCTAGGAATGCTTTTGCCTGTTCTTGTTCTAAGGCAATTTGTTCTGTTTGGCTTTTCACTTTTTGCCTTAGCAGTTCGAGGTCAATTTTTATGTTTGCGCTGAGGATTTTGCCAAGGATTGAGTTTTTTTGGCTTTCTGGTAGGTTTTTGTATTTTTCTTGCATTGTTTTTATGGTTGCTTCGCTGTCCGCCCTGTATTTTAGCAAGGGCTCTGCTTTTAATTCAATTATGTAGCCATCCCATCTTGGTTCGCTTTCGCGATCAGCTTGAATGAAGTTTTCTGTTTCTGCAAGCGCAAATTGTAACAGTAGAATGGATAAAATAAATATTGTCAGGGGTTTTTTCATTGTTGTTCACCTGCCTTGGAGATTATTTCTTTTATTTTTGTTTCAATTTCCTGCAGTTTTTCTTTTAGACTGCCAGTGCATTGGTTTCTGAATATGAATGCAGTGTTTTCAAAGTTTGTTTGGCTTGCTTCGGCCGGTGTGAAGCTGCAGGTTGTTCTTGTCCCTTTTAGGGTGTTCAGGTATTCTTCTAGAGCTGTTTTTATTTTTTGTTCTGTTTCGTTTTGTGGTTCTGCTTTTGCAAGGGTGATTTCTTTTAGTGTTATAGTGATTTGGCATTTTTCTCCTTCTTTGCCTGTAATGTTTGCTTCTGCCTTTGTTGTTGTTTCCTGCACTGTTTCTGTTATTGTGAAGTTTGCTTTTGTGCATTTTTCTGCGTTTTGCTTGAAGCATTCAGCGGTAGTGCAATTTTGCGTTTCTGGTGTTTGAGCTGAGGGGGTTGCTGTTGCAGGAGGTGGTGTTGGCGGCTGGCTTGGGTTTGATTGAGGCCCAATGCAGCCTAAAAATAAAAGGAGTGTTATTAAAAGAGAAGACATAATTAACGATTTTTTCATAAAATCACCCTTTGAATTATCTCTTAACTTATATATATATATATATATTTTTGTGCTGTCTTGCATTAAACTATTCAATTTTTTGGACTTTTATTCTGGCATGGTTTTTGGTCTTGAGCACTATGAAGCCATTGTTGCAGGCAATCAAATGCCTCGCTTTTTTTTAGCACGTGAAACTGGTTTTTTGAATGAAAAAATAGGCGAAACTGAATGCATTCTTGAAAACTGCGAGTTGTGCGAGCGAAGTTGCGGGGTTGACAGATTGCATGGAGTGAAAGGTTTTTGTGGTGCTGGTGTTGAACCAAGGGTTTTTGGCGCTCACCCGCATTATGGCGAGGAGGCCGAGCTTGTGCCTTCTGGAACTATTTTTTTTTCAGGTTGCACAATGCGTTGTGTTTACTGCCAGAATGCTCCACAAAGCGTGAACGCAGAATTGGGGGAAAAATGGGGTTTTGAAAGGATTGCACAATGCATGGAGGGAATGCAAGCACAGGGTTGCAAAAACATTAATTTTGTCGGCGGTGACCCCACTCCAAACCTTTTGGCAATATTAAAAGCGCTTTCAATCACAAAAGCGTCACTGCCTGTTGTCTGGAACTCCAATTCTTATTATAGTGAAAAGACTGCAAGGCTGTTGGAAGGAATTGTGGATGTTTTTTTGCTTGATTTTCGCTATTTTTCAAACGAGTGCGCTGAAAAATACAGTGATTCACCCTTTTATGTGGAAACCGCAAAAAGCAACCTCCTCAAAGCAAAAAAGAATGCAGAATTGCTTGTAAGGGTTTTGGTAATGCCATCCCACATTGAATGTTGTGCCAAGCCAATCCTTGAATGGATTGCAAAAAACACTGGAAAGAATACGCGTGTTAACATAATGGACCAATACTATCCCGCCTTTAATTCCTTCAGGTTTCCAGAAATAAACAAGCGGCTTTCCAGGCTGGAGTTTGTGCAGGTTTTAGAGTTTGCTGAAAGCCTTGGCTTGAAAAACCTTGCCTGAAGTTGTGTTATAAGCATAATGCTGTTATTTTTTGGTATGGAGAAAGCCTTGCAAAAAACCGTTTTAGTTGTTGATGACAAGAGAAAATTCAGAGAAAGATTTGCAAGAGAATATTTGGCAGCCGGTTACAGGGTTTATTTGGCTTCTTCCATAAGGAAGCCAAAGAACTAATTAAAAAAAACAATTTTGACTTGATTGTCACAGACCTTTATTTCAGGAAACCCGGCGGATTGATCGCAAGGCCTGACGGCATTGCCCTTAGCAAGTGGTGCAAGGAAAACGGGATAAAGAGCAGAATAGTCTTGCAATCCACTGCGTTTGAGCATTTTTTTGCAAAACCGTTTGCTTTTAGGGCAAAGCGTTGGGCGAAAAAAAGCGGTGTTGAAACAAGAAAGAAAAAAAGCCAGTGGAATAGGAAAGCATAGCTTTTTTTTCATAAAACGGGCTATATATTTAAGTTTTGCCTTTCACTATCCAAATATGCGTTTCAAGGAAGAATCAGGCATTTTGTTTGTGCGCCTTTTTGCCGGCGAGGATTTTTTTGAGGGCTTGGAGTTGGCTTGCAAAGGCTCAGAGTGTGCCACTGCAATTGTTGTTTCCGCTGTCGGCATGCTTTCCGATTTCGAGCTCGGCTATTTCAGGAAAAAAGGCGATTATGCAAAGCAATTTTTCAAAAAACCCCACGAACTTGTTGCCTTGAATGGCTTGATTTTAAGGGATGCAAAGGGTTACAATTTTCACTTGCATGCTGCGCTTTCAAATGAAAAAAAGCAGTTGAGGGGCGGGCACTTGTTTTCTGCAAAAGTCAAAATCACTGCAGAAATTGTTCTGTTAAAGTCAGCGATTCCATTGCATCGCGAGTTAGAGGAAGAAACCGGTTTGATGGGTTTAAAGCTTTAAAGAGGTGGTTTTTTTTGCCAAAGGTTTTATTGAATCCAAAAAATTTCACTCCGCCTTTGGGGGCTTACTCGCATGGAGTTAAGGCGGAAATAGGCGATGCGGAAATAATTTTTGTAACCGGTCAAATGGCAATTGATTCAAAAGGAAAGCCTGTTGCGCCAGGAAACATCAAAAAGCAAACAGAATTCATTTTCCAAAACATTCAAAAAATACTGGGTGAAGCGCACGCTTCCCTTGACAATGTGGCAAAGGCAACAATTTTTCTCAAAAACATGAAAGACTTCAAGGAAATGTCTGCAGTAAGAGACAAGTATTTTGCCAAGGCAAGACCTGCCAGCACTTGTGTTGAAATCAGTGATACTGTGAAAAAGGGCTGTGATGTTGTGATTGAAGTGATTGCAGTGAAGAGGAAGGCAGAGTTTTGGTGAACTATTTGCTTTGCTTTATTGCTTGGGCGAGCAGTGGTGCAATGCTTAAAACCCGCAATTTTTTCAATTCTTTTTTGTGTTCTTTTTGCGGTATTGTGTTTGTGACAATCACTTCCTTCACTGGCGCGCTCTTCAGCCTTTCAATTGCTTTTCCTGCAAGCACTCCATGGGTTGCTGCAACATAAACGTTTTGAGCGCCGTTTGATTTCAGGATTTTTATTGCTTCGCACATTGTGCCAGCAGTGCTGATTATGTCGTCTATGATGACACAGTTTTTTCCCCTTATTTCCCCTTCAATTTTTTCTGCAACAACCTGGGAGCCTGAAAGCCTTTTCTTGGAGATTGCTGCAATTTTTGCGTTCAAGGCTTTTGCCTGTTTTTTGACGTTTTTCAGCGCGCCCTTGTCTGGAGCGACAACAACCAGGTCTTTGATTTTTTTGCTTTTAAAATATTGTGCTATTATTGGGAGTGCATGCAAGTGCGCTTTTGGCTTCAAGAATTTTTCCACTGCGCGCGAGTGCAAATCCATTGCAATGAATTCGTTGACTCCAGCGCTTTTGAGCAGTATTGAAAACAATTGTGCTGAAACAGGCTCGCCTTCCTTGACTTTGCGGTCCTGCCTTGCATAACCATAATAAGGCATTACTGCAATTATTTTTTTTGCTCCAGCACGCTTTGCAGCATCTGCAGCCAACAACAATTCAATCAAGTGCTCGTTTGCCGGAGTGCAAGTTGGCTGTATAATGAAAACCTTTTTTTGCTTTAATGGCGTGTCAATTCGCGCATAGGTTTCCAAGTCTGGAAATTTTTCAATTGCAAGCTTTCCAAGCTTCAAGCCACAATTTTTTGCTGTTTCCCTTGCCAGTTCCAGGTTTGCATTTCCAGAGAGAACAACAATGTTTTCCACTAAAATGCCCCCAAAGAGTGAAGAATAGATTGATTACTAATCATTAAAAGTTTATGCGTGTTCCTTATTTTGGGTGTTTTTATGGCAAAAATCAAGTCTGTGAGGGCAATGCAGGTTTTGGATTCCAGGGGCAATCCGACAATAAAGTGCTTTGTTGAAACAACAGATGGTGTTGCCTGCGCTTTAGTGCCAAGCGGTGCTTCAACTGGCACTTTTGAGGCAGTAGAGTTAAGGGACAACGGAAAAGCATATAAAGGAAAATCTGTCTTGAAAGCGGTTTCAAACATTGAAAAAACAATTGCCCCCAAAATAAAGGGATTGAATGCTTGCGCTCAAGAGGAAATAGACCGCTTAATGATTAAACTGGATGGCACTGAAAACAAGGCAAGGCTTGGAGCAAACGCAATCCTTGCAGTTTCACTAGCGGTTGCGCGCGCAGGAGCGCTTTCAGAGGAAAAAGAATTGTTTGAGTACTTGGGAGAACTTTTTGGAAACAAAAAGTTTCGCTTGCCATTGCCAATGCTTAACATAATCAATGGCGGCAAGCACGCTGGCTTTGAACACGACATACAAGAGCACATGATTGCCCCTGCAAGAGCAAAGTCTTTTGCTGAAGGCCTTCAAATGAGTGTGGAAACCTATATGGTTCTCAAAGAAAAACTGAAGAAAAGGTTTGGGGCTTCAGCCATTGCGTTGGGTGACGAGGGCGGTTTTGTTCCCCCTATTGCTAACACT
>JAVYME010000032.1:0-12909 GCA_038736825.1 Candidatus Iainarchaeum sp.
GGCACTGGTGATGATGGTTGCGGTGGAACCTTGAATTGCGGAGATTGCCCGACAGGCCAAAAATGCAATATTGGAACCCACAAATGCGAACCAGAAAGTGTGCCCCCTACAGGGACTTTTACTTTGCTGTTTTATTTTGACGAAATAAAACGTGAAGGTGCAACTATTAGCGATTACGATAATGCCTTGAGATGTGCTTCTTGGTTTGCTGGAAAGGATTTAAGCACTTTGGAAGCCAAACCACAACATGAAGCGGTTTACAAGAATTTAAACCAGTTTTTTGAATTGAGAGAAGGTTCATTGACAGGAACAAAGCTTTCCTGCTCTGTTTCTGGTGACTATCTAGACTTTAAAGATGCTGAAGGCACTCAACCCTATTATGTAATATCATGCCCTGGCGTGAAGTTCAATCAATCCTATGCCTTCATTTTCAAGTATAAGAAAGCCGATGGCAAAACTTACATGATGGCTTTCAAGATGAATGTTGACGGACAAGGTTATTTGAAGCCAACAGGCGAGGTTTTGGCAAGGGACAAAGAGGTGGAATGAATTGTTTTCATCCAAGCTGGCAGCCAAAGCCATTATTTTTTCATTGTTCACAGTACTGTTTTTTGCAACAGTTGCATCTCAAAATCCAGGGCCTCAATTGACAGGTGGAGGTCTTTCATCTGAACAAGTTCCACCTTTTCCTTCTGATGGCGCTGTTGGTTCAAGGTCTTGCGGTTCAATTAAACATGGCAAATGCGGTGCAAACAACATGTATTGCAATGATGGCTCTCTTACAGAAAACTGCAATTTGTGTCCTCCATGTCAAAGCGGCTTTCACTGCAATGAACAAGGACATTGTGAAGCTGATATTTCACCAATGTGTGATCCTGAAACCGAAACAGAGGTTTTGGGGCCGGAAGGCAAATCAATGTGTGTTCCAATTGGCGAGAGAACAGGTGATTGCTCTAAGTGTATTCCCTCGATTCAAAGCCTTGATTATGGTGGTGGAACCCTCACTCAGGGAAAAACAGTCAATTTAACGCTTGGATTGGGAGACGAAAGCTGCACAGCCTCCAAGGCAGTATTGATTGTTTCAACAAGAAAACAAATACTTAATTTCAACACCTACTGGCATGTTTTCAATTATCCAGTAAAAAACGAATTTGCAAGTGTGAAAGCTGCATTTGACTCAATTTTTCGTTCTGAAGGCGAAGTTGATCCAAACAAAAGCACAAGGGATTTTTCAAGTGAAGTCTTTTTGTTCTACCAGTTCTGGAATTTTACAGTAGATGCACAGGTAAAAGACAACCCATCAAATTTGCAGGATTTTTCTTTGCCTTTTACAAGCGAACAACTTGATCCGCCTTTCAAAGAAAAAATGGACTGGCTTGCGGATAGGAATAAGGATTATGAAGCACTAATACCAAGGCTTAATGTTGCATCTATCCCAAAGAGAGGATTTTTTGAAGCCACTAGAGAGGGAACAGATGACAAGTTCATTGAGGGCATGAATTTCAAGTTTGCAGTCAAATACAATTGTGATGGAAGATGGAAATTCAGTGATTTCCAGTCTGTGCCTTTTACAGATGCTGGAGCAGTTGTGAAAACATGCACAGATGGAACCCCTTACGGGGAATGCTATAAGGGCAGCGATCCAGCAAAAATCGGCACTTTTTGCAATCAAGGCACAATTGAGGATTGCACTTCTCACACACAATGCTGCCCTTCAGGCACAACCTGCCAGTCAGGCAAATGTGTTGCAAGCTCAAAAAACTGCACTTATGAAGGCACTGCAATTCCAGTAAACACTTGTGTTTACAAAATAACAAGCAATCAATCCCACAAACCAATATTTTGTGATGCAAGCGCTTCTTTGGTTGCAAAATGCAGTGGTGCCAATGGCTCTGCATCAGAATGCGGTTGTCCGCCAGAAATGAACTGCCAAGCAGATGGAACCTGCAAGACAGCAGTGACTGGCCCTACAGGCCCAGGACCACAAAGAACCCCAGGCAATCCACCGGTTGAAATCCCGCCATTTCAAGAAGGCGGCGGAACAAGCATTACGGGCGGCGGTCTTGCAGACAACGCTTGTTATATAGTTGTGCAGGCAGAATTCAATGGCACAACGTATGATTCTTCCAAGACGGTTACTGTTGATTCTTCTTCAATTGATTCAATTTCTGTAAAGGGAAAGTTTTCCTTGAGCCAAGAGGGCTGTGCAATAGAAGCCGGCGCACAATACGGTTTCTGGGATAATTCAAGCTTTTTGGGTTCAAGAAAGGGCGGTGGAACAATCACTGCAGAGCAGGCAACCCAAATGAGTAACAAGCAAACAGTGGAAATTCCAGGCATTGTTCTTGCCGGAATTAAAGGCTTTAATGGTTCAAAGTTTTTTGGAATCACTGGAAAAGTGAAACCAAAGGGGGCAACGCAGTTCTCTCCCAAAAACTCTGCAACAATTGCCTTCCAGTTTGGTTCCGGTGGCACAACCACTCCGCCTGGCGAAAACAAGTGCTCTGATGGAACAATAAAAAACAATTGCTCTGCAACAAAGCCAAAGTATTGTAATGAGTCGTTGGAGTTTGTTGATAATTGCCGGGAATGCGGTTGCCCTGCGAACAGCGAGTGCCAGGCTGACGGTTCTTGCAAGGAAATAGTGCCTCTTGCTGGCTGTGATCCCTGCCAGAGCATTGCGGGCTGCCTTGCATGCATTGACAAGGCAATGGCAGAACAAACCCTGAAATGATTTTTTTTGAGATGGTTGAAGGATGAAAAAAAAGTTTTTGGTTTTAGTTTTTTTGTTTTTTTTCCTTGACTGTTTTGCCTTCACCATAAATTCAAGGGTTGCTGACACAAGCCAGGAAATGAGGCGCGATCTCACAGAATACGCGGCAGGAGTTGCAAACACCTCTAGCCCTACAACTGCTTTCATTAAATTGCAGGAAACCGCTTTTTCCGTGAATGTTTCAGGCTTAAAGGACTGGCATGGAGAATACACTGCAGTTGCATTCTTGTACGGGCCAAGATTGATTTCAAAAGAGGGCACTATTACAGCGGAAAAGCCTTCAATAAAACTTAGGTTTTATTGGAAGAAAGGCAGTGAAATCCATGAACTGGATTGCGAGCCAAGGCCTACGTTGAGCCTTAAAACTGTTGGGCAAGAGCAAAGGTGTGATTTGAAGGATGGCGGTTTTGCAAGGGATGGCATAATTGTTTACAGGATTGACAAAATTAGTGGTCCCGATTATGTTGAAAAGACAAGGATTGGCTGGTGGGTTTTCAAGCTTTACAGTTATTATTCCATAAAATCCGGTGCTGATCCAGCAGTGACAATAGATTACAGTTTAAAGTTTAGGACTGACACTGGCACTGGTTCTGGTGGCACTTTCACTGAGTGGGTTTCAACAGAAGCACAACTGCGAGAAATAAGTTCTGGAGCAACCACTGGAACTGGGCAAAAGCCATTGATTGGCGCTGATGCCTGCAAGCCTTTAATTGGCAAGATTTATTATGCTGGTGCGGAAACAGTGGATCCAAAAAGCTTTCATTTAGCGAATTTTGGAGACATTTTTTCGGTTATGGTGAGAGCCGGAGTTGACTGCCAAATAAAGGATTTTTCTCTGGGATTGTGGAAAACCAGCACTATAAGCGGGCAGCCTGAAATAAAAATAGGCTTTCTTTTGGATGAAATTACAACCTTAAACCAGCAAGGCTCTTTTTGGAAAAATGTCATGCTCAACCAGGCAGCATATCCTGCAAAAATGTATTTGGCTGCAAGGCTTGTGAATGCAGAGGGAAGAGAGTTCTTTTCAGCTCCAGTTGAAATGACTTTTCCGTCTGTAAGTAATGGCACTGGAACCGGCACTGGACCTGGTACTGGGCCTGGAACTGGCACCGGCACTACCACTCCACCTGTTCCATTAAAGGGTTGTGATCCCTGCCAGAGTGTTGTGGGTTGCATTGCCTGTCTTGACAGTGCAATGGCTGGAGCTCTAAAATAGGCATGGAATAAATGTTAAAAAAAGAATAAGAGCCGCATTTTTTTGCGGCTTTTAATTTTTTTGTCTTGTTTTTTTTATTTTTTGCTTTTCTTTGAATTGGTTGTTTTTTCTGCACTGCTTTTTGTTTCGCCTTTGCCTTCAGGCTGCTTGTATGCTTGATAGGTGAGGATTACAATGATTAAGGCTATTAGTCCAAGGAAGAAGAGTATTGCAAGGTTTGCCAGGCGGTTTCCGCCAAGGGTTGCGAGCCCTGCTTGTTCCTGCTTGTTTTGGTCTGAAATGGTTTCTGTTGGAATCGGTGTTTGGGTTTCTTCTGGTTTTATTTCTTCCATTGTTGCTTCTTCTTTCGCTAAATCCAGCAAGAGGGTTTTCTTTATCACGCCTTTGTCTGTGTTTATGGTTACCTGCATTGAAATGTTTTTGTCTTCAATGCTTTTGCCGAGCGAGATTGTGGCAGTAATGGTTTTTTCCTCGTTTACATCCAATTCAAAGGCTTCTGTGTCGAATTTGGCTGTATAGCCTTCGCCTTTTATTCCGGTTACTGTGAGCTTGCAATTGCCTGTGTTTTTGAGTTTGATTTTTGCTTTTACTGTTTTTTCTGTTTCAAGGATTTCCTGCTCTATTTCTGATTCTGCTGAGACATCTATTTGTTCCAATCCAATTGTTTTCACTTTCACTGTAATTTTTGACTTGTCACTGTAATCTCTTGCTTTTATTTCAAGCAATGCCTCGTATTGTCCTTCTGTTATGTTTACTGGTGGAGAGAGGAATGCATAGAATTCCTTGGTTTCTCCTGCTTTGAGTGTAATTTCTGATGGCTCTATTTTGAGCCAGTTGATGCCTGTTGCCTTGATTGAAACTGTTTGCTCCATTGTGCCAGTGTTTTTTACTGTGGAGGTAATGGCTTTGCCTTGCGGGCAAACAAACGCTCCAGCGCTCATTTCAATTGTTTTTTCAAGGCCTTTTTTTGAAACTTCCAGTGAATAGCAGTCGTTGAGGTTGAAAGAGAATTCTTTTGCGTACTTGAAATAGTTGGAGTCTATTTCCAGCAAAAAGGATTTTTGGCCTGTTTTTTCGCCTGCAAGGTTGAAGGTTACTGTTATTTTTTTCTTTTCCGCTGGCCTTAATTCAAAGGTTTCCGGTGTTACTGTGGCTTTTATTCCTGTAATGCTTGCTCTTGCAATTATTGCGTTTTTTGTCGTGTTTTCTGCTTCAAACTCGTATGAGAGCGTGTCTTCAATGCATGCGCTTTCAATGCCGGAAACTTTTGTTATTGCAAGGTTAAAGCAGTCTTTTATTGTTGCTTTGAATTCTTGAACTGTTTCTTTTCCGTATGTTGGCGAGAAGGCTTTTATTGTGAAAGGGTATTCTTTTTCCTCTGCATTGCTTGTGTGAAAGTAAAGCTTTATGTCTTTTGATTCGTTTGGTTCCAGCACCAGGGCTTTTTCTTTTAATTCAATCCATTCTGGTGCTTCAAGGCTTAATTGAAGGGTGTCTTTTGCCCTTCCAGTGTTTTTTATTGTTATTGCAATTTGTTCTTCGCGGTCGTTGCAGGCCTGGATTTTTTTCTGTGAATCTGTTCCTATTTGTATTGCCTGCTTGTCTTTTATTTCAAGCGAGAAATCTGTGGAAGTGGAAAAATCTGTGCCTTTTATTTTTGCTGTGATTTTTCCAGTGTATGTTTTGAGTTCTGCATTGCATGGAGCTTCTATTTTGAGCTGGGCGGCTCTTTCAGCGCCCTTGTCTAAAAGGAATTCTTGCGGCAATGCTATTGAAAGCCATTCCGGCGGCAAGCCCTCTATTTTTGCTTGCACTGTTTCCATTGTAATGCTTTTGTTGGCGATTTTTATTTCAAAGAGCGCTGGCTCGCATTGTCCTGCTTCCCTGTTTTTTGGTTCAACTGAAACTGCAAGGGTTCTGCATTCTGGCAGTGAGAGAGTAATGTTTTGGGTTTTTTCCCCTTTTTTGGAGGAATATTTTAATCCAATCACGTAAGTGCCGGGTTTTGCATAGCAACAAGGAGTGAAGAAAGCGTAAAGTTTTTTTGTTTCGCTTGCTTCAAGAGAGAACACGAGAGGGTTTTTTGCAATTTCTTGGCCGTTAATGTTCACCCAGTCAGCGCTTTCACCTATTGCGGTGAGCGAGTACTCTATTGTTTCAGGCCAGTTGTTTTTGAACTCGTATTCTGTTAAAACTGACTCGCAGCATTTTGCCTGCAATTGGAAAGGCCCTGAAACAAAATCGGCTTTTGCGGTTATTCCAATCATTATGAGCAAGAGCCCTAAAATCGTGTATTTGTTGAATGCGTTCATTTTTTTTACCTCCTGTGCCAGACCGGCTTTGAATGGTTTGTGTCGCTCTCAATGAACCCCTTGAGAGCAATCATTACTATAACTATTATCAGTAAAATAATTAACCCTATGCCTAGTGGTTTTCCAAGGGCTGCCAGGGCTGAAAGCGGCCAAAAGCCTTGAGTTGCTTCACTGCTTTTGCCTTCGCTTTCTGCCGGCACTGGTTGTTGCGGTGAAACAACAGCTATTGTTATGTTTTTTGAGATTTTTCTGCCATCAAATTCAACTGAAAGCGTTCCATAATAGTTTTCTGGCGCAATTTCTTCAGATGCCCACGCATTGAATTCAAATGCTGCCACTTCTTTTGCTTCCAAGTCAACTATTGCGTTTTGAATGCTTGTTCCTTGCGGCATGGACCAATTTATTTTTATTCCTGAAATTTTTTCACTGGAACGGTTTGCAAGAGCAACGCTTACCTTTTTGGTTTCTCCCGGGAAAATGATTATTGTTGAAGGATATGCGGCAATTTCAATTTCTGCTTGCACTTTTTCCCTTGCTTTTACAACACTAAAGTAAATTCTTTTGCTGAAGGTTTCACTGCCTTTCACCAAAACATCAAACCAGTAAGTGCCCTCTTTTAAGTCCATTGGAGCGTCCACGTTTATGAACACTTCCCTGCCCTTGCCGGGAGCAAGAGTGAAGCTCTTTTCTGAAAGCGTTATTTTTGCCTTTGTGCTATTGCTTATTTCTATGGAATAGCTTTCATTGTAATCGCCCTGGTTTTCAATCAAGAGAGAGAAAACCGCGTTAGAGCACTGTTCTATTGTAGTGTTCCTGTCCTTTACAGAGAAAACGCTTTTCCTGCGCTTTTCAACATCAAAGCACGCTGTCTTGTATTCGCGGTGCTTTGCAGTCCAAGCATAAAGTTTCACGTAATGCTTTCCTGTTGCCTCGTCCAGTCTTGCGCTTGCATTTAACCTTAATGTTTTGGTTTCGTTTGGGTTCAAGTCAACAGAGCCCTGCACTTCTGTCGGAATGTCCGCTATTGTTTGCAGGTTCACTGTCAGGTTGTTGGAAGTGTTGTTTTTTACTGTAAAGGAAATGTTTTTGTCCTTGCCTTTTTCAAGGGAAACGCAAGTGCCTGAAAGCGAGAGCGTAAAGGATTGAGTGTCAGGCTCTTCACAGTCCTTTACAGTGAAATAAGCCTTGGTTTGAGCGTATTCTTGGTCTGTTCTGGCAGAAACGTTCACATAGTATGAGCCAAGGCTTGTGCCAGGGTACACGTATGTTTTCAATGGCACATATTTTTCAGAGCGCGCGTCAACTTCAATTGTGCTTTCCTCAAAGTATGCTAGGAATTCTGTGCTTGAAGCCTCAAGCTCCACTTCTTTTATTTCGCTTGAATTGTTTCTTACTAAAATGCTGAGAGTGCCTGTTTCGCCCCTGCAAAGCGCTTTGGTTGTGCTTGAAATGTAAAGGCAAGAGCCTGAAGTGCAAGAACCACAAGTTGTACAGGATTCAACTTTAATGCTTATTGAAGCGCTTTCCTTGTTGCCTCCGCTTTGCGCTTCAAGTTTTGCAGTATAGTTTCCGCTTGGAGCGTCAATTGTTTGTATTGAAAGCGAAACCCAAGTGCTTTCTCCAGGGTTAAGGCAAACATAGTTTGTTGAGGCTGTTGCATCAATATAGCTGGAATACTCTCTCCCGTAAAGGTTAAGGCAATAATAATTGCATGAATTGTTTTCAATTTTCACCCTGATGTTTCTGGCATCATTTCTTTGCATGCGGATTGAATTGTATTCTGGGTAAAGGCGAACGCTGAAACCACAACCACTGGAAGAAGAACCGATTTTTACAGTGTCAAAAGAGAAATCACTGTAATTTTGTCCGTCAAAAGCCCTCACTGTGCACTGCCATTCATCGCCGTATTCAGTGAAAGAATTGCTTATGGTTGTTGTATTGTTTTGCGTGGAATAACTTCTAAAAGTGGAACCATTTCTTTTCCAAGTGTAATGGTATTCTATTGAATCATTGTCTGGGTCTGTGGAATGCGCATAACATACAAGGTCATCTGAGTTCACAGGCGAAGAAGGGGAAATGTAAACGTTTGGCGTGCTTGGCGGCCTGTTCTGGGTTGAACCAATGCAAAACCCGTTGAGGCAGCCGTTAATGCATGCCTCTTCATTGGACCAAGAGCAGTCCGCGTTCTGGTATGCGCGAGTGCAGCAATCCTTGCACTTCCAGCCAGGAGTGCATTGCTGTCCTGAAGAAATTGTTATTTCGTAGTATCCATAGTTTGAATAGGTTTTTTGATCGTATGCTCTTACTTTGCACATCCAGGTTTCTCCAGGGGAAGTGTGGGTTGCCTGCAATACATTGGTTTGAGAGCTTGAAATTCTAGTGGAATAGTATTCGCTGTTCCTATACCACTTGTATTCGTATTCTATTGGGTCGTTGTCAGGGTCTGTGGAATAAGCGCGGCACACTAAGTCATTGTTTGTTGTTGCCGGGTTTGGGGTGATGCTTACCTCTGGAATTGTGGGGGCACTGTTTGGTTTTGGCGTGCAGGTTCCATTAATGCACCCATAAGGACAGTATTCTGTTTGAAGCCAGTTGCAATTGCAATCTCTGTATGCGCGATGGAATGCGTCCTTGCAAAACCAGCCCATCATGCAATCAGCAAAAACCGGCATTGAAACTGCCAGCAACAAAAATAAAACCATTAAAGCGTTTGTTTTTTTCATTTTTTTTCGCCCCCCTTTTTTTCTAGCTGTCAAGCGCTTTTCCTCATTTTATTGTTTTGCATCTCCCTGACGCGGAATCGCATCCGTAAACGCAATTGATTTCTTCAACTATTTTTCCAGTGTTAAGGTTGATTTTAACGCTTTTTGTGTTGCGGTGGAAAAAACTGCCCTCGCATTTCCATTTAAAATTGCTTCCAGAAAGGCATTTTCCTGAAACCCTGTCACAACCATAAAAGCATTCTGTTTTTTCTGTTTTGCCTGTTAAAAGGTCTTTTTTCACGCTATACCATTTAGTGGAAAAAATTCCAAGAACCTTGTAATAGCCTTTCTGGCAAGAGAACTGGAATCTTGGAACCATTGAAATGCTGTAATCCCTTTCATGCCAACAACTTGTGCAAGCAGGGCTTGCTGTGGACTGCCCTCCTTTTCGGTAATCTGAGAGAGAGCCTGCAAAAGCGAAAGGCATTCCTGAAAGAATTGAAAAAAACAATATTGCAATAAACAATTTTTTCATTTTTTTTTCACCTTATTTCAGCTTACAATAGTTTCCGCTTGAAAGGCGCGCACAATAATATCCTTGAGGGCAATCACTGTTGTAAGTGCACTCTTTTCTGCCCGGATTGCATGAACCATTGGTGCAGCCATTGTCACAGTATTCTGCATAACCCCATATTTTGCTGCCATAAACATCAACTGGCACTTTCCAAGAACCACTGCAAACCCATTTTGAGCTTGGAGAGTAAAGACTGCCATAATTGCTTGAAACCACTGGCGGCACCACTGTGGGTTTTGTGGTTGCACGGTATTGTGAAATTGTTGTTGGCTTGTGCTGGCTTGCTGGAGTTGATTCAGGTTGAATGGTTTTTGCAGGGGTTGTTTTGACTTCAAAGCCTGTGGATTTGCCAACGCATTGCCCGTTTTTGCAGGTTTGACAGCTTCCACAAGTCTGGTACAAAAAACTGGCTTCAGAGCAATCCTTGTAAGTGAATTTAATGAATACTTTGCCTGGCTGTGCTGGATCGCAAAATGTTTCGCTTTTTGGAGTGCAGGTTTTCACTGGCGGTTTTGGCGCTGGATTGCAGTTTCCACTAGCGCATCCGTATTGGCAGTATTCTTTTTGTATTATGTTTCCGCATGACAGGTCTATTTTTATTCTGTAGTTTCCTTGGCATTGCCATTGGTATTGTGGTTGTGGTTTTGGCTTGCATTGTGTTGTGTTTGGGTCGCATCCGTATTGGCAGTATTCTTTTTGTATTATGTTTCCGCATGACAGGTCTATTTTTATTCTGTAGTTTCCTTGGCATTGCCATTGGTATTGTGGGGCTGGCGCTGGATTGCATTTTCCTGTTGCTTGATTGCAACCATAAGCGCAGTTTTCCGGGAATGCGTGTTCATAGCCCCATTTGAAAGAGGCTGGAAGTTGGGCTTTTTCTATTCTATAGCTTGTGTTTCCCCTGCACTCGTAAGAGGTTTTCCAGTTTATGCTTTCAAAACGGCCATTGTAACAGTAAACATAGTCTGTTTGCGGCTTGTATTGGGCAATGGATGTGTTTTTTGTGCAATTGCTGAAATAGTCTATTTTGTACAGGGTTCTGCATTCGTCAGTCCAATTGGTGGTGCAGTCTCCGCACTTGTATTCTGTTTTCACCAGGTATGGAGTGTAGCAGGAGGGGTTGCCTGTGCAAGTGCAGTTTGGAATTGTTTGAAGTCCAGCGGCTGCCAAGGGTAAAAGCAAAAGGAATGCTATTGCAATTATTGTTTTTGTTTTAACCATAAAATTCACGCTCCTGCCTGCTTTTGATTGTTATTATTTTTGCGATTATGGCGATTGATAGCAGAATTATTATTGCGATGAGGAATATTAGTGTTAAGCCTTCAATGCCGCCCAGTGCTGCCAGTGGTGTTACACTGTTTTTTTGTTCTTCTTTTTGGGTTTCATTTGGCTGTGTTTCCTGTATTGGAAAGTATTTTGCGGAGTGCACTCTGATTTCTTTCAGCACTGTTGTTTCTCCAAGTGAAACCATTAGGCTGGAATTGTAAATTGTGCCTTCTGTTTCGTCAGATGGAAAGATTGTGAGGTAAAAGGTTGCGCTTTCCATTGGCTTGATTTTTTCTGGAATGCTGGAGATTGTGTAGTGCAAGCCGGCTGGGCCAATGAAAAGGGCTTTTAGTTCTTTTTCTTGTAGGGAGGTGTTTTGGACTGTTACCGGCATTGTCATTTCCCTTACGAGGTATACATCGTTCCAAGTTTTTATGTGGCTTTCATCGAAAGCGCTTGCACTGGAAAAAAGCAAGAGCAGTATTCCTGTTGCAAGCGCAATGCACAAATTTTTTTTCAAAACCAAGCCCCCTTTACATTAACTTATTAACTTTGATACATTAATTTATGTCGCCCCTTATATAAAAACCTTTCTATTTTTCCTTTTTTTCAAAATTTCGTTTTTTTGGTTGTTGCTGTTTTAATTGCATTGCCCTGTTGCCCTATTGCAGCCATTATAGCAGAAAGTCTGCTTTACAACAGTGCTCTTGTCCTGCAGTGTTTTAACGCTGTAATTGCCAATGCAACTGTAAAAATATTGCTGGTATGCTGTGGTTGTTGTCGGTGTTTCAGGTGCTCTGTATGCTTGAATTCCAGCTGGCTCCCTGTAAACTGGCTGTGGCGTGTATTCTGGGGTTTTTTCCTGCATGCACCTGAATCCAACTGGATCGCAAACATAGCCACTGCCACAGGTTTCTATTGTTATAACGCAGCCATCCGAATATGCCTTTACAACCCTGTTGCCCCTGCACTCCAGCTTGTATTCAGGGTTTGCTGGCCTTGTCCATGCTGGATTGCATTTTCCAGTGCTCCAATTGCAGCTGTACTGGCAATAGTCAATGCTTGTGGTTTGCATCATTGTCCAACCCCAAGGGGAAAAGAATTTTCTGTATGCAACTGAATAGCCATTGTTTTTGCATTCATTCCATGTTATCCAGGCAAAGCTTTCAAAGTGACCGTTTATGCAGTAAAAGTATCCTGAAATTTTTTCTGTGGTTGTTTTTGATGTGCCGTCACTGTAATAGCTGGTTGTGTAAAGGGTTTGGCATTCAGGGGTTAATCCCCTAGAGCAGTCACCGCATTTTTTTTCTGTCCTTACAATGTAAGGGCTTCCATAAGAGTATGGCTGGGTGTAACCATAATATGAAGTGGTGGTTTGCGGTCTGTAGGATTGAACAGAGGTTGTTTGAGTTGGAGTTGCCCTGTATGCTGTAGTTGTACCGGATAATGCGAATGCTGCCGGTAATGCCAAAATGAAAATTAATCCAATTATTGAAAGAATTTTTTTTCCAGTCATAAAAATAACCCCCCAAAGAAGTAACTATTTAACTGTTGTTCATTAATAATTATTCTCCTCTTTCTATAAAAACCTTTCGCCGAGCGCTTTCACAGCCAGTGAAGCCAGTGAAGGGATTGCGAAGGAAAAGCGAAGGCGCTTGACTGCTTCACAGTCCTTCACTCAACCCTTTTCTGAAAATCCGGGAAAACTCTTAACCTTTTTCAAGTGCTTTCTTGAGAAGGTCTGACTTTGTGATTATGCCGGCAATTTTTCCACGCTCTGCCACAAGAACCGCCTGTTCGTGATTCAAAATTCCGGCAAGAACAGGGAACACTGTATGGCTGTTCACAACAGGCAAAGGCTCACCCATTATATCTGAAGCCTTTAAGAGATTGAACTGGCTGCCCTTTTCCCTAATCGCGGAAAGAGCCCCGCTTTCGGTTATTATGCCGACACACTGTCCCCTTTTTACCACTGGAATCTGCGAAAAACCGTTTTTTTCCATTATCTCAACAGCCTTTCTGGCGCTCTCATTAAAGCTTATTGATTTGACTTTCCTGCTCATGAT
>JAVYME010000033.1:0-12594 GCA_038736825.1 Candidatus Iainarchaeum sp.
TCCTTAATGGATTGCGCTGAAGTTACAGTGAAATCCTTTGTGTTTGCTGTAACCTTGCGGGAAACAAGAAGTGCAGAGGTTATTTCCTCAACTGTTTTGTCCACTTTTGAAACATCCTCCACTTGAACTTGAATTGAGGAAAAAACCCCGTTCTCAACATCAGTCACCTCCCATGCACTCTTGTAAGGCATAAAGACAGTTCTGTCATTGCCACCGCCGCCCATTGTCATTCCAGATGGCGCCAGGATTCCAACCACTGTAAAGGTTTGTTTGCCAATTGCAACCCTCCGCCCAAGGGTTATCGGCTGCTTGAACATTTCATTTGCCACAGCATGGCCTATTACAATGGCTTTTGAGTCACTTGAATTCAAAAGCCTGCCTGTTGCAAGCTTTAAAGTGGACATTTCCTTCCAAGTGTTGGGATTGACACCGCTAATGCTCACATTTGCTTTTTCTGCAAGGAACGCAAGCTCTGCCCTTCCAGAAACCAGTTCATTGATGTTTTTCACATTGTTGGTTGAAGCAATAATCTTTGAATCCAAAATGTTAAGCTTTGGGGTTGAAGTTGGCTGTGAAGTCGCCCGCTCTCTCGGCATAAAATTCCTTTCACCTCCACGCAACATAAAGCCCCCAAAACCTTGGGCTCTATAAGAGCCAGCAGTCACAGTTATAATGTCAGCACCAAAAGATGAAAGTTGTTCATCTATGCTTGCCCGGGCTCCCTCCCCCAATGAAAGTATTGCAACAACTGCAGCCACTCCAATCACTATGCCTAACAGGGTTAACCAGCTTCTAAGCCGCCTGTGCAGAATGCTGTTTACTGCCAATCCAACCAAATCAGTGAATTTCATTTCAGCAATCACTTTGCCCTGAACTTAAAAAAATAAAGAACAAACAAGACAATGGAAACCACTATTGCGCTCAAAAAAAACACTTGACTGGAATTAAAGTAATAGGCTGCTGCAATAAAAAGGATTGAACAAACTGCAATAACTGCAATCATTTTTTTCAGGTTTTTTCTGTCCGCCTTGAAAGTGCAAGCAATCAATGCAAAACCAAGGATTGCACTTAAAGCCATCCACGGCGAAATATCCGCTTGGCTTGAAGCCCTACTCCTGCTTGCAATAACACTATCAGAAAGCAAAAAAGAGCCTGTCTGGCCCAGCAGAACTGTCTTTCTTGAAGTCTGCCTTTCGCCGGTTGTGTCAGTGTAATCGATTTCTACAAAAATCGGCTGAACTTGAAGAGAATTACTGTCAAACTGTCTTTGACGGAAAAAATTAGTGTCAGTAGCACTTGCGGTTCTCGGAAAAGCCCCTCTTTGAGTTTGAGCGTTTTGGGCGAATGGCGGTTCATTGGTTGAAACAGGCGCTTGCTCGCTGCCAGATGCATTTGCTTGGGTTCTGGTTTGGACTGTAAAGCTTGCCACTGTGAAATCCCCCTTGTTCAAGTTTCCAAGAATTGAAATGTTGCTACCGGAAACCGTGATTCCGTTTTGTCTGGGAATTCTCGCAATTACCGCTTGAGCGTTATTAGAGCCTATGTTTGCAATGCTGAGTGAAAGCTGTCCTGAAACCAGTTCTGCACTGACTTCAAAATCAGTTCCCCCGCCAACAATAAGCCCAACCTGCGAATTCTGTGTACGAACACCATTAACATCAAGAAAAGTCATTGTCAGGTTTAAGGGATAAATGCCGGTTGTAATGTTTGGATCGGCTGCCACAGTATAGGAAATTTTGACAGTTTCTCCTGCCTCAATTGCAGAAACATACTTTTTGTTGTCAGAACCAACTGGCAAAATCAAATTGTTTGGCTCAGTCCAAGAGAAAGAAACATTGGAAACCCTGGCTTGCCCGACATTTTTAAGAGAAAAAACAAGCTCGGTCTGGTTTCCAGGATTTATTTTTTTAGGTTCAGCTGTTACATCAATGTTTTTTTCAATTTTTGCAACAGGAACAGAAAAACTGTTTGTTTGCTCCACAAGGCTGCCGAGATTGTAATAATAAATTGTAAGAAATGCTGGATAATAGCCTGGCAAAGTGTCATCCTTTACTTTAAAGCGAAAAATAAGGGTTTTAGTCTGTCCTGGCAGTATTTCCCTCACACTAACCTTGCTTTGAACATCCTCAAAGTGAACCCCGAGGTCTAAAAAAGCATTCAAGTCAACAACTGAAACGCTTAAACCACGATTCTTTATATCAACCTTTAAGCTTGCAATATCACCCGCATAAATTGTTCCCGGCAGAAAACTTGTGCCAGTTATTTCAACCAGATATGCATAATCCGCTCCCCTTGCCTGTGGAAGCAAAACCACAAGCGCTAAAACCGAAAACAAAACAAACAACTTATTCATTATAAAACCTCCTTTCCCTGTTGAAATCTTTTCCAAATTTTTCAAAAAAAGTCATTCTTAATTCCTCCATTGAAGCGGTTTCAGGAAGACCAAGGGCTTGCTTGACTTCAAGCACTGTTGCTTCCTGAGGCAAACCCATTGCTTGCCGCACTCTTTGCATGAAAAGGTTTTCATCCATCCTTCTGGGCGGGCGTCCATTGAAATCAGCATTATTCCAATCAGGTGGCAAACCATTGAAATCCCTGCCTCCCCTGCGCGGGGCAAAATTGCCCGGATTGCTTTCAGCAGGCTTTTGGGTTTGACTTGCACCAGAAGACATTTCAGCACAACCAGCAAACAAAATGAATGAAAGGAAAAACAAAAAAGAAAACAAAAAACCGCACCTCATTTTTTGCGCCTCCAAAAATCTGACTTAATCAGTCCATCACTCAATTCAACTTGCCTTTCAGCATAAGCCGCAATATCGTGCTCGTGAGTGACAAGGATAACCGTCTTGCCCTGCTCCTTGTTCAGCTTGCAAATCAAACCCAATATTTCATGGCTTGTTTTTGTGTCAAGGTTGCCAGTGGGCTCGTCTGCCAAAATTATTTGGGGATCCGTTGAAAGCGCTCTCGCAATTGCAACCTTTTGCCTCTCTCCGCCTGAAAGTTGGGCTGGCAGGTGAGCAAGCCTTTTTGAAAGCCCTACAAGCCCAGCAAGCTCTTTTGTTCTAATTTCAATAATTTCCTTTTCAAATTCATGAATCCTCATTGGCAGGGCAATGTTTTCAAAAACATTTAGTGTTGGGTAAAGGTTGAACGTCTGGAAGACAAAGCCTATTTTTTTGCCTCTTATCCTTGCAAGCTTTGACTCTGAAAGGCGTGAAATCTCGGTTTTCTCCAAAAAAACCTCCCCCTTTGTTGGAACATCAAGCGCCCCCATCATATTAAGCACAGTTGACTTGCCACTGCCAGATGCACCAACCACTGCCAGAAAATCACCCTCTTCAACCTCAAGATTTATTCCACGCAGGGCAGTAACCTCTACATCATCCATCTGGTAAACCTTCCAAACATCCCTTAATTCAAGAACTTTTTTACCCAATTTAAAACCTCCAAAGAAAAAAATGAAACACATTTAATACTTTGCAACCATTAATAGGTTTAATTGTAACAACCTGAAACAAATAATATGGCATTGTGAAACGTGATGAAACATGAAACGACTTGAAACCTTTTTCAATTCCGACAAAAAATATGCAGTGATAATGATTCTCTGCTTTATTTACGGCGGATACGCAATCCTTTCATTTTTGCTTCAAGCTTACACCGCCTTTTGGAGAATTGAACTCTTGGGTTTTCCCATGCAAGGACAGGGAAGCCCGAGAACTGAAGACTTCAACCGTTTCCGGCAACCGGATTCGAACAGGCTTTCAAACCAAAGATTTATCACACAAGAACCGCTTGCACAAATAGTTTCCCCTCTCTCACTTTCCTGGCTTTTAAGCGGCATAATCTCTCTTTTGGCTGGACTTTCAATCTGGCACCTCGTAAGAAAAAAAGAAATAAAAAAAATAAAGCAAGAAACAGCGAACAACCTCCTGCTTCCAGATGAAAGAAAAATAATTGAAACACTCAAAAAATCAAACTTTGAAATGCTGCAGTCAAGGATTGCCAAAGAAACCGGCTTGAGCAAGGTTCAAGTCCACCGTGCAATTAAAAGGCTTGAAGCCAAAGGAATACTTGAAAAACACACATACGGGCTTTCCAACAAAATAATGCTGAAAAGAGAGTTTTTTGATTGAAACTGCCTTTTTAAAACAAGCGGCTCGGAATTGGATTCACTCATCACCTTGCATCAGAAAATGGAATCGTCATCGCCTTAAGCAATGGCTCGGATTATTTATAAAATATTTTCTTCAGGCCTTTTTCCCATGTGTTGTGTAAATTCAGTGCCAGCCTGTTCCTGAGTTCTGGTAAAGCCTTGCGTTGGCTGACTTCATTATGTTTGGTTTGAAAAGATTGCAGAGCCGCCTTTTCATGCTTGGCTAAGCTTGGCTTGATTTCTTTGCAATTGCTTGTTTTTGGTCTTTTAGTCCTTGTTTTTTGAATTCTTCACGCCAGCCCTGCACGCTGCAAAAAAGAAGCGTAACCAAGGTTAATATGCCTGCCAGGTTAAGAATTTCTTTTGGCGAAGAATAAATAAATGAAGCCAAAAGAACATAGTTCAAAAAAACAGAAAGCAGAATCGAAAGAGAAATTATTAAGCCATAAATAACAAATCCTAGGAACGAGCTAATTTTTGACTCCTTTAGGAATAGCCAGTAGGCTTTTCTCTTCTCTTTTGAATAGGTCAGCCAATCTTGCTACAAGAAGAAGTATGGTGGAATAGATGCCAAAAGAAACAAAAGGATTGGAAGGGCAGAGGCGCCCAACACACGGAAAAGTATGGGTGAACCCAAAAAAGAAATAACCACTGGGGCTGTCTTTTTCAGGGGACCATCCAAATAATAGAATGCCCCCCTGGAATAGCTGAAGGCGGGACCGAAAATTATCAGAATTAAAAAAAGAAAAAATATAGTAAAAAGCCAAAAAGGCGGAAAAAACAGGACGATCCAGTTTTGAAAAGACCAGCCAGTTACCTCAAAAAAAGAAAAAACCCAGTATAAAGAGAAAAGACCGAAAAAAATCAAGTAAAAATAGGCATAAACCCCATAGAACCGATGGTATCTTTTTTTTATCTTTCTGACTTTTTGCATGAAGGCTGCTTGCTTTGAATATTGCTTTTTTCCCATGTGTTCTGGCATAGAAAGCCATAGCGCCTCAATATCTTCTTCTTTGAGATTTGTGTGGGCTGCTTGAACTCCTCGTATTCCTTTTTGTAGGCTTCCTTGGAAGCCCAAGTTTGCTTTCCAGGGGAATTGCCAAACGGGCAGTAGGCCATAAAAAAACCACAAATTAGTTGTGTGAACTGGTTAATATTGGTTTCCTTTCAGGTCAAGGTATTATTTCTGGACCGCAAAATTTTGTGTGTTCAAAATCATTGAGGGAGATTCTTTTTTTCTCTATGAGTTCTTTTATTTCTGGAAGAACTTCCAAGAGCATTTTTCTGAATTCTTTCACGGATTTGCAGACAAGGTTCCTGCCTTTTTCCGGCCATGGTTTCACAATATTTGAGTAAAGGCATCTGCCACCGCAAAACTTGTATATGGTGCAGGAAGGGCATTTTCCGGATACAAAAACTTTTTTTAGTTTTAGGGGGTGTGCTGTTGCAATGTGTCCTAAATAGAAGTCTTTCATTCCAGCCATTATGGGGCAAGGGGCAATGAAGCCGTTTGTCATGATGCTGTAATTGGCATAGCCTGAACCGCACCTTAAAAGGCTTTTTTTGCCAAGCAAAAGGTCTTCGGTTGTGTCAAGGAATGGGTAAAAGCGCAATACTTTGCCTTCTTTTTTCATTTTTGAAATCCAGAATTTCAATAGCCGTTTTGTGTTCGGCAAATAGTTTTCTTCAAGCCATTTCTTGAAATTTTTTCTTTGCTTGAAATCGTTCCAGAAATTGGCGTCAATCTGCCAGTGCACTGAAGTGAATGGAAATTCCTTGTTGGATGCAAGGTGTTTTACAGCCGAATAAATATTTGTGTGTTCTGTTATTGTCATTCTTGCAATCAATTCTCCCTTGAAGCCATTCCTTTTGATTTTTTTAAGGTTCTCCATTACCTTGTCATAGGTTCCCTTTCCTCGATTATAGTCGGTTAGGGTTCGATTGCCGTCAAGCGATACAAGTATAGCGCTGAAGCGGTTAACGTATTGTGGCTCAAGCTTGTTTAAAAGCAAGCCGTTTGTCTGCATCATGAACTGTTTTGGATTGCATTCTTGCATTATTTTTCTTATCAAGTCCAAGCGAATGGTTGGCTCTCCGCCATAAAAGGTTAGAGTGCTATCTGGGTCTTTTGAAATGAAGTTGTAAAGTAGGTGAAGGTCATAGGATAGTTCTGCTGGCAGGCTTTCATCCAAGGCGAATTTTTCCATTCTGGGACTGCAAGAGAAGGCTTTTCCACTGCAATAATTGCATTGCAGGTTGCAGTTGTTTGAAAGCAGGACATGAAAGTGCAAAGCTTGCCACCAAGTATGCCTAAACCATATTTGCAATGAAAAATAATGCATCCGGCTGAACAGCCGGAATGCAAAAACAAATCTTTATTTTTTTCTTTTAAGTTCGGCGATAACTTTTTCCGCTATTTGAATGCCGCAACGGTTTTGTGCTTCCACTGTTGATGCTCCCAGGTGGGGTGTGTGCACAACATTGTCCAGCCCAATCAAATCCCAGTTTTCCGGTGGCTCTTTTTCGAAAACATCTATTGCTGCGCCTGCAACCTTTCCGCTTTTTAGGGCATCAAGCAATGCTTTTTCGTCTATTATTCCACCGCGTGCCACGTTTATTACGCGAACTCCTGGCTTCATTTTTTCAAAAGCCTGTGCATTCAACAATTTAGTGGTTTCAGGGGTTTTTGGCACGTGTACTGTAATGAAGTCGGATTCTTTGAGCAAAGTTTCAAGGTTAACCTTTTTTGCGCCAACCTTTTTGTAAACCGCTGGTTTTGCATATGGGTCAAAGGCAATTATTTTCATTTCAAAGGCTTTCATTCTTTTTGCAACCTCTTGCCCTATTTTGCCCAAACCAATTATGCCCAGAGTTTTTCCGAAAACCTCTGTTCCCTTGAACTTGTCTCTCTCCCACTTCCTTTCAATCAGTGACTGGTGGGCTTTTGGAATGTTTCTGCATAATGCCAGCATTACTGCAATTGTGTGCTCTGCAGCGCTTATCGTGTTTCCTTCCGGCGAATTAAGAACCTTTATTTTTTTGGCTTCTGCTGCCTTTACATCAATGTTGTCCAAGCCGGCTCCAGCCCTTCCTATGACTTTCAAGTTGGAGGCGTTTATTATTTCTGCTGTCACTTGAGTGCCGCTTCTGACTATGAGGGCATCATATTCTTTGATTTTTGCAGCAAGCGCTGTGCCTTTTGATTCAAAGTCTTCTGTGACTTCAAAACCTGCTTTTTTCAGTTTTTCAACGCCTTCTTTTGCAAGCTTGTCTGTAATTATGACTTTCACTTGCACACCCCCTTTGCCATTAAATCATCTATTGCGCTTGTCAGTTCTTTCAAGTCTTTCAGGTTGAGGTCTCCCATGTGGGCTATGCGGAAGGTTTTTTGCTTGAATGGCCCATAGCCATCGCTTATGTGCATTTTTTTCTTGGCTAAAGCATTATTGAGTTTTTCAACGTTTACGAGATTGGCGTTGTTGTCCACTGCTGTCAAGGTTATGGAGCGATAGCCTTCTTCTGCAAACAAGCCAAAGCCTTTTTTCAAAGCCCACTTGCGCGTGAATTCAGCCATGTCTGAGTGCCTCTTGAATCTTTTTTCAAGGCCTTCCTTCATGAAGGCGTCAAGCTGGGCGTTCAATGCAAAAATGTGTGATATTGATGGCGTGGATGGAGTCTGGTTTTTTTCAGCGTATTTTTGGAAGGTGCCAAGGTCAAAGTAATAGCCCCTGTTTGGGATTCTCTTGTGTTTTTCCATTGCTTTTTCGCTTACAGCGAAAACTGTTAGTCCTGGCGGCAAACCAAAGGCTTTTTGGACTCCTGCAAAGAGCAAGTCTATGCCAAGCCTGTCCATTTCAATTTTTACGCCGCTGAGTGAAGAGACAGCGTCAACCATAAAGGTAACATTTGGAAAGTCTTTCATTACCTTGGCAATGCTTTCCATTTCAACCATTACGCCTGTGCTGGTTTCATTGTGCACTAGTGTGAGGGCGTCAAATTGTCCTGTTTCAAGTTTTGCTCTTATTTGGTCTGCTTTGACTGCTTTTCCTGGTTCGACTGAAATGATTTCTGTTTCTTTTCCGCACAATTTCACTACTTCAGCCCATTTGCTGCTGAATTCGCCCATTACACAGCAAAGCGCTTTTTTTTCCACAAGGTTTCTTGCTCCAAGCTCCCATATTCCAGTGGAAGAACTAGTGCTCAAAAAAACATGCTGGTTTGTGTAAAGCAATTGCTTTAGTTTTGGAATGGTGTCAGCGTACAAGTCCATGAATTCTTGGCTTCTGTGCCCTATCATGTAATGCGACATTGCTTTCAATATTGGTGCTTTCACTTCCACTGGCCCGGGAATAAACAATTTTTTGTATTTCATTTTCACAGCCATTCTATTCAACCTCCAAATATTTCATTCTATTTTTCTGTAAAAAAGCCCGCTTAGAATTTTGGGGTAAAAATAAGTGCTTTTTTGCGGCATTCTTTGCCCGGCAAGACAGCTGGCAACCACTTGTTCTTTCTTTGTTGCATTCATCAAGAAAGCAATATCGTATTTGCCGGAGTCTGCTTTTTTTAATGCTTCCCCGAAATCCTTTACATACTCTATGTGTTCTTTTCTTGCAACTTGTTCTGCGGAAATTCCAAGAATTCCTTCTATCACTATTTTGTGCAATATTGAAACGTCCAGTTCTCTTATTTCTTTTACAATTCCTGGCATGAGCGCAGAAAGGTCAACATTTTTTTTCAAGGAGAAGAGAAGGGTTTTTCCCTTGCTTCTTGCAATAAAGGCTTTTTCTTTTTTTAAAGCAAGCTTTTTTTCAAGCTGTTTTGCATTTCCCCTTATTTCCTTTACATTGAACCATTTTGCCAGTTCTTCTTTAAATTTTTTGAAATCAAATTCTTTCAAGCCAAACAAGAGCCTGTGAGTGGGCAAAACTATCAAGCCGGGGTCTTTCATTTCAACCAAGAGAATTGGCATTGAATCCGCTTGCGGATTTTCTTCAAAATATTTTAAATGGGTTTCATAGCGGTGGTGGCCGTCTGCAATGAAGAGTTTTTTGTCTTTCATTGTTTCTGCAATAATGCTTATTTCTTTTTCATCGGTTATCGCCCAAAGCCTGTTTTTGATTCCATTGTCGTCTTTTACTTCAAAAAGGGGTTTTTTCTTGCAGGTTTTTTCAAGTATTTTTTTGATTTTTCCAGATTTGTCACTGTAAAGGGCGAAAATGCATTCAGTGTTTGCTTTTGTGGCTCTCAATAGTTCAAGCCTGTCTGCTTTTGGACCGCTTAGGGTGAATTCGTGTGGCAAAATGTTGCCTTGCTCGAAAGGCTCAAGTTTTACAAGCGGAATAAAGCCTTTCCGGCGGTATTTTTTTCCTTTAAGGGTGTAAATTTGCTCGTAAGCGTAAATTGCAGGGCTTTCCTCTCTGAAAAGAATGCCTTTTTCTTCCCAGTTTTTCAGGTTTTCAGCTGCTTTTGCGTAAAGATTGAATTGCTTGTTTTCCTCTATTTCTTCGCCTAGTGTGACATGAATGCAGTTATAGGGGGATCTTTTGCGCAATTCCTCTCTGTATTCGCGCGAAATTACATCGTATGGCGGCGCTACAAGGTTTTCCGGCTTGCCTGCCTTTTTGAAATCATACCTTAGCGCTTGAAAAGCCTTGATTTGAACCAAAAAAAACGCCCCCAAAACCGCTAGCGCTACGCGCCAGAATTATTTTAAACCAATAAACCTTTAAAAGCCAATACATTTTAAGGAAAAGGCTTTCTAAAACTGAAAGGAAAGGGCTTATTTTCTTTTTTCAGTTTTGCCAAAGCCTAGCTCCACTTTGAACTCTAAAACTGTTTTTTTGAATACATAAGTGCTGATTGAGGCAATCACAAATGCTAAAAACAAAAAGATTGTGCTGGCAAAGTCAAAAGTGTTGAGCAGCATGAAACTGGCGTAATGCGTTGCCACTGCATAACTGTTGAGTATTTGCCCTGTGAGAAGCAACAGGCTTGCAGTTATCAGGAAAACCGGCATTGGATAAATGGAATTGAATTCTTTTGTGTAAGAGCCAACAATCCAAAAAGAGAAAGCCAAAAACAAGTAGGCTAGAGAGCAAAGCAGGATTGTTGCAAAAGCAACAAAGCTTGTGGTGTTCAAAAGCAATATTGTATCAGAAGCAAGGAACACCAGGAAAGCAAAAACCATTGTTTTGGGCATCATCATTTTAACCTTCAAGTTCCTTTTAAAAGAATAAGAGGACATTAAAAGGAAAACAGAGGACATTACAAGAAAACCGCTTGAAATCAGTTCTTCTATTCCGCTGAGCGGTTTTCCCAAAAAATAATAGGACTGGATTTCAGCTATGGGGCTTATTAGCAAAAGAGGAAGGCTGACATACACTAAAAGCCAGTCGGTTTTCTTTTTAGTGAAGGCTTCCACTCTCTTGAGTGCATCAATCAAAAAATAAAAAGCAAACCAGCAAATCAGGCTTCCAGAAAAATAAAAAAGAATCCTTAGCTGGATTATTCCATAAGGATCAAAAGCGTTCATTTTCACCATCTTTGCTTCAAATATACGCTGTTTTAACTTATATTCTTTTCCCTGTGCCTTTCTCCACTGCCTCCTGTTTTAGCTCTTCAAGGTTTATTACCTTGTCAACAAATTGGCACATTTGGTTTATGAGGTGCTCTTCTGTTTCCTTTTCAAGGGAAATAAAAATCCCTTTAAGGCGGAGAGTGCGCATTTTTCCAATAAGGAAGTGCGCAAATTTTGTCACAGTGCCTGCTTGATTGTAAACCAGCAAAGTGCTTATAGAGTCAAAGAACAAAAACTTGTTCTCTCCCTTTAAAGCATCTATTGCCTTGTTCAAAGAAATGCTTATTTCTGTCAAACCATGCGGTGAAGCAATAAATGAAACATTTGCCCTTTCACTGGTTTTCGCTCCAGTTGTTGCAGAAATAGTGTCAATGAAATAAAATTTTTTTGGGTCAATGCCGTTTTTTTCAAATAAGGCGACAAGGTTTTCATAAGGCCTGTTGAGTGTCACATAAACGCACTCGTTTGATTTTTTTTTCACTAAATAGGAAAGTATTTCAAGGTTGACTTTAAGGTAGTCTGTGGCTTTTACCACGATTAGCACTATTTGGTCTTCTTCAAGAGAACCTAATTCTTTCAAAAGCCTGCTTTCAGCCATTTTTTTCAACCTAAAACTTGGTGAAAAGCTCTTCTGTTGGGTAAACCACTATGCCTCTGCCTGCCTCTATCTGGAACGGGTGAACCTTGAGGGAATGATTTGTTGCACGCATTTTTATCACTGAAATTCCCCTATGGAAAACATTTTCTTTTTTTATCATGTAAAGCACGATTAAGCCGTCAGCAACAAATTCTTCCACTCCAAACCTGCTGAACTTGCCTTCTTGGGCTGGAACCTCTGAAAGAGCAATTGTAGTGCAACCCATGTTTTTAATGGATTTTTCCAAGTCAAAGATTGCCCTGCGAACCTTGAACTGGTCTTGAAAATAAAGGCTTATAAGAGAAATAGAGTCAATTACAAGCCTTTCAGCGTTAACTTTGGCGACAGCATCCTCTATTGTCATCAAGAGCTCGTCAAAATCATACAATTCCGGCTTTCTGAGAACAAGATCGCCTTCAGCTATCATTTTATTGATGTCCCAGTTGAAAATGCGCATTTGCCTTATTGTTTCCTCTATGGATTCCTCTAGTGAAATATAACAGCCACGTTGCCCCATTTCTAAGCCCTTGACAAGGAAATTCATTGCAAAAGTGCTTTTTCCGGTTCCAGTTGAACCGCTTAAAAGCACAAGAGAATCCTTTGGAATGCCTCCTTCCACCAATTCGTCAAAGCCCTCTATGCCAGTGGGCATGCGGTTTATGAAAAGCGGTGCCTCTGCACTAGCCTTTGCTGGTTCTATCACAATCTCTTTCTTTGAAGTCACGGTTTGCTTTGCTTTTTTTCCAGTTCCCAAGTAAGGAAGATCCACTTCTTCCAGTTTTGGCTCTTCACTTGCATCATCTTCGTCGGCTACCATTAAAACCACTTCCAAGTCACTTCCATAAAGGCTTTTTATGCTTTCTGCCTTGCTCTTCCCTCCATGCTTGATAGGAATAAATCACTGGCACAATTGAAAAAACCAACACTCCAGCAATCAATGCAATAAAAGCCATAGAGGATTGCACAAATGCTAAAATGAAAATAAAAACAGCCATCAAGGCAAAACAATAAGAGCCAATCTTGTGGGTTTTTTCCCAAACAAAGTCAGAGCTCATAGTCCAAGGCGTGCGAATTCCAACAAACCAGTTTCTCTTGGATTTTCGCAAAAGCAACGCTATGTAAAAGAAAAGAACAGATAGGGCTGGCAAAAGCATTAATTTTATCTCTATTTGCATTCCCAGCCCTGCCAGGATAGTGAGAGCGTGCAAATAAAGAAGAAAA
>JAVYME010000034.1:0-11469 GCA_038736825.1 Candidatus Iainarchaeum sp.
GCCTTGCAATAGAGCCGGCAATATACGGAGAATTCGGCGGAATAAGAATAGAAGACAATTATGCAATGGAAAGAAAGGGCTTGAAGCCCCTTTCAAGAGCACCAAAGGAATTGATTGAAATCTGAAGGGAATCACTGCAAATAAAACGCACAAAAAGGAACGGATTTTTGCAATAAAAACCAAAACTGCCTTTTTAACCCGGATTGTTAACAAGAATGGTTCATTCTAGCCTGAATTGTTAGCCTCTCTGGCTATCCTGCCAGAGCAAAGAACATTGAAGTCTTCAGTCAAACCCTCATAAGAAAAACTGACAGTTATCTTGCCATTGCCAAAAATTGATCCTGCTTTCGGAGCATTGATTCCGCTTATTGTAAAAGTTTCGTTTGCTTGAACAGGCGAGCCTTCAATTGTTCCTGTTCCAGAAAAATCGCCAGCCCCAACAGCACTATTTACTGAAATCTCTTTTCCAGTGCCATTAATTAAAGTAATGCTCACTCTGTCGGCTCCTGCAGAAAGTTTCTCGTCTTTTACAGAAAAATCATAGTTCATTGAGTTGCATGTTATTTCATCCACTCCAATTTCGCTCTGTAAATCTAGCACATACAAAAACATTGCAAAGCCTGCCGGCATGGCGCAATCCATTAAAGACTCGAATTCCGTTTCAGAGAGATTATAGGTTTTCATGAACCAGTCCTTTGAGGTTTTCATTTGTTTTTCAAGTTGCAAGTTGTATTCCTTCCAATTGGATGCAAGGGAAACAGCGCTTTCAGGCATGGCTGGCAGAACTGCATTTCTTGAATTCAAATCCACTTCAACCACTTTGCCGTCAAAATCCTTCAAAGAACCAGATTGAACAAACTGCTTTTTGAGTTCTTCGCTCGGACAATCCTTGGAGGCAACCAAATAATATGAAACCTTGTATTTTCCTTCACTTGCAAGCACTGCCTTTTTTTCAAATGAAGGCACGCAAGACATGGCTTTTCTAAAATAGGGCTCCAGTTCAGATTTTTGCTTTCCTGGAACAATAGAGCCACTCATTTTTTCTGCAATTGAAGCGTATTTTTCAAAATCGCATTTTTTTGCCCTTTCCAGCAAAGAGGAATTCCAGGCAATAACTTTCCCGAAATCAGATTCGTCAGAAATCTTGATTGCCTCTTCCACTGGGGGAACCGTTGGCGTCTGGGTGGGCGTCGGTGTTGACTGGCGTTCAGGCTGATTGCAGCCACTTAAAAGAAGCAATACTGCAATAAAAGCAAAAAACAATTTTTTTGATTCCATTAATTATTCCTCCCAAAAACAGCATTATTCTCCATATGAGCCCCCCATTCCATCCAATGCATCCATAAAATACTTATACATTGCCATGCTTCCTGTTAGCGAACAACCCAAAACCGCTTTGGTGTCCTTGCCGCCAAGCTCTTCAGCATTCTTTAACTCGGTTTCAATTTTTTCCAGTTCCTCCTGCCAGGATGAAAAAACTGAATCTTCAGGCAGAGGCGGCAATTCAGCCTTTTTCTCTTTCAAGTCCACTTTCAAGGAAACACTTTCAATGCCAAGCTTGTTTGCATCCAGAAAGCCGGCAATAGTGTTGTCATCGCAAGATGCAGGAACCTTAATTGAATAAAGAACATCAAATTTCCAGTCAGCTTTCTTTTCCGCTTTTTTGGAAAGCGAGGGAATGCACTTGCTTGCACTCTCAAAATAAGGCCTCATTTCGTCCTTATCTTCTTCTGTTACAGCAACACCAGAGTGCTTTTCCGCAAAAGAAACGAACTTTTCAAAATCACATTTTTTGGCTTCCACAAAAAGGTCTTCATAAAAGAGCGCCACTTTGCCGAACGCGGTTTCATCTGCAAAAGCAATTGCTTCAGCCTCAGTTCCTGTTGACTGAAAAAACCCGCTGAAAAAAACAAAAGCCAGTGCAATCACCAAAACCAAAAAAACTGCAATGGCAAACAAGAATTTTTTAGAACCAGCATTGGGAGTGAAATTCTCTTTTTTACCAGTCACATCACTGTCTCTCTTTTTATCTTTTTTACTCAAACCCATAAAAAAAAACCTCCACGCAACAACATAATAATAGTGCTTCATTATTAATCTTTGTGATTCTCGAGAACAGATTTATAACTTCAAAAACCAGTCAAAAAAAAAGCAAAACTTGTTGAAAAAGCCAAGTATTTCTAGAGAACAGCGACTCTTGCAAAGGATTAAATATTTCAAAAGCATAACTGTTTGTGGTGTTCTGTTGAGGCAAAAGGGTTTATCTCCGTTCCTTGTCGGCATTCTAATTGGTTTGGCTGCAGTTGGAGCAACCCTTGCGGTTGTCGGCATTGTAAAAGCCACAGAGCAGGGAAAAACCCCGCCGGCTGCCAAGCCAACAATCACTCCCACAATAACCCTTGCTCCAACAAAAACGCCAGCCAAAACCCCCACTGTTAGCCCCACGCCACAAAAAACCCCTCAAAAGACACCCACTCCTACTCAAACCCCAACACCAACTCCAATTCCAGACGAGGAAAGCGCATGCCAGACAGTGGATGGCGCTAATGGAATTACTGGATTGAAAGCGGTTGAAGGAGTGCTTTTCAATTGGGATTTTGAAAGCATTCAATATGATACTTGTGAAATAACAGGCAAAAACAGTTTTTTTTGCGATCCAGTCCAGTTTTCGCTCAGTCTTGCTTACAGGCTTGAAAGAATAAAGGGCTTTGCGGAAAGCGGTGAAAGGGATAAAGCGCTTGCCTTAACAGAATTCAACTCTCTCTTAATTGCAGACAATTATTCGGAAGACTTCAAAAAGGATTTTGCGCATTATTATTCCAGCAGGTTCTATGAAACCCCTGCATGGTTTGCGCCTTGGAAACAATACTTTGAAGATTCGAAAAGGCTGAGGTTTTCTCCAGCCAACCTAAAGCCGAACGGTTCAGGGGTTTTCAGGGTAAAACTCAAACTTGAATTTGACAAAAACAAATTCGAGTTTTTTTCAAGCGGAAAGCCGGCGGCAAAAATAACTGTTGAATTCTCCAAAAAAGGCGATTTTGAAGGCAAAAAATCAATATTTCACGATATTCCGTTCAATGGAATGGTTGGCACAACAAGGGTTGATGAAGATGGCAACATTGAAAGAAAGGACTATGGAATTGGCTTTAAGGAAAACAGTCCAGTGCTTTTATTGCAGCAAGGCAGCCAGCTCGTGACTTCTAAAACAAAAAGCATAGTGAAAGAATTTGAGGTGATTTTGCAGGAAAATTTCAATGAAACCAACCAGTTTGGCGGCACAATTGCCTTTATTGATGAAAAAAAAGGCTTGATTGTTTTCACTCCGCAAAACGCGAAAACAGTGGTTGCCGCTGTTGAACCAAAAAACCGCAATGCCTACCTTTTCTACTGGATTTTTGAAAACAATAAATCAATCGGGCAAGGAAAGAAAAGCATGGCATGGTGGTCCCTTGTTGACAGCAAAAAAGCACCTGAAAACATTCAGCTCTCACAGTTTTCAAAACCAGTCCAGGACCTGAACCGCCAGCTCGCTGATTCATGCAAAAACGCAAAAGCGCAAGGAGGAACATCTTTTGGCTTTCACATAACCAGCATTCCAGAAGGCAAAAAAGCACTCCTCAAATCCCATTATTTCACTCCAGCGAAAAGCAATGTGTTCTTGGAAAACGCTTGCCCTGAAACAGCAACGCTTTTCACTGAAAACAGCCAAACTTCAACCTCGCAATTGCAGTTAAGCCTTTCCGACACCAACAATTCAATAAAACAATTCCATGAAATAATAGCCCTCACAATAAAACGCGAAATATGCGTTATCAACAAGGAAGGACAAGCATACTTTCAATGGAATGCTGAAACCCTCAGCGAACAAGAAAACAGGGCATTAAAACTTTTCAGGATTGAAGAAGCCAAGCCCTGCAAGGAAAGCGATTCAGGAAACAATCCAGAGCAAGGGGGAAAAACCGAAACAAAAAGTGAAAACAAAACAGACAATTGCTTTTTTGGAATATGGTTAAAGGAACACTATTGCGAAGGAGCAAAAATAGGGGACAAAATCTACAATTGCAACAATTATTGCAAGGAAAAATACGGGGGAAAGGCAGCAGGCTCTTGCCAAAACAATGCGCAAAACATTGGTTACTGCCTTTGCACCAACATACCAGCGCCTGAAAACCAAGAAAAAGAAGCATTCCTTGTATCTGACAAGGACTGGCGAGCAGTTCTCTCGTTTGTACCGGTTGCCATCAGGACTGGAAGCGATGGCAAGACAAGCATGAAACCATTGCTGGTATTCCATGAAGAAGCATCCGGCTTTGATGCAGACTCAATAATATACTTCCTCCAACAATACAAGCCAAAAAAACTCACAATCATTGGCAGCACTCCAAGCGAATTAGACAGAATACTCTTTGCAGACAGCCAAAACATGGTGCCCGGAAAAAGCTTTGGCGCAGGCCTAAAAACAGAACAGGTTTCAAGAACCAATCCAAAAGACTACAAAAAATATTTTTCAAGCACTGAAAGCGCGGTTTTAGTGGAGGACAATTACGAGCTAGCGCTCTTGGCTTCAGCCTATGCCTCGCTCATTGGAGCGCCCCTTTTAATAGAAGGATTTAATAGCGAGCAAGCACCAGAGGGAGCCAAAATTATTTGCATTGGCAACCCTAACGCTAATTGCAGTGAAAAATATTCGCTTTCAGAACTGCAAAAAAAATACTTAACCGCTACAAAAACAGACAAAATAATCCTTGTCAACCCCCAAGACTTGGAATTGCACTTCAGTGAAAAATTTAAAGAATTAAAACCAGAGAAAAGCAAAAATCCAGTCAAGGAATTATATGGAAAAACATCCTTGGCAGCGCCAATACTTGCTAGTGCAAAACAGGAACTGATTTTGAGCGTGAACTCAACAGATTATTTGGCAATTGATCGATTCATTGAAGGCAAAATTGCAAGCCTTAACCCTACCGCAAAATACCTTACAATAATTGCTTCTCCACCTGCAATCCCGATGGGCAAAAAACCAAACAATTATTTGAGCGCTGGTGCAATGGATGACTGGTTTGAAGAACTGGACAGGCATGTTTATGCTGACTTGGATGGCGACTACCTTTCAGACCTTGTGGTTGGAAGAATCATGGGCTTAACAGTTTCAGATGCTTCAGCCTATACTGCAAGAGTCCTTTTCTATAACGAAATATTGAATTCAAAAAATTTCACCAACATTTGGTATCCTGATTTTCCCTTTAGATTGGGGACTGCGGCAAAAATGGACCGCCTTCTTTCCATGGCAGGATACCAAAAACAAAGCGTTCAAGTGTTAAATGCAGGCGGTCCCAAAAAAATCCAAAAAGAGCATTTGACGAACAAGCTTTGGATTGGATACTTAGACCATGGATGGTTCAATGGAGGGCACGACACGTTCACAACATATGGTTTGAGGGAAGCATCGGTTTGGTTTGAGCCAGCGGTTTTGTTTGTTGATGCTTGTTCTACTTGCGCTTTTGAAAAAAGCGAGTCAAGCTATGGTCTTTTCTGTGCCCACGCAATAAGGAGAGGGGCAATCGCATACTATGGAGCGGTTGAAGACACTTGCCTGCCATGGGACTTGCAGTTAATGGTTTTAAGCGAAATACTCAACGGCAAAGATGTTGGCAGCGCGTTAAGAGATTCTGGCAGCAAGGGAGCTGTTTACCCTGTGCTTCGCTATGATCCATTCTTTGTATTGATTGGTGATCCAACCCTAAAGCCTGTTTTTGCAGGAAAATCCCAAGAAATGTATTCAGGCAGTTCAGTGAATGTTCAAATAAATCAAGCAAAAAAAGAGATAGAAATAACCATTCCACCGCAAAAACTGGACATTACTGTCGACTTTAAAGCAGAAACTGCACTGAAAAACTATTTCATTGAATACAAAGGGTATGTTGGGGAAACCCCTCTGGGGGACATGACATCACACTGTGCTGGCTACATTAAGTCCTCAAGCAGGGCATCGGAAGAAGAGTTGTCCGAAAACTCGTTCGAGTTTGTATTGGAAAAACCAAAAGACTTGGTTCAATTCAAAAATGTGGAGCTCTGGGAGGGCTCCACCAAACTGCCAATAACAGTGACTGCTTCCAAGAGAAGCGCATTTGAAGACGAAGAATTGACAATAAACAACCAAAGTTCAGAAAAATTCCAAATCAACCTTTCAGTGCCAAAGGGGAACAACAAGTATTTCTATTTCAAAATCAGCAGATACGCTCACTCTTCAATCAGCCAAGAAGAAATAATAAAAAGCAAAAACCTTGAAGGCTTAAAGGCGGTAATCCAATATGAATAGGCAAAAAACAGCAGTGCTTTTGTTGTTTTTTTCTTTCTTTTTGCTTTCATTTAATGCTCTAGCCCTAGATGTAAAAATAAACGTTAAAAATTCTTTTGCTTCAGGAGAGACTGTTTTTTTTGAATACTCTATAACAACAGACAAAAGCATTGAAATTGCATTTGTGCCCCAAATAGAATGCGAAGCCATGCCTCTTCCAACAACTCCACAGAAAAACATTCGCTTGGAAGCAGGAAAAACCTTTTCAGGAAGATTAAACGGTGCTCTTGCAGACGAAGCACTATACCGGCAGGACTGCAATGCAAAAATCAAAATTCTTTCGCCTACAACAGCAACATTCCAGAAAAAGTTTACGGTTATTCCGCCAAAAGCCATTGATTTGGAATTGAAAACCTGCAAAAGCCAGGAGTGCCTTGAACAGGAAAAAACATTCATTTCCGGCACAACAGTTTTCCTTTCTTTTTCCTCCAGTGCAGAAAAACCAGCAATTGATGCCAACCTAGAGTTTCCGGATGGAACAATAAAAAAAATCTCGCTGCCCTATTCCTTCAATGCTGCAAGCATTGGAACCTATTCCCTTACCGTAAAAGCCTTTGCGCCAGAATTCAAGGAAGAAACAAAAACAACCAGTTTTGCGGTTTTGGAAAAAGAACCCGAAATCATTGAAGAAAAATACGGTCCAGAATTTGAATTAAAAGCCTGCAAAGAACAGGAATGCATTAATGAAAGCAAAGAATTCAGTGCCGGAGAAAGCGCATTCCTGGCATTCAATTCCCCATACGAGGGCATTCAAGTGAACGCCATAATAGTGTCACCTGATGAAACACGAAAGGAAACAAGGCTGCCGGCAAAAATAGAACTATCACAAGCAGGCCCTTACATAATAGAGGCTGTTGCGGAAAAGAAGGGCTTTTCAGGGCAAACAAGGATAATGGCGCTTGAAGTGAAACAACCTAGTTTCACTCCATTGCCTGAAAAAAAAGAAGAAGGGGAAACAATTGATTTTGTTCTCGTTGGAGGCGCGCTCTTTGCAATAAGCATTATAGCCCTGATAATACTCATTTATTTTGAAAAAAGAGAGGAAAAAGTGGAATTATAGGGCACTGTTTTATTTTAATCCTTTTTCACTAAAAATAGGTTCATGCAATTATCACAGGCAAAAGCAATAATAGAAGAGGCATTGCAAAAAAAGCACTTGTTGTGCGTTGTCGGCAACTGTTTTGTTGAATACTGGGGAAGGGCTGCCTCAAAGCTTCCAAAAGGCAAGAGAATGCTTTTGGTTAAAGGCGATTCCAGCTTTGCAATACACCAAAACCGTTTGCTTAGGCCTGTAAACTATATGATGAATGCAATTGTTTCAAGCGAGGTGCGTGAAGGCGTTCTAGTGGTTTGTGCTGAGAAAAGAAAGCCTTTGGAAAAAATAATTGTTTCTTTTTATGATGTGAGTTTTGCCCAGGCTTTTGAAATGAATGATTCAAGCGATTTGCGGTTGTTTGGCTCGGAAGCTGAATTAAGCAATGAGTTAATGCAGGACTTGTCTTTTATTGAGCCTGGCTTAAAGCCAGCTAACCGGGAATGCCCTTTCAGAAAGGGAATGGTGGATATAATAGCGGAGGATTCTCAAGGCAATCTTGTAGTGATTGAGGTGAAAAGGAGAAAGGCTGACTATAAGGCGGTTTCACAGCTTCAAAGGTATATGAAGGAGGTTGAAAGAATCAAGGGCAGGAAAAGCCGTGGCATTCTAGTGGCACCAGAAATTCACAAAAAAGCAAGGGAAATGCTGGAAGAATACGGTTTGGAGTTTGCAAAACTGGATTTTGAAATAGGCAATCCCAGTGCAAAAATAAAGGGAGTTAAAAGAAAGCAGTGCACTCTGGCGGGTTTTTCAAGTGAAAAATGAAAAAATATATAGAGAAATTGAAAGAATAAGGAAAAAGGAAAGTGAAAGGATAGGGCAGTTCCTTTTAGGAATTGCAATCCTTACCTTTTTTGTTTTTTTCCTGTTTGCTGGCTTTCTCGGAAAAAGCCTTTCTTGGACTGCATACTTTCTCTCCATGGCGGTTTTGATTGGATGGCTTGCATATAACATTTTAAAACTGGAATCAGAAAAGAATGAGCTCGAGGAAAAAGTATTTAAACAACCAAAGAGTTAATATTGTGTGGTTTTAATGAAACCAAAACATGCACTTATTGTGTTGGCGGCATTTCTTGCAATCTTGTTTTTAAGCGGGTGCATGCAGCCCCCGCTGGAAAACACTCAAACAATAAATTTTTACAAGTTCAAGCTTGACGGCAGCTTTGAATCAGGAACAGAAATGACTGGCACTCTCACAAGTGCGGCTGACGAGTGGACTGACTGCCAGGCAAAAATCAGTTCTTTGTTTGACATGATTATTGCTTTCAGCCAGATGCAAACAGACTTGAATGCAGAGCAAAAGCAACAAATTGAAAACTTGAAAAAAATAAAGGAAATGATTAAGTGCGAATTCGTGCAAGACAAGCAGTCAAACACTGGAAAATTCACTCTTTACATGCTGGTGACAGAGCAAAACATGAGTGCACTGGAAGCCCTAGCGCAAAAAGAAGAGGACAAAGAAAAGCTAAGGAACATGGTGAAAAAAAACCCTGATGGCACAATAGAAGTGAACATGGAACTGGCTGCCTCAACTCAGACAAGCAGCCTTAACCTTGGAGGGCAAACACCGGAAAAACCAAAAGAAATCCGGTTTTTCATTGAAGGCGAAGTCCTTGAATTCACTCCCCAAACATATGCAAAAGAGGAAGGCTATTATTCTTTCAAGGATCCTGCAACCCTTGAAGGGCAAAAAATCCACATAAAGTACGGGCAGCCGGTTATGCCTTTGTTCTCTTTCATGGGAATAGACTTTACAATGGAAACACTTCTAATTGCAAGCGGAGCAATATTTTTATTGCTCATAATAATAATTGCCTTGTTGTTTTTAAAGGGCAAAAAGAAAAAAACAGTTGAACAGCCAAAGCCAGCGCAAAGCACTGCCTTCGCTCAAACTGAAAGGGATGCAGAAATTAGAGCAGAAAAGGAAAGGATTGCGCGAGAAATGCAGGCAGCAACAGAAAGACAGCAGCAAATGGTTTTTGAAACCAAAAAACCCCAGCCTCCTTTAAGCCCAGCAAAACCGGCTGCAGCAGTGCAAGGCAGTGAAGAGGCAAAAATTGAAAGGCTTGTATTGCTGCTAAAACCAAAAGCCAAAGAGTACACTTCACGGGAAATCAAAGAAGCAATCATTGCTGAAGGCTATTCTGAGGCTATCGCCAGCGAGGTCTTGAAAAGGCTGGGTGTTTGAGGAATGAAGGCTTTTTCAAGAGGCTTCCCCTAAATCCACTTCCATTTCTTCATCTGGAGAATCCTCTTTCACGAGTTCCCGAAGGATTGCGTCAAGCTTTCCTTTCGGCTTTCTTTTTTCGAAGGCATCCACGGCAAATCAGACACATTGAAACAGCGAAAAGTTAATTAAAGTATCTCAAAAGCAAACAAGCCAAATTAAAACACCAGCAAAACATTTATAGCAAGTATTAACAAAAAATACTCTTGCTTTTTTGAAATTTGGAGGAAAAAAATGCAGTTCCGCATGCCTTCATTGCACCCTAACAAAAACAGAATCAAAAGACTTAAGCGCCAAGCAAGGTTTTTGCAAAAACAAGGTTTAAACAGGAGAGAGAGAAGAGCACACATAATTGCAAGTCAAAACAATGCAAGAAAAAAACTCTCCATTGCAAGGAAGCCTTTAGAGTTGCAGGAAATCCAGTTTAGAGCACAAAACAAGGCAGAAAAGCTCTATGAAAGACTGCAAAAGGAAAAAGATCCAAAAAAAAGGCGAAAGCTCATTGAAAGCTTGGGAAGCACTCGCGTTTTCCAAGCAAGATATGTAACTTTTTTTTGGTCCATTGCTGAAAACCGCCGCCTTGGAGTAAGTGAAAGAATTGCCGCAATAAAGGCAATAGAAAACATGTCAGGACTTTATTCCACCAAAGTTTTACTTCAAATAGCTGAAAGGCTTCCCTTAAGCGATATTGCCTCAATTGAAATTCTCAACATTGTTTCAAAAAAAATCCGTGACCGGCCAGAAGAGGCAAAAAAAGCCATGAGGGAAATCGGCTTGCAAAAAAGAAAGATTTTGTTATGCTATCATCTTGCAAACCATCCTTCACGCCAAGCAATAAAATTGCTTTCTGAAGTTTTGCTTCCTGGCTCGCTCAAAATCCAAGAGCATTCCACTAAAATCACTCCTGAAATGAGGGAAGGCATTCAGGCATTGCTTAAGGATAACGCGTTGCTTGGCGAGAGCAAAGAAGAAGCAATAAAGCTATTAAAAAAAATCCAGCTAGAGGCACAAAAATCTGAAAGCTCCGCCTTTAACCTTTATTCCAACATTTTCATATCAGGCATTATTGCTTCATCAATAAAGACTTGGTTTAAAAACTTTGGATATGAAATTCCAATAGACAAAGCCATTGCAACCAACCTTGTTGAAAGGCTTGAAGCACAACTGGAACAACTTCAAAAAATTAGTGGAATGAAGGAAGCACGCTTTGCAATCCAAAAAACCATGGGCGCAATTGCAATAGTTAAAAAATTCACTCCACCACATTAAAGGCAAAAACTGTTTCATTTAAGCAATGCCTCTATTTCAAGCAACCTATTGTATTTTTCTGTGCGCTCGCTTCTCGCCACAGCTCCAAACTTGCATTGCGTTGCCCCAATGCCAACCGCGAGATCCGAAATAAAGGAATCACAGGTTTCACCGCTCCTGTGAGAAATAATCACACTCCACTTGTTCTTGAAAGCAAGCCTTGCTGCCTCAAAAGATTCAGTGAGAGTGCCTATCTGGTTGACTTTTAAAAGCAGGGAATTGCATGCCTTCAACTCTATTGCTTTGAGAATGCGCTTGGTGTTTGTAACCAGCAAGTCATCACCCACAATTTGCAGCTTTCCACCAAACCTTTCAGTGAATTCCCGCCAGCCACTCCAGTCCTCTTCTGCAAAACCATCCTCTATGGAATAAATTGGAAAACGCTTGCACAAGCCAGCATAATATTCTCCCAATTCCCTTGGAGAGAAAGCCCTTTCCCCAAGCCAGTATTTTCCATTTTCAAAAAACTCTGAAGCCGCT
>JAVYME010000035.1:0-11185 GCA_038736825.1 Candidatus Iainarchaeum sp.
GATTTTTGAAAAGCCATCATTGCGCACTCGCGTTTCTTTTGAGGTTGGAATGACTCAAATGGGTGGGCACGCAATATATTATGATGTTGCTACTTCTCCCTTGGGAAAAAAGGAAACAATTGAGGACACTGCAAAAGTTGTTTCAAGGTATGTGGACATTGTAATGGCTCGCTTGCTTTCCTTTGAGCAAACAAAAAAACTGGCTGAAAACTCTAGTGTGCCAGTAATTGACGCTTTAAGCGATTACTCTCACCCATGCCAGATTTTGGGCGACTTGCTGACAATAAAAGAGCACAAAAAAAGGCTTGAGGGCTTAACGCTTGCCTATGTTGGAGATTCAAAAAACAATGTCACTTACTCTTTAATGTATGGCTGCCCTTTGGCTGGAATGAACATAAAAGTGGGTTGCCCTGAAGGAGAAGCCTTCACTCCAATTCCGCACGTTATTGAAACAGCAAAAAAAATGGCAGAAAAGGCAGGCACTAGTGTTTTAGTCACACACAATCCAATTGAAGCAGTAAAGGACGTTGATGTGGTTTACACTGATTCCTGGATGTCCTATCATGTGCCGCCAGAGGAAAAAGAGCAAAGAATCAAGGCATTAATGCCATTCCAAGTTAATACAGAACTAATGAAGCATGCAAAAAAAGACGCTGTTTTCATGAACTGCTTGCCTGCAATGCGCGGCATGGAGCAAACAGCAGAAGTAATTGATGGACCGCAAAGCATTGTCTTTGACCAAGCAGAAAACAGGTTGCACATTCAAAAAGCAATAATGTTAACTTTGCTAGGGCTTGCAAAAAAGAAAAAATAAGTCATTTTTCAAGCAACACCACTCTTGAATCAGCCCTTTCATCCTTTACCCTGTAACCAGTGGCTTTTGCCAGCGCTTTTGCAAAAACCCTTATGTCATCCATTTCAGGCATGTTTTCCTCTTTCAGTCTTTCCCTTGAACCACCCAAGCGCATGTAAGCCTTGCATTCAACAAATTTGGGTTTGGCTTTTTCAACCAATGGAGCAAACTCTTCAGGTTTCTCCATGTTCCAGCCCTTTATGAGAGTAATGCGCAATACAGTGGTTGTTTTCATTTTGCTCATTAATTCAAGCGATTTCATTACTTTTTCCCACGCTCCATCAATCACTGGAATGCAGAGTTTTTTGTACATTTCCGGATTGCTTGCTGTCAAGGAAATGTAAAGGTTTGTTGGCAAAACATCAAGTTTTTGCAGCATTTCCGGAACAGTTCCAGCTGTAACCAAGTAAACTGATTCAAAGCCTCTTTCAAAAAACCTTTTAATCAGTTCTGGAAGCCTTGGATACATGCATGGCTCGCCGGTTAAAGAAATTGCAACCTGTTTTGGTTCAAGCGCTTGCTCTAACAATTTTTTGTCCGTTTTCTTGTTTCCCTTAAAACCAGTGAGCAGTTTTTTTCTTGCCTCAATGCAACCAGTTATTATTTTGTCAGGTTCATCAATTGGCGCATTCCATTCTTTTGAAAAAATTGAAGTGTCACGCCAGCAATGAAGGCATCTCTGGTTGCAAGTGAGCGCAGGAGTCATTTCCATGCATTTTGCAGTGCTAATTCCATAAAAAGTGTTTTTATAGCAGGGTTTGCCTCCACGCAAGCACTCTTTAGTCCAATGGCACACTTTTACAGCAGAATGATTGCCCACAACACGGTATTGGGCTTTTTGCATTTTTGCAATCTTCCATTCCTCAAGCATGCCAAAAAAATGGCTGCAAAAGGGTTAAATATTCTGAGGAACACTATTCCCTACAGTGAAAAAAATGCCTTTAGCGAGAAAGCCTGCAATCAAAATGAGTCTTGCGCGCAAAAACGCCCTGCTTAAAACAATTGAAAACGCAAGACAGCAATACTCTGTAAACCTTGCAGGCATGAGCCGAATGGCAGTGGAAGGCTGGCCTCACAGTGGAACACCTGCCCTGCAAAGGCTTGCTAGATTGGAAAAAAAACTCAAGGCTGACAGGTTCACTTTGCAGGATATGCGCAAGCTAAGGGAAGTGCTTAAAGGAAAAAGAAAAAGGTGAAGCACTTCAACCAAGGCTTTTTCTGCCAGATTTTCCTTAAATGCAAGTTTTCAGTTTTTGCTTTTTTCAAATCGTCACATCAAAACCATTATTGCAAGGAATAAGAAATAGGAGGCTAAAAGCATTATTCCGTGTTTTCTTGAAAGCGTGTTTTTGAAAAGCAATAGGGTTGAAATCAATGTCATTAGGAATAATGCCATTGAAGAATTCCTTAAAACAATTGTGGATACAAAGAATTCTCTTGCAATTGCCGCCAATCCCAAAACAAAAAGCGAGTTTGTAATGCAACTGCCAAAAATGTTGCCTAAAAGCATGTTGTGTTTTTTCACCTTTACTGCACTGATTGAAACGCTTAATTCTGGCAGGGTTGTGCCAAGGGCTAAAATAAAGCCTATTAGGGTTGTGCTCACTCCAAGCTCTTCTGCAAGGGAAATTGCATTCTTTACAAGGAATTCTGCGCTGAAAACCACAAAAGCAATGGACAACGCCAGCAGTACTCCCTCTTTCAACAAGTCCTTTTTGAAAAGAAAAATCTTTTTTTTGCCTGAAACCAGCATTGCTCCTTTTTCCGCAAGGCTTTGCAAGTGCCTTGCCCGTACAAGGTATTCAAAGAATTCAGAGAAACCGAATTCTTTTTTGTGCTCTTGCAATCCCATGAAAATGAATTCAATGAATGCAATGAAAATGAACAATAACATTATTCCTTCCAAAATGGAAACAAAAAGGCTGGAAGTGACAACCACTACCAGCAAAACCATAGAGAAAATCATCATTGCCATGTCCCGTTTAAGAATGCGCGGACTCACGGTCATTTGGCCCATGAGAAGGCTTACGCCCAAAACAAGCGTTAAAAGCGAAATATTGCTGCCAGTAATGTTTCCCAGGATGAGGTCGCCATTGCCGTTCAAGGCAGAAAAAATTGCTGAAACTGTTTCCGGCAGAGAAGTGCCTATTGCAACAATTGTCAAGCCAATAACGAGCTCGCTTACTCCAAGAATGCGAGCAATCCTGACAGCAGAATTAACCGTTGAATCTGAAGCCTTAACCAATACAGCGAGCGCTGCCACCATGAAAACAAGAGTCAAAACAAAGCTCATGAAATAAAAATACGCCTTTCCCTAATTAAAGCTTTTTGGAAAAGGAAAGGCGGACAAAAAAAAGCGATTTAATAGTTTTCTGCCAAAATTTCATAATAGGATTGCGGGTGCTTGCATGCAGGACAGGTTTCAGGCGCTTCAAGGCCTTCGTGCACATAACCGCAGTTGGTGCAATGCCATTTCACTGGCTTTTTGCGCTTGAAAACCTCGCATTTTTCAATGTTTTCAATCAATTTTCTGTATCTTTTTTCGTGGAATTCTTCCACTTCCGCTATTTCCTTGAAAGAAACAGCAATTTGCTCAAAACCTTCCTCGCGAGCAACCTTTTCAAATTCTGCATAAAGAGTGCTCCACTCCATTCTCTCGCCGTCAGCCGCTGCCTTGAGATTGCTTTTAGTGTCTTTAATCATTCCCGCAGGATATCCTGCGGTGATTTGGACTTCTCCGCCCTCCAAATACTTGAAGAAAACTTTTGCGTGCTCTCGCTCGTTTTCAGCTGTTTCCATGAAAATGTTTGCAATTTGCTCAAAGCCCTCTTTGCGGGCAACACTTGCAAAATAAGTGTAACGGTTTCTTGCCTGTGATTCGCCAGCAAAAGCCGCAAGCAGGTTTTTTTCAGTTTTGGTTCCCTTCAAAGATTTTACCATTCCAACACCCCCAAAGTTAAGGAAAATAGGCAGGATAAAGATTAAATATCCCTAATGTGTTATTTTTGCATGCCAGAAGATAGTGGAATGATGCGGCTTGCAGAACTAATACTTGCCGGAACAATTGGCGCCGTGCTTGGAGTTTTCCTTTCAGCCGGCACTCCAATGGATTTCAATTTTTTCATGAAGGTTTTAGTAATCGATTTGGTTCTTGCAATAATTTTTTTCATTTTGACAAAAATCAGCACTCCAAAAAACAGGGCTTCAGCGACAGTGCAACCCTACAGAGAGCGCAGAATCCCCAGAGAACAAGGTTATGGCGGGCAAGAAAGCTATCCTGAAGAAGAAATAGCACCAGAAGAAGAGCAAATGCCTGAAGAAGAGGAAGAACCAATTCCAGAAGAAGAATGGCAGGAAAAACCCCAAAAAAAGCCAGCTGGCAGAATGTATGGGCCAAAAAAAGGAAAAAAATAAAAAAAAGCTTTTGCAAAAAAAACACTGAAAACTAAAAAAAGTCGGTTTTTTATTGGTTTTTCTGAAAATTTATTGGGTTTAAAATGCAAAAATTTGATGTGGCAATAATTGGTGCTGGTCCAGCCGGGCTTTTTGCCGCATGGGAGCTCGCAAACTCAAAACTAAAAATTGCAGTAATAGACGAAGGCAAAGAGCCCATGGCAAGAAATCCTGCAAAAACCCCTTCAGATGCAATATTCGGAGTAGGTGGAGCCGGCGCTTATTCTGACGGCAAACTAAACTTAACCCATGAAATTGGTGGTTCGCCAGCAGACCTTAAAAGAAACAATTCAGACATTCAAAAAATGATAGATGTTGTTGATTCAACACTGGTAAAATTCGGAATTCCGAAGAACTGTTCTGGAGTTAACGGCAGCGAACTCGAAGAATTGAAAAGAAAAGCCAACAAGGAAGGAATAGAATTTGTTTCAGGAAAACAAAAACACATAGGCACAGATGAAGTGCGCAAAATAATAAACCGCTTTTACTTGGAATTGAAAAAGAAAGGAATCAAATTCCTTCTCGAAACAAAAGTCAAAAAAATCAAAAAAAACAAGGCTTTTTTTGAACTTGAAACTTCAAGAGAAACAATAAAGTGCTCTCACTTAATTTGCGCTCCAGGCAGGGGAAACGCTTACTGGTTAAGGGAAGAACTCAAAAAGCTTGGCGCAATCACTCGATATGGTCCAATAGATGTTGGCGTCAGACTGGAATTCCCGGCAGGCATTTATGAAAAAACCAAAAAAGTAATGTATGATGCAAAATTCAGGCTTTACACTGAAACCTATGACGACATGGTTAGAACTTTTTGCACAAACCCCAACGGATTCATTTCAGTTGAACGCTTTGATGACTTTGTTTTGGTTAACGGGCACGCTGAAAGAAACCGCAAAAGCCCGAACACAAACCTGGCATTGCTTGTAAGAGTGCACTTGACAGACCCAGTGGAAGACTCCACTGAATACGCTAGAAGCATTGCAAAACTCGCGCACACCATTGGCGGAGGCAAGCCAATACTGCAACGCTATAAAGACTTGCGAAAAGGCAGGAGAAGCACTTGGGAGCGCATTCACAAATCCCCAATAGAACCCACACTAACGGACGTTACGCCAGGAGACATTTCCATGGCTTTGCCTGCAAGAATAGTGCACGACATCATTGAAGCAATAGAAAAACTGGACAAAGTGATTCCAGGAATTGCTTCAGAAACAACCCTCATTTATGCTCCAGAAATAAAGTTTTATGACACTCGCTATGAAACCAATCTCTTCCTTGAAACAAACATTCCGGGATTGTTTGTTGCAGGCGATGCCTCGGGTTTTTCTCGCGGAATAGTGTATGCAGCGGTCACTGGAATGATTGCAGCACAAGGCATAAAGAAAAAAACCGCAAAGTGATTTCATGGAGTTTCTGCCAGCACTCATGCTTTCTCTTTTAGCAGGCTTGTCCACTTGTTTTGGCTCTATTATAGCGTTTTTTTTAAAAAAACCAAAGCCTTCAATGCTGCCAATAGCAATGGGCTTTTCTGCAGGAGTAATGATTTTTGTCTCTTTTGCAGAAATGCTTCCCCAAGCAATTTCAAACATAGGACAGGCAAACGCCTTCATAGCATTTTTTGCAGGCATGGGAGCAATCTATTTAATAGATGTCTCGCTTCCACACTCTTATGAAGGCGAAAAATGCCAGGAAAGCAGGCTTTTAAAATGCGGCACACTTGTAGCCATTGGCATAGCAATTCACAATTTTCCCGAAGGCATTGCAGTATTCTTTTCCTCTCTCTCAAGCATTTCACTGGGCATTCCAATAGCAATTGCAATTGCACTCCACAACATTCCAGAAGGAATAGCCATTTCAATGCCAATATTTCAAGCCACTAAAAGCAGAAAAAAAGCCTTTCTCTATTCAGCACTATCAGGGCTTACAGAGCCATTGGGCGCCATAATCGGCTTCCTGTTCTTAAGCGCCTTCCTCAACCAATTCATTCTCTACTTAGTGCTTGCAGGGGTTGCAGGAATAATGGTTTTCATCTCCTTTGACGAACTATTGCCCTACACTTATGAAGGAAAACAAAGCCACAAACAAATTTTAGGCGTGTTCTTGGGAATGGCAGTAATGGCATTAAGCCTTTGGATGCTCGGATAAAAAAAAGCACTCTCGCAAAACACCTAGGTTGATACTGCATTATTTACTTTTAATGGAATAAAAAGTTAGGCTAAGCACAACCAGTCAATTATTTCTTTCTTTTCCAAAAAATCAGTGCCAGCACGAAAAAGGAAACAGCCACTGCAGAAAAATGCGTCGCATCAGGCACTGGAAGCACAGGCGCTTCTGGGCTGACATTGAAGTTAGTGCTTGCCTCGCACCTTGAACACTTTATGCTTGGATCGAATGACGCTTTCAACTGGTATAGTCCGGAGTTCAGCTGTGGTCCCAAAGCAGTAAACCCTGAATTGCACAAATAAACTGTTTCCGCTATTTTTTGCGGTGGACTGGGGTGATTTGTGCTATAAAGCTCTAATTTAAGGTCAAAGGAATGAGTGCAAGCAACACTAACCTTAAGATTTTGGCCTATAATTGCATCTTGAAAAGCCAAAGCTTTTATTGCTGCAACAGTATAAGGCAAAACTTGTTGGGTAATGGAATCGCTAGCATTAAAAGAATCTGTAACCTTAAGCGTGACATTAACCGGGTTTGGATTGGAAAAAACAAGGTCAAAAGAGACATCATTGCGAACATCAGGCCTGTCCGAAAAAGTCCATTCATATGAAATAGGGTCCAAGTCAGGGTCAAAGCTGGGCGAAGCATCAAAATGAACCGTGAGAGGGGTTACCCCGTCAAGCGGAATTGCCTTGAACGCAGCCTTTGGCGGCTTATTAGGTTGGACTGTTATACTGCACTCGGCAGGAGGGCTTTCCGCAATGCCATCCGAAACCTTCACTCTTAAAAGCGCATCAGAGGGAAGAGAAAAGGTTCTTGCAACAACCAAGCCATAAGGCCCAAACAATCCAGAACCCAAATCCCAAGAATACTCTATTGGGTCACCATCTGGATCAAAGCTTGCCGAAGCATCCAAGTCAAAAGCTTGGTTTGCCCTTACTGTCCTGTTTCCGCCAAGACAGTTTGAAAAGGCTGCAACAGGGGGCTGGTTTGGAATGCCCAATATTTCAATGGTTCCGCTGACAACAACAGGCAAAGCATTTTCGGACTCAAAACGGATGTCCAGAGAATGCATTCCGAGCGCAGTTCCAGGGGGCGGTGTTGCAGTCAAATCAATATACTTTGGAGAAGCCAAGTCAAAATTGTTCTCTGAAGGAACAATCCAGTTTACAACAGTGCCGTCCACTTCAATCCTTATCTTGACATTTTTTATTGTTTCAAGCGCTGGAAAAACCAAAAAACTGTGATTGTTTACTTCGAGATGCTGGCACAAAACCTTTGCTTGTCCTATAGTGGCACTATCATCACAATTCATTGGAAAAACGCCAAGCTTTGAGGAAAGCGCGCCAGCATAAAGGGCAGACATTATTGCCGCCTGCTCTGTAGTGCCACCGCCCTCAATATGGAATGCAAAATAAAAGTGCCTTCCGCGCCCGAACTCAACCATTAGTGCTTGGGCAGGCTTACCGATGCTTTGACCGCAAGTGCCTGAAGCCAAGACATTTATTTTTGGATCAGAAGGACCGCAGGTAAAAGTGCTAGGCAAATAATGCCAGTTGTAAACTTTTTCATTTGGAACCTGAAAAAATTTTTTTAGCGGCATTGCCAAGTCAAAAGAGTCAGCCGCCTTGCCTTCCCAAATTGTTTGGGTGGCACCACAATACTTTACACATTCATGGGAAAACTCGGTTTTTAAAAAAAACTCTCGCCAGTCAGTGGTGGCAAGAGTGCCGCCCTCAAATATAAAATTTTTAAGAGATGGTGGTGGTGGGGCAGGATCGCAGCCAAAAACAATCAGGCTTTCCTTGACTGCAACGCACTCATTCCAATTGTTAGAAAAGGGAATGCCCATTTTTGAAAAAATGTCTGTTGGGTGATCCCATTGGCCGTTTATAACGCACGTCTTTAATGGCTTTATCATGGCTATAAGAGTCACATCAACAGAAACTGTGGTTCCCAAATAGTCAAAGGTGACATTAGAAAAAAAAGGATTGGTTGAAACAAAATTTTGAAGATACTGCTTTAAATTGCCCATCTGGCTAGACCTAATAATGTAAGGTCCAGCATTATGGTCGGGAAAGGCATTGCTTGGACCGGCAACACGGTAAACTTCAATTGGTTCTCCGGCTACAGCTAATTTTGCAATTGCATAAGCCAGTCCATGGCAGCGCACAGGCTCTCCCTGGAATTGTGGTTGCGTTGGAATAACAACATCATCTGGCAAAAAAGAAACAGTAACTGAAATGGTGTAAGGTAAAACCAAAAAAAAAGCCAGTGCTATTGAAAGCCAGCGCTTCATAGTCAAAACTCATTTATATCAATTCATATTAAAAAAAGAACTAGTAAAACAATTCTAACTGTGAAAAATCACCGCTTTTCAACAAAAAAATTTATTTTTTTCATTGCATTCCTCCTCTTATTGAATTTTGCCATTGGAATAGAAAGCAAGCCCAAGGCATTCATTGCACCATACGAATGTGGTTGGACAAATTTAAATGTCCCCTTTATGATAGGTTGCAATATTATTTTTGAGGAAAAAATAGGTCACACTCAAATTTCCTGCCCTGAAAACACAAAACTATACCATTTGGCGATAGACGCAAATGCAAAATGCCCAGATAAGGGCTTCAGTGAAGGAACCTATGGAGAAGTTGCCTGCGAAGCAGGCCAAGTTTGCAAAAAAAAAGCCTGCTTTTATTATGAAATTCAAGGCGAACGCGGTCCCATAACTGAAAGCGGTGAATTCAAGATAGACAAGGTGAAGCCAAAAATAGTTTCCAGCATTGCTGTTGAAGAAAGAAATGGCAGGATTTTTTTTGCAGTTTCCGCTTCCTGTGAAGACATTGGATCTGGCTGCGCTTCCCTCCAATACCGGACAAGCGAAAAAGCAAGGTGGGCTGACTATTCGGGTCCCATAAAGTTTGAAAAAGCAGAAAACATCTATTTCAAGGCGGTTGACAAGGCGGGAAACGAAACACTCTCATCAAAAGCCTTGAAAGCAGAACCCGACTCAATCAAACCAGCAAAACCCACTTCATTGACAGCCTCAATCGAAAACGGTCTCGTTTTATTGAAATGGAATCAAGACAGTGAAGAGCAAATCGACGTAAAAGGATTCCAAGTGACAAGGGCAGCCGGCTCAAAAGAGGAAATCGTTTTCGTGCAACAAAATTTTTTCATAGACGAAAAAAAGCCCGAGGCAGGGCTTGTCTCATACAACGTGGTTGCAGTTGACCTTGCAGGAAACCAGTCTGAAGCCAGTGAAATCTCCATAAAATTCTTAAATTCAGGCCAGTTGACTGAAATTTCGCCAAATTCTGGCTGGTACAAAGCCCCATTAAAAGTATCACTAAACTGTGTTTCTGCAGAAGGCTGCCTTAAAACATTTTTTAGAACAAATTATGGAAAATGGGTGGAAGGAAAAGAAACAGAAATCACTGCAGCCGGAAAACACGCCCTAGAATTCTATTCAACAAGCAAAAACAATTCTGCTGAAACAATAGGCTTTGCCTGGTTTGGATTGGACACAGAACCGCCAGAGGTTTCAGACCTAATGCTTACAGAATTTCCAGAAGGAGTCAGCCTCGCATGGAACAGCCCTCCAGACAAGCAAAGCGGTTCAGCCCAATTCAAAATATACAGAAACGGGGTTTTTTTGGCAGAAACAACCGAAAAAAACTTTTTCGACCGAGCAATACAAAAAGGCGAAAACTACGAATATGGCGTAGCCGCCCTCGACCTAGCTGGAAACGAATCAAAGCCATTCAAAAAAACAATTCAAACAAAAGCCCAAGAGCCAACTGTTTTACCCTATTTTGCCACAACAGCAATCGTATTACTGCTAGCGGGAATTGCAATAATTGTCGTAAAAAAAATTAAAAACCGCTAATTCGCAGTTATATTTTTAATAGTACAGGTGAAAAAACTATTTTTTGAACCAATAATAGGGTGATTTCCTGTGTGGCTTTTAACCTCTCTCATTGCAGCAATAATTGCTACTGCCGCTTGGGTGTTTGCAGACAAAAAATACAGGTTTGGCTTTCTCGCACTAATGCTTTGGGGTCTTTCAATAATGGTTTTAATAGACCACGTTTTAGGCTATGATGGCAGAGAATTCCTGCAAATGGAAACAGAAGGCTTAATAAGCAATGGGCTGGTTCTTGGAATTGCTATGCTGATTCCAATATTAATTGTATGGGAAACAAGACTAGTAATAGACAAGCTGAAAATGGAGAAAACGAGGTGAAAAAAAATGGCTTGCTTTGCCGCACCTGCAATTGCAGGAATCATTACAACAATTTTCAGGAAAAAAATTCCAGAAAAATATCACATTAATTGGCTGAATGCACTCTTATGGGGCGGAACACTGGGCCTTGCATTAGAGCATATTGCACACCAAGAAATAGTGCCATATTTTCCATATTTTACAGCAATGGAAAGCGCAACCGCCACTGCCACGATGCTCCAAGAAATTGCAACAACAGGCACAGCCATGCTTTTGGCATGCATTGCAGTCTGGACCGCAATGATTGCAATACACTCTGCAATCCAAACACCAACAAAAACACTTGCAAAGCGCACAACCTAAATTGCCAATTAAACGGAAATAAAAAAAAGCGTCCAGGCCAGGACTTGAACCTGGGACCTGCCGGTTAACAGCCGGCTGCTCTACCGACTGAGCTACCTGGACTTTCAAGGATTCTTTGAAAATCAATAAATTTG
>JAVYME010000036.1:0-10942 GCA_038736825.1 Candidatus Iainarchaeum sp.
GCGCCTGGAAAGGCTTTGCGTGCTCCTGCATTCCAGCTTGTCAAGGCAAGAATTCCTTGGCTTTTGATGGGATTGGTGGGAGGCATTATTGCAGCGCAAATCACTGGTTTTTTTGAAGAGCCTTTAAAAGAATTTTTTGTTTTAGCAGCCTTCATGCCTTTAATAGTTTATATGGCGGACGCAATTGGAACTCAAACTGAAACCCTTTTTGTCAGAAGCCTTGTAATGCAAAGGTTTTCCTTGAAAGAATATTTTTTTAGGGAAGCAAAAGTGGGAGCAATGATTGCTTGCATTCTTGGCGGGTTGCTTTTCATTATTTCTTTATTGCTTTACAATCTGCCAAAAATTGCCTTGATTTTGGCGGTTTCAATGTTTTTCACTGGATTTATTGCAGTGTTTGTTCCAATTTTTATAGTAATTGTGTTGCAAAAAACTGGCAAGGATCCAGCAATGGGTTCAGGGCCTTTTGCAACAGTGGTGCAAGACATAATATCGCTGGCTGCCTATTTTTCGATTGCTGCAATAATGTTAAACGCTTTACCCTAAACCTATAAAAATGCCTCTTTGCCCAATTTTTACATGAAATCCAAAAAAGCAATAATTGTTGGAGCGGGCCCAGGCGGTTTGGCTTGCGCAATGATTTTAGCCCACAGGGGTTTTTCAGTGACAGTTTACGAGAAAGAGGCAAGAGTGGGTGGAAGGAATGCAGTGCTAAAAATTGGTCCTTACACTTTTGACACTGGCCCGACATTTTTAATGATGAAATTTATAATGGATGAAATGTTTGAAGAGGCTGGAAAAGACTCTTCAAACTACCTCAAGGTGAAAGAGATAGAGCCATTGTATCACCTTGACTATGGAGACATGGAATTGTTTCCTTCAAAAGACATGGAAAAAAACATTTTGGAGGCAAAAAAGTTTTTTCCTGGCAGTGAAAAAGGCGTTAAAGAATTCTATGAAAAGGAAAAAAAGCGCTATGAATTGTTGTTTCCATGCCTTCAAAAGGATTACTCGCATTTTTCTGCTTTTTTTTCAAAGCGCTTCATAAAGGCAATTCCAATTTTAGGCATAAACGAGTCCTTGTTTGATAATTTAAACCATTATTTTAAGGATTTAAGGCAAAAAATGGCTTTTGCGTTTCAATCCAAATACCTTGGAATGTCGCCATGGGAGTGCCCTGCAGGTTTTACCATGATTCCTTACGTGGAAAGAAGATATGGCATATTCCATGTAATGGGCGGCTTGAACGCAATATCTGAGGCAATGGCGAGAGCAGCAAAAGAGGAGGGCGCAAAAATAAAACTGAAAACCCCAGTAAAGCAAATAATCTTTGAGGGAAGAAAAGCAGTCGGGGTTTTGCTTGAATCAGGCAAAAAGGATTTTGCAGACGAAATAATAATAAACGCAGACTTTGGTTATGCTGCCACAAACCTTTTCCCGAAAGGGTTTTTGAAAAAATATTCTCCAGAAAAAATTGCAAAAAAGAAATACTCTTGCTCCACTTTCATGATATACTTGGGAGTGGACAAAAAATATTCCTTGCCACACCACAACATTTACTTTTCAAAAGACTATGAAGGCAACGTGAAAGACATATTTGAAACAAAAAAACTCTCTGAAGAGCCGTCCTTTTACCTTCAAAACCCTTCAGCAATAGATGAATCGCTTGCACCAAAAAACCATTCTGCAATCTATGTGCTTGTTCCGGTTCCAAACAACACTTCCAAAATAAACTGGGAAAAAGAAAAGAAGGCTTTCAGGAACAAGGTACTAAATTTAGTGGCAAAAAGAACAAAAATAAAAGACATAGAAAAGCACATAAAGGCTGAACATATTATCACTCCACTTGACTGGGAGAAAAAATACAATGTTTATTATGGTGCCACATTCAATTTAGCCCACAATCTTTCCCAAATGCTTTATTTCCGTCCAAGAAACAAGTTTGAGGAAGCTGAAAACTGTTGGCTTGTCGGAGGCGGCACTCATCCTGGAAGCGGTTTGCCGACAATATACGAGTCTGCAAGAATCACAGCAAACCTTTTATGCAAAAAGCATGGAATCAACTTCAAAGAACCTTCAAGCCTTTCAGAAAAAAGAACAGGCGGCTGAACTTTTTGCCAAAAAACACGGTTTTGCTCTTGCAATTAATTAAGCTTGGGCGCTTTCAATTTGTTTTTGGGGGCATCCTGTTATACCTCTTGGGTTGCCTTTTGGCATTGCCTGCAGGCTATGCTTTCAATCCCTTTTTATGGTTTTCTGGCTATCTAGTTTTGTTTCCAGCGCACCTTTCAGTTTCCTACAGCAATGACTTTTTTGATTCAATTGGAGACAAGGCTGCCAAGCGAACCATTTTCTCGGGCGGAAGCGGTGTTCTCTTAGAACACCCTGAACTAAGAGAAACAGCGAAAAGAATTGCTTTGGCATTAATAGCATTGTCTTTTCTTGCAGGAATTGCTTTCATTTTAGCATTTGATTTCAATCCATTTCTTTTGGTTTTTGTTTTAATTGGAAATTTTTGTGGCTGGTTTTATAGTGCCCCCCATTGCGCTTTTCTGAAAAAATTTATGGCAACACTGTTTTTGCCCTTACTGCTTGCGTTTTGCTTCCAAGCTTTGGCAATTTTATTGCTTCCGGTACAATCACGCCAGAAATGCTTGCATTTTCAATTCCACTGCTGTTTTATGGTTACGCTTTCACAATTGCAGTTCAAATACCCGATATTATTGTGGACAGAAAAAACAATAAAAAAAATTTTGCACTGGTTTTAGGCGAACAAAAATCCTTTTTTGCAATTTTAGTTCTTTCAATTTCAGCCTCTCTTTCCTTTATTGCAATTCCCTTCCTTTTCAAAAACATCCCTGACTTCAATTTTTTCTTTTTATTTTCATGGATTCCGCTTGCAGTTTCTTCCTTCAATCTTTTGGCAAAAAACAAGGCCTCCCTTAAAACAATGGTTTTTGTTTCTTCAATAATGGCTTTTGCAGCAATTTGCAATGCATTCCTGTTCTGGAAATTTTTTTGGTAAGCAATCTTAAAACTGGAAGAGCACTCAACTTTTTATTCTACAATAATCTCTAATTCAAAGGATTGCGCGCTTTTTGATGCAAAGCCCACGTCAACGTATTGACTGCCGAGTTCTTGCTTCCACTTTTCAGCATATTCAATTGGTGGATCCACAATAATAATTTTGACAGAAAAGTTCTTTTTTGGAGCATTCTTTTTTGCAAAAACCTCCACAAAAACAGCCCTAGCCCAAGCTTTATCGAATTTTGGAAAGCTTGGGCCTAACAAAAAAACAGGCTCGCTTATGTTCACTTCAAGGAATTGCTTTGCATTTTCATCAAGAAATTCTGGTTTCAACATCATTCCCTGAAATGATCTTACCCCATAACCTGAATGCAGAAAAAACACAGTCTTTTTTTTTCCTTCCTGTTGCACAAAAACAGTTTCTTTTATGGGAAAATAGCCATAGCCATAAGCAGCCCAATGCGTTGTAGACGGCTTTAACCAGTATTCAAGCCCGTTTTGCTTGAAAGAAGGATAGAATTCTGGTTGCAAATAATAATCTTTTGAAAAAAAATCATAATTCGTGTAAAGGTTTTTGTGCATTAATGAAACAATCCTGTTAAAATCAGGGGGTGGAACAGGCAATTCTTCAAATACTGCTAGCGGAATGCCGTAAGCCTTTCTTTCTTCCATAAGCCCTTCCGAATTTTGGCTGCTTTCTGGAATTATTGAAGAACTAAAACCAGGAAGCAGGTTGTTGTTGTCGCTTTCAATGCTGGTTTTTTTGAATGAATTCAGGTTAAAAACAAAAAAGAAAACAGCCAAAACCGCAACAATAACAATTAAAATCCCAGCAATGGCTTTTTTTTCTGGCTTTTTCTTTTCCATAAAAGCAAATTTTCCAGCCAAAAAATCACCTCAGCTTGGACCACTAGTGCTTGTAACATTGCGATCTGTGCTTCCAACACTGGCTCCAATAAAATCTGCAAAAATAAAAATGTTCAAATCCTTTGAACCAGTGCTATAAACAGCAGTTCCAATGTTTTTTGGAGTAGCATCTATTTCAACACAGTCCACGTCAGTGTTTCCACTGCACGAAGAAGCCCAGCCATTGTATGTTTTTGAAACCTTTAACTTGAGAGTGCTTGGAAGGGCTTCATTCAAGTGAAGCGAAAAATTAATATCGTTCCAGCCAGTGCTTTGATTGTCATAAACAAAAAAAGGAATGCTTGAAGTCTGGCCTTCTGGGTCCACTTTGGTTTGATCTGAAAGCCCTGACAAATCTGTTGGCTCAAAATAGCCTTTTTCGCAGGCACCACTGCCAGCACTAATTCTGCCTTTTCCTTCAGTGCAACCTGAAGAGGGCAGTGAAAGCGTGAAAGTATAATCCGCTGGCCCACTTATTGTTATATTTATGTCTGCATTGTTTGCACTAGAATAGTTCACGTCAGCACTCCAATTAGAATCAATTTTTGCTCTAATTGTATAAGTGCCAGCGGCAGTGCCAGTGACTTGGAAAACAAAATAGTTTGTGTCAGAAACATCGAGCAAATTGTCTCTCCTGAAATAAGTGCCATTTGAAACATAAAGCGGGCTTGAAGAAGAAGTGTTCATGTCAAACCATTGAGAGCAGCCATTTGAAGGATTAATGCAATACATTAGTACGACATTTGTGTCACCACAGGAATAGTTTTTGCAAGAGCCAAGCACGCTTACATCAAAAGCAGTGTTTATTGTTTTCTGTGAATTGTTTGCAGGCGAAACAATTCCAGTGTTCAAGTCACCTGCAAGCCTAATGCTTGCAGGAGCAATGAGGTTGCTGTCCCTTGTTGCTGCAGTATTCCCGTTATAGGAAAGTGTTCCCACAGCAGTGGTTGGGCTCACACCGTAAAACGCGACCTCTGCGACTATTTTGTCTCCCCTGGTTAATGTAACAGCACTACCAGCAGCAGTCAAAAGCTTGTATGTGGGGCTTGTACCAATTTCAGTTGCCAAGGTAGTTGGAACCACAATATTCTGCTGCTTTGAGTCATTTGCATCCCAGACATAAATCGCATACCTTCCCTGCAAGTCGTCGTTAGTTGCACTTTCGTGAAGATAAGCAGTCATCCTCCAGTTCGCAGCGGAAATAGTCTGCGGCACAAGTGGAGGAGAAGTGAAAGAAGCTAGGCTGATGAAAACATTACTTCCACTACTAAGTGATGGTGTTGAAATAGTAGTGGTCGAACTACCAGCTGTGTCAATCATTCCAAGGCCAGTCCAAGTGCTTCCGGCAAGAAAGCTGTCTCCAGAGGCAGAAGCATTAGGCATTGGCTCACTTGGAGCCCAATCAGCGGCTTGCCTAAAAAAGAAAATTGTTGTCGGGTTTGCGTCCACTGCAATCATCCAAGCCCTTGTTTCTGCAAAAAAGAAGTTTTTTCCATTTATCTCCAATGGCCCGATATTGTAAAGCCATGGCTTTTTGTCAGGAACTGAATAATAATAGTAAATTTCTGCAATTCCTTCTTCATTGAATTTAACATTTTTCCATTCAATTATTTTCTCGCTTTCGGTTTCAGAAACAGAAAAGCCTTCGCCTTCAATTTCGAATTCTTTTGGCACAAACTCTCTAATGTCAGCTGTTTTCTTTCCATCAAATGTTTTCACCTCTATTGCTACTTTGTTGGGTTGAACTGCTGGGTCGATTTTTGTGGCGGTTCGCCTTAAAACTTCAAAGGGAACAAATTTTTGGACTTCAAAGGTTGTCTTAATTTCAACATCAATATTGGGAGCAATGGCTTTCGCTAGCACTCCATGGGTTCCCTCTTCAAAAACTTGCAGTTCGCCAACATAAATTCCACTTGAAGTTGTTTCCTTTATGGTGCCATTTATTGTGGAAATTGTTTGAGTTTGCCCGCTTGGAGTCAAAACTGCAAGGTTGACTTCTGCCCCCTGCACTCCATAGCTTTCCCTGTCGAGCACGACAACATGGAATTCAACTGTTTCACCCGGCTTATATGTGCTTTTGACTGTATTTACTGCAATCAAGCCCCATTCAAAGGAATCCGATTGCTCTATAAACTCATTTCCGTCAAAAGCTTTAATTCTCAAAGTATAAGTGCCAGCCTTAAAGCTTCGCAATACTGGCACGGTTATAAGGAAAACCCCTTCCTCTTTTCTTTTTATTTTTTCTGTGCTAATCGGTTTTTCTGTTCCATCCGGCATTACAAGAAATGCTTCTATTTCACTGTCAACTTTTTCGTTCAATTCGCTTGTTATTTGGAGTTCAAAGACAGGCATTTCGTTTGCCAAAAATTTGGAGCGAGCTTTGGAGAGTGCAAAAAACTTTTTTCCAGATTTTTTTATTTTTAGCTCTGGCTCGTCCTTGTTAAAATCCTCTATATTGAAATCTGGTGGCAGTTCTGGCAAAACAATGCGCTTGGCAAAAGCAAAGGCTCTTGCACCGTTTTCCAAGGAAAGCAATGCAGTGGCGCCACTTATTTCAGAGGCTTTTTCAAAAAGCGAATTGCATTTTTTTCCAGCAAAATCCCAGTTATTGCATAAAAAAACAGTGTCAGCTTCACCAGGCACTGCGAACGAAATAAGCCCTTGTTCAAAAGAAAAACCGGGCTTTTCTGCCACAATGTTTTCAAAATAAAAGTTTTTGTCAGGACTGGGCACAGAATTTTCATCTATTTCTTCATCTATTTCAAACAATGTTGTGTTTGAGTCAATTTTTGCTCCGTCAATTTCAATTTTTGAAAAAACAGAATCAAAAAAAGAAATTTTCAAGGCATAAGAGCCAAGCGCTATTTCAATCAATTCAGTGCCAGAGGCAACAGGGTTCTCGTTGGAATCATAAAATGTTGCTGCTGAAAAAAAATTGGATGGCTTTACAAAAACAGTTTTTTGCATTGGTTCAATTGGCTTTGCAGTGCCAGGCGCCAAAGATGGAGTTGGGAAAGGGGTTTCCCCTGAATGGCTTGGGCTTATTGCTGGCGTTTCAAGGAGTGTATCCTGTGCTTGAGTTGGAATTGCAGTCTGAATTGGGGTTTCCGGAAGAGTTGTGTCAGGCTGAAGAGGGCTTGCAGTTGGGATTTCCTCGGGCTTTTCTTCCAAGGGATTGATTATTTCTATATTGGCTTTCTTGGATTGGCAGTTTTCTTCGATGCAGGCAGTAATTGAAAAGGAATGCACTCCATTTTCAAATTGTAAAGAATTAAAATCTGATGAAAAATTGTTTTCAATTGAAAGACTGCCAAGCCTTTGCCCGTCCACTTCAAACCAAGCGCTTGTAATTTGTTCCCTTGGCTCTATAACTGCAATAACTATTGCACTGCCTTTCACTTTTTGTGATTCCATTGGCGAAACTATTGAAACAAATAATGTTTCTTGTTGAGTTTTTGCGGTTTCTTTTAAGATTTCATCTTCTTGAAAGAACGCGGGGGAAAGAAAAAAAGTTGTTGGAATAATAAAAACCAAGCAAAGCCAGAAAAAAAAGCCACTTTCTTTCAGCATAAGAACCAACAACCACTGGTTGAAAAAAATAAATGCGAAAAGTTTATAAATAACAAGAGCATTATATTTTGTGCCTTTCTTTAAATTTGAATGGGAAAAAGGGTGATATACGTGAATTTTAAGTTTTGGGTAATAGTTTTAATTTTAATAAATTTTTGCATAGTGGTGTTTGCTGACACTCAAACCACCACTTTGAGTTGGGTTATTCCCGCAAACGTTGTGCACACTCTCTCTTATGGTGGCAATTGTTCAAATTCCGCAATGTATTTTATTGAAACAAATTCTCCAGAGGATCCAGACATTGACGGAAATGGCGCAAAAATAATTCCATATGATGCAGCAAGCAGTGGCATTTCAATAGACAGGCCACATTTTAGGCTAATCATAACAGTAAACTAAACTGCCTGTGAGCCCTATCTAAACCAAATTTTTAGACTTTTTCTTAAAAAGATTTTTAAATAATGGAAGCATAATAGGTTTGTGCTAGCAAAAAAACTGCCTTTGGTTTTGCTCTTTCTGTTGTTTTTCCATTTACTGGTTTTTGCGGATTTTAAGGGAACAGACTTAAAATGGCTTTCTGCAAGCGAAAACCTTTATGAAATAAATATAACCGCAGATCATACGCCTGAATTGAACCAAGTTGTTGAAATAAAAGTGTCATTTTCAAAGCAAGGGGTTTTGCTTTCCGGCGACATAAATGGCACAATCACGAAACCGGATGCTTCAACTGAGAGTTTCAATTTTGTACAAACTGGGGACGGCAATCACCAGTATAATTTTTTGTTTGAACAAAATGGGGCTTACACTCTTGACATAACCGCAGTTGATGAAAATGGCTTTCTTGCAAGGAAAAGAGATTATTTTTATGTTGGAGCATACAATATCAACAGGTCTATAATAAGCCAGCAAGATTTTCTTCCAAACTCTATTGTCACCATTATGGTTTATGCAAGCGTTAATCCACCGCTGGTGCGTGCTAGGGGAACAATTTCAATAAATTATCCCAATGGAAACGCTCTTGTGTCAAATGCAAATCTCACTGAATCTACAACGCCAGGATATTACTCTTACAGTTTCACAGCGCCAAACATTCTTGGAACATATACTTACAACATAACAATGGTTTCTGGAGCGAATAGTGTTTCAAAAACAGGCAGTATAAACATCAATGTGTTGGGAGCCATTTGCGGCAATGGTTTTTGTGAAACAAATGAAACCTGCACAAACTGTGAAAGCGATTGCGGTGCGTGTACAATGCCAACTCCAATACAACAACCTGGCGGGGGCAGTGGAGGCGGAACAGGCGGTGGAGGTAGTTTTGCAAAACCCACTCCAACGCCAGAAACCTTTGAAAAACCAAAGATTAGAGCAGAAGGCATTTCTGTAAAGCCATTTGAACTTGGAAGCCCTGCAATAATTAGCGGCAAAATCATAAATTCTTCAGACAAAAAAGCCACAGTACTAGTTTCAGTCATAATTCAATACGAAAACACACTGGAATATGTGGATGAAAGGGTTTACCTTGACATATTGCCTTCTTCCTCTCAAGACTTTTCAATGCTTTTGCCTTGGACTCCAAAAATTGCTGGCTCGCATGTAATGACTTTAACATTGTATTCAATTGACAAAACCGTTAAATTTGACGAACAAGTAAAAGTTTTTGAATTGCCAGGCGAAATGCGTTACGATCTAGAAATCAAGTGCATTACTCAAAACACGGCAGCAGGACTGCCAGCCTATTTTGAAATATTTGCCTACAATTTAGGACAATACTATTCCGACATAGGCCTTTACTGGTTTATAGAGGACAGTGAAGGAAAAGTCCAGTTTTCTTCTTCAACGCCGTTTGCACTCAAGCCTGACGAAAAGGCAACCAAAGCGTTTATTGCCACAATTCCGCAAAACGCAAAATCAGGAATTTACACTGCAAGGGCAAAACTTTTACACCTTGAAAACGGCAATCAACCGGAAAGAGAAGCGATTTGCACTTTTAATGTTTTAAGCCAGCCAAACTATTATGCTTTAGAGGTTTTTGACTTAAACAAAAGGCTTGAAGAAGCGCAAAGCGCGGTTGAAGAACTAAAATTAAAAGGAAAAAATGTTTTAAGCATTGAATTGAAAATCTCTCAAGCAAGGCTGGCTCTTTTTGAAATAGAAACATTGATTGGCAACCGCAATTTTGAAGGAATTGAACTCAAATTAATAGATTTGTTCAAAAAAATAAACGATATTGAAAAAGAAATAGAACAAATCAAAAAAGAACCAGTTTTTGATTTCACAATTGTTTTGTTTTTGATTTATGGCTTGATACTTTTGCTTTTAGGGTTCTTTTTTTATAGGCATATGCGACTGGCTGCTGAAAGAGAGGAAAAGTTTTCAAAAATTTTGGAAGCAAACATTCGCTCTGCAAGAAAGGCAAAAAGCCTTATTCCAATCGGCAAATCCTTATGGCATGAACCACAACACAAGCGGTTAATGCGAAAAATTCACGAAACCAGTCATGCCCATAAGCACGCTTTAAGCCATCATAAAAGTTAAACTTTAAATCTAAAACCGCTTATGCCTTTACAATCCTGTACGAGGCTCTTTTCATTCGGTTCATTATCGCCAAACCCAAGCCTTCCTCGCTAATTCCTTCCGCAATTATTATTTGGATTCCCTCCCTGTCAAATGCCCTAAATTTTTTGAAAAGGTTTCTAGCAATCTCTTTGTGAGAAGAACCAGCAAATTTCAAGGAATCTGCAGAATAAGGGCTTTTTTTTGAACAATAAAGCACTCCAACAATTTTTCCCTTCTTTTTGAATTTAAGCGCTAAACCTGCAATTTTTGCCCTAACCTTTTCTGGTTCGCCTTCCACTAAAAAAATTTTGGCTTTTGGAGAATAATGCCTGTACTTCATTCCAGGAGACTTGGCTTTTGCCTTTAAAGAAAAAAGCTTGCCTTTAAGCGAAGAGTGCAATTTTATTGGCCCCAAAATTTCTTCAATTTCCTCCCTTGTAATGCCGCCAGGCCTTAACAGTGTTGGCGGATTGCTGGTTAAATCTATTACAGTGGATTCTAATCCAATGGTTGCATTGCCGCCATCAATTATTGCTTCAACTCTTCCTTTTAGGTCTTGAATTACGTGTTTGGCGATTGTTGGAGAGGGTTTTCCTGAAAGGTTTGCGCTTGGCGCGGCAATTGGCACTCCACTGGCTTTGATTAGCGCGCGAGCAATTTTGTGTGAAGGCATTCTTATTGCCACAGTGTTCAAACCACAAGTGACTTCGCATGGCACCAGTGAAGATTTTTTCAAAACAATTGTGAGCGGTCCAGGCCAAAAGGCTTTTGCCAGTTTCAATGCTTTGAAGGGCACTTGCAAGGCAAGTTTTTCCAAGTCTTTTTTTTCTGCAATGTGCACTATCAATGGGTTGTCATAGGGCCTGCCTTTTGCTTTGAA
>JAVYME010000037.1:0-10889 GCA_038736825.1 Candidatus Iainarchaeum sp.
CTTTCATTGTATTCTTCTTCAGAAATGCGCCTCTTGTAAAACTCTATTTCCAGTTTTTTCTTTTCATCCCTTATCAGTTCTATTTCGGTTTTTGGTTTTGCAGGTCCTTTTTTAACCGCTTGACCTGTCTTTAATTGTGATCTGACAAAGTTTGCAAAAATGGCGAGTGCAATCAAAACTATTGCTAATAAGGCGATGCCGAACCAGTCAAAGGCTTGAGTTATTTCAGTGTTCACTTCTGCTGTTCCCTTTAAGCCGTCAACGTTTGATAGAACAAGCTTTAATGAGTGTTTTCCGGAAGAAAGTGGTTTGTTAAGGGTGATAGTGTAATTGTTGTTTTCGCTTTTGTTTAAAACCACGCTTTGGCTTTCACCATCAATGTAGAGAATGCCTTGATAGTTGTTTTTTTGCAGTGGTTTTCCGTCAGGCATGCTTATTGCAACAGTTAGTGTTTTGCCTTCGCCTTGCTGTACAACCTGTCCAGCGCTTGGGTAAACAAATGAAACCAAGAGTTCTCTTGAAACAGCAAATTCCACTTCTTCAAAATCGCCAACCACGGTGTTTTGAACTTTTGCAGTACCGCAAACCAATAGAGTTATTTTGCCTGAAGCTGAAGCTGGAATTTCAATGTCTCCTGAAAAAACCCCGTTTTCGCTTGAAAGATTGTATTTTTTTCTTAGGGATGGAATGAAAACCCAGAGTTTTACATCTTCTGCTTCTGAAGGTGATTCAAAGGAAGCAGAAACTTTCACGGGCTGTCCTGCCTTTAATGTGGTTTTTTGCTTTGGATTAGGAGAATCAATGCTTACATTGAAGAGAGGATTGTCTTTTTTTATTGAAATCTGGAATTCTTTTTCTGAAAGCAGGTTTCCAGAGGAATCGTTTCCCCAAACAGTAAAAAACAAAGAAGCATAGTTTTCGCCGGCAGCGGAAGAAGCAAAGTCAGCTTCAAAGAAAAGCCCGTTTTTGTCTAGTTTTTTCCTTTCAATTTCTGCTCCACCTGCAATAATTTTTGCATTGAATTCTCCACCTGTAGGGATTTGTCCGTCGGGCAAAGAAAGACCCACTTGGATTTTGCCAAATGGAACCCCAAAATAAAAGTTTTTTCCAGACAATGGATCGCTAACCAAAATCTCTGCAGGGGCAAAATAAACAGGAAACTTTTGCTCCACTGTCTTGATGCCGCTAACAATGCGAACCTCTAAAAGTTCAGTGTTTTTAAAAGAATACTTTGAGAGGATTTTTCCTTTAAAAGAATAACCATTATCTGAAAGTTCAACAGTTGAACCGCCAATTGTTGCAGTTGTTCCCTTCAAGGTTGAAACCGAAATCCTTGAATTTGAAAACGATAAAACCTCTATTATTAGTTCAGCCTCTTCGCCTTTTTTGAGGGGATTGGCTGGAGTGGTGATAGGCGACTTTATGATTGCTTTCAAAGCGGATTTTTCAACTGTCACCTGGATGGAGCCTTCACCGGACTGTCCTGCACTGTCAATGGCTGTTGCCTTTACAGTGAAATTCTTTTTTTGTTCGTTTGTCCACAAATAATAGTTGTGCATTGCCCTTGGTTCTGTTGTTGAAAGCTTGTTTCCATCCCCAAAATCCCATTCAAAGGAAACAGTGCCGCTGGCATCCTGCACTTCTGCAGTGAACTCAAAGAGATCGCCTTCAAACTTTAAAGAGTCAGGTGAAACCTTTTTCACTGAAACACTCATGGCTGGAGTTAAAGCCGAAAAGGACAGCAAACAGAAAATCAAAGCCAGAAATGTGCTTTTTTTCATTTGAAATCCAGAATAATAACACAGGTTGCATTAATAAAATTAATTATTTTATCAAAAGAACCATTTAATGCTGAAATTCTTTTTTTTTTCAGTAGTTTTTGGCAAAATAACTCTTTTTTTTCGCTTTTGCACCGCAAAAAAAGCACTTTCCACTGGATTCGTTTTGCGTTAAGAGAATCAGCCTGCTTGTTGCCTGTGTTTCCTCTTTTATTTTGGTTTCACATTCCTTTCTCTCGCAAAAGAAACCAAAAGCCATTTTTCCAGAATTAATGGTTTTTTCAAAAGCGGTTTTGTCTTTGACCTCAACAATGCTTGTTTCAAGGAAAGCCTTTGCCTTTTTGAAAAGGGATTCCTGGATTTTTTCCAGAATTGCCCCTGTTTCCTTTTCCAAATCGCCTTCTTTTATTGCAAGCTTTTCGCCTGTATCCCTTCTCACAACAATAAACTGTTTTTTCTCAATATCTCTTGGGCCAACCTCAATTCTGAGCGGAATGCCCTGCATTTCCCATTTATGGAATTTGAACCCAGGCGTATGGCTTTCATCAGCATCAACGAACGCTCCAAATCCAGCCAGCCTTTTTTCAAGCTCTGCGCATTTTTGGAGAACCTCTTTTCTGGATTTTTCAAAGAGAATTGGCACAATCACAATCTTTCTTTCAGCCACCCTTGGAGGGACAACCATGCCTTTGTCATCACCGTGAACCATTGCTATTGCCCCAATAAGCCTGGTGGAAATGCCCCAAGAGGTCTGCCAAGCAAACTGTTCCTTTCCCTTTTCATCCAAAAACCTGATTCCAAAAGGCTTTGAAAAATTTTGCCCGAGCATGTGCGAAGTGCCCATCTGCAATGCCTTTCCGTTTGGCATCAACGCCTCCATTGTGAGAGTGTAATCTGCTCCCGGAAACTTTTCACACTCTGATTTTTTCCCCCACAAAACAGGGATTGCCAAAAAATTTTCAATCAAGTCAATGTATTCCTTTAAGATTGCGAGAGCCTCCCTTTCAGCCTCCTCTTTTGTTGCATGCGCTGTATGGCCTTCCTGCCATAAAAACTCGCGAGTGCGCAGGAAAGGCCTTGGATGCTTGAACTCCCATCTCACAATGTTAACCCACTGGTTTAAAAGCAAAGGCAAGTCTCTGTGGGAGCGCACCCATTTGGCATAGCTTTCATAAAAAATCGTTTCAGAGGTGGGCCTTATTGCAAGCCTTTCCTCCAGTTTTGTGTTTCCGGCTTTTTCAACCCAAGCAACTTCTGGCTCAAAGCCTTCAACGTGCTCTTTCTCTTTCTCAAACAAGTGCTCTGGAATAAACAATGGAAAATAAACGTTTCTATGCCCTGTCTTTTTTATTTTTGCATTGAAGATTTCCTGTATTTTTTCCCAGATAGAGTAAGCGTTTGGCCTTAAAACCATGCAACCGCTCACACTCGTGTAGTCAGCCAGTTCTGCTTTTTGAATGAGTTGAGCGAACCATTCAGTGAAATTTTCCCCTTTTTTGACTGTAAGGGCAAGGGTTTGCTCTGCACCCTTTTCATTTCCATTACTGGCTTCAGCCTTTTTGCCCATTTAAACCACTTACTAATTCATTATTGCTATTGTTTTTAAGGATTGGGTTAAGTGAATTTGGCAAAAACAGCCCTTTTTGCTTTAATCATGCTTCAAATAGAAGCATATTTAAATCATTGCTTCCATTTTTTGTTGTGCCTTTGTTTGAGGTGTTTTGGGTGAATGTAGTCTTGAGAGGCAGAACCAAAAAAATTGTTGAATTTCTTGTAAAGGAAGGTTATGCAAATTCCAAGTCTGAGGCAATCCGCTTGGCGATTGTAGATTTCGGCGAAAGACATTTGGGGGAAATTGAGCTTGTGAACAGGAAGCTTGATTTTTTGGACCAAAAAGTCAAGGAAGGGAAGAGGCGCCTATTGAACGCAAATGAAGCGCTAGGGCCTCACGCAAAACACTTGGAATAGTTTTTTGTCAGTCAGGGGAAGCGAGCTTCCAATATCCTTTTTTCTGTTTTTCCTTAACTTTGTGCTTGATGTACTCTGCGGTTTTTGATGAGGCTTGGCCAAAGCATTTTGAGCGCCTTTCGTTTGAAGTTAGGGAGCGAGTTGCCAAAAAAAATAAAAATCGTCCTTCAGTTTCCACAAAAAAGGCATTTGAGGAAAGGTGCAAGCTTTTTTGTTTCCGAAGTAGGACAATATCGAATTCTTTACAGGGTTTTCGAAGAAAAGAAAGAGGCGAGATTCTATTTTGTGGGCAATCATAAGGAATACGAAAGATGGTATAGGCAATTCTTTTAAGCCAGTTTTTTTAATAGTGATTCAAGCTTTTTTTTTTAAACCAGTGCATTCCTACAATTGCCTTTATGGCATTACTGCATTGCCATTTATTTTTTAAAAAAAGGCAGGGAAACGGGGCCACTGGGATTTGAACCCAGGTTGCTGGCACCCCAAGCCAGAGTGATGGACCAGGCTACACTATGGCCCCTAAAAGCGCAAAAGTTTTTTTTGGTTTGGCTGGCTTGCCTTTGCCAAAGCACCAATATTATTTGAATGCAACATTCTTTATAATGCCTTGCTTGGATTTTGCAGTCAGCTGGAAATCGGGTTACTGTCAGGCTTTTTATATTGTTTCTTGTAAAAAACAATATTATTTTTGGGTGTTTTAAAGTGGAAGTGCAAAAAAAGCCAATGCCTGCTGGAATGATTATAATTCTTGTTTTGGAATTGCTTAGCATTCTTGTGCTGGTCGGCTCTTTGAGCGGCCCTTTACAAATCGGACCAGTTGTTTTGACTGGTTTGGCGGCAATTTTTTTTGGATTTTTCCAAATAATAGTTAATGGAACTGTTTGTTTTAGCATAATCAAGAGGCCAAAGTGGGGTTGGAAGTTCATACTGGGAGCTTATGCCTTTTTTATTTTCATTGGAATTGTTAGCTTTTTGTTTTTTGCTTTTGACAAAAACACTCAAGACACTTTTTTCAACCTTTTGGCTTCAGAATTGGAAGCACAAAACTTGGACACTTCCTTGAGTAATGAATTTTTTTCAATAATGTTTCCTTTTTTGCTGGCAGCACTGGTTTTTGGCATCATTGTAAATATTATAATTGCAGTTTATGTTTTCAAGAAAAAGGACTTTTTTGAAAACTAATTTTTTTTCTGAAAACTTTAAAGTGAGCCCGGCGGGATTCGAACCCGCGACACCCAGATTAAGAGTTTCACCCTGAACTTCAAAATTCAGACTGGTGCTCTAACCAAGCTGAGCTACGGGCCCACGAACAGTTCCAACTAATGAAAATGCTGGGATACTATTAAAAAGATTCAGTAAAAGCGGGGCTGCTGAGATTTGAACTCAGGTCGCAAGCTCCCAAAGCTTGTATGCTGAACCAGGCTACACCACAGCCCCTGCTTTTGTAATAATTATTTGTTTAAGGTTGTTTTTTAAAAGATGCTGGGCTTTTTATTTTTTGGTGTTCCAATGTTTGATGCTTTTGTTGTTCTTTCCAGTGTCAGGGAAAAAAAGCCGTTAGTGCACCATATCACGAACTGGGTTACAATTTATGATTGTGCGCAAATTACCAGGGCGTGTGGAGCGCTGCCAGTGATGGCGCACGCGCCAGAAGAGGTTGAAGAAATGGTTTCAATTGCTGGAGCGCTTGTGCTAAACATTGGCACTCTCACTAGAGAACTTGTAGAGGCAATGGTTTTGGCTGGCAGAAAAGCAAACTCTCTTGGTGTTCCAGTTGTTTTGGATGCTGTTGGAGTTGGAGCAACAAAGTTCAGGAATGCAAAGAGTGCTGAATTGTTGGAAAAAGTGCGCTTTACAGTAATAAAAGGTAATTCTTCTGAAATTGGTGCGCTTGCTGGCACGAAAGCGTTTACTAGGGGCGTTGAAGCCGAAAAGGTTGAAGGCTCTCTGCCTGAAATCGCGGGAAAACTAGCAAGGGAAAAGAATTGCGTTGTTGTTGTTACTGGAAAGGAAGACATTGTCTGTAATGGCAGGAAAACCCTTTTGGTTAAAAACGGGCACGAATTGATGGGAAAAATTGTTGGCACTGGTTGCATGGCGGCTTCAGTGCTTGGAGCATTCAATGCAGTGGAAAAAGATTCCTTAAAGGCAAGCGCTTGCGCGCTCGCATGCTATGGGATTGCTGGAGAGATTGCTGCAAAAAAGGCGAAAACTCCATTGAAATTCAAGACAGGGTTTTTTGACTCATTTTATTCTTTGTCTGAAAAGGATTTAAGGAAAGCAAAAATAGGGGAATTGAAATGAAATTAAAAATAGAAAAAATCAGGGTAATGCTTGTACTGGATTCAAGGCTTTCCAGAAAAGACATTTTTGAGGATTGCAGGAGTGCAGTGAAAGCAGGCATTCCTGCAGTGCAATACCGAGAAAAACAAAAAAACCCAGAGGAAATGGTTTTGGATTGCTTGAGGCTCAAAGAAATTTGCTCTGGAAAAGCCTTATTGTTTGTAAACGATTTTCCAGATATTGCTTTTGCTTGCGGGGCTGACGGAGTGCATTTAGGGCAAGAGGATTGTTCAGTGCAAGAAGCAAGAGAATTGCTGCCTGAAGCAATCATTGGAGTGACAGTTCACAATGTGAAAGAAGCAATAAAGGCTGAAAAGGATGGAGCAAGTTTTGTTTCAGCAAGCCCTGTTTTTGCAACAACAACCAAAAGCGATGCCGGTGAACCCATTGGCTTGAAAGGCATTAAAGCAATAAAAGAATCCATTGGAATTCCAGTAATGGGAATAGGAGGCATCAATCTTGAAAACGCTAAAAGCGTTTTAGAAGCAGGCGCTGACGCGATTGCTGTTGTTTCATGCATTGTTGCCAGCAACAATGTTTTTGAGAGTTCTAAAAAATTGCTTGAAGTGGTGAAAAAATGACTCAACTGGAAGAAGCAAAAAAAGGAAAAATAACCCTTGAAATGAAGCATGTTGCCAGAGAAGAGGGCTTTCCAGAAAAAAAAATCCAGCAATGGATTAAATCCGGAGCACTCATAATCCCTGCAAACCAAGAACACTTAAAACAAGGCTTAAAACCATTGGGAATCGGGGAAATGCTGCGAACAAAAGTAAATGTAAACCTTGGCACAAGCCCTTTGGACTACAATTTCAAAAAAGAAACCAGAAAACTTGAAATTGCCTTAAAATATGGCGCTGACGCAATAATGGATTTAAGCAATTTCGGGCAAATAGACAAAAACCGAAAAAAAATAATAAAAAAATGCCCTGTTCCTGTTGGAACAGTTCCAGTATACCAAGCAGGCTCTTTCAAAGACTTTGAAAACATTTCAGTTGACGCATTCCTTGAAATAGTTGAAAGGCATTGCAGGGACGGAGTAGACTTTGTCACAGTGCATTCAGGCATTACCCGAAAAACACTGCCCTTTGCAAAAAACCGCCTTACAGGAATTGTAAGCAAGGGCGGAGCCCTAATGGCAAAATGGATGCTTGCAAACAATGCAGAAAACCCTTACAAGCAATATTTTGACGAATTATGCGAAATTGTCCGAGAATACGACACAGCCTTCAGCTTGGGAGACGCCCTAAGACCAGGTTCAATCCATGACGCCACAGACAAAGCACAAATAGAAGAATTGAAAGTTGTCTCAAAACAAGCTGAAAGAGCACGCGAATTAGGCGTTCAAGTAATGATTGAAGGGCCAGGGCACATTCCATTAAACCAAATCAAAAAAAACATGGATTTAAAGAAAAAATATGCGGGAAAAACCCCTTTTTATGTTTTGGGCCCGCTTGTAACAGACATTGGAGCAGGCTATGACCACATTACTGGAGCAATAGGCGGCGCACTAGCCGCATACCATGGTGCAGCCTTTTTATGCTATGTAACGCCAAGCGAGCACTTGGGCTTGCCTGATGAAAAAGACGTCAGGGAAGGATTAATGGCTTCAAGAATTGCAGCACACGCAGCAGACTTGGCTCTTGGAAAAAAAGGAGAGCTTGAAAGAAATAACAGGATGTCAAGAGCTCGCTTCAACTTGGACTGGCAGGGAATGTTCAAAGAAGCCCTTGACCCAGAAAAAGCCTGCGAGTACAGGAAAAAATCCGGAGTAAACAAAAAGCACGGTGTTTGCACAATGTGTGGACAGTATTGCCCAATGAAGGCAACCAAAAAATTCAAGGAGAAATTGTAATGCCCTCAGTTGAAGAAATCGGCGGAGAATTCGCCTTAATTGAAAGGATTTCCAAAATTTTAGGCAAACCAAAAAACAAGGCAGTGGTAAGGGGAATCGGTGACGATTGCGCAGTAATCAAAATCGGCAAAAAACTAGCGGTTTTCACTGTTGATTGCTTGGTTGAAGGCGACCATTTTTCCCTTGAATACTTCACTCCAAGAGAAATCGGCATGAAAGCAATAGAAATAAATGCAAGCGATGTGTATTCAATGAACGCAAAGCCAGCGTTTGCACTCATATCCCTCATCCTACCGGCTGGAATTTCCACGGAATTGATTGAGGGAATCTATAAGGGAATGCGTTTTTCTGCAAAAAAGCACAACCTAGACATTGTTGGTGGCAACATCACGCATGGAAAAAAACTCTCCATTGATGTTTCAATGCTTGGCTTTGTTTTAGGAAAACCGGTTTACAGGAATAGTGCAAAGCCAGGCGATTTTTTATGCGTTTCAGGACCACTTGGAGGCAGCACAGCCGGCCTCAACCTGTTCCTGCAAAAAAAGAAAGGCTTTGAAAAAGTGAAAAAAATGCACACTCAGCCAAAAGCTAAACCGGAGAAAGCCTTAAAGATTGCTCCTTTTGCGAGCGCAATGGAGGATGTTTCAGACGGGCTTGCCTCAGAGGCAAGGAACATTTGCAAGGAAAGCAAGTGCGCGGCAATAATTTTTCGCAATCTCGTGCCAGTGCTTCCCGAGGTTCAACAAGCAGCAATTGCACTCAAAATGAATGCAGTGGATTTCGCTCTTTTTGGCGGCGAAGACTTTGAAATGGTTTTCACGGTTCCACCAAAAAACATTGGCAGAGTAAAAGGCTTCATTGTAGGAAAAATCATTCGCGGAAAAGGCGTTTTCCTGCAAGAAAAAGACAAAAGGAAAAAATTAGAACAGTTTGGCTATGACCACTTCATCAAAAAAACACAGCCAAAGGGGCTTGAGTGAGTTTAAATTGCTTCAAAACACTCGGCTTTTGTGTTAGCGTCACTGATTTTGTTGCAGTATTGTTTTTCCTTACTTTCCAAAGCGTTATGAAAGTAACAAAAGTCTCGCATTGAGTATCCGTCTCCTACAAAGTTTATTTTTTCGCATGCTGTTACATCATTGTTCTGCAAGCCATAGAAATTAAAACATACATCCCGCAAAGGGTATTCCCCTCTGTCAGTAGAATCAATATAATTTATTTTTTCACAGACACTCATGTCTTTTTTCAAGACGGCATACCCTGAAAGACAGTTGGCATGGTAGAGTGGGGATTTCTCCTTCAATGCTTCGCATTTTGAATAATCCGAAGATTGAATGGCGGCAGTAAGTATGCACTCAAAATTGCTGAAATCGCAGAGCAATGCGATTCCATTCCTCGCCATGATTTGCGCAAAATACGAAATATTGATTACAAAAAAGAGAGCAAAGGAAAATAGTATCAAGGCTGAAAAAAATTTCTTTTTCCCGATTTTTTCTGGTATAATGCTCTCAATTCCGAAAAGTTTTTTAGTTTTGTACGCAAAGAAGGCAAATGTTGCTACCATTGATAGTAAAAACCAATGCTCAATCGACTTAATTATGTCAAAAGCGATTGCCCAATAGTTGCAATTAATAAAGCGATGCATTTGTTCTGGATATGCTATACAATAAAGATAACTCTGGCTACTAATGAGAAAAAACATGAACGCAAAGGCGTAGCTTTCTAAGAGCACCAAATAAAGAGCAAATTTTCTTTTTTTTATAAGTCCGATTAATGCGAATGTTGCTGTTGCCAAAAATGCAAATCCAAAAAGCAGACTATCTAACTGCATATTTTGGTTTGTTCCATTTGAAAGGACTTTAATAATGCTTAATAAACTAAGTGCAGCAAAAAAACCATTAAGTTCGATCAAAGCAACCCAATACTTTTTCTCGCTTTCTTTCCCTCTCCTGATGAAATCAAAAAGAACAATTGTACAAATAAGTGCAAACAATGTGTTCATGAGATTGTCTTCTAGTTTTAGTTGCGAAAAATATGCTCGAAGCCAAAGGCTCCAACCTCTAATGGTTAGTGCAGTCAACAATATGATTCCGATAATCCAGTGCTTCTTTTCTTTTTCCATTACTTCACCTCGGCTTTTATTTCTATTTTTATTCCAGGATAGTTTGAATTGGTGATTTCAATTTCTTCTTTTATTGGGCCAATGCCTTCAGCATACCAGCGCGTTGAAACAATTTTTGCTCCGTCCGAGCGCTCGTTTTTAGAGTAAACTCTTAAGGCGTCATAAGAAACGCCTTTTATTTCAATTGGCTCTATTGTTTCAATTCTTCCAGAGAGCGTGCTTTCTATTTCGCCTTCCTTTCCACTCCATTCCCACTGGGTTCCGGAAACATATGGTTTTTTTATCAAGGGCATTGGAGGGTTTATGGAAAGGGATTGCAAGCCGAATTTTCTTTCAATTACAAAAACGCCTTCTTTGTTTTCAAAATAGCATTCTGAATGGTCTTCTTGCCTGTCAAACAAAAAAGAAAACTCTTTGCAGTCAATAGAACCTGACTGCCTTAGCGCGCCAGGCTTGAAGGCAAGAACAGAAACTTGCTCGTTGTTGCCTTGCGGTGAAACAATTTTCATAGAATACTTGAATTCAATTTCTTGCGCGGAATCCAAGGGGTAATAGTTTTTTTCAGGTTGAGGGGAAGAGCACCCAAAAAGCAATAAAAAGACAGCCATAACCGGCAAAAACGCTGTTTTTTCCATGTTTAAGTTTAACACCAAACTTATATATAAGGTTTTCAGATAAATTATTCATGCAATTCCTTGAAATCGCGCAAGCCTTTGAATTGATTGAAAAAACCGGTTCGCGCATTGGAATGACAGAGCACCTTGCAGGATTGTTCAAAAAGGCAAAGCCAGAAGAACTGCAAAAAATTGTTTATTTGTGCCAGGGC
>JAVYME010000038.1:0-9941 GCA_038736825.1 Candidatus Iainarchaeum sp.
TTTCCTTTGAAACAGTTGAAAAGAAAACTGAAATCGATGACTTGAGGGTTGAATTGATTTTGGTTAACCCTCCATCTGGCGAGCAATCCGAAGGACAGGCTTTTTCTTTTACTGCTGTGACAAACCATCCGTTTCCAGAGGAATTGGAGTTTGAATGGTCTTTTGGCGATGGAGTAATAGAAAAAGGCACTGGATTGCGTCGCTCGTTCCATGCATTTTATGGCTTGGGTTCTGACAAGGAAAGGGTTTTCTTGGTGCGCGTTACCGCGAGAGATTCCAAAGGCAGTGCTGCAAGCGCAGAGGTTAGCGTGCGAGTTTTGAAATCTTTTTTCAAGGGCGTGGTTTTAGAGCCAAAGGCAACCGCAATCCATTCCAAAAAAGGGGATCTTAATGTTGTGGTAAAGTTTTTGGATGGCGAGGATCAACTGGTTGACTGCAAAAATATTGAAATTAACGCTTTTTTAGCTGGAAAAAAAGTGAATCTTGCTTGTTCTGGCGGGCTTTTCAAGGGCTCGCTTTCGCTTTGGCTTGGCTTGACTGAAATGGAGCTTTTGGAGTTGTCAGCTGAATTAAGGAATGGCGGGCAAAGGCTTTCTTTCAAAACAAGAGTGCCGGTTTATTTTGAATCCATGCAAGTGATTGCCACAAACGCTTTTCAGGGAAAAAAATATTTTTTAAACGACAAACTGGAAAAAGCGAGAGTTGGCTTTTCAATTGAAGGAATTGGCTTGGTTTCTCCAAAAAAAATCCAGGCTTTTCTTTTGACTGGAAAAAACCCAAAAGAATTGCAATTGCAAGTAAAGGGCTTGGATTGCGAGGTTTCCTTTGACCACCGGGTTTCCGAGCAGGACCTTTCAGAGGGTCTTGCTTTGAAGTTGAGTGGAATTGACGCTTATGGTAACAAAATAAGTTCTTTGCAACAGGTTCCAATCAGTGATGATAATCCCGAGCTTTCGGTTTTTGTGCTGGAACCATTGCCTGAAGAAATGGTTTTTGCTTTTTCTCAACAGGTTTTTTTGAGGGCAAAAATTCTTTCCACAAATCCCTACATTGAAAGCCCTCGGATTGAAATTGAGTGCCGTGAAATTGGTTTTTCAAGGGAACTGTCTTATGATATAAGGACAGGCGAGTTTTCCACTGTAATCCGCTTGCCTGACGCTAATTTTGGTTCCAGCAAGATTAAGTGCAGGCTTTTTGGTTTTGGTTTTGTTGAAGGCAGGACTGTTGCCGACTTGGAATACCTTGACATTAGCCTTTCAAGGGATTTGAAATTGGAATTTGTTTTTCCAAAGGCTGGCTCAAACCGGATATGGGAAAACAATGCAAGCGAGTTAAAGGTGAGGGTTTTTCAGCCAAACAACCGGCTTTTCACTGGAACTGGTTTGCAAGGGGTTCTCTGGATTGATGGAAACAACCAAAGCGTTTTTTTGCATTTTGATGAAAGGGAAAGGCTTCACAGGGCTTTGCTTGCAGAGCCCGTGCCATTGGGCGAGCATTCCCTGGAGCTTTTGCTTTCAGGAGATTTTAAGGCGAACTCTAGAATTCCTGTTGTAATCGAAAAAGACTATTTTTTGGCAAGCGCTTTTTTTTACATTTTAACCTCAATCTCTTTAGTCATATTCCTGTTTTTCTTGTATGTTCTGGCAAGAAATATTGTTTTGGAGCGCAGGTTCCTTTTAATGGAAAGGGAAAGATTGAAGTTGTTGCAGCAAAAGTACAAGGTGGAGTTTTTCAAGCAACGCATTTCAGAAAAGGAATTTAGTGAAAAAACAAGGCTTTTCAGTGCCGGAATAAAAAAAACAAGCCTTTTGCTTCGCAATGGTTCATGGCTTTATTGCGGTTTTTTGAAAACCTTTTTCAGGTCAAAGGATTTCAAGCGCCTGCCTGAAAAACTGCAGGTTTTATTGCTGGAAAGCAGGCTTTCAGCAAGGCACTGCGAATACTCTAGGGCAGAAATCCGAAAATTCCTGACAGAAGAAAAATTTGACAGCAACATAATAGAAAAAGTGCTTGCAAGGCTTTACGGCTGAACTTGTAAATTTCCGGTTTCAAGGCAATTCCTTTTTTCAACAATAAAAGGTTTTTTAAAAAAAACCAGGCAGTGTTTAAAAAAAGGGTTTTTGCAACACCAAGCAACCAAAAAAATTAAATACTTTGAACGAATTATTATGGCATGCCTTTAAAGCCGCCGGGAAAGCGTCCAGAGCCAGGGCGCAAGCCAGAAATCTATGTGCGGGACAGAAAGAGAAACCCTCCAGGCCAAGAAAACTATTATTTGCGCTTTCGAGGTGAAGGCGACCTGGTTGAAGCTTTGGCTGAAAAGAGGATTTCGCGCAAGGGAGCTAAATCCTTGCTTAGAACTCTCAAAAAAGAGGGAATCACCTTTAAAACGATTCGCTCGTTCAGTGTTTTTGGCGATTCAGGCGGGGGCTGTCATGGCAGGCTTTTGGAATTGCTTTCAAGGCCTGCAATGGGTGGCGGGACAAGCCAGTTCAAGTTTGTCACTGATTTTCGCGTTAGCCCTGACGGAAAAGTCGAGCTTTTGAGTGTGCGAAGGCACGAGCGCTGGACTTAAGGGCAGTTTTTTTGGCATAGCGTTTGCTTTAATTCTTTTTGCTGGAATTTTTTTCAATAAGGGTTTTTTTGTATGAAGTTATTTTATTCTCCCAGGTTTTTGGAGCACAATACTTTCAGGCATCCAGAGTGCTCTGAAAGGCTTACTGCAATAATTGGTTTTTTGAAGAAACAGGGTTTTTCTGAAAGGGATTTTGTGGAGCCAAAGCCCGCATTGGAGGAGGATGTTTTGTTAGTGCACGAGCAATCGCTTTTGGATGAATTGAAATTGCGTTCCAAGCGCTTGCTTTCAGTGCCGGACAATCCTTTTAATGAGAACACTTATGAACTGGCTTTGTTGAGCGCTGGCTCGGCTTTTGGTGCTGCAAGGGCTTGCGGGAAAGAGTTTGCTTTTTCGCTTGGAAGGCCGCCAGGGCATCATGCGGGAATTCGCACTTTTGGTGGTTTTTGTTATTTGAATAATATTGCTTTTGCTGTGAGGAAGGCGCAAAGGGAAGGTCTTGCGAAAAAGGTTTTGATTGTGGATTTTGATGTGCATTTGGGGCAAGGCACTCTGGAAATCTTTCAAAGCGATTCTAGTGTTTTTTATTTGTCTTTTCATCAAAACCCTAACACGATTTATCCTTGGCAAAACCTTGGCTTTGAGGGGGAAAACATTAAAAAAGTGGATTTTTTGCCTGGTGCTCGCGATGAAGAGTTTTTGCGTGTTTTCAAGCAGGAAACCTTGGCTGTAGCGAAGGCTTTTAAGCCGGACATGGTTGCGGTTTCCGCTGGTTTTGATATTTTTTTCACTGATTCAATGGTTGGCAATGCGCTTGAGGTAAGGCATCCTGAAACCTTTTTTGAGATTGGGAAAACCTTGAAATCCTTGAAAAAACCGTGTTTTGGGGTTTTAGAGGGCGGTTATGATTTAAAGGTTTTGGGAGAAAACGTTTTTAATTTCTTGAAAGCATTTATTTAATGCATTTGTTTGTTTTAAAAAACGCTTTGTTTTTTTTTAGGGTGTTGTTTGCATGCGCGTTCTTATTGCTTTTCAAGCTGAAAGCAAGTCTAATGCAAAGGTTGCTGGCACAATGCGCCAAGAGTTTGAGAGACTTGGATGGCAGACAGAGGTTTGCCCTGTGCTTGCAAAAAAATCCATGAAATGGTTTCATCACGTGAAAGAGTTCAGGAAAAAGAAAAAAATAGAATTAAAGTCCGGTCCAACTGATGTACTGCCTTTTGATTTGATTGTTGTGGGAACACCGGTTTGGGCTTACAAGCCAACTCCCTTAATGACTACTTTTTTAAGGGAATTGCAAAACGCTAATGGCAAGAATTTTGCTGTTTTTGTCACTTGCGTGGGCTTTCCTGGAACAACCTTGAAAACAATTTCAGGAATTTTGCACACTAAATCTGCAAGAGTGATTGATTCTCTGGTTTTAAGGTCCATTTTTGAGCTTGACGAGAAAAAGCTTGCTTTGGCGAAAGAGTTTGCCAAAAGCCTTGCTGAAAACAAGGCTTTTGAGGAAAAAAAAGAGTGATTTTTAGGAATTTTTTTTTGCAATGAAAGTTCAGCTTTCCTCTGGAGTCCATTCTTCTGGTTCTGGCAAAACTATTTTCCTTCCTTTTGCCGGCATTGTAATGGAAAAAGAGTTGAGGTTGCGACGCAATATGGAACCATAAGAATCTTGCTTCATTTCAGGCACTTCTTGGCTGGTTTCACTGTCTTTTTCCAGGTTGAAGCCAAGCTTGCGCTCATTGTATGGAAAAACCACTTGCCATTTATAGGAATCCCTGGAATCCGGTTTCAAGGGAGCAAGCAAAAAAGTGTCCAGGTAAAGGAAAATGTCTTCTTTTGAATCCTCGTCCTCATCAAACGAAAAAATTGCAGTGCCTGCTTTTTTTTCCTTTGAAAAACCGAATTCTTCAATTGCTGGCAAAAAATATGAAAGGTTTGCATTTCCTGCATCCAATGAATCAGTGCCCTTAAACCACATGGTTTTTGAAAACTGCATTGGGAACTCTTGAGCGCTTAAAAGCAAGAAAAGGCTTTTCTTGTTGGGCGTAACATAATAATTGTATTTTAAAGGATAAACCCCAAAAGAAATGCTTTTTTCTGAAACCTTTCCCGGAATGAATTCGTGGACTCCAAGGTTTTGCCCTCCATCGCTCATTATGGCAAACCTGTCAGAAGCATTATCCAGCAAAAAATAAAAATCGTTCATGTCTATGCCGATGACCGCCACTCTTGCAATGCCTTCCTCGAAATCCATTTCCTCAAAATTGCTGAAATAAAAATAGTAAGGGTTATGGGTTTGATCATCACTGCCGCCAAAAAAAATATCTCCTTGATAGAAGTAAGCGGTTGAAACAGGCGTGTCCTCCCATTCAGGCTCCACTTCAATTGTAGTGCTCTTGTCCGCTGGAATGATTTCATTGCTTGGCTGTGGCTTTAAAAAAAACAAGAAAACCAATACCAGTGCAATTCCCATAATTGCAAGCAATAAAAAAAATTTCAATGCCTGGGGTTTTCTTTCAAAATCCGCCCTGGCCTGCCTTTCCCTCTTCATGCTATACATTGAAGGCTTCTAAAAATAAATTCTTTTCTGTCTTTTTTTTAAGCATTAAAAGGGGGTTTTTTGACGTCCAACAACCTTAAAGGCAACAATTTGACAAAAAGAATGCATTTTTTGACATTAAAAGAATTAAAAAGACTGGAAAGGGAAACCAACAACATTCACTGGATTAAAGAGGAAAAGAAAACACTGCTGCCATTAAAGCGCACTGGCTCTTACGATTTCTTGATTGAATCCAGCGAGGGCTTGACTGGCTTTGAAGTAATGACAAGGCCAACGAAAGGCAAGTTAAAGGAAAAGCTTCGCTATAAGGGAAAAGTGAATGTTTTTGTTTTCGTGCTTCCATCCAATTCTTTAGGGCTTTACAGGAAACCGCAAAAGAATGGATTGCATTGCACTGCAAAACCCAAATTTTTCCCAAAAGAGTTTTTTGAACCCAGCCTGCAAGCATGGCTTTTGGATGCAAAAACCGGAAGGTTCACAGAAAAAGGGGCTTTTTTCAAAATATTCAATGTTGAAAGGCAATGAAAAACTATTTATTGCATGCACAACAAATTTATTATGTTGGGCCCGTAGCCTAGTGGATAAGGCAACAGCCTTCTAAGCTGTGGATCGAGGGTTCGAATCCCTCCGGGCCCGCTTTTTTTAAGGAAAAGTTTTTTTTTGTAAGGCAATGCTTTTAATTGATTGCTGGAATGTTTTTAATAGTGGTTTGCTATGAAGAGCCAGAAAATGTCGGTTAAAGAAAGGCAACTTGTAATGAGTGCTTTGCAAATAATCAGGGCGAACCGTTTGGATAACAAATCGCTTTCTTGTTCAGTGGGTTGTGCTTTGATTGCCGGCAATGGAAAGGTTTACAGGGGAGTGAATATTGAGAATTATGCTTCAGCGCCTGTTTCCATTTGTGCTGAAACTGCTGCGATTGCCGGAATGTTTGCTGATGGCGAGAGAAGGATTGAATTTATTGTTGCTGTGCACATGCCTGACAGGCAGAGCGAGAAATGGAATGTGATTCAGCCTTGTGGAGCATGCAGGCATATTATTGGCGAGTTCGGCAATCCCTGGGTGGCAATTTCCAATTCGAGAAAGGCAAGGCTTTCACAATTGTATCCCTTGCCTGTAAAGAAAAAGTGAGCTCTGGTTTTATTTTTTTTGTTGTTCTGAGAGCTCTCTTGCCATGCGGTCTATGTCTGAAGAGTCTATTTGCTTGTCTTTCACTATTTCTATTATTACTTTTTCCCTTTTTTGTTTTTCAATGGTTTCAGCTGGAGCCAGTGTTTTCGCGAAAAGGATTTTTATCAAGGATTCCACTTTCACGAGGTTTGCATCGTTTTCTTTTATGAATTCTTGAAAGCTTTCACTGTCAAGCTCTCTCCGGTACATTTTGCAGGCAGCAATCCTTCTCTGGCTTAAAAGCTCTGCTTTTTCATCCATTAATCTTTTCAAGGCAGCCCTTTCACGCCGTTTCAACAAGCGCGCTCGCAAGCCATCCAAGTGCAATGGCGAGGTTTTCCTGTAAATTTTTGCCTCTATTTTTATGAGTCTTTGGTGTTTTTCGCTTAACAGTTTTAAGAAAACCGCTTCAGTTATTTCCCTTTTAAGGAATCTTTCTTCAATAGCCCTTATTTCTGTTTTTAAGGATTGCATTTCCTCTTGGAGTTTTTTTGCAGGCGGATTCGACCAAATGCCGTAAATCACCACTATTCCAAGCAATGAAAAGGAAACAAAGTAAACTGTTAACAGTAAAATGTCTATCATTATTTCTTTGCCGAATAAAAAGTATACTGCGGCAAATGCTATTACAATCATTACAAACAGGAATACCAGTGAAAGGTTTTCCCTTAACCTTGAATCCTCTAGCATGCTAAAAATAAGTGCATTCTTATTTATATATTTATTTGAAGGCTATCCGGGCTGCCTCTTGAATGGTTGAAACCTCTATTACCTGCATGCCATATTCTTCAAAAAACGCTTTGTTCAAGTCAAATTCAACAGGCTCATAATAGACTCTCTGGAAAATAAAACCCCTGCCTCTTTTTTCTTCGGTTTTCCTTTCATAGATTACGCCTTTTGATTGCCCTGGAGGCACAAGGAAGACTTTTATTCCGTTTTTTGCTGCAGCTGTGCCTTTTTCCACTATTCCGCCAATCTGCCCTATTGAACCGTTTGCCATTATTGTTCCAGTGATTGCCATGTCCTCCCTTAAGTGTTTTTTTTCTATTGCAGCAATTGTTGCAAGCGTTAAGGCAGCGCCAGCGCTTGGCCCGCCAACAAGCCTTGATTCTCCAGCGGTAATAGTGTAAATTATGTCTTTGTCTGAAAGGCTTTTTTTAGTGAATTCTTCTGCAACGCTTTTCGCTGTTTCAGCTGAAAACTGGGTGTCAGGCTCTATGAAGGGGTTAACGCTGAAAAGAACCCTGCCTTTTCCCTCTATTATTTCCACTTCCGCTTGGCTCATTATGCCAGTGCCATCGCCTGCAACTGCCACAATGTTTGCTTTTGCTGAATAGTTTCCGCTTTCCAGGCTTGCTTTTGGAACCACGGTTTCAGGAACCCTTTCCATTAACGCGATTTGGGGATACAAAAGCAAGCCAAAAATTATTCCAGTGGCAAGCACAATTAAAGAGAAAAGCAATAATTGAAGGCGCGAGTTCATGAAAAAAACAATGCGTGTAAAGTTTTAAGAGTTTGTTGTTTTGGTTCGCTTTAAAACAATCCTGCTTTTTTAAAAAGAGGCGTTCAGAAAAAACAAAATATATATATGGGGTGTCCTGTAAATACTATGGTTTTTTATGGAGGTTTTTTTTGATGAAAAGAAATTTTGTACTGGTTTTGGCTTCACTTTTTGTTTTAATGTTTTTTTTGAATGGTTGCACTCAACCTGGCAGCAAAGAACAAACTCCAACGCCTGCTCCAAACATTCAAACTCCAACGCCCACGCCGGCTTTAAGCGGGCCAAAGGATTGCGGCACCGACATTGATTGCTTTATCAAGGCAGCAGAAAACTGTTCTGAGGCAAGTTACACTTCAATTCGAACGCTTTCCCTTGGATTCATTGAGCACACCAACACTTCAAAAGTCGAACTAAGAGGAATAAGCGGGGGAAAATGCTTGTTTTATTTAAAAAATGTCAAGAACGAGTTTGTTTTCAGTCCAGAGTACACTCAAGAGCAAAAGGACAGCGTTTTGGAAATGTATAAAAAAATGGAAGGCTTGGACATGGTTTGCAAGTATGATATTGCTTATATAAGGCAAATCTTTCAGGACTGGAAGGCCGGCGGCTGGGAGTCATTGGATGTTGTGCCATGCGAGGGCGACTATGCCAAACTAATGAAGAACGAGAGTGGTTTTATCGCATGTGAAAACTGTGATTACAACGATAATTTTTTGGGGTCGCCTGGCACTGCAAGCGATGATGGCTGCCCTGCATGTGAAAACTGTGCTTCCGGCAAACAATTGCGAGTGATATCCGGCAACATGGATTCTGTAACGGAAGCCTGCCATGATTGCATTTTAGATAAAGACTGCAAGAAAGGATTCCATTGCTTTGAAAAAACTTGCTTGAGCAACAGTGTTTTGTTAGGTTTGCCTTCCTGTGAAGGCTTTGACGGCTATATCCCAAACGATCCTTGCAAAAAGTATGCCTGTGAAAACTGCCGGGAAGGCCATTTGTCTTGCTATAGTGGCTGGAGCAATTGGCCAAAGGAAATACAATACAAGTGCGTGGAATGCAATGGCTCTGTTTTGTTTTGGAAGCAGTGCAAGGATGGCTTTGAATGCAAGGCTTACAAGTGTGAACCGTTGAAAATAGAAACTTGCGACTTGGAGTGCAACAAATTCCATTATAGCAATTGCCCCGAGGGCTGCATTCGGAAATGCCTTCCAAGCGCCTGTTCTGGGCAATATTGCACTGCCGACTGTGAGGGACCGGGAAGCTGTTCCTGTCCTTGAGTTTTTTTTTAAGAAGAAAAATTGGGCGGGGTTTGCCGGAGCACTAGCATAACAAAAGCGGCTTTCAAGATGCGGTTCCCTTTTGTTCTCCCGCTTTTTTTTCCTTGTTTGGTTGGTTAGCTGGCTTTTCTTTTTTCTTTTTTTGCTTTGACTTTTTTCATGGAGTAAAAGGTTTCTCTTTCCCTTTCCTCCAATCTCTGTTCTATGTATTTTTTTGTGCTTTCAAGCCTTGGAATGATTATTTTTTCCAGAGAGTTGACTTTTCTCTTGGTTTTGCTTATTTCAAGGGAAAGCCTTTCAATTAGTGCTTCTTTTTCTGCTAATAGGGTGGTTTTTTCCAGTGCTTCTTCGAACTGGCTTGCGGTTTCATCCAATAGCGAGGAAGAGCCTGAAATGGAATAGCCTCTTTCTGAAAGCTTTCTCTTGATTCCAGAGGCTTTCACTATCGGCACTCTTGCACCCATTATGTTTCTCTCGCTTATTTCCAGTGAAATGCTTGAATTGTTTGAAGAGTCAAATGCAAAGCCTTCAAGGTTTAGAGTGCCAAGCTGTGCTTGAGTGAGTGCAAGGGATGAAAAGGCTTTTTCCAAGACGGTTTCTGTTTCCAAGCGCAGTTTTTTTGCTTGCCCGAATTCTTTGTAGAATTCGTTGAATAAAGCGTCCCTTTTTTCTTTTAAGAGCTTGTGCCCTTTTTTTGCCAGTTCTATTCTTTTCCTTGCCTTTAACAATTCCATTCTTGTTGGTTTAATGTTCCAAATCATTCAATTTCACTTTTTTTTCCTTTTTGCTTTAGCCTTTTCTGGTTTTTTTTCTATAACTGGTTCCTTTTTTGTTTCCTTTTCTTTTGCTCCATGCAAG
>JAVYME010000039.1:0-9819 GCA_038736825.1 Candidatus Iainarchaeum sp.
AAAAGTTGAACAAAATCAAACCTGAAAAAAAGAAAAAAAATTCCAAAAAGTAATGCTTTTTTTTTTTTATTTTGCAAAAAACAATTTTATGCTGTTGCTTTAAATAAAGCAATAATTAAATTCCAATCTTTTCAATTGCCTTTTTCACTACTTCGTCGGAAAAGCCCTCTTCTTTTAGGGCTTGTGCGAGTTCTTCCCTTGAACAGCCTGCCTTGTAGTCCTTAAGAGATTCTGCAAGCTGTTGAGCTATTTTTTCTGAATCTGCAGCAGGGCTTTCTTTGGCAGGGCTGGTTTCCTTTTCTTTTCTTTCCAGTACAATTTCTTCCCTTTTAATTTGATTGTTTTTGTCCAAGGGTTGCTCGACTGCCTTGGTTTTCTCTATTTCGCTTGAAAGCCTTTTCGCCAATCCCACCAAGAAAAAAACAGCGAAAACCATTAAACCGTAAAATGCTGCCGGCAAAACAATGCCAGCAATTGCCACAATGGCTTTCACCAAATCGGTTTTTTGAAAGTCTATCAGTGTTATTTGTGGCAGGTTAAAGAGTGCTAAAAGAAACAACAAGGCAAACGCTCCACCAGCAATCCTTAAAGCATGGATTGAAAAATGGAGTTTGCTTTCCCTTTCAGGTGATCCATAAAAGTCCAAGAAAAGCTTTGCGCTGGAAATGCAGGCAATTGCAAAGAACACTGAGCGCGCAATTATTGAATTGGATTGAGTGCTTCCCTGGCTGCCGTAAAGAACCAGTGAGAGAACCCCCAAAAAAACAGAGCAATCAGATTATGCAATAATTATGCTTTTGGCAGTATTGCTGGTGTTTGCTATAGCTGGCTGCTTTTTATACGTTGCACGCAAAAGAAAGATTAAAACAAGCTTCAAAAAAACCAAAAAGCGGTAAAAACCGGTGAATAGTGATCTAAGGCATTCAAGCTCTCTAAAAACCAACCCTGTGGTTTTAAAAAAATTCTAATTTTTTTTTGTAACACTTAACGCAATCGGGTTTTTCTGCTTTCCTCAATCGTTTTTTTGCAGATAGGCTTCTTTGCATTTTTCACTGCAAAACCTGCGCCCGTAAAGCCCTTGAGGTTCAACTATTTCCCTTTTGCAGTACATGCAATACACTGGTTTTGGCTTTGCCGGCTTAGCTTTTTTCAATCCTTCCAATTGCATGCTTTCACTTCCCCTTGCTTTGACTTTAATTCAAAAAAAGGCATTATTTATAAAAAAAACCAGCAAAAGGCGTAAAAAGGATTACGAAAAAACAAAAAAGAATTTTTTCCTTCTATTGCGAGTTTTTGCTTTGTTAAAGTGATTGGTGTTTTAAAAAACCAACAAAGAGCGAAATGGGTTAAACTGGTTGTTTTTTCTTTTTCCTGTTTTTCGAGTAAAAATGGATTGTTGAAATTGTTGAAATGAGAAAGAAAAGTAGGGATAAAGGAATTTCAATGTTTAGGCAGGAAAATTCAACCAAGCCAAATGAGTCGAGAACTACAACCAAAAATAAAAAGTTTAAGAGAACTGAGAAACTGGTTCCAAAAAATATTATTTCTTCAGTGTATTTGTTGTCAAGAATGACTCCTAACAGAACAGAGGAGATTAAGAGAATGGACGCTGTGAACAGAATTACATTCAAGCCACAAATAGCAAAGAAAAGAACTAGCAAGCAGAACAAGATAATTGCTGAGAGGGAGCCAATTGAGGAAACACGAAGTGTTTTTTCTAAATCCATTACAACCTCTCTCTTATTATTTATTGTTTTTTTTACTGTATGATAGCATGGTTTTTGCCCCGGCCGGGACTCGAACCCGGGTTACAGGCTTGAAAGGCCCGTGTGCTTGACCTCTACACTACCGGGGCACATAAAGAGTATTTATTCATTCCCTTATAAAATCCTTTTTAAACCTTCCCATTTACTTTTCAATATATTCTTTTTTTTGTTTTTGGTGGGATTATGGCTTTGACTCCTGAAACAATTCAAAGGCGTTTCAGCAATGTCTGGATTTGCATGAAGTGTAATGCAAAAAACAAGGGCAGTGCTGGAAAAAAGCCGCCTACCTGTCGAAAGTGTGGTTCTAAAAGGCTTAGGTTGAAGCGCAAGCCGAAAAAGGTTTGAATAACTTGAAGGCTTTTTTTTGGCTTGAAAGGTTTAAAAAAGCCTTTTCAGTTTAAATCTTTCGATTTCAATGACTTTAATTGATTTTTTGAAGATTTTAAGGCCTTTGGATGGCTTGATGGCTGGATTTGCGGTTTTGACCGGCTATTTTGTTGCTTTTGGCGGGATTGCATTTAGTGAACCGCTCTTGTATGCTGTGGTTTCGGTTTTTCTTTTTTCTGGGGCAGGCATTGCTTTAAACGATTATTGCGATTTTGAAATGGATAAAGTGAATGCTCCGCACAGGCCTTTGCCTTCTGGCAGAATTAAAAGAAAAACTGCTTTGTATTTTTCAGTGTTTTTGTTTGCGGTTGCCATTGCAATGGCTTCTTTGATTAATGTTCAATGCTTTTTGTTGGCGCTCTTGAACACTTTTCTTGAAGTGTTTTATGCTTTCAAGTTCAAGCGCATGCCTTTGATTGGGAATTTTGTTGATTCTTGGTTTCCGGCTTCAAGCTTTTTGTATGGTGCTTTGGTGATTCCGGCTCTGGGTTCAGTGCCGTTTCTTGCATTGCTTGCATTTCTTGCAAACACTGGAAGGGAAATTTATGGCGACATTGAGGACTTGGAGGGCGACAAAAAGGAAAATGCTAAAACGCTTCCAATTCTTTTTGGGGTTAAAACTGCAAAAAGCATGGCAAACCTTTACATTGTTGTCGCAGTATTGCTTAGCCCGTTGCCGTTTTTTTTGGGTTTTCTTTCAATCAATTACCTGTTGGTGGTTGCAATTGCGGACATTGTTTTTATTGCCTCGCTTTTTGTCAATCCTTCAAAAAACCAGTCGCTTACAAAGACTGCAATGATTTTGGCAATGCTTGCTTTTTTGATTGGAGTGTTTTGATTGTTGGATGTTTTTGCACTGCAAAGGGAGAACCTTGTAAGGGAAATGAAGCAAAGCGGTGCAATTGAAAGCATTGAAGTGGAAAGCGCTTTTTTGAAAGTGCCAAGAGAAATGTTTTTTTTAAAAGAAAGCCAGCGTTTTTCCTATGTTGATTCTGCTTTTCCGATTGGTTTCGGGCAAACCATTTCACAGCCAAGCACTATTGCAATAATGCTTGAATTGTTGAAAGTGAAAAAGGGATTAAAGGTTTTGGAGGTTGGCTCTGGCTGCGGTTATGTGTTGGCGCTCCTTTCACAATTGGTTGGAGAAAAAGGAAAGGTTTTCGGCATAGAGCTTGTCCCTGAACTTGGTTTTCGCTCTATTGAAAACCTTGAAAAAGCCGGAGTGAAAAACGCTTTTGTAGAGGTTGGGGATGGCACAAAGGGACTGCCAGGGAAAGCGCCTTTTGACAGAATTCTTGTTTCAGCTGCAACAGAAACAGTGCCTGAACCTCTCATAGAACAGCTTGCACTGAAAGGAAGGCTTGTTGCCCCAATAGGGCCAAAGCACTCACAGCAAATGGTTGTAGTGGAAAAGGACGCTAAAGGCAAGGTTAAGGAATGGATTGCCCCAAAAGGGTTTTTTGTGTTTGTGGAATTGAAAAAGTTTTAAATAGCTTCTAGTCTTTTTTTCACGCGTTCCTTGCCTAGCGCGAAAATTAGGGTGCCAAGTTTGGGTCCGAAGTCTTTTCCTAAAAGGGCAAGGTATGCTGCTTTGAATAGTTCTGGTGGCTTGATTCCTGCTTCTTTTGCTGCATTATAGAATGCTGTTTGGAGTTCTTCTGCGTTTTTTGCTTTTTCTATTTGGGTTGAGGCTTTTTTGAGTGCTTTAATTGTTTCTGGAGGAATTTTGTCAGTGGCTGGGTTTTCTGCGAATTTTATTTTGAAGCGTTCTGGTGCAAAGTTTTCAACCCAAAACTTTGCTCTTTTAAGTGTTGCCTTTGCTTCTATTGCCTCTTTTTCGTTTAGTTTTCTGTTTATGTGCCCGCTGTCCAAGAGAATGTCGTGAATTTTTTGGAATTCTTTTTCTGGGTCATAGAGTTGTGCGAGGAAGGCAGCATACTGGTAGGATATTCTTTCAGGTTTTGCTTTTGGGGGAGCGCCGATAAGCGAGTAAGCAAAGTTTTTTTTGGTTTTTTCGGTTAGTTTTTCAGAGTGTTCTTTTTCAATTCCATAATAGACTCTTTCAGCCCTTTCAAAGTTTTCCATGAGCAAAATGAAGGAATTGTCTGAAAAGGAGAAATCTATTTGGGAATTGGGTTTATAGGAAAAATTCAAGTATCTAAATGATTCTGGGCTTGCAACTTCAAGCCAGGATTTCAGGTTTACAACGTTGCCCACTGAACCTGACATTTTTGCTCCGCCAACTAAAATGAATTCTGTTGGAGTCTGGTATGGTGGCTGTTTGTGGAATACTTCTCGCATCATTGTTTGCCCTACATCAACAGAACCGCCTTTGGAGAAATGGTCTTTTCCTGCAGATTCATAGGCTACATCCCTTAAAATCCAGTGAGCCACCCAGTGAACGCGCCAGTGTAATTTTGCGTTTCCATTAAAGGGAGTGTTTTTGCCCTTAAAACCGCACTTGCATTCATATTCTATTTCTTTTCCGTTCCATGAAAGCGCGCTAGTGTAAAGGCTTTTCTTGCATTGCTCGCAAGTCATTAGTATTGGGAGAAAGGACTCTGGCTTGCTTGAACCTGCAACGCGGTTCCACACCTTGACTATTTCTGGTGCTTTTTCGAGTGATTCCTTTATTATGGAATTGAATTGCCCGCTTTTATAGGTTTCATAGGCTGAAACAATTTCTGGCTTTATTCCAAAGGCTTCAATTGATTCTTTTAAGCCGTCAACAAAGGCGTTTCTCCAAGTGTCATAGCCCTTGATTGGGCTTGGAGCAAAATAAATTGGTGTTCCAATTATTTTTTCAGTTTCTTCTTTTGAAACATTCAATCCTGCTGGAATTTTTTTTATTGCATCAAAATCGTCTAAAACAAAAACCTGCCTTGTTTTGACTCCGCGGTCTTTTAGTGCACGGTAAACCGCGTAAGGAGTGAAGATTTCAGAGCGCGCGTTCCCAATGTGAAAGTGGCCGCTTGGAGTGTACATGCCTTCGCAAACATATTCTTTTCTTTTTGTTTCAAGCACTCTGTCCGCTGCTTCGTCAGCCCAGGTTTCTTTTTTTTCAATTTCCTTTTCAATTTCTTTTTTTTGCAATTTTATCCCCATGCGCCCAGTTTTGACTGTTTTCCTTTTTGCTCTGTTTTTAATTTAATTCTCTCAATAGCCTTTTCAACCCTTTCTGTTGAAAAGGAATGCTCTTCGCATAAGAGTTTTTTTATTCCTTCAGCGTCAGGCGGAGAGAATTTTATGGAATAGTTTTCGGTTGTTTTTGGGTGCAAAAACAATTCCATTATTTCATTATAGTCAAATTGCGGTTGTGCTTTTGTTTCTGCAAGGATTGCTTCAAAAGAAGAGTGCTTTTTTGCAAGCTCTAGGGCTTTTTTTGGGCCTATGCCTGGAATTTTTTCGTTGAAGTCAGTGCCCAAAAGCATTGCAATCCAGACAAGTTTTTCCCTGTCAAGGTTCAAGCTTTTCAGGGTTTGCTCTAATTCTATGAGTTCTGGATTGATGTCTATGTATATTTCCTTGCCTGGAACCTTTCTTTTTCCAGTGATTGCCAGGTTGCGCAAAAGCCTTGGCGAGCCAAACAAGAGGGCATCGTAGTCCTGGCTTGCACAAGCAAAAACCTTGCCTGAAGCGCACATTGCTGAAACCTGTGCTTCTCCTTCGCTTGGAGCTTCAATTACCGGCAACCCCATTAATCCAACCAGTTTTTTTGACTCCTCAATCATTTCGCTTGTAAGCCTTAACGCTTGTTGAGCGTATTTCCTCATGTCTTCAATGCGCCCTTCCCTTTTAGCATCTTCCAGTTTTTTTTCAGCCTCTGTTCGAATTCTTTGCCTTTCCTCCCGGGTTTTTTGCTTTAATTTGCTTGGTTCTCCGTCAAAAACAAAAACCGGCTTGATATCCTGTTCCAGAATGCTGGTTGTCCTGTAAAGAAGCCCTGTAAGGTGACTTGTTATCCTGCCCTTGGAGTCCATTAAGGGCGTGCCATCAATTCCGCGAATGCTTGAAAGGAATTGATAGAGAATGTTAAAGGAATCAATGCCTATAATGCAGCCTGAAAGCGATTCAAGCGAAATCTCTTTTTTTTGCACTATTGAACCCAAGTCCACGCCCATTCAAACCAAAAATAATAATCTTGTTGAATTGTTTTATTCTTTTCCTTTCCAAGTTCAATCCAAAAGATTAAAACCTTTTTTTTGCTTATTTTCGCTTATGGAATGCGAAATTTGTGGAACAGAATGCAAAAAGCTTTTCCAAGTTGAACTGGAAGGCGCCAGAGTGATGGCTTGCCCTGACTGTGCAAAGCTTGGAGTGGTTATTCCAGGAAAAGCATTTGGAGAAGACAAAAAAAGCGCTTTTTTCAAGGAAACCCCAAAACACTTGGAGGAAGCGCCTGAAATAATTGAAGACTTTGGCTCCATTGTAAGAAAAGCAAGGGAAAAAATGGGCCTTACAAGGGAAGAGCTCGCCCTAAAAATTTTTGAAAAAGCCTCAGTCATTCACAGAATTGAAACAGCCAATTTTGTTCCAGACGAAAAAACAATAAAAAAACTGGAAGGGGTTTTGGGGGTAAGCCTTGCAAGACCACCAGAAAGCTAATTAAGGCTTTTCAACCAATTTTTATTGTTAAAACATTTCACTAAGTGTTTTTTTTTGCTTGAATTTTAGTGTTTGTGGTTGTGAAAAGCGTGCTTTTTGAATTATGGGCTTTGCCTGGCACTGGCATTGAACTGCCGGTTCTGGCATGGGCTTTTCTGGCAGTGCTTGCAATTGTTGTTTCAACTTTTTTGTTGAAAAAAATTGCAGGCGCTGAAACCTTTTTTTGGAGTTTTTCCATAATAAGAAGCCAAAGGCTTACAAAAACCATACTCGCTTTAGAGCGCTTTGGTCCAATTGTTTCAATTCTTTCAGAAATCGGGCTTGTTTTGGGTTTTGGGGTTTTTGCATCTGATTTCCTTTACGGCAGAAAAAGAAACAAAATTGAAAGGATTGCAATTGCAATTGCAACCGCTAGCGCGCTTTTTCTCTTTTATTCTTTTACTTTTTTCAATTCTTTTGAAGTAGCGCCAGCCCTAAATCCCTTCAAGCACTTTTTAGTGCTTGTTTTCTCTGTTTTTGGAATCTCTGGCTTTATGGTTTTATTGCTTTCAATAATGGCTTTTGGAATAATTGTCAGGTTTTTTGCAGGACAGCCTTCTTGTCCAAATATTGCTCCCCTCATTCCAGGAGTGCAATTGCCACAGGTTCCATTTGTAGTGCCAGTTTATGCTTGGATTGGCATTTTTTTTGCAATGATAGTGCATGAAGCCAGCCATGGAATCAAAGCAGTTTATGAAAGGGTTAAAGTGAAAAGCTCTGGCTTGCTTGCAATAGGGTTTTTTCCAATTGGCGCTTTTGTGGAACCAGACGAGGAAATGCTTAAAGCGGTTTCAGAGAGAGCGCGCGCAGGAGTTTTTGCCGCAGGCCCAGCTGCAAACCTTGCTTCAATGGTTCCTGTTTTGGTTTTGATTTTGCTTTTCGGCATGCTTTTTTTTGTTCCAGCAAAAACTGCTCTTGAAAAAGCATATCTTGAAGGAGTGTCCCATGTTCAAATAGTTGGAGTTGATGAAAACCTGCCTTTTTGCGGCAACCCACAGGCTCCAGCTCATGGAAAACTCCAGCCCGGAATGAAGGTTTTACAAGTAAATGATGTCAATATTCGCACCACTTCTGATCTTCAAATAGCATTAAGACAAAAGCCTTTTCAAAAAACAAGGTTTTTGGTTGACTTGAACGGCGAAATCCGAGAAATTTTTATCACTCCACACCAAGAAACCAGTTATTTTGGCTTTCAGACAGAAAACGTAATGAAAAGCGGTTTTGTTTTGCCAGAAAAAGAATTCAACAACTATTATTGGATTGCACTGTTTTTTGACATTCTTCAATGGATTTTGCTCATTTCTTTCCTTTTAGCCACAGCCAATTTTCTGCCAGTGCCAATTTTTGACGGCGGCCAGATTGCAGTAATCCTTTATTCTCCCCTTTTAAAGCCCTTCATTGCGGTTCAAGAAAAAAGGGAAAAAATAGTGAAGGGCTTTTTCTATTTATTGCTTTTTGTTCTTTTTGCCGTGAATGCTTTGCCCTTTTTCCTTTAAAGCATTAAATCCAAAAAAAAAAGAATTAAAAAAATAAAAAAAGGAAAGGGTTAAACCCTTTCCGGTTTAATGGCTTCACCTTACATAGTCCAAGTCCAAGTCTTTTTTGCTTGGAATTTTGCCGCCTGACTTGGATGCCGGGCCTTTTATGTATGGCGAGTGCACTCCTGTGAAAATTGTTATGACTTCCATTTTGTTTTCAAAGGTTGGATCAACTCTTGCACCCCAAATAACTTGCGCTTTGGGGTCAATGTGTTCTGTCAGCATTTCGCCCACTTCGTTGGCTTCACCTAAAGTCAGTTCTGGGCCGCCTGTAATGTGAATGAGTGCTCCTGTTGCGCCTGTAATGTCAACGTCTAATAGGGCGTTTTTGAGAGTGTCTTCCACTACTTCGTTGACTTTGTCCACGCTCTTGCTTTCACCGACTGCTATAACGCTTAAGCCTTGGTTGCTCATTACAGCGCGCACGTCTGCATAGTCCAAGTTGATTAGTGAAGGCTGTGTTATTGTTTCTGTTATTCCTCTAACGGTTCTTGCAATCACTTCGTCTGCAACCTTGAATGCGTCCTGGATTGGCAGGTTTGGCACTAATTCCACAAGCCTGTTGTTGTCTATTACTACGACTGTGTCTGTGACTGCCTGCAATCTTTCAATTCCTTCTTCTGCCTTGATGAGCCTTGCTTTTTCAAGTGCGAATGGGTATGTTACAATTGCAATAACTATTGCTCCTTGTTCTTTTGCGATTTCTGCAATTATTGGTGCAGAGCCTGTTCCTGTGCCGCCCCCCATTCCAGAGGAAAGGAACAACATGTCAACTCCGTTCAAGACTTCTTCCAGTGCTGCTCTTGAGACTTCTGCTGCTTTTGCGCCGATCTCTGGATAGCCTCCTGCACCCAAGCCTCTTGTCACGCTTTTTCCAATCAATATTTTTGTTATTTCGTCGTTTACTAGGGAAAGGTGTTGTTTGTCAGTGTTTACTGCCACTAATTGTGCGCCTGAAATGCCCATGCTTGCAAGCCTGTTTACTGCGTTAGAGCCAGCACCTCCTGTTCCAATCACCATTATTTTTGGTGTTCCGAATTCCTCCAGCCTGTCATCGTTGGCAGAGGTTTTCTCTTTGTCCACAGCATTCTCTATTATGCTTTTCAAACTCTCACCCCGTTTTTTTTTAGAATTTTGGATAAAAAGCTGTTATGCAATAATATATCCCATTAACTCCTTTATATTGGTTTAGTTTGAAAAATAAAGCAATATTAACACTTATTTCAAATTTATTTTTTTTGTTAATAAAAAAACACATTATGTATACGAAAATTGTTGGGATTTTGAATTTTTTTTCATTATTTTTTTAGTTTTTTTTAATTTTTTCAATTGGTTGTGTTAAAACTTAAAATCGGAGCAATTTTATTGGTTTTTTTTTAATTTTAAGCGTTAATTTTGTTTTTTTAATCTTTTTAAACTATTTTTTGTTCATTTTTTAAGTTTAGGGCTGAATTAATGGTTTAATGATTATGTTTTTTGAAAAT
>JAVYME010000040.1:0-7175 GCA_038736825.1 Candidatus Iainarchaeum sp.
TGCTCATGATGTCCGCTGCCCTTGCCTCTTTTTTCTTTCCCTCTTCTGTGAGCGCTTCCAACAGCCTTCGCGCCTTTTCATAGCCAGGCGACACCCTGCCTGCCTCTATTTTTGCAATCATTGACTGTGAAACCCCGCTAATCCTTGAAAGATGGCATTGCGTTAAACCAAGCTTTTTCCTCATCGCTTTTATTTCGGAAACACTGGGCAGCAACCTCTCACTATTCCTATTTGAATATTTTATTATTCAAATTATGAACAAATTGTTTAAAAGGATTGCCTGGCATTCTTTTAAAAGTTTGTTCTTTTTTTGTGGAGCGTGGTTTTGGTGAGAAACGGAAAATATTTTTTCACTTCCGAGGCAATGACAGAAGGACATCCTGACAAGGTCTGCGACCAGATTTCAGACGCAGTGCTTGACAACATTTTATCCCAAGACAAAAATGCAAGGGTTGCCTGTGAAACAATGGCTGGAATGGGCTTTATTGTGGTTACAGGAGAAATCACCACAAACGCTTATGCTGACATTCAAGGCATTGTAAGAGAGGTGTTGAAGCGGATTGGTTACACAAAACCAGAATACGGTTTTGACTACCAGTCTGTCGGCGTGCTCACAAGCATTCACGGACAAAGCCCTGACATTGCAATGGGCGTTGACGACAAGCACAGGAAGGGAATAGGCGCAGGAGACCAGGGCATGATGTCAGGCTATGCCACAATTGAAACCCCAGAACTAATGCCTGCAACAATAATGTTCGCGCAAAAACTGGCAATGCGGCTGGCAGAAGTCAGAAAGAAAGGATTGCTGCCTTACCTGAGACCTGACGGCAAAACACAAGTGACAATGGAATTCGAAAAAGGAATGCCAAAAAGGATTGAAGCGGTTGTAATCGCAGCACAACACGATCCAGACATTGAACTGGAAAAGCTCAGGGCTGACATAAAAGAGCACGTGATAAAACCAGTGTGCGGCAAAATGCTTGATGCCAGCACAAAATATTTCATCAACAACACTGGCAGGTTTGTAATGGGCGGGCCAGTGGCTGACAGCGGTTGCACTGGAAGAAAAATCATTGTTGACACATATGGCGGCGTTGGAAACCATGGCGGTGGAGCCTTTTCAGGCAAAGACCCAACCAAAGTGGACCGCACTGCAGCATACATGGCGCGCTATATTGCAAAAAACTTGGTAAAAGCAGGGATTGCGGACAGGTGTGAAGTGCAATTGTCTTATGCGATTGGCAGCAGAGAGCCCATTTCAGTTTTTGTTGACACCTTCGGCACTTCAAAAATTGATTCAACCAAAATAGTCGAACTCATAAAAAAGCACTTTGATTTAACCCCCGGGGGAATGATTGAAACCTTGAACCTGCGCAGACCGATTTTTTCAAAAACCTCATGCTATGGGCACTTTGGCCGCACTGACCCGGATTTCACTTGGGAAAAAACCGACAAAGCGGAAGCGCTCAGGAAAGCCGCAAGGCTTTAATGGCGGTTTGAACAATTTTTTTGTTTGTTTCATGCCAGGCACTTTAAGCCAATTCTTTTTATTATTTTACTTTTATTTATCCTTATGTTTATGCTAGAGGACTTTATTGAGGTTAACTCTGTAAATGCAGAGATTGTGCCCGGCAGGTTTTCAGAAAACAGTGCAAGGTGCGTTCTGCTTTTGTCAAAGGAAACCGGTGGATCGCCGGTGCTTGCAATTGTGCCTGGAGGTAAAAGGCTCAGCCTTGAAAAAGCAGCCAGGGCAGCAGGTTCAGGCGAACTAAGAGAGGCAAGCGAAAAAGAGGATTTTGAGGTTACTGGATACAAGCACGGTTTTCTGCCACCAATATCGATTTATGGCGTAAAGGTTTTGGTCGAAAAAGCCCTCTTGAAAAAGCCCGTACTTAATTTTTTGGTGAAAGAAGAATGCACTCTCAGGATTGCCCCGCAAACAATAATGGAATTCAATGAAGATGTCTTGGAATGCAGTCTTTTAGAGGACTGATTGAAAAGAATACTGGCACAATTTTGCTTGCTTGAGAAATGGTTGAAATGAAGATTGACACACACATTCATTCAGTTTATTCAGGGCATTCCTCTCTCTCCATTGAACACATTGTGGGTTTTTGCAAGAAAAACGAAATTGTGCCAGCACTTACAGACCACAATACAGTGAATGGCTGGAAGGCTTTTTCAAAAAAGGCAAAAAATGCGGGAATTCCCTTCATTTTGGGCGAAGAAATAAAGGTTTGGGAAAACAGCAAGCCATGCGGAGAGCTTCTCGCACTGTTTTTGCAGGAAGGCGTGAAGCAAGGCGAAACCCTTGAAGTAATTGACTGCTTGCGCGCACAAGATGCACTTGTCTCTGTTGCACACCCTTTTGATTTTTTCAGAAAGGCTTTTTTTTTCAATGAAAAGCGAAGGGATTTTGCAAAAAAAGTTGACGCAATAGAGGTTTTCAACAGCCGCTCCTACCTTGACTATTTCAACAAAACGGCTGAAAAATTTGCAAGAGAGAAAAAAATGCCGTTCACTGCAGGAACTGACGCGCATTTTCCAATAGAACTTGGAAACGCTTTCATGGAAGTCAATGCAGGCTCCCTTGAAGAAGCAAGAAAGAAAATCCTTAAAGGCAAGTGCTCTTTCACTGGAAAGCTTTCACCGCGCAAAATCCATTTTTACACTCAAATTGCAAAAATAGGCCTTTTCAGGCGGTGGTTTTTTTGAAAAATAAGAGAAAAAACCAAAAAGGCATTGCAGGAAAAAAAACCAGGGAAATTGAATTCATTGAATTTGAAGGCAAAAAAATAATTTTGGTGGGCACTGCGCATGTCAGCAGGGAAAGCGTTGAACTGGTGAGGAAAACCATTGAAGCTGAAAAACCGGATGCTGTTGGCGTTGAACTTGACAGGCAAAGGTTTTTACAGTTAAAATCTGGAAAAAAATGGATGGATTTGGATTTATCCCAAGTGATTCGCTCAGGACAATCCTATTTGTTGCTCTTGAACCTTTTGCTTGCAGGACTGCAAAAGCGCTTTGGTGAAAGCGTTGGCGTGAAACCAGGCGAGGAAATGATGGAGGCAATTTCCATTGCAGAAAAAACCGGGGCAAGAATTGTTTTGCTGGACAGAGACATCAGCATTACAATGAAAAGAGCTATTGCCTCAATGGGTTTTTTTGAAAAACTCAAACTATTGTCTGGATTGTTTCTTTCACTTTTCGGTTTTGGCGAAAAAATCACTCCAGCACAAGTAGAGGAAATGAAGCAAAGCGACATTTTGTCCCAACTCATTGATGAATTGGGCAGGGAACTGCCAAAAACAAAAAAAGTTCTCGTGGATGAAAGGGACTTGTATATTGCAAACAGCATTTTGAACGCTAAAGCCGAAAAAATAGTTGCAGTTGTTGGTTTAGGCCACATTCAGGGAATAAAAAGGTTTTTGGACAAAAAAAGGGATGTTTCAGACTTAACCAAAGCCCCCAAGGGAAGGAATTATCTTGCAATAGTGAAATATTCTGTTCCGGTTTTGCTTGCATTGCTGCTCGCCATTGGCTTTTACTTTAAAGGCTTGGAGGCTTTCACTGGAATGCTGTTTTTTTGGATTGTGATAACCGGGTTTTGTGCTGCACTGGGCGCTCTTTTGGCTGGAGCGCACTGGAAATCCGTGCTTGCAGCCCTTTTTTCAGCGCCAATCACCACAGTGCATCCCGCGCTTGCCGCTGGATGGTTTGCAGGCTATATTGAATTAAGAGAGCGCTGTCCAAAAGTAAAGGATTTCGAGTCATTGGGCGAAATAAGCGGGTTTTCCGGTTTTTACAAAAACCGGGTTACTCGCGTTTTATTAGTGGTTGCACTAACAAATCTGGGAGCAAGCCTTGGCTCATTTATTGCGCTTTCAGTGGCCGCTGTTTCTATATTGTAAAGCGGTCAAACTTTTAGCGAATTCAAGTTGTTTTTTCTTGAATTTTTATAGCAGGCTTTGCCTATCCAGCTTTCCTTTTTGCCGGTTCACTCCACTTTTGTGCCAGGCTTTATGTTTCCATCAATTGTCACAAGAGAGTATTTGCCTTCAATGTTTTCTGCAGCCAAAAGCATTGCCTCGCTCTTGATTCCTGCAATTGTAGCCGGTTCCAGGTTTGCAACCACCACAATTGTTTTGCCTTCAAGATCTGTTGCAGAATAAAACTGTTTTATTCCAGCAACAATGGTTCTTTGCTCTCCACCCAAGTCTATTTTCAGCTTGTAAAGCTTGTCTTTTCCCGGAATGTCCTCAGCCTTCAATATTTTGGCTGCCTTCAATTCTATTTTTTTAAAATCCTGAAACGAAACCATTTTTTTGCCTCCTTTTTCATTCAACCGCTTTATGCCCTGCCTTTTTTTTAAGATAGGGCAATATTGTGCCTTTCTTTTCGCCTTCACTTATGAGCTTTTTTGCATAAAGCATTCTCTGGATTGCACCAACGCAAACCATTGCAATCAACAACCACAACACAACCCTCATGGTTTCAAAACCACTTATTTCAGGCCAAAATGCCGCTAAAAGCAAGCCCAAAAGAAACAAAGCAAGTTTGTCCGCGTGCTCGCCAATTGCAGGCCAATCCCGGTTATCCGCAATAACCACTAGGGCAGCACGCGGCTTTGCATAGGACTCCATTAATGAAAGGCCTACTGCGAGAGCGCTTTCAATTCCAAAATGGAAAGCAAATGACGCCAAAAGAATAACCTCAGTGTATTTGTCCATCATTGTTTCAAAATAGTTTCCAAAATAAGTGGTTTTGCCTTGTTGCTCTGCAACACTGCCATCAATAAAATCCATTAAAATGGCAAAAAAAGCAAATACAAAGGCTGGCAGGTATTGCTGGAAATAAATAAAGTATGCAGCGCAAATTGCAAGCGGAATCCCCAAAAAGGAAACAACGTTGGGTGGAACCCTTAACCAAACAAAAGGCTTTGCAAGAACAAAGGTAAGAGATTTAGTCATTGGCCTTGTTTTTCCCAGCATTGCTTTAACCCCTTGCTGCCTTTACAAAATGAAGGAAAAGCGGGTCAGGCTTTAAAGGCCTTGAAGTCAGTTCTGGATGGTATTGGGATGCCATGTAAAACTTGTGGTTTGGGAGTTCCAGTATCTGCATTATGGGCTGGTTTGGCGCCTTTCCAGAGAAAACCATTCCCTTTTTCTCCAAGCATTCAATGTATTTTGGGTTTAATTCCCAGCGGTGCCTGAACCGCCTCCTTATGGTTTTCTGCTTTCCATGTATTTTGTGCGCTATAGTGCCAGGCTTTAATTCCACTTCTTGGCCTCCCAAGCGCATGTTGCCACCCAAGCTTATTATGCCAACTTGTTCTGGCAAGAGATCTATTACTGGCTCGCAACAGCCGGGAATGGTTTCAGTGCTATTTGCTTTTTTTAGCCCGCAAACATCCCTTGCAAAAGAAATAACCGCCATTTGAAAGCCATAGCAAAGCCCTAAAAACGGAATATTGTTTTGCCTGCAATAACCTGCAACCATTATTTTTCCTTCAGCGCCGCGCTTTCCGAATCCGCCTGGAATAATCACTCCATCCAGTTTTTTCAATTCGCTTATTTTTGCCGGATTTTTTTCATATTCTGTTGTCTCAAGCCATTCCACTTCTATCTTTACGTCAAGAGGGCCTTCACAGTGCTCTAAAGCCTTTAAAATGCTTATGTATGCGTCATGGACTTCAGTGTATTTTCCTGCAATGCCAATCCTTATTTTTTTGGCTTTGGCTGAAGCACGGTTTTTTTCAGTCCATTCTTCAAGCTTGCTGCCGTTCACCTTGAATTTTTTGTTCCATTCCAGTATTTGCAGTATTTTTTCATCAACGCCTCTTTTCCTCAATTCCAGCGGCAATTCATAGATTTTGCCTATGTCCTCCACTCCGATAACCAGTTCAACCGGCACATTGCTGCTAATGCTTATTTTTTCCCTGATGTTCAAGGGAACAGGGTGATGGGAACGGCAAATTATTATATCCGGCTGTATTCCAAGGCTTAACAGTCCTTTTATGCCAAGCTGTGCTGCCTTGCTCTTGAACTCTCCAAGGCTTGGCGGCTCAATTATATATGTGAGGTTCAAAAAACAAACATTTTCCCTTCCCTCTTCAAACTCTAACTGCCTTATTGCCTCCAATGCAAACATGTTTTCGTAATCGCCCACAGTGCCGCCAATTTCAATCACTATTATGTCTGGCTTTTTCTTGATTGCAAGATCCCTTAAAACCTTTTTTATTTCGCCTGTAACATGCGGAATGAACTGCACATCCCTGCCAAGGTATTCTCCCCTGCGCTCCTTTTCTATAATGCTTTGATATATTTTCCCGCTTGTGACAAAATTATCCTTGCTCAAGTTTTTGTCCAAAAACCTTTCATAAGAACCCAAATCCATGTCTGTTTCAGTTCCATCATCCAAAACAAAAACCTCGCCGTGCCTGAAAGGATTGAGCGTGCCAGCATCAACATTCAAATATGCTTCCAGTTTTATTGGCTCCACGTTTAAGCCGCGGTCTGCAAAAAGCTTGCAAATAGAGCTTGTCATTGTTCCTTTGCCGAGCCCGCTTATCACTGAACCGGTTATAACCACGTACTTGGTTCTGCCAGCCTTATAGCCTTTCGGCATAGGCGTATAGAATTCGCCTGTCATTTTGGCTGAAACACTTTTAAGCAGGCTTTTCCCCTTCAATCCAACCACTAACCAAAATACTGTGCAGGAATTTAAAAAGGTTTTGCAAAAAAAGCAAGCTCAATAAATTCCAAGCCTTTTCTGGGTTTGCAATGGCGTGTTGATTGTGCACCGCGGGCCCCCGCCAGCCATAGCGCTTGCTGTCAAAGCACTGCTTGTTGGAACGACTTTCACGCCTTCTTTTTCAAGCAATCTAATTGTTTTCCTTGCCTCTCTGTTCACCAGGATTTTTCCTTTTCCAAGGTCTGCAAAGTTTGCTGGATACAAGTGGCGCTCTTTTTTCGGAACAACTATTATTTTGTGCCCTGTGTGCCTTGCAATTTCTTCAATTAATGCTTTGTTGTCTTTGAAATAAAAAGGGTCAACTAAAAGCAAAGGCATTCCAGGAACACGGTTTATGAAAAGGTCTATGTGTGATTCCCTCTCATAAACCCTTCGGACAAGCAATCCGTTCCTGTACCTGAATTTTTCCCTCAAACCATAAG
>JAVYME010000040.1:7185-9641 GCA_038736825.1 Candidatus Iainarchaeum sp.
CCTTGACTCCCTTTCCCTTCAAAAAACCTATTTCAGCCTGGCTTTCCCTTGCAACCTTTTCCGAAATCAAAACACAGCCTTTGCCTATTTCAACCACAGTGCCGCCCTCTCCAAGAGCTGAAAAGGCTTTTCTGGTTTTTTCAAGTTGTTGTTTTGGGATTTCTGAAAAACGCTTTATTCTGGGTTTTCCCCCCATTACTACGGGCTCTCGTGCAAAGCGAAAGCCAGCAATATATGAAAACCTGTCCCGCATCCAGTCAGTAGGGTATTCGTGACTGCTTTTTGTAATTGCAATTTTGGCTCCCGCTTTTTTTGCTTCATCCAAAAAGGCTTTTATTGCTGGAGCTTCAGTTTGCTCTCTGGAAACCGCTATCCTGACTTCAAAACCCTGCTTTACAAGGTCTCCAACTATTTGCAATCTTTCAATTGCACCCTGCCTTTCCATTAAATCCAAGTTCCAGTAAAACGGAACATTTCTCTTCAATTCCTCGCTGATTAAAAGCCTTCTTTTTTCTTTTTTGGGCTTATAAAAACCCAAGTCTTTTTTTGCAATGAAAGGGTATTTATAATTTGGCATTTTGGTTTGTTGCCTTAAACGGGATTCAGTTTCTTCAACCCTTGATTTGTCCAAAAGCATGGCTGGCAAAACATAGGCAACAGGCTTTCTTGAAGGCTTTTGAGCAGACCACACCATCCTTTTCCTGTTCATCCAAATAATATCTGTTTTAAGTTAATTTAATGTTTTTGCTTTTCCTTCAACCCCAAAAACCATTGATTGAAACCTTTTTATTTGTTTAACCTTTATTATTACTCATGCAGGAAAAAGTTGTAATCAAGAGAATGGTTTTAGACGTAATGAAACCACACAAGCCGCCAATGGTTGAAATAGGCACAGAGCTTTCGGCACTTGAAGGAATTGACGGAGTGCACCTCGCACTCGTGGAATTGGATAAAACAGTTGAAAATGTGAAAATAACAATTGAAGGCCAAGACATAGATTTTAAGCGCGTTGAAGCACTTCTTGAAGACAATGGTGCCTCAATTCATTCAGTGGACAAGGTTGCAATAGGAAAAAAAGGCAAGGCTCCAGTGGAGGAAGCAACAGACTTCAAGCGTTGAACTTTGGTTTTTAGGGCGGGACTATTGCCATGTTTTCTTTTTTTAGGAAACTGCACAGTGTTAACAGGAACGCCAGCGTTTATGAGATTTTAAGGCGATATTTTGCAATGAATGCCTTTGACGGCACAATCACCACTTTGGGGGTAATAATGGGGGCATTTATTGCCGGAATAACCGATCCAAAAATAATCCTTGTCACTTCTGTTTCAATGTCTTTTGCATTGTTTGTTTCCGGGTTTTGGTCAGCATACCTTACAGAAGAGGCTGAAAGGCGTCTTGCCCTAAAAAACCTTGAAAAAAAGCTTTTGTGCTCTCTCGCAAAGTCAAGGCTTGGGCGTTTCACTAAAATCATTGCATTGGAGGCTGCACTTGTTGACGGATTGTCCCCCTTTGCAATGTCTTTGGCCATAGTTTTCCCATTCGCTCTTGCCAGCTGGGGGCTTTTGCCTGTTATAGTTGCCTTTCAGTTTTCCGTAATGATTGCTTTATGCCTTCTTGGAGTGCTTGGCGCTTATCTTGCAGTGATTTCAAAGCAAGGCATTATCGGAATGGGCTTAAAAATGCTTTTTGCCGGGCTGCTTGCAATTTTTCTAGCACTTTTTTTGAAGGTTGTGTAACTCAATTACCGTGAAAATTTTTATTTTGTGGGTTTTTTTCCATTCTTTTTTTTTATTAAAAATTGAATAAATGGTTCTGTCAATTTTTACTTTTTTCCTTTGCCGCCAGGCGCACGCCATTTCACTTTTTGCCAAGGCTGTTTCTTTTCTTTTTCTTGGGCTTTTATTGCAGTTTTCTCTTTTTTTTTCTCTTTTTTTTCTTCCATTGCGGTTTTTGTTTTGGCTTGAGGGGTTTTTTCCTTTTCACTCAGAGCTTCTGTTTTTTTCCATTTAGGCATGTTTAGATGTCTTTCCGGAGTTTTTGTTTCCTGTGCTTTTTGCTGTTTTTTTGGGATTAAGCCTTTTATGATTGCAAGCATTGGCGGCAATTTCAGTTTTCTTTCTGTTTTTTCTTTTTCCTCTTTTGGTTTTTGCTGGAGTGCAATGCCTGGCTCAACTTTTGTTTTTTCTTGAGTTTTTGGCTTTGAAGCCAAATCAATTGCAGGCATTCCAGTTGCTGGTTTTGCTATTGTTTTTTCTTCTGTTTTTGGCTCTGTTTTTTCAACAACCGGTTTTTCTTTCTGCGCGATTGCCGGTGTTTGCTCTGCTGGCTGAACTGAAGGCATTTGCTTTACTGCAGTGGGCTGTGTTTCTTTTTGTTGTATTAGAATTATTGGAGCGTGTTTTTTCCATTTAGGACCAACTGCTTTTTCTTGGGCTGTTTTTTGCGCTGCAGCCATT
>JAVYME010000041.1:0-9204 GCA_038736825.1 Candidatus Iainarchaeum sp.
GCAATGCTTTTATGGCATTAGTGCTTTTCATTCTCTTGTTGCTCTCGCTTGCGCTCAGCCCTTTTTGGCATTCTCTGGCGAAAAGGCAGGAAAGCATTTCTTATTCTCTTTACTCTTATGACAGGCAGTTCACTGAAGGTGGCAATGCGTGCTTTTCGCTTGAAATAATTGCAAGCAATGTGCTTGGAGAAAAGAAGGAAAACCTGCTGGTTTCAGTGGCAGGCAAAAATGTTTTGGCTGAAAGGATTGAAATCTCGGAAAACAGCGTAAAAGAACACTGCTTTTCAACACAAAATCTTGGACAAAAAAACCTGGTTGAAATTTTTATTGGAAATGAACGGCTCTTTTATTCCCTTGAAAAAACAGAAACAAGGACAACTTTAATTCCAGTGGTTTCAATTGAAGGGGTTTCAATCCTTGATGGCAGCAAAGCCGAATTAAGGTTTTCTGCAAAAAACCTTCCGGATTGGAAGGCTGTTCCAATAGAGGTTTTTGTGAACGGTCAGCTGGATCACCGCTTTTTCCCTGAAAAAGGCAGGGAAGCGTTTTCGGAAAAAATTTTTTTGGGAGAAGGCTTGAATTCAATAAAGGTTTCGGTTTTGGGGGTTTCAGCTGAAACAAGCGTCAACCATGAAAAACCTTTCACTTTGCCTTTTTGGGCCGGCATTTTCCTTTTATGCCTTGTTTTTTTTGTGCTTGAATCTTTTGTTTTTGGAAAGCATGGCTTTATAGGGGGAACAGCGCTTTCGCTGGCAGGGATTGTGGCAATTTTTATTGCAAATGCTTTTTTATTGAATCTTTTTTCAGCCATAAGTTCTTTTTCCTTTACTGTGCTTTTGCTGGCTGAAACTGCAATCATTGTTTTTTGTTTTAAGAAAAACTTTTCACTAAAATTTTTTGAACTGAAAAAGGATTCTGTCAGCCTGATTGAAATCATTCTATTGCTTTTTTTTGCTTTTGCCACTTTGTGCCTTCCCTTGTTAATGTCATCACACCAGAGCCCTTGGAGTGTTTACTATGAAAGGCATGCAAATTCTGTTGCAGAGGGCTTTGGCATTCCTTTAAATGATGAATTCAGTTATCTTGGAAGGCCTTTTTCTTTTGTGCCAGGTTATTTTCTTTTCAGTGGCGGAATTTACTGGTTGACTGGCGCGCTCGGAATTCAATTGTTTGCAATCACAATCGCCTTTTCCAATCTTTTGCTCTTGTTTTCTGGATTGTTTTTTGCTTCAAGAATTGGCTTGAAAAGAAACCAGGCTGCGCTTTTCGTGCTTTTCCTTTCAATGAGCACTCTTGTCTTTACAACTATCACTATAACGCCAAGGCATGGCATTGCGCTTTCACTTTTATTGGTTTCTCTTGGATTGTTGTTTGGAAAGGAAAAATTTTGGCATTCATCGGTTTTTTTGGCAGCCGGCCTTGCAGTGCAAATGCCTTTAGCGCTGTTTTATCCTTTGACTGCCTTTTTTGCAATGCCAAAACCTGATTTTAAAAAAACAATTGCAGCGCTTTTTTGCGGTATTGCGTTTTTCCTGCCTTTTATTTTTTTCATGGTTAGTGTTAGTGGGATGCCTTCACAGGCAGTGCCACGCCTTTGGGGTTATCTTGCGCCTATCCCATTGCATGGTTTGTTCCAAAACCCCGGGTTGCTTTTCTTTTTCTTTTGCTTTTTTGTTTTGTTTGAAGCCTTTAAACACTTGTTTGAAAAGATTGAATGGGATTCTTTGAGAAAAAGGCTTTTTTTGGGAGTGCTTTTTTCATGCCTTTTGCAGGTTTTTGTCAGTTCAAGGGCTGATCTTTCCAGTGCTGTGCTAATTGCTTGTTTTCTTTCTTGTTCCATGCAAAAATATGAAAAAGAGCTGTCAAACCTTGCGTTTTTCTTTTTTGGGCTTATTCTGCTTTCAGGGATAGCGATTGCAATAATTTTGGAACCACAATTTGTTTTTTCGCAATCCCAAAGTGACGCTTTGAAGGCTTTAAGGCAGAATTCTTCCACTGAAAGCAGGGTTTTATGCGATCCCTATTATGGGCACAAAATTGCTTTTGAAAGCCAGCGCGCAACCCTTGCAGATTTGATGGTGGAATACGCTGATTCTGAAAAGCTTTCAGATTCCTACAAATTTTTGGATTCTGGCAATAAGGCGATTCTTGAAAAATACGGCATTTCACTTGTTTTTGCGGAAAACCACGCTATTTACCGGCATTCGTTTGAAATTGAAACTTTTTCTGAAGCCCTTGAGTTTCGTGAAATGGACAAGGTTTTCACTAATAATCGCTTTTCAATTCACAGAAAGCGCTGAATTCAAAAAAAAGTTTAGTCTGTGAACGCTGTCGCTGTAACACCTGCATCCCAAGAAAACCTCGGACGCATTCTCACAAACCAGAGTTTTTCACTGTTGTCATCCAAAATCAGTGCAAACCCCTTGCCTTTCGGCATTTCATCATAGTATTTGTCAAAGCCCTTGTACATATAGCTCGGCCTCATTGCTTCAACCGCTTGAATGTCTGATTGTGCTGTTAGGCGGTGGGAAATGAACAAATCGCACTGTGAAATGCAGTCGGGATGCAGTTTTTCAGGTCTTTGTGTTGCAAGCACCAGGCTTAAGCCCGGCTGTCTTCCAACGCGCACCCATTCAAGCAAAACAGTGAGTGCAATGTTTTGTTCGTCTTTTGGCATGAACATGTGGGCTTCGTCTACAAACATCCAGACAATAGGCATTTCGCTTTCCCTTCTTTCCCCTTTTATTAGTTTGACTTCCTCTTCTTTTCTGAAAAGCATTCTTTCCTCGAACAGTTTTTTTCCAAGCAATGCGACAATTATGTCTCTTGTTCCCTCCATTCCGATTGCCTGCCTGTAAGCGGAAACATCAATTATTGTGATTACTCCTGCTTTCGCTATTTCGCTGACCCTGGTGCCAGTCTTTTCAATCAACCCCCATTCTTTTGCAATCTTGAGCCTGTTTATCAGGGATTGTTTTGCTATTGGGTCTGCTTCCGGATCATCCTGTGCTGCCTTGATTATTTCGTCAATGCCATAATATGTTCCAACCTGTTCTTTCAATCTTTCCACAACCCTTGTCACAAGCACTCCTTCTGGATCAGACCAAGTGAGCCTGAACAAGGCCATCCATTCAATGCCTGAGAGTTCTGCTGCTTTAAGGGTGAAGGAGCCGTCTATTGGAACGCCCTTGCTCTTGTAAAAATCTATTTTTCCAGCTGGCACTAAAACTCTTGCGTTAGTGCTTTGAGGCTCCAAATCCCATTGCCTTAAAAGGTCTGTTCTCAAGCGGTTTGGAATTTTAAGCGACCAAAAAATTCCGACAGTGTCTATTACTATTACAGAAATACGGTTTTGCAATGCAACTGGAAGGCGAGCGAACTCTTCTATTAACACTGCCATGGAATAGCTTTTGCCATATCCTCTTTTTCCGCAAATCAGTATAACATGTGGCTCTGCCATGTCTATTCTGATCTTTCTTCCAAGAACCGGGTTTTCGCCGCTTGACATTACGACTTTTCCAATATAGCCTGTGCCCTGTGATCCATACTTGTCTATGTCTTTTTGCTGGCGTCCTACAATTGATTCCTGTGCAGCTAAATCTATTGGCATTGTCTCTGAGATAGATAAAAGTATTAGGTTATTTAAATGTTTTATGCCTAAATAGAAAACCTTTTTAGGCAAAAAAAGGGTGCTTTTCATGACTGATTTGGCTGAAAGGGAAAGGCAGTTAAGGGAGCATCTCAGCCTGATAGACAAGCAAATTGCCAGGTTTGAGTACTTAAAGAGTGTTCTTCAAGCAAAAATGGATGCAATAAGGGAGGAAATCACAAAGCATTCTTTTTCTCCAACTCCAATCAGCTTGAAGCCTGATCCCTCTTTTGAAGGGGATGTTTACACTGAAATACAAAAGCATCTCTTGGAGCTCAATAAAATGAAAAACTATTTGAGCATTAAATTGAAGGAAGTCATTCAAGAGGAAGAGCTTCTTGCCTCTTTGCAGGGAAAGTTTGGAAAAAACATCACTTTTGAAAAGCCACAGCACGGAGAATTTGAAATTGTTTTCAGTGATGAAAAAATAAAAGAAGCCTTGGATGAATTGAACAAGGGCAAGAGTGCAATAAAAATGGTTAGGGAGTCCCTCGCGGAATTAAAGGGAAAAGAAGCATAGCCCCCAATATTTTTAAAGCAAAAGCCTAGTTTTATCTCAAGCGCGTTTTAAAGGGGGCTGGGGAATTTCTTCCCCAAAATTAGCATCAAATTTTTTTTGAAAGTGGTTGGGGCAAAGGAGGAGGGAAGAGCATATTGAAAGCCGCTTTAGGGGGCTTTTTGGCTTTAGTGCTCTTTTGCAGAAAAGAGAAGGGTGGTTGGGTTTTTTCCCTTTTCCTGCGAGTGTTGAGACCAAGGGGGTTATTTCCTTGCCATGTAGAGCACTTTTCTGCCAGAGCGGACTTTCCTTAAATGCCCTTCCCTGAATAGCTTGTTTAAGCGCTGGCTTGCAGCATTCTTGCCCTTGTATGAAAGCGCTTCCATGATTTGGCTTGCTTCAGCCATTCCTTTTTGTTCCACGAAATCAAGGATGCGCTGGTCTGTTTCGGGCAAGATTTCAATGCTTTTTTGCACCTCCTCTATTCCAACTGGTTCTGTTTTTGTTTCCCGATTCTGCAATTGCAAAAACATTTTTTCGAATTTTTCGTTTAATTCTTGGAATAACTTGTTTGTTTTTTCTCTTTCTTGGGCGAGAGCGAAAAGCAGAACGCTTAAGGTTAGTGGATCGCTTGAAACCTTTGCAATCTCTCTAATGTCGGTTGTGTGTTTTGCAAATTCTGGGTTTAAGCGCTTTACAACTTCGTCAAGGTTTTGCTCTTGCTTTTTGATGGAATCATATTCAGTCATGTAGTATCATGATATAATCATGATATTTAAATACTTTTCGGTTTCGGGCTGCAAACAACCCAGAAAACCAGAATTAGTTTTCTGAATGCCTTTAAAAAAGCATAAATATTACGCTTTACCCTTATTTAAACCTTTTCCCAAAAGCGAAAAAAAAAACGCAAAACCATTTAAAAAAATAAAAAAAAGAGGCAAAAGATAGCCTTTTGCCTGCTTATTTTTCTATTCTGATTTCTATTGCAGATACCTTGAGAGGCTTTCCGTCTTCAGCACTGATTTCTTCAGTAGAGGTAGTTATTGAAGAGATTCTGGCTTCATTCAAGAATTTGTGCCTCACTATTTCCACGACATCAACTGCTCTGCTGATTGCTTTGCCTCTTGCTTTTACAACCACCTCTTTTGCCCCTTGATTCATTTGTGTGACAACAGCCAGCACATAAGCCATTGTCCCCTTTTTTCCCACGAAAACTACGTTGTCTTCTGCCATTCCAATACCTCCTTGCTAAATCACTGAAATTGAGCGTAATTTTGTCATCTAGTGCTTTTTTGTTCAAACTGTTTCAGCGCATGTATTTGATAGTGTTTCTGAGAATTCTTGGAGTTTCACCCGGGTCATAGTTGAAGTATATGCACTTGCCAAGCAATAGCGGTTTTTCCACTATTCCGGCATAATACCTTGTTGACTGAACATCCTTGATTGTTGCAATTTCGTTCCCTATAGGTGAAACAGGGAACACCTCTAGATAGAGATATGGTTCATCTCTAGTGGCCGGATATTTTTCTATCCCGAACATTATCTTGTGGTCAAAATCAGCTCTCTCTATGTATGCAGTGACATTTACTGGAGTCACACAACTGGGGTCATTAGTTCTTGTGAAAACACAGTCCACTGGCACGATTTCTGAACCAAAGTTCGCCATCCAGCCAATTATTTCCGGAGCATCTGGATTGAGAATTCCTGAATTTTTGACTACCACGAGTTTTCCGCCCTTTGTCACATAACTGGAAAGAGCCTCTCCAACAGTGCTGGGCAATTCCTTGCTTCTCTGGTTTGATTGGTCCAGCCAAACAATGTCATACTGTGCAAGCTTTTCCTTTGCATTTGTGCTAAGAGATTCCTCATCCCTTATAACATACCTTACAATGTCCTGCGATTTGTCCAAAGCAGCAAGTGTTGCTTCGCTCGGGTTTCCAATAATAAGCATGGTTACCGGTTTTTGGGGAGACACATAAGGGATTTCCCAAAATCCAAGCCAGCCCCCAGCTACAGCTGCAATTATTAAAATGAGGATTAAAGGAATAAGGCCCTCGAAATGGTAACTAAGCCTGGATTTGATTCCTCCACCGTATGCAGGGTATGCTGGTGGTGGTTCAGCGCCTTCATCTTCATACATCCCTCTCACTCCCTTAATCTTTTTCAATTAATATGTTAACTGGAATATTTTTGTGTGGGTTTTCTTTTTTATTATTATTGTTTTCTTGAATTCAAGCAATATAATGTTTTTAGTATTTAAAAACCTTTTCTATGGGGTTTGGGTGTTTTTACTCAGTGCAACCAGTAAAATAAATAAAGTTTCAAGGATTAAACGCAATTAATTTGGCTTGCTGATTCCCCAAGGCACAAAATTCAACCGTAAAGAATTCCATAATACAGGTTTTTTATGAATAAACCGTAACGCTTTTCTTTTGGCAATTTTTCGCTTGCATAATATTCTGGCGGCATTGCATAATAGAAAATGTTTTCCCCTATTTTTTGCCCCAAAATGCTTGCATCTGCACTTGAAACAATCATTGGCAAGTGATTGCCATAGTTTTTGTTTTCTGCAACAAGGTTAGCGCCAAAATCTATTGTCAGCACTGTGGTGCTTGTTCCCTCGGAAAGGGATTCAACTATTGCAAAGTCTTCGCCCTCTGTAACCATTAACTGCAATGGTCCAAAACCGTAAACCAGGGGATTGTCTCTTTCAATTGGTTTTAAAAGCCCAGCATAATATGGTTCTTCAATACTGCACCTTTTTATGCTGCAATAGTTTGTAATATAGTTTGCAGAAATCGCTTTGTTCAATAACACCATGTAGCCTTCATATTTTCTAGCCCAAGGATTGATTATTGCTTTTGAATTTGAATCCTCATAGTACTCGTTTTCCCTTAAAAGCTCGTCTTCGCTTTCTGGTTCTGCCCCTGCATCGCCAGTCCAAACCAGGTTGCCACCGGTTGCTGCATAATCCAAAAACATTTTTATTTTAGCCGAACTCATTTTTCTTGCCTTTGTGACAATCACGAGCTGGTATTTTTTGAGGTTGCCTGGATTGACTGAATCCAGCCTTAACAGGTGGGATGGCGCTCCTGCAAGGTTTGGATCCCTCAGCTTGTCTGCCAGCAGTTCTGGATCTCCAAGACCGCTTTCACCGTAAACTATTAAAACCTCTGGTTTTCCCCTGATTGCATAATAAACCTCGCACCACCCAGGAATGCTCTTGCATTTCACTCTATTGGCAAGGGTTAGAACGAAAAGCAGCAAGAAAACCAAGAACAAAAGTATTGCTATTCTTGAAACCAGTTTTAAGTTAATGGAAAAAGCTCCGGCCATTGCAAACACAAGAATTTTAATATTTAGTTATAGCAATATTCTATAGAGATTGAACTATTAAAAGGTTTTGTTATGGTAAAACTCAGGAAAGGGCGGGCTGCCAGCAGTCCAAGCAGCACAATCGGTTTAATGCGCTTTTTTGATGCAGAAAGCAAAGCGCCAAAAATATCGCCACAATTCGTTCTCTTAGTGGCTATAGCAATAGCAGTGATTTGGATTATTGCGCTTAAGTTTTTTGGCTGAAGCCATTGCTTTAACTGAAACTTTTTTATAAAACCGTTCTTTAAGCCAAGCTAAAAAAAAGCAATCAAAGGGAGATATGGAATTCTCTTTCAATTAGTTTTTCCATTGATCCCTTTTTTTCAACTATTTGAGAGTTTGTTTCTTTTTCAAGGCGTTCTGAAAACTTTTCAAGGAAAGAGGAATCAGGGCAAAAAAGGAAAAGTTGAGCTCGCTCTTCAGGCTTCATTTTTTTCTGTTTCCTCAAATCCTGGATTCTGCGCACTAGTTCCCTGAACTCCCATTCGTCTTTCAGGCTTGAATCAACAGAAGTGTCCAAAAACAAGCAATATTTTTCAAGGGTTTTTTCTGCAAAACTGCCTTTTGGTTTTTCCATTGATTCTTGGACTTCAAACACATTGCACATTCCTGCAAGCACTGGTTTTAGTTCGCCTAGCTCTCTCCCGCTTTCAGTTACAACCACGAGTTTTCTCAAAGGCCACCTGAGCCTTAATCCTTTTTCTTCCCTTAAGGCTAAAACATTTTGTGCCACAATCTTGCAAAAATCCATGGATTTTTCTATTTCTGGGCTTGTTTCTTTTTCTTTTGGTTCAGGCAATTCGTACAAGTGAATGCTTTCCTTTGTTCCTTGCGCTTTCATTTCAAGGAATGCGAATTCTGAAAAGTGTGGCGCTATGGGTGCAAAAAGCCTCAAGAAATCAAACAATATTTTGGAAAAAATATTTCCAAGCAAGGTTTTTTCCTTGTCTGCGCGTTCCCTTACAAGCTTTATATAAGTGCGACTGAAGTCTTCAATTATGAATTTTTCCGCTGCTTCAACAGCTTCATGGAACAAATAGTTTTCATATGCAGTCCTCATTTGCTTGTTGCAAGAGGCAAGCCTGCTCAAAACCCATTTGTCTTCAGGTTTTAAGCCGGTTAACGCGCTCTCTTTGCCCAGCTTGATGTCAAGATACATTGCTCCATAGTTAATGGAATTCCATAGTATGTCATAAAACCTCTTGATTTCCTTGAAAGCCTCAAAATCAAAGGCAAAGTCTTCTCCCCGCGATGTCTTTACCAAGTAATGGCGCATAAAATCCCGGTTGAATTTTTGGATTACCTCTTCAGGGGTTATGGCGTTGCCCTTGCTCTTGCTCATTTTGCCTTTCTTGACATCCAATACAATGCCGTGAGTGAGAATGCTCTTGTATGGAGCGCGCTCAAAGCAGATTATGCTGGTGATTGCCTGCGAATTCCACCAGCCCCGAAACTGGTCTGTTCCCTCCAAGTTCAAGTCAGCTGGCCAAAATTTTTCAAACAATTCTTTTTTTTGCGGAAACCTTAGTGCAGCCCAGCTTGAAACCCCGGAATCAAACCATACATCGAGCACTTCTTCGACACGCTTCATTTTGCCACCACAAGCGCACTTCAATTCAATTGAGTCAATGTATGGCCTGTGCAAGTCCACTGTTTTTTCAAGTTTTTATTCTTTTTTGAGTTC
>JAVYME010000042.1:0-8347 GCA_038736825.1 Candidatus Iainarchaeum sp.
TGCCTTTGCTATTGCGTCAATTACAAAGTTCTCTCCAAGCCCGAGCTCTTTGCTCTTGTATTGTGGTCCGAGAGAGCACCTTGCAGGATTGTTCAAAAAGGCAAAGCCAGAAGAACTGCAAAAAATTGTTTATTTGTGCCAGGGCTCTCTCGGACCACAATACAAGAGCAAAGAGCTCGGGCTTGGAGAGAACTTTGTAATTGACGCAATAGCAAAGGCAACAGGGCATAGTGAGGCAAAAATAAAGTCTGTTTACAGGGAGCGCGGAGACCTGGGAACAGCGGCAATGGAATTAGTGCAATCCAAAGCGCAAAAATCCCTTTTCGTGCAAGCACTTGACCTTGAAAAGGTTTACTCCAATCTTCAAAAGATTTCGGTTGCAGAAGGCCCTGGCTCACAGGAACTGAAAAAAAGACTGGTTGCAGAGCTCTTGAATTCAGCTCAACCGCTTGAAGCCAAATTCATTACAAGGATTGCGCTTGAATCCTTGCGCTTGGGGGCAGGCGATCCAACAATAATGGATGCTCTCGCTGAAAACAATTTGGAGGAATTCAGGCAAAAAGAAAAAGCCTTGGAAAAAGAATTATCGGAAAAATATCAAGGCGAAGAGCTTCACAGGCAAATAAGAATGAAGCTTAGAGAGCGCATTGAGGCAAAATACAACATTCACTCAGACTTGGGGGTTATAGCAAAACTGCTTGCAGAAAAAGGCCTTAAGGGATTAGATGAAATCAAAATTTCCATTGGAATCCCCATAAGGCCGACTCTTGCTGAAAGGCTTTCAAGTGCAGAGGAAATAATTGAAAAGCTTGGCGAGTGCGCTGTTGAGGCAAAAATAGACGGTTTCAGGCTTCAAGTGCACCGCGAAAAGGAAAAGGTTTTGATTTTTTCCAGAAGGCAGGAGGACATGACAAAAATGTTTCCAGAAATAGTGGAGGCAGTGAAAAAACAGCTAAAGCCAGAGCGTGCAATAATTGAGGGGGAAGCAATAGCCTATTCAGAGGAAAGCGATGAATTCCAGCCGTTTCAAGTGACAATCCAGCGCAAAAGAAAATATGGGGTTGGCGAGTTTGCAAAAAAGTTTCCTTTAAGGTTGTTTGCCTTTGATGTAATGCTTGTGAATGAAAAGAATTTGATGGAATTGCCGTTCAGGGAGCGAAGAAAGGAACTGGAAAAAATAATCGTTAAAGGCGATGCAATAAGGCTTACAGACATGATAATCACAAGCGATCCAGTGGAACTCAACAAATACTTCAATCTTTGCGTGCAAAAAGGGCTTGAGGGAATAATTGCAAAGGATTTGAATGAAAAATACATTGCTGGAGCCAGAAAATTTGCATGGATAAAATTAAAGCGCTCTTACAAGGGCGAATTGTCTGACACAGTGGATGCAGTAATCATTGGCTATTATAAGGGGAAAGGGCAGCGCACAGAATTCGGCCTTGGAACCCTTTTAGTGGCAGTTTACAATCCAGAAGCCAATCGTTTTGAGTCAATTGCAAAAATTGGCACTGGAATGAGCGAAAAACAGCTTTCAGACTTGGAGGCAATGCTGAAAAAAATTGCAGTGAAAAAAAAGCCTGTTGCAGTTGAATCCGGTCTTGAACCGGATGTATGGGTTGAACCAAAATATGTGGTTGAAGTGCGCGCTGATGAAATCACTGAAAGCCCAGTGCATGTGGCTGCACGCGAAAACGGCAACAGCGGGCTTGCATTGCGCTTTCCAAGGCTGGTTTCATTGCGTTCTGACAAAAAACCGGAAGAGGCAACCACTTCAAGGGAAATCAGGCAAATGTTTTTGAACCAAAGGAAAACAGAAAACGCGGAGGCAGAATTTTGAGCTGTCTTTTTGCAGTGTTTTCGGAGTGGTTTTAATGGCAAGGCCTTTTTTGATTGAAAGAGTGTTGCTTTTCGTTTTCACTTTTCTGGTGGTTGTTTATATTGGCGTTCAATTGTTCAACTGGCGCTCTGACTTGTTCAAGTATTTTTTGCAGGCGGAAAAATGGCCTGAACTGGTTTTCCTTTTAGCGATTTCCTTTCTTATAACCAATGTTCTTGCAAGACTGCTGCAGTGGGAGTACAGGATTGAGTCCGGCATGAACAGGCCGCCAAAGGCACAACGCTAGCTATTTTTTTTCCAAAACCGCTTTTTTTACCAAAAACTCGCCTCTCAATCCATTCCATTTTTTTTCTGTTTTGATTATTTTTATTTTTTTCTTGAACAGAGGGCAGTCAACCACCAGGGTTTCAATTTCGCCTCCCTCGCCAAGAGGCGAAATGCTGAATTTTTTTTGCAATTCCTCCAATTCAATGATTTCTTTTTTCCCAATTGTTTTTCCAAGCCAGTTTTCATTCAAGCCGCCAGCGTAAACCCCAACCACTATTATTTTGAATCCGTTGGAAACCATTTCTTTTAGGAGTGCGGTGTTGTTTTTTCCCCATAGGGGAGACAAACACTTTTGTCCAATATTTTGTGCTATTCTGTCGATTCTTTCTTTTTGGTATTTTGATGCTATTGCGCCTGAAAGAATGCCTTCTGTTCTGTGTTTTTTCACAATGCCTTTCAGTGCTTTTTCGAGATCCAAAAGCTCTTTTTCCTTTTCCCCAGAGGTTTTTCTCTCCACGAGCGGAAAACCCATTGCCTTTGCCCCGAAAACAGCAAGGTTAAGGTTGGGCACATGGAACATGAAAGAATCGGTTTTCTCTGGAAACATTGTCAAAAGGCATTCAATGGAATGCCCTTCCTTTAACGCCAGCCATATGGCATAAGTGGAATCCTTTCCCCCAGAATACAATGCTGTAAGCCGCATTGAAATAGTGGATTGCGAAAAAATTAAATTATTTCAGTGTTTGCTCTTGGCTCTTTGATAGAAAAACAGCTAGTGAAAGTGGTTAGCTTAAAGCCGCTGGCAAGGCAGCAAAGCAATTTCACCCAAAAAAGTATTAATTTGTTATCCTCCTATTAGATTAGGCTTGATGTGAATGCATTCCATTGGTTCCCTGCTCAAAAAATTTTCTGTTGCAGAAAATGACAAGGTGAGAGTGGAAGCAGAGCAAGGCTTTTTTCAAGGCTTTATTTTGCCTTCAAGCGGAAAAAGCCTTTGCCTGAAACTGGATTCAGGCTACAATATAGGCATTGCCATTGAAAAAATAAAATCAATTGAAAAAATCTCTTCCGGAACAAAAATTGAAAAAAAGGAAAGCAAGCAGACAGTTTTTACTGAAAACAAGGAACTGCCCTTGATAAGCATTGTTCACAGCGGCGGCACAATTGCAAGCAAAGTGGACTACAAAAACGGCGGCGTTACAGCAAAGTATTCGCCGTCAGACATAATTGCAATGTTTCCAGAGCTTTCAAGCATTGCTAGGCTGAACACGGTTTTTTTGAGCAGCATTATGTCCGAAGACTTGGGGTTTTCACATTACCCGAAAATTGCCGTTGCAATAAAAAAAGAAATAGAAAATGGGGCTGAAGGCATAATCTTGACTCATGGCACTGACACACTGCATTACACTTCCGCTGCACTCTCGTTCATGTTTGAAGAACTGCCAGTGCCAGTGATTTTGGTTGGATCACAGAGAAGCAGTGACAGGCCAAGCAGTGACGCCGGCACCAACCTTTTGTGCGCTGCAAACTTTATTGCAAAAACCGATTTTGCCGGAATTGCAATTTGCATGCATGCTTCAACATCCGATGGAAAGTGCCACATTCTTCCAGGCACAAAGACTAGAAAAATGCACACCTCTCGCAGGGACGCCTTTAAGGCAATCAACGCTGAACCTATTGCAGAAATAGATGCTTTTTCCGGGGAAATAAAGTTCAACTTGAAAGAATTCCAAAAGAAAAACAATTCCAAAAAATGCATTGTAAGAGACAAGTTTGAAGCAAAAGTAAGCATTCTCAAGGCAAGACCAAACCTTTTGCCTGAAGAAATAGACTTTTACAGGAAAGCCGGTTTCAAGGGCTTGGTGCTGGAAACAAGCGGCATAGGCCACATGCCAATGAACATTGAAGAAAACTCTGAAAACAAAAAAGCCCTCCAGGCATTGATTGATTCGGGTTGCATTGTTTGCGCTACAAGCCAGTGCATTTATGGAAGGGTTCACGAGCACATTTATGCAAACTCTCGCGCACTGCACTCTCTTGGAGTGATTTTCCTTGAAGACATGACAACAGAAACTGCCCTAATAAAGCTTGCTTGGCTTTTAGGCAACGAACCAAAAAAGGCAGCAGAATTGATGCCACAAAACCTGCGCGGTGAAATCTCTGAGCGCAGGCAAGCAGGCGATTTTGAGCCCTGATTTTTTTTTTAAGTGGAATGCGTTTTGCATTCGTGTGCTTTCGCGATACCTTTAAATTTCTTTCAGGCTTTACGTAATAGCGGGTTTGATTGGAGTCAAAAAAGAAAGGCAAAAGCAAGCCCGAAACTGCTTTTAATTTAACTGATGTTGTAAGCATTCACGATTTTTCCCGTGAAGCCATTGAAGCGGTTCTTGAAAAGGCATTTGAAATGGAAAAAATGCCCATAGAGAAAAAATCAAAGGTTTTGCAGGGCAAAACTGTTGCAAGCCTTTTCTTTGAACCAAGCACTCGCACAAGACTGAGTTTTGAAACAGCAATTCAAAACTTGGGCGGGCGAGTTATAGGCTTTGCAGATGCAGGGGTTTCAAGCACCAAAAAAGGCGAAACCTTGAGCGATTCCATCAGAACTGTTGCAGGCTATTCTGATGCAATAATAATGCGCCACTACATTGAAGGGGCAGCGCGCAGGGCTGCAGAGGTTTCACCAGTGCCAGTAATCAATGGAGGCGATGGCGCCAACCAGCATCCAACCCAAACATTGCTTGACCTTTTCACAATAAAAAAGGCTTTTGGAAAAATCTCAAACCTTAAAATCGGGTTGTTGGGAGACTTAAAGTATGGCAGAACAGTTCATTCGCTTGCCATAGCACTGTCAATGTTTGAAAACATTGAACTGTTTTTCATTGCACCGCCAATGCTTTCAATGCCGCAAGAAATCAAGGACGAAATAAGGGAAAAAACAAGGTTTGAAGAATGCATTGAACTTGAAAAATGCATTGAATCGCTTGACGTGCTTTATGCCACCAGAATCCAAAAAGAAAGGTTCCCTGACCCGACAGAATATGAAAAAGTCAAAGATGCCTATGTAATTGGAGTTGAAACACTGCAAAAAGTCAAGCCTTCTTTCAAGCTAATGCATCCCCTTCCAAGAGTCAACGAAATCAGCACAGAAGTGGACAAAACCCCTTTCGCCCTCTATTTTGAACAAGCAAAAAACGGCATTCCAGTTAGAGAGGCTCTTTTAGCCATGCTTGTGGGAGTGAGAAAATGGTGAAAAAAATGGAGCAAGGCTTGTACCTGAAACCAATCGACAAAGGCACCACAATAGACCACTTGCCGGTTGGCACTGCATTAAAAGTCTTGAAAATTGTCGGCGAAGGCAAGGGAGCAGTCACTGTAGCAATAAGGGTTCCAAGCCACAAAATGGGCTTAAAAGACTTAGTATTCATAGAGGACAGGTTTTTGTCAAAAGAAGAGTGTGACAAAATAGCACTGGTTGCAAGAAATGCCACAATAAACCACATAATTGGCGGCGAAGTAAAGCAAAAACTAAGGCTTTCGCTTCCAAGAGAGGTTACAGGCATACTTGAATGCATTAACCCAAAATGCATAACCAATGTTGAAGGCCTTCCTGGAAGGTTTTTCATTTCCGACAACCCAGAGACAGCGAAATGCTTTTACTGTGAAAGAAAAATGAACCATGAGGAAATCGCTTCAAGGATTAAAGTGTGAGCATGGCATCAGAAAAACCACAGCTTGTTTTAAAAAACTGCAAGGCTTTTGTTGAAGGCAAAATTTCAGAATGCAATATTGGCATTTCCGAAGGCAAAATTGTTGCAGTAAAAAAAATACTTGAAGGCGAGCAAAGCATTGATTGCTCGCACAAACTGGTTTTGCCAGGCGCAATAGACATTCACGTGCATTTCCGGGTTCCAGGCGAAGAATGGAAGGCTGACTGGAAGCATGAAAGCATGGCAGCCCTTCACGGAGGCATAACTTCAGTCATGGACATGCCCAACAACAAGCCCAGCATTTGCTCTGCAGAAGTGCTTGAACTCAAGAGAAGGGTTGTTTCAAGAAAGGCAGGAGTGGATTTCAGCCTTCATTTTGGGGCAAGCCCAAAACACCTTGAAGAAATTCAAAAAGCGAAGGATTTCGCTGCAGTCAAAATCTATATGGGTTCAAGCACTGGCAGCCTTTTGGTGCTGGAAAGAGAAGACCAAGCAAAGGCTTTCTCGCTTGCCAAAGCAGCAGACAGCGTGGTAATGGTTCACGCAGAAGAAGAAAAAACAATCAAGGAAAGCGCGGAAAAAGCCAGAAAAAAAGGCTGGAATCACGCAAAATTCCACTCTCAAATAAGGCCGCCGGAAGCAGAACACAAAGCCGTGAAGAGAGCGCTTGCATTGTGTGCTGAAACAGGGGCAAAACTCCATGTTTGCCATGTTTCAAGCGCAGAAACGCTTTCCCAAGTAATGCAGGCAAAAAAATGGGGTTCTGTCACTTGTGGAGTCACACCACACCATCTTTTCCTTTCATCAGAGGATGCAAAAAAACTAGGCAATCTTGTCAAGGTTAATCCTCCGCTTCACTCAAGGCATAACAGGGCAATGCTTTGGGAGGCATTAAGGGAAGGCAAATTTGACATAATCGAATCAGACCATGCTCCGCACACGCAGGATGAAAAACAGGCATCCTATTGGGATGCCCCCTCTGGAGTGCCAGGCGTGGAAACAATGCTTCCACTGTTGCTTGACGCGCACAACCGCAAACTGGTGAGCATTGAAACAATTGCAAAATGCTTGTGCGAAAACCCTGCAAAGCTTTTCGGATTAAGGGAAAAAGGCTTTATTGCCAAGGGAAAAAGCGCAGACCTTGCAGTGATTGATTTGAAGAGAGAGCACAGAATAGATTCTGGAAAAATGTTCACCAAGTGTGGGTGGACGCCTTTTGAGGGCTGGCGTTTGAAGGGCTTTGTGGAAAAAACCTTTTTGCGAGGCGAATTAAGGCAAGAAGAAGGCGAAATAATCTAGGAAAAGTGAAAAGATTTTTTTAAGGGGGTGTTTTTGGTGAATGCGGAAAATGTTGCAGAAATATTGCTTGACATAAAGGCAGTGACTTTAAGCCCGAACAAGCCTTACAGGTATGCTTCTGGAATCCTTTCACCAATTTACACTGACAACCGTCTTTTAATGGGCTATCCAGAGCACAGAAAAAAAATAATTGGAGCAATGGCTGACCTTATTGAAAAAAGAAAAATCAGGTTTGATGTTGTAGCCGGCACTGCCACAGCCGGAATACCGCACGCAGCATGGCTGGCTGAAAAAACCGGAAAACCAATGGTTTACGTGCGAAGCGAGGAAAAACAGCACGGCAAGCAAAACAAAATAGAAGGATTGATTGAAAAGGGCTGGAAAGCCATTGTAGTTGAAGACCTTGTAAGCACTGGAGGAAGCTCGGTTGAAACAGTTAAAGGGCTTCGAGCAGCAGGACTTAAAGCAGAAGACATAATTGCAATCTTCACTTACAACATGAAGGCTGCAACAGACAAATTCCTTGCAGAAAAAATATCCCTTTTCGCATTAACAGATTTTTCCACACTGATAAGCGTTGCAGCAAGAAAAAAATACATTTCAGAGCAAGAAAAGGAAATCGTTCTAGAATGGAACAGGGATCCTCAAAATTGGGGCAAAAAAATGGGTTTTGAGTGAGGCAGAAAATGAATTACTGTGAATTCTTGGAAAAAAGCGCGAGAGAACGCAAAAGCATTGCCTGTGTCGGCATAGACCCAGTGCTTGAAAAAATACCCATAAAAGGCAATGCAGTTCAGGAAACCCTGTTGCTTTTTTATGGCGGAATCCTTGACGCCTTTGAATCAGAACAGGAATGGCCTGCAGCCTTCAAGCCAAACTATGCCTTTTTTGCACAATACGGTTTTGAAGGATTGAAAGCATTGCAAAAAATAAAAGCCAGCAGAAAATTAGCATCATTTGAATCATACATGGGATGTGCAAATGGAGTGTGCCTCTCCTGCGTGATAAAGATAAGAAATGGAAAAGATTTTGATTATGTCAGGGTCTGTAAGGAAGGAACGGTCTTTGAACTGGACAGAGTCCAGATAATTTAAGATTTATGATTTGAAAACAAAAATTAGATGGTAAGCGATAAGAATCTTCAAATCTTCGGATTCAAAGATTCAAAGCCTCTCCTCTCCCTTGATGGGAGAGGGAAAGGGAGAGGGTGATGCGGCGGCTGAAAAGCAGGGAT
>JAVYME010000043.1:0-7949 GCA_038736825.1 Candidatus Iainarchaeum sp.
AAAAAATATTGCTTGCTCATGCTCCAACCGGTCTTGGAAAAACCGCTGCAGTGTTATGCCCTTCCCTGACTTTTGCCTTGGAGGAAGGCAAAACCGTTTTTTTCCTCACTCCAAAGATTTCCCAGCACGAAATTGCAGTGCAACTAGTGAAAGACTTGAACAAAAAGTTTGGCTTGCAAATTAAGGGCACTGACTTGGTTGGAAGGAAATTCATGTGCTCTGATCCATATCTCTCTGAAGCAGACTCTGGTTCTTTTTATGAATTGTGCAAAAAGCGCAGGGAAAAAGAGGAATGCGAGTTTTTTGCAAACATTGTCGGTTTTGATTCAAGGCAAAGGGAGATTGCAAGGCTTTACCAGGGCGAACTCAAAAGCAAGCATTCTGGAATATGGTCGCATTTGGAGTTAAAGGAATGGTGTGAAAAGGCCTGCAATGGAAAAGGGTTTTGCGCTTACGAGTCAGCAATGTTGTTGGCAAGGGATTCAAGCATTATAATTGCAGACTATTATCACTTGTTCAATCCCAGCATTCAATCAGTTATCCTTCAAAAAGCGAAGAAAAAACTGGAAAATTCCATTGTGGTTGTCGATGAAGCGCACAATCTTCCAGAAAGGGTGAGGGCTCTCTTGAGCAGCACTGTTTCGGTTTTTTCAATTGAAAAGGCAATGGAGGAATTAGAACGGCTTGGGCGAGAAGAGCACATTGAATCCCTTAAAGAGATAAGAAAGGCAGTAAAGGGCATTGCAAGGGAAAAACTTTCACAGAAAAACGAAGCAATTGTTTCAGAGGAAGCCCTTTCAAAAAAAATAGAATCCGTTGGCGAAATCGAGGATATTGCAATCGAGTTCAGGGAACTGGGAGCAGAGTTTGTACAGTCTTTTCCCCAAGGGCGCTCCCACTTAATATTGATTGCAAATTTTTTGGAAAAATGGCGCGAGCGAGAGCCTTCCTTTGTCCGCATTGTGCGAAAAAAGGAGAAAGGGGTTTCGCTTCAAGTGAAAGCACTGGATCCAGCAATTGTTTCAAGAAAGGTTTTTGAGGAAGCGCATTCCGCTGTTTTGATGAGTGGCACTCTATTGCCTGCAAAAATGTATGCAGACCTTTTAGGAATTCCAAGTGAAAGGGCGGTAATGAAGGAATATTCTTCGCCTTTTCCCAAGGAAAACAAGCTTTCACTTGTTGTTCCTTCAGTGACTACAAAGTTTTCAGAGCGCAATCCAAGAGAGTTTGAAAAAATTGCTGAAATTGTTTCCAGCATTTCAAACAATATTCCGGGAAACAGTGCAGTGTTTTTTCCTTCCTTTGCAGTGCTTGAAGCAATTGCGCCCCTATTAGAGGGACGCCTTTCAAGGCCTGTGTTGAAGCAGAATGCTGAAATGGGTTCTTTTGAAAAGGCAGAGCTTTTGAAGAGGTTCAGGCAGCAAGGAAAGGGTTTTGGGGCAGTGCTTTTGGCAGTGGCTGCTGGTTCTTTTGCTGAAGGAATTGATTATTTGGGCGAGCAATTGCTGGGAGCAATAATTGTCGGCATTCCCTTGAATGAAATGGATTTGGAAACCCAGTGCCTTATAGATTATTATCAGGAAAAGTTTGGCTCTGGATGGCATTATGGTTATCTCTATCCAGCGGTTGCTCGTGCAATTCAGGCTTCAGGAAGGGTTATAAGGGATCGCTCTGACAGGGGAGTGGTGGTTTTTTTGGACAAAAGGTATACTTGGAATAATTACAAAAAGTGTTTTCCAAGGGATTTTGAGGGAATTGTGACAGAGAATCCTGCAAAAACAGTGGCAAGGTTTTGGCAGGAGCGCTTTGAATTCAAGCCGGTTGTCGCTTGAACAATTGTTTCAGGTTTGTGATTGTTTTAGGCTTCTAATCATGTATATTGCGAATGCTATTGCAATCAAGGCTAGTGCAATTATTGCTCCAAAGTTTCCAGCATCCCCCAATCCAAAAAAGCCCGTGGGTTGTTCAAGGCAGTCCATGGGACAGTTTTGTGCGCTTTCATTTTCACTGCAATAATTGTCTCCACAGGTTTCAATTGTTTGCGCGAATGCTCCCAGTGCAAGCAATAGAGTGAGGGAAAGCATTGTTGTTTTCCAAAAAACCATTTTTTAATCCCTCTCAAAAGTGAATTGTTGTACATTATAGGGTTGAACTAGTATTTAAGGATTGCCTGTTGCAATATTGTTTATTTTTTAAACTTTTTTTTTGTTTGCCAGAAACCAGTAAGCGCTTTCAGCGGCAATTGCGCCCTGTCCTGCTGCAACTATTGCTTGCGCAAATGTTCCAGTAATGTCGCCTGCTGCAAAAACGCCTTCAATGCTTGTGTTCATTTGCATGCCTGTTTCAATATAGCCTTTTTCTGAAAGCCTGCAACCAAGCATTTTTGCAATCCCGTTTTCAGGCAGCAATCCAATGTATACAAAAACGCCGTCAACTGCAATCTCTTTTTCTTTTCCGCTAACCCTGTCCCTGTATTTCAAGCCATTGGCTTTTTCGCTTCCAGTTATTTCAAAAACCTCAGCGTTTAATATTGTTTGCACTTTTTTTTCCTTTAATTTTTCTTCATAAATTTTATCACATTTCAGTTTGTCTCCGAATTCCAGCAAGAAAACCTTTTTGCAAATGCCTGCAAGGAACAATGCGTTCATTGCCCCAGAATTGCCTCCACCGATTACTGCAACTGTTTTTTCCCTGTAAAGCGGGCCATCACAAGTGGCACAATAATGGATTCCTTTTCCTTCAAGTTTTTCTGCGTTTTTTGCTTTTAGTTTTTTGTGGGTTGCACCTGAAGCAATGATTATTGCTTTTGCCAGAATTTTTTCTCCATTGCCTGTTTCAAGCTCAAAGCCGTTCAATGTTTTTTTTGCTTTTTTTATTTCAATTCCTTCCAGTATTTTTCCCCCGATTCCTTCAAAGTGTTCTTGCATTTTTTGCGCCAATTCAAACCCTTTTATGGATTTAATGCCGGGATAGTTTTCAACCAGCACTGAATCAACAATGTTGCCGCCTGCAATTTTTTTTTCAAAAACCAGCACTTTCAATCCTTTTCTCAAAGCATAAATGCCTGCAGTTATTCCAGCAGGGCCTGCTCCTATTATTGCAATGTCTGTTTCCATTTTTGCACCTTTTAATAATATTAAAGAAAACTTTAATAATGGCTAATTTTATTACAAAAGGCAGTGTGAAAGGTTTATATATTGGGAAACCATTAATATATGCTGAAATTTTGCCTTTTGGCTTCAAAAACAGCTTAAAGGAATGAATAAAAGGAGTTAGTGTATAAATTAATTCGCTCTTATGAAGGGGTGATTTTTTGGATAAGCGCTGGTTTAACCTTATAATTTTGACTGCAATAGTTTTGGCAGGAATTATTGCTTATTTTTTCTTTTTTCAAGCGCCATCTTTCTCGCAAAGGCTTGAAGCAATGAAAGCCTCTTGGGTGAAAGCTGGCTTGGAAGCAAAACCCCTTCACTTGTCCTATGACAGGCTAAACCGCCTTTCACAAAAAGAATTATCCGATTTAAAGGCAGGCTTGGTTCAATTCACTGAATCTGAAAAAAATTCTGCTGCAAGAGAATTAGGCGAAGCATATGTTTCCCTTATAGACATCAGCATTTACAGGCAAAAAATGCTTGAAGTGCAGGAAGAGATTTCAAAAGCCGAAAACCCTTGCACTGTACTGCCAAAATACGATTTGTTGACAGAATACAAGGAATCGCTTTTGGCTTCAACAGAAGAATATTTATCCAAAGTGGATTCCTTTGTTTCAAGCAATCCAGAGGCTGCAAGAGAAGCGCAAATACAAGCAGGAAGCGGTGCTGAAGAACTAGCCTCCTCGGTTGCCAGGCATAAAACCCTTGTAGCACAATTAAAGGAGGCATGCAAATGAACACCAAAAGCCTTCTCGCAATCCTTTTCCTTTCCCTGCTTTTCTCTTCAACAAACGCTTTTGTTTTGAGAACCACAGCCGGCTATCAAATCTTGGACAGAGATGCTCTTTACAATGATTCAGTGCAACGTGATGATACAAGACTGGCGCAAGGAACGCTTTTCGCAAAAGCAGGCACAAAACTTTACACTTTGAATCCAAGGCATAAAGCAGACGGAAAAGCCTTACTGGAAACAACCCCAAAAGTTTTAGTGAATAAAAGCCTTTTGGGAATAAGCGGCACAGGACAGTATTCCTTTGAATTGGATGCAATAGAACCAACAACCTATTTGCGCGGTCCAGCTGACCAAATAAGAGGCAGGTGCTCTGACCGCTGTGACGGGCCAAAAGTAAGCCTTACAGTAAAAGATGACGGGGGTTACACTCAAGTGGCAGCAAGCAATTTCATCGAGGAAGGCAGAGAAATGATTGCCGGCGATTACAAGTACAAAATCACCAAAATTATTGTTCCAGAATACAAGGAAACCTGGCTTAAGGTTGGAGGCGACAACCAAACATGGTATTTGGTTTTAGGGCAAACCGGCGTAATGTCTGGACTAACAGAGGCTACACCAAAAGACATTATAGTGGAGTTTTGCGTTGCCAAAAGGAATGGCGCTGGCTGGAGCAATTGCTATTATGACAATTCTGGTTCACTAACAGGAGAACTGACAATAGGGGAAAGCACTCCAGGCACTGGAATGCAACCGCCTGGCTCGCCAACAGAAATCGGGCAACAAATAGAAGAAGCAACACAAACCGCAGCAGAACAAGCTGAAGCAGCACAAGGCTCAACACAAGTCACAAGTGGAAAAATTCCCAGCGAAGATGAAGAGCTTGCCAAGTGCACTGCAGACCTTCAAAAGAGTGAAACCCTGCTTGTTGCAAAAACAAGGTTCAAGTACGATAGGGCAATAGGTTATCCGCCAGGTGAAACAGGATGGAATGAATTTGTAGCTGATGAAATCCAAGAAAAAAAGAGTTTCAAGATTGACATGACGGGAGTTGGTTATAGAGATGCTGGCAAAGGGCTTTACGAGTTCTATCTTCAAGGCTTCCATCCAGAACTAAAAAAATTTGATGGAACTATATCCAAAAAACCAGCATTTGCAACATATGGAACAAGGGATGGCGCGCAAATTTTATGCGGGCATTTCATTGGATTGAACGAAGAAATGAGTTGCAGTCCAAGAGACGAAATAAAGCCACAGGATGTTATTTACAAGATTTACAAATTCGAAGGGCCTTTTTTCGAACAACCAAGTGAAGGAAAAAGAGAAATTTTAATGAAAGGGCCACACTGTTATGATGTATGGGCTTATTATATGGTTAAATTCAGGATGGATACAACGCCAAGTGGAGGCCACGAGTGGTGGATGAAAACAGTTGAAGAAGTGCAAAACTATGCTGAAAGCAAGAAAAGAGGCTATAATCTCATTGTAAATGTTGTTGAAGAGATTGAATACAATTCTCAACCGATTTCAGGCGCAAAAGTGGTTGCAACAACCACTATTGAAGGAGAAAGTGTTAGGATTGAAGCCAATACAGGTGAGGACGGAAAAGCCAAGCTTGTGGTTCCAATAAATGCAACAATAACGGTTGTTGCAAGCAAAACAAATTATGTGGATTCAAGCATTATTGTACCACCATTTTCCAGTACAAAAGAGGTAACAATTGCCCTAAAAAGGAATCTTTACAATTTAAAGGTTGCCTTTGCAAGGGATGACTTTTGGACTTTGTACTACAGGTATGCACCACAACACCATGGTGATCCAACAACACCGGGCGTTAACACTGCAGACAAAGCGTTCCTTGACTCGCATGTTCCAACAAAGGAACACTCAGACTATGTTTACAGTGTTGCAGACAAGTTTTTGGCTTTAAAAACAAAGCCTTGCGATGATCCTTCTGGAGAAACAATTCCAAGCAAGGTTAGAACCGATTTTCAGCACCTAACAATCAAGGACACCCGCCAAGGCCATGAAAATCACGATGTAAGGCTTTACAATGTCCTTGAATTTGAAAACTTGAAACTGGACAGCTATTATTATGCTTGTTATTCTCGCACAATTGACGGAGTGAAAAAAACAAGAGAGATAAAATGGCATATCAAAATTAATGGAGTGCTTGAAGAGCCAGATCCGCCTAGAGATATTTGATTTTGGTTGAATGGAGCGTGATTGAATGAAAAAAAACCAAAAAATCGCTTTAATCGCAATAATCCTTTTGGTTGTTATAATCGCGGTTTACCTGCTTTTCTTTCAAGCGCCATCCTTTGAAAAAGAATACGAGCGCATGAGCCTTGCATGGAAAAACAATGGGTTGAAAGAGGAAAGATTGCACGCTTCAGAGACTGTTTTTTCCCTTGATTCAGAGAAAATCGAGGACATTCGCTCCGAAATATCCTCCTTTTCTTCTTCTCCGAATCCCGCAATCAAGGACCTTTCAACAACCTATCTTTTGTTCCTTGAAAGCGCAAAAATAGCCTCCGAGATTTCCAGTATGAGCGAAACCCTTGCTGGTTCTCAGCAAGGCCTATGCGAAAGCCTTCCAGCTTACGAACGCCTTGGCAAAAAATTTTCAGAACTTGAAGAAAAAAAGGAAGCCTACCTTAAAGCCACAAACGCTTTTGTTTCAAAATATCCAAAGGAAGCTGAATCCATTTCCCTGAAAGCAAACACTGCCGGTTTGCAGGGAGCTTCTTCAAGCAAATTCGTTGAACTGCTTGAAGTCGCCAAGGAGGTGTGCTCATGAAAAAAGCCTTTTTTGCAATAATCGCAATCATGTTGCTGGCATTCACAGGACAGGCATTTGCGTACGACAAGCTGGATGCACTTGTAGACCAAGGAAGGATAAAAATAAACATACTAATTGATCCAACCCCTTGGGATCAAAAGGTTTCATATCAGTGGAACAATGTTGTGCTTCAAACACCAGCGCAAATAAACGTGAACGATCCTGCTGTTTCAGCCACGGGTTCTTTTTCATTTTACAGGGCATCACATTCTGTTGCACGTAAAACCACGCCAGACCGCTCTGAACTTAACCCAAGGCACAATATTGGCTTAGAATATTATTCGCTCAAATATGAAATACAGCCAAATTTTGTTAGAGTTGAGCCAGTGCCAGGCAGAAGCCAAGACACCCAATTCATTTACAAATTCACTATATTAAAAGGGGTTGGCGCAAACCTTACCCAATGCCATTCAACTGGCGAATTCAAGCTTTTACTTCCAGACACTCCAACTGAAGAGGACGCTCCTGCTAGAGGAACAGAAGACGAAATGTTGCCAGGCTCAAGGGGATATAAGTATGTGACAGTTGATGCCTTAAGCCAGTGCGGCATAAGATTCCAAGTTTACAGAACCCATTCTTGGTTTGGTGACCATGTTTGGTTTCTAAGGTTTGATTTTTCAAGAAATGAAATAATAAACTATTTTTTGCCACAACTCTTGCAAAACACCGCTGATGCCTCGCTAAAACAATCCATTACTGAAATAATCGGAGCACAATTACCACCAACTAAGACTTGCACTCCAAAAACTTGTGCTGAAATGGGTTGGGAGTGCGGTTCTGGTGTTGAGGACAGGTGCAATACAACAATTCAATGCCAAGCTTGCCCGAGTGGCAAGACTTGCAACAATTCAATCCATAAATGTGAGACATTCAGCCCACCCTGTGTTCCAAAAACCTGTTCAGAGCTTGGTTGGCAGTGTGGCACTGGTGATGATGGTTGCGGTGGAACCTTGAATTGCGGAGATTGCCCGACAGGCCAAAAATGCAATATTGGAACCCACAAATGTTGCACTCCAAAAACTTGTGCTGAAATGGGTTGGGAGTGCGGTTCCGGCATTGAGTCTGGATGCAATAATACAATTAATTGCGGTAATTGCACTGGTGGCAAAACATGTAATACTGAAACTCACAAATGCGTAAGCACTTGTGTTCCAAAAACCTGTTCAGAGCTTGGTTGGCAGTGTGGCACTGGTGATGATGGTTGCGGTGGAACCTTGAATTGCGG
>JAVYME010000044.1:0-7166 GCA_038736825.1 Candidatus Iainarchaeum sp.
GTTGATAGCGTTCATCCTTTGGATTGAACACCACCATTCCGCAAGTGCAAATAAGTTCAGGCCTTGTAGTGCCAATCACTATTTCTTCTCCTGTCTCTTTCACTTTAAATTTCACTTCGTTGAATTTTGAAGGCTTCATTTCATACTCTATTTCTGAATCCGCTATTGTTGTGCCACAGCCGGGGCAATAATTGTTTATTCGCGAGTCCTCGTAAATAAGCCCCGCATTCCATAATTCAATGAAAGTGCTTTGGGTCATTGCCCTGTACTCGTTTGAATCAGTCAAATACAGGGCGCCAATTTCCTTTCCTTCCTTAAAAGAATTGAATCCAATGCCGAGTTTTTGGAAAGTGTCAATTGATTCCCCGCTTGTTTCCTCCAAAATCTGGCGGCATTTTTCAAGGAATTCCTCGCGCGGGGTTTTGTGCACAGAAATGCCGAATTTTTTTTCAGCAGCCATTTCAATGGGCAAGCCATTCCTGTCCAATCCCAAGGGAAAGAGCACATTAAACCCTTTCATTTTTTTATAGCGCGCAAACATGTCCATTAAAACATAAGTGGTTGCTTGCCCGATATGCACTGGAGTGTTAACATAGGGTGGTGGAGTGTCAATGGAAAACAATCTCTTTTTTTTGTCTTCCTTGAAGGCATTTCTGTTGCTGGAAAGCCATTCTTTGAGAATGTCCTCCTCAAAGCCCTTGTCCCACCTTGTCTCGGAAATAACCATAATGCCACCAAACTAAAATTTCACCCACAAAAGCGTTTAAAAGGGTTGATTTTTTTGTTTTTTTTGAATTCTCTTCCTTATAAAAAACCGAATTACACTCAAATGAAAAAAAGCCAAACATAGCATTTAAAAATTTTATTTTGGTTTCTCTTTATAGAAAGCGAAAAAAACCTGTTTTTTGCAGTTAAAACTGCTTAAATCATGTTTTAAGGGGAGGTGTTAGAATGGTTGAACAATCTGCCCAAAGACCAGTTATTTTTTTGACTGAGGGCTCAAAGAGAACGCGCGGAAAAGACGCGCAAAGCATAAACATTTTGATTGCCAAAGCGGTTGCAGACGCTGTAAAGACAACGCTTGGCCCAAAAGGAATGGACAAAATGATAGTGGACGAATTGGGTGACGTAACAATCAGCAATGACGGTGCAACAATATTAAGCGAAATGGACATAGACCATCCAGCTGGAAAAATGATGGTGGAAGTTGCAAAAACACAAGATGATGAAGTTGGCGATGGAACAACAACCGCAGTAGTCATTGCAGGCGGTCTTCTTGAAAACGCGGAAAAACTCTTAAACGACGGAATCCATCCAAGCATAATCATAAAGGGTTACAGGATGGCTGCAAAAAAAGCCCAAGAAATAGTGGCCAGCATTGCAGACCCTGTTTCCTTTGAGCAAACAGACTTGCTTAAGCAAATCGCGAAAACCAGCATGACTGGCAAGAGTGCTGAGGCAGAGGAAGAACTCGCAAGCCTTGTAGTGGAGGCAGTAAAACAGGTTGCTGAAACCAACGGCAAAGAGGTAACCGTGGACAAAGACATGATAAAAATAGAGAAAAAAGAGGGAGCCTCGCTTTCCAAGTCTGCACTCATAAAGGGCATTGTGGTTGACAAGGAAATAGTGCACCCGGGAATGCCAAAGAAAATCTCAAACGCAAAAATTGCCTTGGTTGACTCTGCAATGGAAATAAAGGAAACCGAAACCGATGCTGAAATCAGCATTTCTGACCCCAACCAGTTGCAAGCATTTTTGGACAAAGAGGAAAGCATGCTGAAAGACATGGTTTTGGCAATAAAGAATGCAGGAGCAAATGTTGTCTTTTGCCAGAAAGGCATAGACGACTTGGCACAACACTTCCTTGCAAAAGAAGGCATTGCGGCAATTCGCAGGGTAAAACAGTCTGACATGGAAAAACTCGCAAAAGCCACTGGTGCCAGGATTGTGACAAGATTGAAGGACATCAGCAAGGAAGACATTGGCTTTGCAGGCAATGTCTATGAGAAAAAAATCTCTGGCGATGCAATGGTTTTCGTGGAAGACTGCAAGAACCCAAAGTCTGTCACCATTCTTGTGCGCGGAGGCTCAGAACACGTAATAGACGAAGCTGAAAGGGCATTAAATGACGCTCTTGGCACAGTGACAGCCGCAATCAGGGACAAAAAAATAGTTACAGGCGGTGGCAGCAGCGAAATGGAAATGGCTGTCCAGCTCAAAAACTATGCTGGCACAATTGGTGGCAGAGAACAACTTGCAATAGAAGCCTTTGCAGACACACTGGAAGTTATTCCAAGAGCCCTTGCTGAAACCGCAGGCATGGACCCCATAGACACAATAGTCGAGTTAAGGGCAAAACATAAAACAAAGGACGGCAAATACATTGGCGTGGATGTATATGCAGCAAAGCTTGGCGACATGAAAAAGGCAAGGGTTTTGGAGCCATTGTCGATAAAAACCCAAGCAATAATTTCAGGCTCAGAGGTTGCAGAAATGATTTTGCGCATTGACGACATTGTAGCAGGCTCTGGAAAATCCAAGAATGCGGGCGCTGGCGGCATGCCTCCAGGTGGCGGCATGGGCGGCGGAATGGACATGGACTAAACAGTCCATGCCTTTTTTTTTATTTTTTCCTTTTTTCCCCTTTCTTTTCTTTTTCTTTCAATCTTTTTTGCACCGCTTCTCCCTCGAGTTCGCGGAGCGCATCAAATGCAATCCATTTCGCGCTTTTTGAATCAATTTCTTGGATTTGTTTTGCAACAGCAATCGCTTTTTTGTTAAGCTCAATGTTTTTTTTCCCTATTTGCCTTAAAGCCCAATTGACTGCTTTTTTCACATAATTGCGTTCATCAATTGAATGCTTTTTTATTAGTGGAAAAAACTTTTCCAGTTCTCCTTCTTTGTCAGCGCATTTCCATGCAATGCATGCAATTAGAGCAAAAGACGCACGCCTTACAAACTCTTTCTCGCTTTCAGCCCATTCAAAAACCTTTTTTTGCGCGAAAGGCAGAACACACAACAAATTCATGCAACACTGGTCGCAGACATCCCAAGAATCGAAACCCTTGGCCCATTCTTCCATTTGCTTTTCAGACACCAGGGCAGGGTCTTCAACCATTGATGCAAGAATGCGCGCTTCATGAAATCCTGAAGCCCACAATTTTTTTGCCAGTTCATGGTTTTTTCCTGCCTTTTTTGCAATAGCGCGCAGTTTTGGCACAGAAACCCCTAAAGTGTTTTTGGAATTTATTCCAAAGCGAGCCATGCCCTCCACATTTTTGGGGTTTGAACTCTCTTTGAGTTCCTTCAAAACATCTTCAAATCGCATTCTCCCAAAAAAACAGGCAGGGAAAGTGTTAAATAGGGGCTTTGCCTTACTTTTCTTGGTCTGAAATGATTGTGGTGGCAGTTGTAGGGCTTGCGAGAAGCGGCAAGGATACAATTGCAAAAATATTTGAAAAACAGCATGGCTTTGAACACTTTGACTTTTATGAAAACGTTATTGCGCCAATAATGAAAGCCCAGGGAAAAAAACCAAGCAAAAAAACAGCAGCAAGTTTTGGCAATGAAATGCGCTCAAAATTTGGAATGCAGGTTTTTGCAGACAAAATGGTGGAACAAATCAAGGGCAAGCCCAAGGTTGTAGTGACAGGTGCAAGGTCGCTGGCAGAAATACAAACACTGGAAAAGGCAGCCTCACAATTCTTCATAGTAAAAGTCGAGGCTCCAAGTGAAATGCGCTTTCAAAGGCGCTCTGATTTGGATCCAAAAGAGGAAAAAGAATTCTTTGAACGCGACGAAAACGACCTTGAAAACAAGGGTTTCAGGGAAGTGCTAAGACTGCCAGGGTTCACAATAGAAAACACTGGCACAATTGAAGAACTTGAAGAAAAAGTCAAAGCGATTGCTGAAAAGATTGCAGGGCATTCCTTGGGTCATGCAAAGCCTTAAATATAATGAATGCCTTTTTTTTATTGAGGTGATTGAATTGGTTGAAGTGGGGCAAGGTTTTAGTGAGACTTTGAGGCTGGCTTTTGAAAAGCTGGGTGAATCCTTTGCCTTTAATTTTGTCAACCTTGTGGGAATACTTATTTTGCTTGCAATCGGCTATGTTATTGGAGTGATTTTGAAAAAGATAGTTGTGCGGGTTGTGGAAAGCTTTAGGTTTGATGAATGGCTGGAAGAGCAAAACCTTTCCTCTGCGATAGGCGGCAAAACCATTGCTTCAGTTATTGGTTCTATTGTGAAATGGTCGATTATAGCGCTTTTTTTGGCTCAAGGGGTTGAATTGTTCAAGCTCACAGTTTTTCAATCCACTCTTGAAAGGCTTGTCTTGGTTTTCATTCCAAGCCTTATAGTTGCCTTTGTGATAGCAATCGCTGGCTTGATAATTGGCAGGTATGCAAGGAATATTGTGGAGGCAAGCCTTACAAGGTTCAAAAAAATTGTCGGCTTTGCTGTTGAACTGATGATAATATATATGGCGGCTGTGATTGCCTTGCAACAGCTTGGCTTGCAAACCCAAATTCTTTTGGATGCCTTCAGGATAGGGTTTGGCGGCTTTATGCTGACAATTGCTATTGCTGTTGGGGTTTCCTTTGGCTTGGCTGGAGTGGAGGATGCAAAAAAGCTCATAAAGGAAATCCAGAAAAACAAGCCTTAAACGGCTTTCTTTTTTTTTCTTTTTTTGGACTTTTATTTGATTGCTTTAACGCTTTTTTTTGGATTTTGAATTGTTCAATTGTGGTTTCCTTATGCTTTAAATATTTATTCTGGTTATTTTTTAATGCTCTAATTGCAAGGGGGAAGTTTTATGAAAGTTGAATCTTTGAGACCTTACCAGAAAAAGGTAAATGTTACCGTGAAAGTCCTTAAAATAAACGATGCAAGGGAGGTAACAAGCAAGCTGGATGATTCCAAGCACACAGTGACTGAAGCACTGGTTGGCGATGACACTGCAACAGTTCTTTTGACTTTATGGGATGATGACATTGGCAAGGTGGAGGCAGGCAAAACCTATGACATAATCAACGGTTTTACCTCGCTTTTCAAAAAATCCTTGCGCCTCAATGTCGGCAGGTATGGCGAAATAAAGGAATCGGCAAGTGAAATAGTTGAAGTGAACGAGGAAAAAGGGCTTTCGGAAGATGAAACAAGAGAAGAATCAGTGGTTGAAGAAACCGATTCCGGTGATGAAGGCTCTGAGGAAGAATTCTGAAAAGCCAGCCTTTTACAATTTTTTGAAAACCATTAAAAAAGTAAGCGAGCCTATTTTATTAGCTGGCATTACAAGAGGGCGCGTAGCTCAGTCGGCAGAGCATTGGTCTTATACACCAACGGTCAGCGGTTCAAGTCCGCTCGCGCCCACTATTTTCCCTTTTTTCCTTTTTTGATTTCTTCCATGGCTTTTTCAAAATCCAGTCCAAGTTTTTGCGCTGCCTCAATCAAGACATGGTTTTCAACCAAACGCCTTGAAAAATTCCTTATTGCAAGGTATGGATCAATTTGCGGGTTTGTTTTGACAAATTCCACTATGTGATGAGCTCTTGCCATCTGGTGACAGTTGTTCAGCCTTTCACCCATATACCTTTTAACAGCCATGGTTGCAAGCCCTTCAATGCCTTTGGAAACATGCTCTTTAGGCTGTCTTTGCAATTGCCTTGCATTCCATTTCTTTGGATTCATTTTATGGCTTGGCATTTTAAAAGGATTAAAACAAGCCTTTAAAACCCTTTTTGCCCACTTTTTTAGAATTGCTTTTTTGGTGTAATTATGGCTTTTGAGTTAAAACCCTATTCAGCCCTAGAAGAGGCAAAAATCCAAGACTTTTGGAAAAAAAACAAAATAATGGATAAAGCCAGAGCGCAAAGCTCAAAGAAAAAAAAGCCCTTTTATTTCATGGACGGGCCGCCTTATGCAACAGGACACATTCACATGGGCACAGCCTTGAACAAAATACTAAAAGACGTGGCAATGCGCTCTCGCAGAATGCTTGGCTACAATGTGTTTGACAGGCCGGGCTATGACACTCACGGCTTGCCTATAGAGAACAGGGTTGAAAAAGAGCTTGGCTTGAAAGACAAGCGTGAAATAGAAGCGCTTGGAGTGGAAAAATTTGTTGAAGAGTGCAGAAGTTTTGCCACCAAATACATTGGCACAATGAACTCTGAGTTTGAAAACCTTGGGGTTTGGATGGACTGGAATGACCCCTATATTACGCTTGAAAACGAGTACATTGAAGCCATATGGTGGGCTTTCAAGAAAGCTGAAGAAAAAGGCTTGCTGTATTTAGGGCAATACCCAGTCCATGTTTGCCCGCACTGTGGCACAGCAGTAGCATACAACGAGATTGAATACACAAAACAAACAGACACTTCGGTTTACGTGAAATTTCCATTAAAAGACAAAAAAAGCGAGTTTTTGGTTGTATGGACTACAACTCCCTGGACTTTGCCAGGCAACACTGGCGTAATGGTAAACCCAGACTTTGAATACTCTTTTGTGAAACTAAGCAATGGCGAAACATGGATAATTGCAAAAGAAAAAGTTCAAGGTTTAATGGATGCAATAGAGGCAGGCTTCACAATAGAGAGAACAGTTAAAGGAAAAGAGTTAGAGGGACTGCAATACGAAAACCCGCTTTCAAAACACTTAAAACTGCCAAAAATGGATGGCGCTTACAGGGTGATTTTAAGCCAAAGATATGTAAACCTGGAAGAAGGCACAGGGCTTGTGCACACAGCCCCAGGACATGGAAAAGAAGACTTTGAAGAAGGCTCAAGGCAGGGCTTGCCTGCAATCTCTCCAGTTGAAATAAACGGTTTAATGACTGAAGAGGCTGGAAAGTATGCTGGCAAAAAAGCAAGAATTGTTGACGAAGAAATAATCAGCGACTTAGAGGCAGAGGGCGCGCTTGTATTCAAGCACCCTTACACTCACGATTATCCGGTTTGCTGGAGATGCAATTCACCGCTTTTAATGCTTTCAACGCCGCAATGGTTTTTCAGCATAAAAAAAATACAAGGAAAGCTTTTAGAAGAAAACAAAAAAGTTCAATGGATTCCGCCATGGATGCAGGCAAGAATGCAAAACTGGCTTGAAAGCCTTGGAGACTGGCCTGTTTCAAGAAAAAGATATTGGGGAACCCCGTTGCCAATATGGGTTTG
>JAVYME010000045.1:0-6538 GCA_038736825.1 Candidatus Iainarchaeum sp.
ACAAACAAAGGATCACACATAGTGGGAGTTATCGCATTCACATCCCATTCCAGCAAAACCCTGTCCAAACCAAACCTTTGCGCAACAACAACCCCAGAATCAACAGTAGATTGAGCGATTACAGGAATGGCAAGGCATAATAGAAGGGGCAAAAAGGCAATTGCTTTCAAAAATCCCTTCAACAAAACCACCGGTTAGGCGCAACGCAAACGCTTTTCAAATAATAATTATTGTTTCCTTATTAATAAGCGTATCATTGGCTAATCTTAAAGAGTTATCGCTGGGTTGTAAAAAAAGGCTTATTGCTTTGGCTCTCTTGGTTTTACTTCGCCAAAGTATTCCTTGAATTTTGGAGTGGTGCGCAACAAATAGGTTCGCCCGAAGGGTTCTTTTGATATAAAGCCTGCTTCAAGCAATTCCTTTAAGTGGTCATAGGCTTTCACGTTGCGATACTTTACCACCAATGACTGTTTTATGGGTTGCTTGATTGCAATCAAGGCAAGGGTTCTTTGAACGCCTTTGGGCATTTCGGCTTTCAAGGCAAGGTGCTTGACTTTTTCCATGTGATGGGGTTTCACTCTCATCTGGTAAGCGCCATCCTGGCACACCACTTCAATGCCTTTTCCGCCTTCCTCGTATTCTTTCATTATTTCTGCAAGCATTTCCTCAACATGGCGTTTGTCTTCCACACTGGTTAGCTTTGCCAAATCCTTTAATTCAATTGAGCCAGGCGCCATAAACAAAGCGGATTCAAGCACTTTTTTGTTTTCCTCCCAGTCCCTTGCAATTCTAACCAGTTCCCTTAATTTTTCCATAAAAAATCCCTGAAGGCAATAAATAGAATACGCAATCTGGGTTTTTTAATGGTTTCTGTGCTCTCATTCACGGTCTATTATTCTGAAATCCCAAACCCCTGTTTTTGGATTATAGCCTTCAACTATTATGTTTGGCTCGGCTATCCTGAAACCCTCAAGCGATTCACTGTTGCCGTAAAGGTTTTGCTTTAAGGCACGGTTTTGGGCTTCAAATTCGCTGAAAGCCCTGGAAAGGCTTGCCCACAAGGCTTTCTTTTTTTCCCATGGATTGCTTCCAGGAAAAAACTTTTCAAAATCCTTGAAGAATTTTTGAACTGCCCTGAAATGAAAATCGCTTCCAGAAAAATCATGCAAGTAATCTGGAACATAGCCCTGGATTGCAGTGTTCTTTACATCCATTAAAGTCGGCCTGAAAACTGCTTCTGCAATCGCGAGTTGTGGTGTTGCAAGCAAAAACCTTTGTATTGAAAGCCTGTAACTTGAAGGTTTTATTATGCCTTTTTTTATTGCAAAATTGTAGTCTGCAAAGGCTTTTGAGAGAATTCTTACCTCTCTAAAGCCAGCGTCAGGTTTTTCCCCTGAAACCCTTGAAAAATCCTTTACAATTATTGTTCTTCCAGGCCAAGGTGAAGCCTCAAAAGTCGTGTAAGGCGAATCCGGGTGCAAAAGCCATTTTTGCATGGAGCGAATTTTTGCCTCTATTTCGTCAACAATCCAGGGTGATTTTTGTGATAACAAATCGTTTAATGCGCGCCTTCCAAAAAGCCTTTCAAGAAAGGGAAAACTGTTTTTGAAAACCATTAATTGTTTTCCTGAACTGCTTTTGAAAACCATTGCTTTGCCTTTTCCTCCAAAGGGTTCCACTTGCATTGAAACAAGCCTTGTTTTTCCCTTAAACTGCTTGCGTTTTGGAGCATATTGTTTTTTCCTGCGAGGAAAACGCGCTGGCTTCATGTTTTATAATGAGGAAAATGCTTTTTTTAAAATCAATGCATCCCCTTCAATGCTTGGGCTTTCGCAAACAATTATTCCACTGCAATCAAAATCCTTGAATGCTTTGAGCAAGTCCTTGTAATTGAAATCGCTTTCCTTTAAGTCCAAATGGTTTCTTTCGCCTTTTTCACTGTAAGCGATTCCTGAAACATGGCAATGCAATTCTTTGAGCGCGCTTTTGCCCAAACCCTTTTCCATTTTTTCTAACACTGAGGCAAACTCTGCATAAGTGTTCATTTTTCCATTAGAGCGGGCGTGCAAGTGGGAAAAATCAATGCAAGGCATTACTTGCTCTATCTCGCTGGCAAGAGCAATGATTTCTTCTATTGTTCCAAACTGGCTTGCCTTGCCAGTGGTTTCAGGCCGAACCCATATTTTGTTGCCTTCTGCCTTGAGTTCCAAAACAATTTCTTGAAGTGCTTTTTTGACTGTTTCAAAAACCTCTTTTTGGCTGTTTTTCTGGTAAAATGCTGCATGGAATGCAATTGATTGCGCGCCGCACTCCCAAGCCCTTTTTGCGCCGTCCAAAACCCGTTTTTTGCTTGCATTCCGTTTTTCTTTTTCTGAAGAATTAAGGTTGATATAATATGAGCCGTGGCAGGTGAGCAAAACACTGTTTTGCTCTGCGGTTTTTTTGACTTCAGGCGCAAGCTCTCTGGAAACATTAACGTTTTGCACGAACTCCAGTTCCATTGCATCCAAGCCAAGCGCTCTAACCCTTTTTATGCCCTCAATAGTGCCGGGTTTTGGCGTTGAAAGCGGAATTCCGGCTGTTGCAAACAAAAGCGATTTCAACCCAACACCTCTGTAAAGATTTTTTCAATCGGCACATTCATTTTTTTTAAAACCTCAAAGGATGCCTTCATTGAACCAGGGGAACCGCAAACATAAAAATGAGTGTTTGAATCAGCATAACCTGCTTCTTCCACCAAGGATTGCACATAACCGCAAGCGCCATTCCAACAACATGCGCCGTCCTTGAAGGCAACCGGAAACAAAAAGAAATTGGGTTTTTCCCTTGCATATTTTTGCAGTTCTTCCTTGAACAAAAACATGTCACAAGAGTGGAAACCGTAAAAGAACTGGATTATTTTTTTTGAATCCTTAAACATTAAATCGCGAACCATGGACATTGCTGGAGCAACCCCTGCGCCAGTAACAATAAAGACAATTTTTTCTTTTTGCGAGCGGTGCAGGAATTCCCCAAAAGGCCCTTTCAATTGCAAAATGTCTCCGGGTGCAAGGTGTTCTGCAAGGAATTGAGAGACACCACCGTTTGGTGAAACCGCAACTGCAAACTCAAGGAATTCCATGTGTGGCGCTGTGGCAATGGAATATGCCCTGTACAATGGCTCGCTTGGTTTTGAATTGTCTTTCAATCCAGGATGTCCAAGTAAGACAAACTGTCCTGCCTTGAATTCAAAACCTGAAGGCTTTTCCGTGCGAAAAACCAAGTAAGAGTTTTTTCCTTGCTCTGAATAGCGTTCCACTGATAAAACTTTTGATTCAAAAAAAGCCTGCAAAAAAAGCACCTTTAAGCAATAAAGAAATGATTGCTGGTTTTTTTAAGGCTTTTGGGTTGGTTCAGGGCAAAAATTGTTTTTGGAAACGCTTATGAATATTTCTCCGAAAAAGGATTCTTGGAATAATGAGACTTTTTGCTTGTGGGCTAAAAAAATCAGTGGAATGAAGACATCGATTGCTGCTGTCGGGTTTTTTTCTTCAACCAAATCTGAAAAGAGCACTAAGCCTTCTTCGTCGGCTTTCTCTAAGAGAATGCAAAACAATTCCCCGATTTTTTCCTCTAAGTCTTTTTCGTCAAATGCTGGAATTACAAAGCTTGGCTTGTAGTCATCAGAGCCTTTCCTGTACTTCAGGGAGCGCTCTTTTGTTTTTTCTATTACTGCTTCTATTTGGCGCATTAGTTCTTCCAATGAAACAGTGCTTTCCCTGATTTTGGTTAACGGTGTCAGTTCTGGAAGCATTTCCTCCATTTGCTTGATTTCCTCTTCTGTGAGTTCTGGCTCTCTTGGTTCCTTCAAAAAGGAAAGCGAAATTGTTTTGCTTTTCAGTTTTAAGAGTATTGCACAGGCAAGAATGGCGTTTGCTGGAACCCTCAAATTGAGTTCCTGCATTTGCCTCACTCGTTCCAAGTATTTTTTGGACAATTCAACCAAGTCTATTGCCCAAACATCCATTTTTTCCTTTTCAACAAGGTCTATCAAAATGGTTTTCCAGGCCGGCTGGTCTATGAGGGTTACAAGATTCACGCTTTCAACATGCACTGGTTCTTTTTTTTGCATTTTCAAACCTTCAGAAGGCAAAAAAACATTCAAAGTGCAAAAGATTTAAGCTTTTGCTTCTTACTAATAAACGCTTTCAAGTATTTAATATTATCACATTAACAAAAGAAACTGCATGCAAAAATTTATTAAATGCGGTGATATAATATTTAAGGTGAGGCTTAAAGTGAGGTTGAGAAAATGAATAGGGTTAAAACTGGAATTGAAGGACTTGACGAACTAATTGAAGGCGGAATTCCAGAGGGAAGCTCGGTACTGGTATCAGGCGGCTCTGGAACCGGCAAAACAATCCTTGCAACACAATTCATTTACAATGGCGGAAAACTTTACGGAGAACCAGGAATTTATGTGAGCATTGAAACAAACCTGAAAAACATTATTTGGAACATGCAAAGCTTTAATTGGGACATACGCGAACTACAAGAAAACAACCTCATGAAAACATACAGGCTCAACCTAGGCCACACCAAAAAAAGAGAATCAGTGGAAGACAGAGTGGACGAAGAATTGAATGTAATATCCCAAATGGTAAAAGAATTGGGTGCAAAAAGGCTTGTAATTGACTCGGTTTCAGCGTTTGCAGTATGGTTTGAAAACACTGGCCTTATAAGAAACCTTTTGTTCCAGTTTGTGGACAGATTGAAAAACCTGGATTGCACCACTATTTTGACAACTGAAACCACTGGCGCTAGAAGACAGTTTTCAGCCTATGGGGTTGAAGAATTCATTACAGACGGCGTGATAGCGCTCTATTTCACTCCACCGCATAGAAGCATTTTCATTAAAAAAATGCGCGGCACAGACCACTCTAAAACCATTCACCCATTCAACATTACAGAAAAAGGCTGCGTAGTAAATGCTTCTGACAGAGTGCTCTGGGAATCAATCAAGTGAAGGCACAACCTTCACTTGCCCTTTTTTTGCAAGTAAAACTTTACTCGTTCAACCTGTTTTTTGAACGGCATCGAGGAATCCACCACCAAGTGCGGTTCCAGCATTGGCTCAAATTGTGATTGCATTTTATTGTAAAGGGCAAGCATTGCATTATTTCCAGTCATTCTTTCCCCAATTAGTGCCCTTGAAGCAGTCATTTCAATAAAAAAAATTGGAATGCCTTTCCTTTCAGCGATTTCTTTTAGCATTTCCCTTTCAGATTTCAAACAAAAAGAGCCGTCCACCACAACGCCTTTTCCTGTCAAAATCTTTTCTTCAAGGAATTCACCCATCTTGCAAAAAAAAAGCTGTGATTCAATGCTGTTTTTGCTGGAATTGTCCATGTTCAAGTACTGCAAGCCCAAAGTTTTGGAAATTTCTTTTGCAAGAAAGGTTTTTCCGGTTGCAGGCAAGCCAAAGAAAACCAAAAGCAATCAATCAGCTCCGAGTTCTTTCAAAATCGCTTTTGCGGAATCCTTTGCCTCCCTGTTTGCATTCACTTCAAACAATAGTTTTTTTTTCTTGTAATGCTCTATCAGTGAAGCGGTTTTTTCTTGGTATTCCTTTAATCGTTTCCTTATAACCTCTGGCTTGTCATCATCCCTGATGAAAAGAGGCCCTCCGCACTTGTCGCAAACCCCTTCCTTTTTTGGCTTCATTCCAACAACATTGTAGATTGCATTGCAGTTCTTGCACTGCCTTCTTCCCCCAAGCCTTTGCAGTACGGTTTTTTCTGAAACATTCAAGTAAATTACTTTTTTCAGGGAGCGATTGAATTCTGGAAGGATTTTTTCAAGGGATTCAGCTTGCACTAGAGTGCGTGGATAGCCATCCAAAGCCAGTCCCTTTGATTCAGGAATTTTTGCAATTGCCTCCCTTAAAAGCCCTTCCACGACATCATCGCCCACCAGTTTTCCCTCAAGCATTAATTTTTCCACTTGCACTCTAAAAACAGGGTCTTCTTTCACTTTTGCCCTAATCAAATCGCCAGTGGAAACCTGTTCGAGTGGAATTTTTTGCGAAACAAAACCGATAATTGTGCCCTTGCCTGCACCAGGCGCTCCCAAAAAAACCAATGCCATTCCTTTTCCCACAAAACACCCCTCCAAAGCAATTTTGCCATAAAAGAAAAATAAAACAAACCCTGAAAGAGATTAAAATATCTTCGCTTGAAGGTTATTAGAATGCCGAGCGCAAGAAAAAGAATCACTGCACCTAAAACCAGCAAAAACCAGTCTCCACTAATGCGAAGCTTGAACCATGCATACAATGTAAACGAAGCATTTGACATGAAAAGGCAGGGAAAAAGCCTTAAAGAAATTGCAAAAAAGTTTGGTGTAAAGCCTGAAACAGTGCGCACATGGTTTCAAACCATAAAGCCCTCTTTAAGCAACAGCAGTGTAGCAAAAACTGAAAAACCGCCAAACATACAGTCGCCTGACCTGGTTTCAGCCATGGAAAAACAAAAATGGACGCAAAAAAGAGAAAGGGCTA
>JAVYME010000046.1:0-3815 GCA_038736825.1 Candidatus Iainarchaeum sp.
AGTAAACCTTGTCCAATTCCTTGAACTCTATTGGCTCCTTCAAGAGCTCACCGCTCATTGCCTGCCGGTTTATGTAATCAGACTGGTTGACTGTGAAATCAATTGAATATTTTCTCAAAACAGAATAATCCTTTTCTTCAAGAAACCTGTATGCATCGCCAAGCTTTTCAGCATCAGCGTATTCCACGTGCAAGTCTGCAAGCACAGCCCTGTCAGCCAAATAGGAAATAGCGTGACCGAAAAGAGGGTCTGAAAGAATTCTTGCATTAGTTGGAGTGTTTTGCTTGAGATAATTCATTGGGCCGGTTGCAATGCCTTGAATGGAAAAATTGCTCACCATTAAAAGCGCTATTGCGAATGCTGCCAAAAGCGCGAGCCCAACAAGCCTTTCAAAATGAATGTCTTTGAGTTTTTCTGCGGGAAACCACATTGCAAGCAAAATGCCAAAAGTAAGCGAAGTAATTATGTTGTAACGGTATGTCAAAAAGGTTTGGACTATAAAGCCCAGAATCACACCCCATGCAAGGCGCTTTGAATAAGGTGAAAGATTAATCCTTTTTGCCAGCAAATCCGGCAAATAAAATAAAATGAAAAATCCAATAAGGGGAGCAAAGTCAAGCGCCATCTGGCTGACTGGTGCTTTTATGAGATAACCCCAGTCCTCGGATTCCACCTGGTAAGGCAAGCCATACCTTAAAAGGTTTGGAAGAAACAAAAACCCGAAAAGAATTCCTGCAAAAGCAAAAACTGTTGCAGTTTGCCTCCATTCAAACCTTTTTGATGCAAAAAAAGCAAACAATGGAAAGAACAAAAGAAGAGGCGCTTGAATGAAAGCCATTATGCCAAGCAAAAAGCCAGAGAGAAGCGGGCTTTTTTTCTCAAAAAACATTGCTGCTGCCAGAATGAAAAGCGCAAAAGAAAAAGCATGGCGCGGGCTCAAAACTATTGCTGTAAGCAAAAAGCTTTCAGTGACAATAAGCAAGGCAAAAATCACGCTTTGTTTTTTTGAAAGCCCCAAGGATTTTCCAAGGCACAAGCAGGAAAGGAAAAACAACAGGTTCGAAAAAGACATTATGAGTGCAAAAAGCTGTGTGCCCTCAAGCCCAGAAATCCAGGAAATTCCTGCATTGAAATAAAAATAGCCTGGCACAAAGGTATAACCCCTGCCAAAATAGCTCAAGGGATCCATTACCGGAATCGCGTTTTGCTCTGTCACCATGGAACTCATTCTTTCATAGAAGCCATTCCAGTAAGTAATATGCTGAAAGGTGAAAACATGAAATGCAATTGAAATTAGTGCAAAAATTGCAAATCCCAGCAATTCAATTCTTTCAATCTTAAAGCCTTTCTCCGCTTCAAGAGAAAAATGCTTTTTGCGCAAAACAGCCACTGCAATTATGATTGCCGAAAAACAAGCCATTATTGGAAAAAAGCCAAGCAATCCAATTTGGCCGAGAAAAAAAACTGACAGGATTAGAGCGCTTGCAGTCAGGGCAAGCCCTAGCGCCACCCTTTCATACAACCCATAAGTGGGAAAAACAAAAAAGCCAAAAACAAAGACAGCGAGTGCAATAATCAGGCAACCCAAAACAAAAGAGTTTTTGATGGAATGCGGTTTTTCTATTTCAGTGGTTTTTTCAATTCCGGCAAAAACTATTTTTAAAGTGCTTTTTTCTTTTCCAGGGGATATTTTTTCACTGAATTGCCTTTCTTCGCCGTACAGGAAAACCCTGTGATCCAAGACATCGTTTACAAAAATTTCAGCCGGAACAACCTTTCCCTTTGGAGGATTGGTTATTGAAAATGAAACCCTGTTGTTTTCAGTCCCCAAAATCAATACTTCCGGTTTCCCTGTTTTCGGCCTTTCCATGGTCTTTTTTTCCAAGTGATAATAGAGATTGTTATAGAATGCGAAAACCTCAATCAAATTGTCGCCTTCACGCAATACATCAGCCTCAAAACAGATTTTTTTGAGGTTTTTTCCTTCAACGAATTTCCAGCTGTCTGTTGCAATTGCCTTTCCGCCAGAGGAAACAAAGATTTTGGCACTCTTGTTGATGTCTATTTTTGAGGGAAAAAATTCAAGTGTAAAGCAGGGCTTTTCTCCATTGAATGCAATGAAATCGTATTCTGCAAGCGCGGTTTCAGGGCCTGCGGCTATATTGATTGGAAATGCGTGCCAGATGTTTCCTGCAATTACTGCCAAAAGGAAAAAAACTGAAAGTAAAATGAATGCTTTGGCAGCCCAAGGTAATTCTTTCAAAAAGCCCATTTTTCCCACTTTAATGGGCAAGGGGAGACTCGAACTCCCGACCTCCACCGTGTGAGGGTGACGTCCTAACCAACTAGACCACTCGCCCTTTCAAGCAACTGTTTTTGTTTCCTTGGCTATAATGTTCTTCCAAGAAAAGACTTAAAAACATCAATCTTTATAAATAGGAAGACAGTAATATAGTAATAGCCAAGAATTAACTTTTTTGGGTGAAAAAAATGAGGCGGGTTTTGCTTTCTCTGGCTTTTTTGATTTTCTTTAATGCAGTTTTTTCGCTTGAAATAAGCGTTCCAGAAAATGTTTCTGCAAATGTTAACTGGAGCCTTTACTCTAATTTGGGTTCCCTCAATTATGACAAGATAGTGGTTTTGCTTGATGATGCAAAGGTTTACGAAGCATCATTTGGAAGCAATCCTTTTTTGGAACAATCCAAGATTGTTTCTGCATACCATTACGAAAAACAGGTTTCAATTTCGTTTTTTGGATTGCCTGAAGGCAAACACCCGGTATCGCTTAAAATATTCAAGGATGGAACTGAAATCGCTTCTGCTTCAAAGGAAATAATTGCCTTTAATCCTTACACGAAAGAGGCTACAGAGCGATTGGAGCAAAAGGTGAACGCACTGGAATCCTTGATTGAAGGCAAAATAGGAAAGGATGGCGAAATCCTGTCCGCACTCTCTGAAATCAGGACAGGCATTGCAGCCCTTGAAGGCAAAATTGCAAGCGGGGAAGAGAAAAACGCAAACCTTGAAAGTGCAATTAAAAAGCTTGAAAGCCAAATGACAGCCAAAGCAGCAAGCGATGAAAACACTAAAGCCTCACTGGAAGAAATAAAATCCTCAATTGCAAAAATCGAGTCAAGGTTTGAACAAGGACAACAACCCCTTTTCACTGGCTTTGTGTCTTTTGTGCGGGGAAACCCAGTGCTGGCACTGGTTTTGCTGGTAATAGTGATTATCCTGATAGTTCTCGTTTTAATCAGAAAAAAACGCCTAATGGAACGCAATTATTTGTTTGATTCAAGCGGTTTTGAAAGCGAAGTCCACGGAGTGGAAGCACCAGAATCAAGCGGGGAAGGCCCGAAAAGCAAGGGAAGGTGGGCGTCAACAGAAAGCGATGTTGAGTCTTCCCTTCAAGGACAATCTTCAAAAAGCGCAAGCAAGATAAGCTGGGGCGACTTGATTAAAAGGGAAAGGTCCTGAGCGTTGGGCGTATTTTTTTACAAGCCTTTGTCTTCAGCGAATTTTTCAAAAGAGCGGTCATAGGTTTTCTCTGCTTTTTTTGAAAAACAACATGCAGGCAGTTCATTGTTCTGCAAGTGGTGTTTAAGGCATTCGCAGCAAACCCCCTTTCGCGGGCAGCCCGGATAAGTGCAAGCACAATCCTTCAAGTTTTTTTCTTTTTTGCAATCCATGCCAATTCCATGGATTTTTTTGTTCGGCACTCCTTTTATTTTTTTTCCCTGCAATTTTTTTCATGCAAAAAATTGTTTCAGTAAGCCCGTTGGATGAAAAAGTGCTTGCACGCATTCCAATAACGC
>JAVYME010000046.1:3825-6344 GCA_038736825.1 Candidatus Iainarchaeum sp.
GCTAAAGTAAAAAGGGCTGTTGAAAGGGCAAGAAAGGCGCAAAAGAACTGGGCTGAACTGCCTGTTGAAAAAAGGGTTGAAATTGCAAGGCAATTGAAGCCACTTATAAAGAAGAGAATTCCAAGAATTGCGAGAACAGTTCACCTTGAAATGGGAAAACCCTATTGGGATGCCAAAAGAGAAGCTGAAAGCGTTTTGGAATCAATTGAATTCCATTGCTCTAATGACCCAAAATACTTGAAACCAATTGTTTTAGATAAAACAGTTGAAGAAACAAGCATTCAACTATTTGAACCTCTTGGAGTTGTTGCAGTCATCACTCCATGGAATTTTCCTTTTTCCATTCCCTTTGATGCAATACTTCCAGCACTGATTGCCGGAAATGCAATTGTTTTCAAAACCTCAGAACTGACAACCCTTACCGGGATTGAAATCAGCAAAATTTTCAAAATTCTTGAAAAAAAAGGATTGCCAGAAAACATTTTCAATTTTGTCATTGGTGGAAAAGAAACAGGCAAATTTTTAGTAAAACAGGATGTTGACATGGTTTCCTTTGTTGGCTCGCGCCGTGCAGGAATAGAAATAATGCGCGATTCCTCAGAAAAACTGCACCGCTTAATCCTTGAACTGGGCGGCAAGGATCCTGCAATTGTTTGCAGAGACGCCGACCTTGAAAAGGCAGCAAAAGGAATTGTTTACGGCGCTTACAGGAATTGCGGGCAAGTCTGTTGTGCAGTGGAACGCGTTTATGTGGAAGCACCAGTGTATGACAAGTTTGTCAAGCTTGTTTTGGAAAAAGCCAAAGAAATGAAAGTCGGTTCAGGAAAAAACGCAGACATTGGACCGCTTGCAGCAGAATTCCAGCGTTGTCACGTGCAAGCACAAATTGCTGACGCAGTAAAAAAAGGCGCTAAAATCCTGCTTGGCGGCAAAAAAATTCCAAGAAAGGGCTTTTGGTTTGAACCCACGGTTTTGGTTAACGTTAACCATAAAATGAATATAATGAAAGAGGAAACCTTTGGACCAGTAATTCCAATAATGAAAGTAAAAAATGTTGATGAAGCCATTAGGCTTGCCAATGACTCAGTTTACGGCCTCACGGCAAGCATTTGGACTGAAAACAGGGCTTTAGGAAAAAAACTTGCACGCAAGCTTGCTGCTGGCACTGTCACAATCAATCGCAGGGGAGGCGTAAAAGAAGGCTGTCCCTGGGGTGGCGCAAAACAAAGCGGCATTGGAAGACAAATGGGGCCCGACAGCGTGCGCTCTTACACTGAAATAAAGCACTTGTGGATTAAATAAAAAATGTTTTTAGTTATGGCAGCCGGACATCTCGCTTAGGCTCGCTATAGTTTTAACTCCAATGCTTTTGCTTCCATCAGGCAAAACCCAGGTGGGGTATTGCAGGATTTGGTTTTGCTCGCACCAAAGCCATTCCTTTTCGCAATCCTTGAATTTTATGAATTCAAAGGATTTTCCAAAGAGTTCTTTTTGCGCTTGACATGCATGGCATTGCATTGTTCCAGCCATTACAAAGCCTTTTTCGGAAAGGCATTTTGCAAACTCTTCTGAAACCCCATTTGATGGTTTTTGATGGTTTGTTAAAGCAATCCAAGCCAAAACAATTATTGTTATTGCTGCAATTGCCAAAAGCATTGCTGCTTTTTTTGGATTCATCTCCACTAATAGCAATAAAATCTTTTTCTTTTTTTGCATTTTTTTGCCAAGATTTAAATATGGGAAGCGCTTATATTATTCTGTCTTTTTGGTGTTTTCATGGATTTAACGCTCTTATTTGATCTTGGGGTTGTTCTCATTTTTGCCACCATTTGTGGCTGCATAGCCCGGCTTTTCAAGCAGCCCCTCCTTATTGCCTATGTTTTTGCTGGAATGCTGATTGGGCCTCTAGGGTTGTCTCTTGTGACAGGCCGCATGGAGATAAGTATTTTGGCAGAGCTTGGGGTTGCATTCCTTCTTTTCATGGTTGGCATTCAATCTGATTTCAAGCAGCTTTTAAAGCTAAAAAAAATTATTTTTATTGGTTCTCTTTCACAAGTTGTTGCTACAACAGTCATCACTGTTTTTCTTGTCCGTTTTTTTGGCATTGGTTTCATTGAATCGGTTTATTTGGGGTTGATTCTTGCTTTTAGCAGTACTGCTCTTGTTGTTAAACAGCTTTCCAGCATGAACTTGGTTAGCACATTGCACGGGCGCATTATAATCGGCTTTGCATTGGTTCAAGATGCTGTTGCGGTTTTTTTGCTGCCGGTTTTGGCGGACCCAAAAATGCTTTTTTCTTTGTCTCTCGTGTTAGACTTTTTGCTTGGCTTTTCAGCAATTGTCCTGCTAGCAATGGTTTTGAACTGGCTTGTTCTTCCAAAATTGCTTTCAAAATTCAGTGATTCCAGCGAGCTTTTCTACTTGATACTTGTCTCTTGCTGTTTTGGTTTTATTCTGCTTTCAAATCTTTTGAATTTTTCACTTGTGGTTGGGGCTTTTATTGGAGGGCTGACTCTTTC
>JAVYME010000047.1:0-6010 GCA_038736825.1 Candidatus Iainarchaeum sp.
CCCATACTCCGACTCCAAGGCCCCAGGCCTCTTCAGGACTGCAATTTTGTTTATATGTGCAGGGCTGGATTTGGTTGATTTCAGCCTCAGTATAAGTGTCGCATGAAACGTTTGGAAGATAGCATTTTCCTCCGAGAAAGGATGCCGGGCTTGACCTCAAGCCGTGAATGTAAAACCGAACCATTTTGCCTGTCTTGTTGTTTATGTAGTCTATTGTGTTGCCGATTTTTGTAAAGTCGTCGTCCATGCTTCCAGAAGTGTCCATGATGAAGTGGATTTCCACATTGGGCTGTGCCGTCACTTTAAGGTCGGGAATGTTCAAGTAATAGTTTTTTTCTCCATAAAAACCGTCAAACAATTCTTTCAATATGTTGTAGTCGTCAACTGTGTGGGGGCCGTACTGCCTTGAGCCGGCCCCGTAATAGGAATAGTTTGCGATTATTTCCCCGATTGTTTCCCCTGTTTGTGGTTCAACGATTTCGAGCAAGGCGTCAAAGCTTTGCTCTAGGCGTTTTTCTTCAGCAAAGGTTTCCATGTCCCTGGTTGCCTGTGCAGCCTGGTTGAGCCTGTCCACTTCCACAAAAATCAGGGCTGCAAGGAACAAGCCCACAATGAATAATGCTGAAAGGATGTTTGATGTTTCAGCCATTCATTTTTCACGCCCTGATTTGACAAAATAAAATATTATGAGAATTATGAAAACTGCCGCGATGCCACCAATCAAGAGATAGTTGGTGTTGCCTTCAGGTTGCGGTGTTGGCGTGGGCTGTACTGTTTTTCCCGGGAAAACAGTTTCCTGTCCTTGAATTGTTTGGGTTGGCTGTGGTGTCATGGTTTTCAGGCAGTCCGGGTCAACACCTCGCGCGCAGTCTGGGTCGCAATAAGTGTCTTCAAGCCAGACACATATTCCGTCCTCTTTGTCCATCGGGCAGTCCTTGCAGGAAAGAGCTGTTTCGTCTGGGTCACAGGCATTGTTTTGATTGCAAAGCCTTTCCTTTACATTGAATTCGAACGGCTTTTCAATTCCGTCGACTTTGACTGAAACCTTTTCTATTTCTTCTTTGTAGGGCATGAAGACATCCTTGGTTCCGGTGTCAGGCGGCTTTATTTCGTTATAGGGAAGGTTTTCGTCGAGAATGGAATAACTGTACAATATTTGTGGGGGAAAAAGGGCCAGCCTCACACTGTCAAGTTTTTGGCCTGAAGCGGAAAGAGTGGAGAGCGTGGCGTTTCCCGGCAATTCGTTCTGCGAGGCATAATCGTATAGGGTTTTGATGCCGGTTAGGTTCAAGCGATCAAAGTTCGTGTCGTAAGTGATTGTGAACCTTACCACCTTGATTTCGTCCTGCGCGAAAGCTACTGCAGTAAGGCAGAGCAGGAGTGCAATCAAAATCGCTTTAAATTTTTTTTTGTTCAAATCCAACCCTCCATTCAAATTTTTTTTAGCCTTCAATTCTAATGGCTTTTGTAGCCTTGTCACACCTCACCTTTAGCGTGCTTGGAATCGTTAGGTTTGCTGGTGAAACCATTAAATTGCAGGTTTCACAGACATTGAATTTGTTGAAATCTGTTTCCAGGGAAAGCTTTGTTATTGGTTTCCCATAGTCTTTTTCTTCTGCATTCACTACGTGCACTATTCCGCAGTCCCTGTCCTCGCGCCCGAAATTGCAAGAGCGCCAGCAGTCTGAAACCATTCCCAGGAATGCATTGTAATTGATTTTTTGAAAGGTGTTTTGGTCCGCAGGCTTTCCACCCAGCAGTTGTGTGAGGTTTTCCTGCATTTTTTGAAAGTCAAAGCCGCCTATGAAGCCAATCACCAAAAAGCCAGCTATCACTGCAAAAAAGAAGAACACCAGCACTTCTATTACCTGCATTTTTTCACCATTTAAGCGCGCCAAGCGCGTAAATTATCAAGAGCGAGAGCGCAGCAAGCCCTATCAGTATTTCAATGATCTGCCAGGTCGTCCTGCTCATCCGCCCATCACTCCAGAGAAAACATAGTTTGTAAAAACAAATATTCCTAACAATAGCATTGAGCTGAAAACACCAAAGCCTGTCAAAAGAGTGCTGAAAATTGTTTTTCCAATTTTGTGCCTGTCTGAGCCGTATTTTATGTTTGCAAGGAAGGTTCCAAGGACCACAAGGGTCAAGATTATGTATACGCCAACTATTGCGAGCACAATGGTTGGCGGGATTATGGTTGAAGGATCAACAAGTTGCAGCGAGAAGTCTTTTAAGCCCACGCTTCTTGCAATGCCTTCTATTTCCTTGCTTATGAATTCAAGCGACATTACTATGGCTACTGCCATTATCACTGCAGTGGATGCAAGGATTGGTGCAAGCGCTTTGACTGAAACGCTTACAGTTGCAAATGTGTCGTTCAAGAGCGTTCTCAGGTAATTATCAAGCCTGAAAATTGAAAGAGTTTGCGAGCGTATCATTTTCGCTGATTTTGCCGCACTCGCTATATCTATGTCTGCAAAGTGCACTATTCTGCGCATTATTTGAACAAGCCTTTTTGAGGCAATTATTTCAGGCAGTTTTGTTTCAACAATTTCACCCAATGTTTTCTTGGTGTTATACAGTTCTTTGGTTATTTCATTTAAGATTTTTACTACAGCGTGCTTTTTGAAGCCATGCCTAATATAATCGCTTTTCACATCCTGTATTATGCTTTCCATTGGCCTGTTCAATACAAGATAACTGCTTATTATTTGGAGCAAGTGTGGAACATCTTCCTCTACCTCGTTCATTTCCTGCCAGGTTTTTTCATTCAAGGTAATGTACCTGAAAAGGTAAATGGATATTCCTGCAACTATGCCAAAGAGCATGAGCCATACATTGAAGAGTGATTCAAAAGCATATTCTCTTGCCACCCCTGTTGGCGTGGACATATCAACTTGCATGAAGTGAATTATTGCAGGTATTGCAAGTATTATCATAAACCCTGCACAAAGATAGGCAAAGCCTGGCGGCATTTTCTTGAATTTTGGTGACATTGAAAGGTCTATTGTGTTAACCTGAACTCTGTTCAATGCAAACTGCATTGCAAAAAGCATTAGCAGTGCCGGGCAGGAAACATTGTAAATGAAGATTAGCATTGGCACATTTATCATATTGGGTAAAAAAATTGAAATTAGGGGAAGCATTATTAGCGACATCATTGGCAGCATTACCCCTATTGAAATCAGGCTTTTGGCTTGGTTTGAAAGGGTTTCAGTGGAACGCTTGCCGATATTGTAATAGCTTTGAATTATGGTTTTAATGCATTCCCTGAGCATTGGCTCCCTTTCCTTCAATGGTGCCAAGGATGCTGTTTGAATCATGTTTAAGCCTTTCACGAATTCTGGGTTTATTTCCATCCATTTTGGAATGTATTCCTCAAAGGCTTCCCCCAAAGTGGAATATTTTTTGTTCTCCAGCTTTTGCTGGATGTCCCTGAATTGTTTTCCCATAGTGCCAGTAAGTCCTTTAGTGGTTTCAATGAAGGCAAATTCAAGGCTTGTGTTTAGGCTCAAATAATTGGCTATTTCAAGCAATGCTTGTAGCATTTCTTCTTTTTGCTTTAGAATGCTTTGAGTGTAATAAATGTTTGCACCGTAAAGGTAGGCGGCAAGCGGGATTAAGACAGAACCAAAAAAGAAAAGGTATGCCAAGAGCTCTAGCAAAGGATGCCCTGTCATGGCGTTCAATATATAGAAAAAAAAGCCTGTTAATCCCAGCCCTAAAAACCAGATTGTCAAACCTGAAATGAATTCTCCAGAAGTATAAGGAAATTCCACTTGCTGGAATTTTTTTTCCACCATAGAGGATTTCTTGAAGATTTTGAATTTTCTGCCTGTTTCGTAAACGAAATCAAAGTACATTTTTTTCACTTTTCTTTTAAAACTATTTTGAGGCAAGCTGGATTGTTCTGTCAAATGCTTCTTTGAATTCTTTTTCTGCTTTAGGGCTTTCCAATGGCTCTATTTGTTCAAACAAGTCTGCAAAAATCATGTTGGCTTTGAGAACGCTTGCTCCTTCGAGTCTTTCCGGAAAAACCGATGAAAGCCCAACAAATTTTTGTTTTGCCCAAGCCCTGAGCTCAATGTCCTTTATGGCAGCATCATATGACTTGTATGCAAGGGTTGTTTGCAGTATGTTTTTTATTATTTCAGATTTTCCATTCAACAGCTCTTTTGTTGGCTCAAGTGAATCGTTTTCTTTGTTGTAGAGCATCAAGTCTTGGAATTTTGGCTCTTTTTCCCAGTCCTTTAGCACTTCAGTTACCTGCGTTACTCTTCTCACATGATGCATTCCAGTGGCAGACTTAATTTGTTTTATGATTATTATGAGGTCTGTTACTTTGAACGAACCCCTTGGAACACCTAAGTCGTTGACAACGCGATCAAATACCCCGTATGGAGTGTCAGCATGAATTGTTCCAGCAACAGTATTGGACATTGCACCAACACGCATTGCCTCATATAACACTCTTGCCTCTCCAGACCTGACTTCGCCCAAAATCAGGCAGGAATTTCCAAGCCTTAAACAGGTTCTCAAGCCTTTTTCTGGGGAAATCTCCAATCCTTCAGGGGAAAGCGCAGACTTTACTTTAAAGCAAAGAATGTCATAACCAAAATCTTTGTAAGCGTTTATTGGCAGTTCCTGAGTGTCTTCAATTGTTATAATCCTGTATTTGGGCAATATTTCCAGAATAGTTGCCCCCAAAAGGGATGTTTTACCAGAACCCCTTGGCCCAGTAAACATCATTGTTCTGCCGTGTGTCACCATGAAAGACATTAGCCCGGCAAAGAACGGAGAGAGCGTATTGTTTGAAATGAACAATGGCAGAGTCCAAGGCTTTTCCCTATGACGCCTGATAGAATAGCCTATGCCGTGTATTGAGAAAGGTTGCACTACAGCTGCAACCCTTGCCCTTTGTTTTTCCACTATTAGTTCAGCATCAAGCTGGGGTTGTGCTTTGTTCAACGGCCTTCCTGACTCTATTTTCAGGAAAGTGGCAAGATAGTTGAGCAAGTCTATTGATGGATAAATGTTGGAGCGGCATTCATCGAATTCTTCGTGGACTATTCTGAAAGAGCTTTGGAATTCTGGGGGGTTAATGTTTATTTCTTGTATTTTGGGGTCGTTCATCAAGTAATCCAGGATGCCGTGCTGTTTTATCCATCTTACAAGCAATGGTGTTTTCATTTCGCTTGACTCGTATTCTTTGTGCAATTCCAGTAATTGTTTTAAGTTCAAGTCAAGGTTTGGAATTTCTATTGTGTAAGTTGGCTCCAGGTTTTGTTTTTCTTGCACTATTTTCACACTGCTGTCTTTTATGGTGTAAGATTTCAATACTTTGCCTTTCACTGGTTTTATAAGGCAGTCAACAAAAAAAGGATATAACACATAAGAGTCATCCGTTAAATAGTGTTGTTTTGTGAAAAGCTTGTTTTTGTAAACTATCAAGTCTGTTTCTTTTGATGGTTTCACGCACTTGCTGCATACTGCAAAGGAGATGTCTCCCAACCCCATGCAATTGTTGCAATCCCTTGTAATATAGTTCACTTGTTGGTCGCCTCTTTTTCTGTTTTCATGGAGCGCTCGTATTCTTTCAAATACTGCCTTGTCCTTTGCAGTCTTGAAACAAGAAGAGCATCCGCAGTGCTACCCATTTTTTTCTCTAAGACTTGAACACGACGGTCTATTTCCTCTGTCTCGCTTGTGAGATAGTTGAACAGTTCTGGTGCTCTAATACTGGCAAGCTTTCCAAAGCTTTTTTCAACTTCAGCCATTTCTTTTTTTAGCCTTTGATAGTTTTTCATTGTTATATCTGAAGCTGAAAGCCCTTGCGCTATAGAGAAAACCTGCTTTATTTCTTTGGTTGAATTTGATACAAGAGTGAGCTTTGACGAAACAAGAGCAATCCTTTTCTCAAACTCTGCAATTTTTTCCTCTGCTTCCAGAGAAGAATAGGATTCGCCTGCAATCATTGCTGCAATTATTTTTTTTAGTTTGGACCTTG
>JAVYME010000048.1:0-5609 GCA_038736825.1 Candidatus Iainarchaeum sp.
TTTTTTCCCCAAAAAGCCCATTCCTCAGTTGAAGTGATGTGACTAGATAATGGTGTTCGTCTGTAGAAGAATAGAATTGTGGAAAAAATGCCAAGTAAAACAAGGCAAATACTAGCACACAGGCAAAAATCTTTTTTTCTTGCATGTTTAATCCGTAGTTCATGCAAGTATTTGCCTAAGAACTGTTTAAAAAAATGTAATGGCAAATGAGAAAAAATCGAGTCATGTACCAAAAATTGCGCTATTTTTTAAAAAGTGAACACTCAAAGTTATTTTATGGGCGTCAACAAAAGAAACATTTTATTGAATGCGATCAGGATACTTTTCACCATAGTTTTGGTAGTAGCAATATTTTTCTTTGTTGGACCAGAAAGGATATTGGACTCCATTGTAAATTTCAATCTTTTTTTCCTTCCAGCAATAATACTTTTGATGGGAGCAATACTTCTTTTCGGTGCCATCGCAGTGTTTGTGCTCCTACCGCCAGAAAAAAAAATAGATTTTTCAATTTTCCTTAAAGCATATCTTTCCAGTTGGGCTGTCGGCCACATTTTTCCTGGAAAAATGGGTGAGTTTTCGCTTCCCTTTTTTTTGAAAGATGCCATCCCAACAGGCCAGACATTGGCAATAGTTCTTGTTGAAAAACTTGTTTCTTTTATAGTTCTTTTCTTTTTTGGGTTAATATTTTTTTTAAAGTTCGGCTTGGATTTTTTTTCAATTACTGTATTTTCTTTGATTGCCCTAATAGCCGTTCTTTTCTTTATTGTAAGTCCTTTTGGCAGAGAGTTGCTCAAAAGAACCATTTTCAGGCAAAAAAAGGAGCTCTTTGTGGGATTTTATAGCACCCTCAAAGCCTGCGCCATAGAAAGGAAAAAAGCACTCGTGATGACAGTGGTATTCACCACCTTAAGGTCACTTGCAATGGGGCTTTCGCTTTCCTTAATACTATTGGGTTTTGGCTTTTCAGCTGATTTAATTGATCTTACTGCTCTTACTTCTGCTGTGACATTGATTGCATTTGTTCCCGTCACAATCAGTGGACTTGGCTTGAGGGAGGGCTCTTTTGTTTTCCTTTCTTCTTTTCTCGGGTTATCTAGCGCTTCAGCAGCAGGCGCAATGGTGATCGTGAATTTGATCAATTACCTTGTCGTGCTATTTATTTTCTATTTCCTGCTTTCTCGGCATATGCCAAAATTGTTTGGCAAAATAGCAAAAAGAAAACAAAAATGCAGAAAAAGCTTTTTGCGCTCTCCCCAAAAGGAAAAGCTCTTGCTTTCATGTGGCGTGATTACCAAACCAGGTGAAGCTCTAAAGACAAAGCTTGAGATAGAAAAGAAAATTGGCGGTCAGCTTGTGGGCATTGCCGGCATTTCAGTAAGATATGGTTTCATCCCAGCCCTTTTCCTTGCAGTAGACGAAAAACACCGAAGCAAAGGCATTGGAACAGAATTGGTAAAGGAATTATTGAAAAAAAAGAAAGGACCAGTATTCCTTACAGTAACTAGACATGATTCGCCACAGTTGAGTATCTACAAAAAAAACGGCTTTAGGAAATTAATGAATTGGAGGACCATACGTGGCACCAAAACAATGATAATGTTCCATTTTTGAACAGACGGCAACAGATAAATAGATTGTGCTTCAATATAGAACGGTTGAAAAATAGAAGGATGAAAAAAAATGATTTTGGTTACAGGGTGTTTTGGGTTTTTAGTCTCGAATCTTTGCAATAACTTAGTTAAACGCGAAAAAATAGTTGGTCTAGATTTGTTTGATGGGAAAAGAAACTTGGAGAAAGAGTTTACCTTTGTAAAATCAGAGAATTTTATCTTGGCGAGGGCAGACATTTCAAATACGCATGATTTAAGGCGCGTATTCAAAAAATACAAATTTGAGAAAGTCGTGCACTTGGCTGCCAAATCAGAACCACGAAGCCAAAAAAGCAAGGCTAATAGTTATGTGATCACCAATGTAATCGGCACCCTTAATTTGCTGGAAGAGTGCAGAAAAAACCGTGTTAAAAAAGTGGTTTTTGCATCAACTTCCAATATTTATGGCTTGGCCAAGGCTCCTTTTAATGAGGAAAAAACCAAGTGCTGCCAGATCTCTGCATATGCAATGACAAAACTGTGTGGAGAATTGCTTTGCAAAATTTACTCTACGAACTATTTCATAGATATACCCTGCTTAAGGTTTTCTACAGTGTACGGCGAAAATGGACGCAAGGACATGGCTGTTGAAAAATTCACAAAATCCATATTAAGTGGGCGAAAGATAAAAAAATTTGGGAACGGGGAAAGCAAAAGGGATTACCTCTATGTGGGTGATGCTGTCAATGCAGTGCTAAGGTCGCTCGAACTCCGCCTCGGGTTTGAAATAATTAACATCGGTTCAGGCAGGGCAATATCAATAAATGAGCTCATTAACCTTATAGAAAAAGAAACAGGCAGAAAGGCAATTGTGGAGATCGTGCCTGAACCGCTTGAAAACTTGCCGACAAATTTGCTTGAAATATCAAAGGCAAAACGCCTGCTCAACTGGAAACCAAAAGTGCAGATTGAAGATGGAATAAGAGAAATTTGCAGGAAAAAAGTGAGCCGGATTGTAAAAAAGAACTGACTATTAAAGGAGCAATACATGGCCAAAATTGCAATACTTTGCCCGAGAACTCCAAGGCTTTACTCTGCAGGCATAGAAACCTCAGTAATTCATGTTGGTGATGGGTTGAAAAAAGCTGGCTTTGAAGTGGAAATCTTTACAACTGCAAAAAAGCCCGAAAAAAATGCTTGCTTGAACGGAATTCCAATTCACGAATTTCCCGCTTTTGCCCCAAGCGATGCATATTTTTTCTCCCCGCAACTTTATTTTGCAGTGAAAAAATCCAGAGCAGACATAATTCACTGCAATGGCTATAACAATCTCGTAACACTACTTGGAATGCTTGCAAAAAAAAAGAACCAAAGGCTGATTGTCACCCTTAACAGTTCAGGCCCTTCCTCTGCCTTTAGAAAACTTCTCTGGAGCCCATATTCCCTGCTTTTCAACCTTTTTTCAAAAAAAGCCGACTTTTTCGTCTGCGTTTCCAAATTCGAACTTGAAATCTTTTCAAAAAAAATAAGCGCTCCACGTGAAAGATTCGTTTTTATCCCAAACGGAGTCGATATTGACTTCATCAAGAGCGTGAAAGCTGGCAAAAAAGGCAATTACCTGATTTCAATAGGCAGGCTTGTCAAAAACAAGGGCTTTCATCACATTTTGAAGGCGTTTCCAAAAGTGCTTGAAGAGTTTCCATCACTCAGGCTGAAAATTGTCGGCGAAGGCCCTTACAAGAAAGAGCTTGAAAGAATGGCAATGAAACTTGGAATTTTGGAAAAAGTGGATTTTGAGCCTTGGATTCCTTTTTCAAGGCGTGAAGACTTGGTCAGGCTTTTGAAAAAGGCAAGGGCTTTTGTGTTCTTGAGCGCTTACGAGTCACAAGGAATTGTGGTGAGCGAAGCTATTGCTGCTGGAACGCCATGCATTGTGACTGAAAATTCTGGGTTGAAAGAATTTGTGGAGAATTCTGGCGCATTGGGTGTGAAAAACCCTGAAAATTCTGAAGAAGTAAGCGAGAAAATAATTTTGGTAATGAAAAACCCAAAAAAATTCAAGCCGAAAAAGGAAACTGTTTGGAGCTGGAAAAAAGTGATCCAGACAACAGTCAAGGAATTCAAAAAACTACAGCCTATTTCTTGAGCCTGTACAGTATTTCTTCGTTTGTTTTCCTGTCAAACTTGACTATTTCTGCAACCAAACCAATCATTATTACTTCCAATCCGAGTATGAGCAAAAGCGAGGAGAGAAGCGCTGTAGGCATGAATGGTTCTATTGCGCCTGTTTCCAAAAAGCGGGCTAGCACTCTTGATCCAGCCAAAAGCCCGCCCAAGACAAGCAGTCCACCCAATGAAAGAAAGAATTTTAGTGGGTGATAGTTGAGGTATGCTATTAATAGTGTCATTCCAGCGCGCTTTGCATAACCCCAAATGCTGCTAAAAAGCCTTGAAGAATCAGCGCGCTTCCTGAAATCAACCGGAACCTCAGCTATTTTCAAATTGTATTCTGATGCAATCAAAAGCGATTCTTGAGTGTAAGTAAAATCGCTTGAAATGTTCATTCTGAGGGCGGCTTCTCTTGAAAAAGCCCTAAAACCGGTTTGTGCATCGCTTACCTTACAACCAGCAACAAAGTTGACTATTTTGGTTGCAAGAATGTTTCCCCAGCGCTTGCTTGCAGGCATTTCCTCTATATGTCCCTTGAACCTGGAGCCCAAAACAATGTCGGCTTTTCCCTCCAAAATCGGTTTTATTAAAAGTGGAACCTGTTTTTGGTTGTATTGAAAATCAGCATCAGTATTGACAATAATGTCAGCACCGCACTCCAAAGCAGCATCCAAGCCTGTTTTAAAGGCTTTGGCAAGACCACGATTGCACGCATGCCTTACAACGATTGCATTAAGGCGCTTGGCAATTTGTGCAGTTTTATCTGTAGAGCCATCGTCAACCACAATGATTTCAATCTTGTCAATTCCAGCTATCTTTTTTGGAATCTCTTCAATCACTTTTGCAATTGTTTTCTCTTCATTGAAAGCAGGAATTGTAATGACAAGCTTCATTTAGTGCGCCTCACATTTTTTTTAATTCACTGCAAACAAAATCTATTTCTTCACTTTTAAGGCTTGCTCCAGAAGGCAAAGTAAGGCCGTGCAAGTGCAAATGCCTGCTTACAGGAAATTTTTCTTTGGTTTTGTAAAAAGGAAGCTCTGAGAGTGGTGTGAAAAAAGGCCTTGTTTCAATTCCTTTGGCTTTTAGGGCTTTTGCCACTTGGGCGGCTGGTTTGAATGGTTTTTCCAGGGTAATGCTGAAAAACCACCATGAACTGTCAGCACCCCTTGGAATTTCTTGGAATGAAATTCCTTTAAGCCCTGAAAGAAGGTCCAAGTAATGCTTTGCTATTTCCCGCTTTCTTTTCAAAAGCCTGTCAATTCCCTCTAGTTGCGCCAGCCCGAAAGCCGCTTGAAGGTTTGTAAAGCGAAAATTGTAACCCAAAACATCGTGGTAGAATTTGCGGGTTTTGCTTTTTCCCTGGTCTTTCAAAATGTTTACTCTTTCAATGAATTTTTTGTTATTGCTTAAAACCATTCCGCCTTCGCCAGTGGTGATGAGTTTGTTTCCATAAAAAGAAAAAATTGAGGCATTTCCAAGCGCACCGCATTTTTTTCCAAAGTATTCTGCTCCATGGGCTTCTGCAGCGTCCTCTAAAACAAATAGGGAGTGCTCTTTTGCTATTTTATTGATTTCTTTCATTTTTGCAGGGCAGCCATACAAGTGAACTGGAATAATGGCTTTTGTTTTTGGTGTTATTTTTTGTTCAATTTTTTTTACATCAATGTTCCAAGAGGTTTCTTCAACATCAACAAAAACAGGTTTTGCCCCGCAAAAAACAACAGCGTTTGCAGTGGAAACAAAAGTCAGGTTTGGCACAATCACTTCATCGCCTTCTCCAATGCCTGCTGCCAAAAGAGCAACATGCAATGCAGCAGTGCCATTAGCAATACTGCTTGCATATTTTAC
>JAVYME010000049.1:0-5163 GCA_038736825.1 Candidatus Iainarchaeum sp.
CCTTAATTGAAAGGGAAATAGAAAAAGTGCTTCCCAGAAAAGCCACAATGGAATGGCTTGAAAGAGCACTAGGCAAAGCCGATTACTCTTACGACCTTGAAACAATTTCAAGAGAATTCAATAAACCAGTGTGGGAATTCCTTGACAGGGGCGGCAAGAGATGGAGGCCGGCTTTAATGATTTCAGCATGCAAGGCGGTTGGGGGAAAAGAAGAGGAAGCGCTCTGCTTTGCTCCACTGGTTGAATTAATCCATGAAGGCACAATAATTGTGGATGACATTGAAGACAATGCAAGTGTGCGGCGCGGCAAAAAGGCATTGCATCTCTTGGTGGGAATTGACACTGCAATAAACAATGGAAACGCCCTCTATTTCCTTCCATTAATGCTGGTTTACAGGAATGCAAGAGGGCTTTCCATGGAAAAAAGGCTTAAAATTTTTGAAATTTACGGGGAAGAAATGCTGCGCTTGAGCATGGGACAAGCAATGGATATTCACTGGCACAAAGGCAAAAAAAAGAATGTAAGGGAAAAAGATTACCTGCAAATGTGCGCTTACAAAACCGGCGTTCTTGCAAGGCTTTCAGCAAAAATCGGCGGTATTTTGGGCAACAGCTCTGAAGAAATTGTTGAAGCGCTTGGAAGGTTTGGGGAATCAATTGGGGTTGGATTCCAAATACAGGATGATATTTTGAACATTGCTCCCGCAAGCAAAAAATGGGGAAAAGAAATAGGAGAGGACATTTCAGAGGGAAAAAGAACCCTTTTGGTATTGCACGCACTAAAAAAACTTGAAAAAAAGGAAGCAAGAGAGCTGACTGGAATACTTGACAAGCATTCAAAAAACAAAAAGGAAATAATGAGGGCTATTGAGTTAATCAAAAAAGCCGGTTCAATAGAATATGCAGGGGAAAAAGCAAAACAAATCGTAATGGAAAGCTGGAAAAAGCTTGACAGTTTACTGCCTGAAAGCGAGGGCAAGCTTGAATTAAAAGGATTCGCAGAATTCATGATTTCAAGAAAAATTTGAAGGAATCAGATTAATGCTGCAAGAACGCCTTTCAGGCTTTCAAGAAGGGCATTTTTCTCCAAGGGTTTTCGCAAACTCTTCGGCTTTTATTTTATTAAAACAAGTGCCTGAATAATAACCCTTCTTATTCCAGTTCCAGTCCTGCAGACAGCACTCTCTCACCAAGCAAAACTCTTGGCCTATGAAATCACAAATTTTTTCATCATGCTTTGATACTGCCTGCCAATAATAACAATGGGCTTTTACTTCATTGCTTGCAGAAAGCGAATTGCACTCTTGAGGGAAAGCAAAACTCATAAAAGAAACAATTTCACATCTTTTATTCCTGCATTGAGGAATAGAAGAGAAAAATGCGTGAGGCAAGGCTTGTTGTTCTAACTCATAATAATAACAAAGAGTGCACGGGCGCGAACAACCACTTGCAATGTCAATTTTGTTTTTTGAATAATGCCCGTTAATGCAATCAGAAGCCACATTGCACTCCCTCCCAGAAGTTTCATTATAATAATCGATAAGTGATACAAGCAAAAAACTGGCTCCTGAAGCAATGAATATGTAGGCTGCAAAAACCGCAATTATCAAAACCAGGGTTTTGTTTTTTTTCAAAAACAAGAAAGCAATTAAAGCGAAAGGCAGTGCAAGGCAAAACAAAAACCAAGACAAAAACTCAAAACAAAAAAACAAGAGCAGGTCATAGTCAAACGGCAAGAGAGACCCGTACAAAGGAGAGAAAAGTGAAACAATGGTTGCGGGGATTACCAAAAGATGGTTTTCAAACAACAGGCAAACCAGTAAAATAAAAAAAGGACAGCACTGCCAAAAACAGAAAGCACTGTCAAGGGAATTCTTTCCAGTTTGGTTTTCTTTATGGAAAGAAACCCCAAAAATAAGTAAGGCAACACCAAAAAAAAGAAGGAAAACATGGTTATTGTGAATAAAAATTGGGAAGTGCCCAAAACAAGGGGTTCAACAAAAAACCTTAAAGGCAGCTTTTCATTGCAAACAGAAACCGATAAAAAGGAAATTCCAAAAAAAGCAATGCCGAAAACTATTGCCAGTAAAACCCTTTCCTTGCTCGGTTTTAGAAAGGCTTTGGCGAGTTCGACAAGTTTTTGCATGTTAGAGAATTGAGTTTGTTTCTCATATATAAGCTTTTGGTTGAGCTTATTTCAAAACGGTTTTTCTTGTTCAATTATTTCCAGTACGTCCAGTTCTTTGCAAGAGCACTTGTTTTCAAGCAAAGAGGAAAGGCTTGGATTGGTGCGGTTTTCATCTCCTGAAATGAATTCTTTCACGTAAAGCCCTGATTCTGCAATTAACCGGATTTTGAAAGAGTTTTTTGAAACCACTTCAACTTCCTTGATTTCAGTGGTTTTTTTTCTTTCAAGGTCTGCTCTTCTCTTTGAAACCCTTAACGGGGTTCTTTGCAGTATTTCAAGGAATTGCCCTGAAAGCGCTTGGATTTTTTCAAGGTTGAAGGGTTGCTCGCAAAAAACAAGCGCTTCATACAATTTTTTGAACTTGGCTTCCTTTAATCGTGCCACTTCTTCTTTTTTGCAGAATTCAAGGCAGTCAATTTCAATTTTTTTGGCTTCTTCTCTGTTTACTGCATCTTTAAGGCGTTTTAGCCCGCAATTTCTCTTTTTGGGTTCTAATAATTCTATTACAAACTTTCTGCCATTGCCTAACATTCTTACATCTTTGTCCTCGCGCCCGGCTCCATGGAATTTAAGGGAAGCAGCTTGAAACAATGGCAGGGCGTGCTTTTCTATCAAGGATTGAACTGATTCTTTGGTTAGAATGCCGGTTTTGTTGCAAAAACTGCAGCCTTTTCCCTTGCACTTGAAACAATAATGCTTTGTTTGAGTGATTTCGCGAGAGAATTTTTTATAGCGTCCTGAAATAAAAACCGGGCGCGGCCTGAAGAAAGCAATGTCTTGGTTGAAGTTGACTATTATTTCCATTTCTGGTTCCAAAAAATCTGCTTTTGCGTTCAGGGTTTTTTCCATTTCTCTTACAAGCGCTGGCTGGAATTCTTTTTTCAATAAAAGCTTTGCTTCTTCGCTTAGCGAGTCTTGAAAGGTGCAACCCAGCAGGAAGGTTGAGAACTCGAATTCTTTTAATGCTCTGGCAGTGCTTTCCGTGATAAGGTTTACTGTTTCATTGTTGAAACCAGTGAACTTGTATTTTGCGTAAAGCATGGAATAAAACCTGACAAAATGGTTTGACAGATTTAAGCGGTTGAACTGAATGGTTTTTGTTTTTCTGTGAGTGCAGCTTGTGCTGCTGCAAGCCTTGCAATTGGCACTCTGAACGGAGAGCAGCTCACATAGTCTATTCCGGCTTCATGGCAAAAGGCAATGGATTTTGGGTCTCCGCCGTGCTCGCCGCAAATTCCAACACTTAATTTTTTGTTGGTTTTTCTGCCGTCACTTACTGCCATTTTTATTAGTTTTCCAACTCCTTCTGAATCCAAAACCATGAAGGGGTTTTCTTGGATTACGCCTTGGTCCACATAGTGTTCCAAGAACAGGACTTCAGCGTCATCCCTTGAAATTCCCAGTGTTGTCTGGGTTAAATCGTTGGTGCCAAAAGAGAAAAAGCTGACATGCTTTGCTATTTGGTTGGCAACAAGGCAGGCTCGAGGCAATTCTATCATTGTGCCAATCTTGAATGGAATCTTTTTGTTCTCTTTTTCCATTACCCTTTCAGCAGTGTCTGAAACCAAAACACTCAATTGCCCTATTTCTGATTCGTGTCCTACAAGTGGAATCATTATGTGGGGCAAAACCTTGCAGCCTTGTTTTTGGGCTTCACAGGCTGCTTCAAAAACGGCTTGCACTTGCATTTCGTATATTTCTGGATAGAGAATGCCTAACCTGCAACCCCTAAAGCCAAGCATGGGGTTTTTTTCGCTTAAATCGCTTGCTTTTTTGTACAATTTTTTCAATTCTTCCAGTTTTGAGCCCTTTCTGCCAAGGGTTTCAAGCTCGCAAATGTTTTTTGCAAGTTCAAGCCTGTCTGGCAGGAATTCGTGCAATGGCGGGTCTAAAAGCCTTATTACAACCGGCAAGCCATTCATTGCCTTGAAAATTTGTAAAAAATCAGAGCGCTGCATTGGCAAGAGTTTTGCTAGGGCTTGCTTTCGCTCTTTGTCAGAGGAGGCCATTATCATTTTTCTCACAACTGGCAGTCTTTCTTGTTGCATGAACATGTGTTCTGTCCTGCAAAGCCCTATTCCCTCTGCTCCAAAATCCCTTGCTCTTTTTGCATCCTCTGGAGTGTCAGCGTTTGCTCTTACTCCTAGAACGCGAATTCTGTCAGCCCAGCGCAAAATGGTTCGCATGCTTTTGCTCATTTCTGGGTCTATGAGGTCGGCTTTTCCAAGCATTACTTCGCCAGTCATGCCGTCAATTGTAATGAAATCCCCTTCTTTCACTTTGTGGGTGCCAACTGTGAAGGTTTTTCCCTGCAAGTCTATTTTTATTTTTTCACAGCCTGAAACACAAGGCTTGCCCATTCCTCTTGCAACCACTGCTGCATGGCTTGTGAGGCCGCCGCGAGTGGTGAGAACGCCTTCTGAGGCGACAACGCCGTGAATGTCTTCAGGAGTGGTTTCCGGTCTAACCAAAAGGATTTTCAAGCCGTCTTTTGCCAGGATTTCCGCGCGATCTGCTGAAAAAACCACTTGCCCGAAGGCTGCTCCAGGCGATGCTGGCAAGCCTTTTGCAATAACCTCTGGCTTGTTTTTTGGGTTTATGCGCTTGTGCAATAGCATGTCCAGGTGTTCTGGTTCAATGCGCATGATTGCCTCGCGCTTGGAGAGAATTCCTTCTTTGTGCATGTCCACTGCAATTCTTACAGCGGCTTCTGCTGTGCGCTTTCCGTTTCTTGTCTGTAACACCCACAATTTTCCCTTTTCAAAGGTGAACTCGAAATCCTGCATGTCTGCATAATGGATTTCAAGTTTTTTTGCAATTTTTGCAATTTGAGAGTAGATGTGTGGAAGTTCTTTTTTCATTTCATTCAATTGCTTTGGAGTGCGAGTGCCTGCAACAACATCCTCTCCTTGAGCGTTCAAAAGGTATTCTCCGTACAGTTTTTTTTCACCGGTTGAAGGGTTTCTGGTGAAACC
>JAVYME010000050.1:0-5113 GCA_038736825.1 Candidatus Iainarchaeum sp.
CCAGGACAATAATGCATTGGTGCGTCAGTAAGCGATTCAGGTTTTTTTAAAATGGTTTTCATTTTGCCACTTCCCGCAGTTTTTCCAGTAATTGTTGTGGTGTTAAAAGCATTCCGCCAAGCCGTCCAATGAAATGCACTGGCTTTTTTCCGCAAACCGCAAGCCTTACATCTTCAACCATTTGCCCTGCATTCAATTCAGTCACAATGAAAGCCTTGACTTTTTTGGAAGCACTCTCTATTTTTTCTGAAGGAAAAGGCCATAAAGTGATTGGCCTTATCAGTCCTGCCTTTATTCCTTTTGCTCTTGCCTCGTTCACAGCGCTTTTTGCAATCCTTGACATTATTCCAAATGCAACAAAAGCGAATTCTGCATCCTCCATTTTATACAATTCACAGCGCTTTTCTTTTTTTTCAATTTCCTTGTATTTTTCCTGCAATTTCAAGTTGACTTGCTCCAAGTCTTTCGGGTTAAGGAATAACGAGTTTATTATGTTTGGTTTTCTTCCTTTTGCGCCCCTTGCAGCCCAAGTTTTTTTTGCCAGATTGTTTTTGGAGGATTTTTTGAATTCCACTGACTCCATCATTTGCCCTAAAAGCCCGTCCCCCAAAACCATCACCGGATTCCTGTACTTGTCAGCCAAATCAAATGCTTCAACTGTAAGGTCAGCCAGTTCTTGCACTGAATTCGGAGCAAGCACTATCAAGCGGTAATCGCCGTGACCGCCGCCTTTTACTGCTTGAAAATAGTCTGCTTGGGATGGAGCAATGTTTCCCAAGCCAGGGCCTCCGCGCGCCATGTTCACTATCACGCAGGGAAGATTGCATGCTGCAATGTATGAAATGCCTTCTTGTTTTAGGGAAATGCCAGGCCCAGAGGACGAGGTCATGGTTCTTGCTCCAGCAGCTGAAGCCCCTAAAACCATGTTTATTGCGGCTATTTCGCTTTCCGCTTGCATGAAAAAGCACTCTTTTCTTTTTGGCATTTCCCTTGCAAGGTATTCGCTTAACTCTGTTTGTGGTGTAATCGGGTAACCAAAATAGTGAGTGCAGCCAGCGCGCAAAGCAGCTTCAGCTACTGCCTCATTTCCTTCCATCAACATTTTCGCCATTTTCATTCCTCAAAAACCTCGATTGCAACCTCAGGGCAAACCAAAAAGCATTGCCTGCAGCCAATGCATTTCGCTTTGTCCGCAAAAGCTGGGTGAACTCCCTTTGAATTGAATTTTTTTTCATTATAGGTTATTGCTTTGACAGGGCAAAAGTGAATGCATAAACCGCAAGCCTTGCATTTTTCCTCTAAAACCCTTGCTTTTTGTTCAACCATAAAAAAATCACTTTTTTTCAATTTCCTTGCAGGCTTCTCCAAGCCTTTCTATTGCAATATTCAGTTCTTCAGGGTTTGCCTTGCTGAAATTCAATCTTGCAGAATTGTGGAATTTCTTGTCAGCATTGGGTGGAAAGAAAGCGCTTCCCTTGACTATTGCCACATTCTTTTGTATTGCTTTAAGGAAAAGTTCGTCGCCATTTATTTGGTTTAATTGCAGCCACACAAACAGTCCGCCTCTTGGTTTCACCCAAAAACCATAACCTGAAAGATGGCAATCCATTGCATTCAGCATTGCATTCAAGCGCTCTCTGTAAACAGGAATCACTTTCGCCCAATACTCTTCAAGCCAGCCCCTTTTAATGAATTCTGCGAGCAAGTATTGGCTTAAAGAGCCAGCGCACAACGTTGAACTTTGAAGCATTAGCCTGAGTTTTGCGACAAGCTCGCTGTTTCCAGCAATATATCCCAGCCTGAGCCCTGGCGCAGCCATTTTTGAAAAGGTTTGCAGTCTTACAGTGCACCCGATGTCATCATAGTGCACTATGGAATGCATTTTTTCGCCTTCATAGCGTAAGCAAGCATAGGGTTCATCTTCTATTATTGGGATTCCAAACTCGTTTGAAATGTCAATCAATTCCTTTCTGCGCTTTTCACTCAATTCAGTGCCAGCCGGATTGTCAAAGGTTGGCACAACATAAATATACTTGCATTTTTCCAGTTTTTCTTTCGGCAAATCCCAAATCAATTCCACTTGCATGCCTTTTTCATCCAATGGAACACCGATTATTTCCAGTTTTGGAGAGCGCCCGCTTAAAACATTCAATTCTGCCAAATAAGTTGGAGCGCCAACAATCACTGAAGCATCCTTGCAAGGATCAATGAACGCCCTTGCCAAAAGATCAAGGCCGTGCTGTGCAGCACTTATAACCAGCAAGTTTTCGCTTTCAATTACGCCAAAATCCTCTTTTTTGTTAATCCATTCCTTTAATGTTTCAAAAAAATATGGCACGCCCTCGCTTGGCGCATACTGGTAAAGGTCTCCGCCCTCTATTTTTCTGCCCTCGTGGTCAACACACCTTCCATTGGTTAAATCTGAAAGTATTTCAAGAAAGCGATTGCACTCAAAAAGCCTGTTATCCGGCAAACCGCCTGCAAGCGAAATTATTTCAGGCCTGCCTTGCGTAATGCTCAATATTTCCCTTGTGGCTGTTGCTTCAACGCTTGCATCAAATGCCAGCTGCACATGGTTTTTTGCATTTGAAGGGGCAACACCATAAGAGAATTTTTTTCTTTCCAAAAATTCACCTTTTTCTGAGTTCTGCGCGGCGGATTTTGCCACTAATTGTTTTCGGCAATTCTTCCACAAACTCTATTATGCGCGGATACTTGTAGGGAGCTGTCTGTTTTTTTACAAATTCTTGGATTTCTTCAGCGAGTTTTTCTGAAGCCTTATAGCCTGGCGCCAAAATGATAAAGGCTTTTACGACTGTGCCGCGCACTGGATCTGGGTGCCCGACAACAGCAGCTTCAGCCACTGCAGGATGCTCTATCAGGACAGATTCCACTTCAAAGGGCCCAATCCTGTAACCTGAAGCCTTTATTACGTCATCCGCTCTTCCCACAAACCAAAAATAACCGTCTTTGTCTTTATAGGCTTTGTCTCCAGTGAAATACCAGCCTTTCCTGAAAACGCTTTCATTTTTTTCTTTGTCCTGCCAGTATTCCCTGAAAAGCCCTGGCGGTCTAACTGGTTCGGTTCTAACTGCAATCAATCCTTCTTGTCCTATGGGCATCGGGTTTCCTTCTTCGTCAACAATTTCCACTATGTGCCCTGGAGTGGGCTTGCCCATAGAGCCATGCCTTATTTGCATGCAGGGATAGTTTGCAATCAAGCAAACTGTTTCGGTTTGCCCGTAAAAATCGTGAATTGTTGTATTGGTTGCTTGCTTCCAAACCTTTATCACTTCTGGGTTCAAGGGTTCGCCAGCGCTCATGCAATGCCTTAGTTTTCCAAAATCACAGTTTTTCATGCCTTCCTTTAAAATCATCATTCTGTACACTGTGGGTGGAGCGCAAAAAGTTGTGACATTAAAGCGCTGGATTATGTTCAAAGCAGTGTCTGCATCAAATTTTCCCTTTTGGTTGAATTGCAATACCGTGCAGCCCACAATCCATTGACCGAACAGTTTGCCCCAAGCGGTTTTAGCCCAGCCAGTGTCAGCAATAGTCCAGTGCACGTCCTCTTCCTTTAAGTCTTGCGCAAACCTTGCAGTCACTTCGTGCCCTAAAGCGTATTTTTGTTCGTGCAATACCATTTTTGGCTGTGCTTCAGTGCCAGAAGTGAAATATATGAGCATTGCGTCAGAGCTTTTTGTTTTCACTGGCTTTTTTATTTTTGCTGGTGCTTTTTCCATTTCTCCTTCAAAGGAAAGCCAGCCCTCTTTTTTTCCACCCACTAAGAGTTTTTTCTCAAGCGAAACAGTTTTTTCAAGAATATTGTCTATTTTTGCAGAATTCTCCAAATCTGTTACAGCCATTACTGCTCCAGACTTGTTCAACCTGAACTCCAAGTCTTTTTCTGTCGACATTGTGGTTGTTGGAATGAATATTACTCCTGCCTTTATTGAGCCCAAAACGCAAAAATACCATTCAGGAATTCTAGGCAGCATTAAGAGAAGGCGATCGCCTTTTTTTAGTCCAAGCGAGTGCAAAACATTTGCAAACTTGTTTGATTGTTCTTTTAAGTCCTTAAAGGAATGCTTTTTGTGGGAAACTCCATCGCTGTCCACAGAAATGAGTGCGGTTTTTTCTGGTTTTTTTTCAGCCCACTTGTCTATTGTGTCAAAGCCAAAATTATAGTATTCTGGCACATTCCACTTGAATTCCTTATAGGTTTTTTCATAGTTTTCCATGTTTGGTTTCAAGAAAGTCATTTTTTTGCCTCCAAGCCAAGCTCTGTTGCAGCCATTTCCCTCAACTTGAACTTTTGCACTTTTCCGCTTGCAGTCAAAGGAAATCTGTCCACAAACTTTACATATTTTGGCGCCTTATAGCGGGAAAAATTTTCCTTGCAATAAGCGATTATTTCTTCAGCTGTTGCGCTCACGCCGTCTTTCAAAATAATGTAAGCCATTACCTCTTCGCCAAAAGTCTTGCTTGGAACGCCGACAACAGCAACATCCTTCACTTTTGGGTTTGTGTAAAGGAATTCCTCGACTTCCCTTGGATAAACGTTTTCGCCACCCCTTATTATCATGTCATCCACTCTGCCAAGAATGCGAAAATAGCCTTGCTCGTCAACAGTTGCCAAGTCTTTTGTGTGCAAAAAACCCTGTTTGTCAATCACTTCAGCGGTTTTGTCAGGCATTTTATAATAGCCCTTCATGATATTATAGCCTCTAACGCAAAGCTCTCCTGGAGTGTTCGGCGGCAACTCTTTGTTTGTGCCAGGCTCAAAAATTTTCACTTCCTGGTTTGGATGGGCTCTTCCAACAGTTTCAACTCGCTTTTCCAAGGGATCATTCCTCAAAGTTTGCGTTACCACTGGAGCCGCTTCAGTCAAACCATAACAAATCGTTATCTCCTTCATATGCATTAATTCAATGCATTTTCGCATTGTATCCACAGGACAGGGAGCGCCAGCCATCACTCCAGTGCGCAAAGAAGACAAATCATACTTTTTAAAGTTTGGACTGTTCAATTCCAAAATAAACATTGTTGGAACACCATAAAGCGCAGTGCATTTCTCTCTTTCCACTGTTTCAAGCACTTCATCTGCATCAAA